>JAGHUI010000071.1 GCA_018064885.1 Candidatus Minthosoma equi | reverse complement strand
CGCCCACACAGGCTATTAAATACCAACGATTTCAAAGAACTATTATATTATGGCGTCTCGGACGCTGCGTGATTATTCAAATTTTTAACGAACTATTGATTATAACTAAAAAGGTCACTTTCGCAATGAAGGTGACTTTTTTGTTTTAATACAAATACGACCTTAATGGGAATATTGTGTGCTTTTTTATAATGTCATTTTGCGCTTGCGTGCTTTGCCTTTCTCAAAGCGGGTGAGGCGTGATTCTACAATGTCTATTGATGATTGTACGTTCCAATTGCGAAGAAGTGCGTAAGAAGTGATGATCTTACGAAGTGCGGGACGGACGTGTGTGAGTCGGAAAAGACTTTCGAGACATTCCTTCTGCGATGGATTGCTGCGGAAATGAGAACGGTTGATGTCAATGGTGGTTATATGATATCCTTTATCATCGTTCTCTTTGTGATACAGGAAGTTGGAAAGATTTGTGTCGCCGTGTATGAAACCTTTCTCGTGCATATTGACAAGAAATTGAGCTAACGACTCAATGAGTTCGTCGTGAGCATCAGGTTCTTCTCTAATGATGCGCGCATCAGGATCGCCACAGTATGTGGAGATGAAATATCCGTTTAGGAATAAGCCATGATGATACTCCTCAATACAAGCAATTGGCTCTGGTGTGCTTATGCCCAACTCAATGAGTTTCATGCCATAAGAATATGCCCTCCTCGCCTTTGACGGGCGAAGGAGGGTGTAATCTATGCGCTGATGAAACATCGGGCGCTTGAATGCTTTAACTACAATTTTCTGACCGTCAACAATGAAGATTCTCACTTTGTTGCGTCCGTCATACACCAGTTCGCCTTCATTATTGAAGTTTGAGGGCAATCTGTGAATAAAGTCATGGAGTGACTGGTATTTAGGATTGATGAGAAATTTCATTTGGTTGAAAAAGTTGACGGAGTTGAGTGAGTTGAAAGTCGAAAGAGTTAGAGAACCTTGATAAGTTCTACATCAAAGATGAGCGCGGAGAATGGTGGAATCATTGCACCTGCACCGCCCTCGCCGTATGCGAGCATGTAAGGAATGTAGAAACGGAACTTTGAACCTTCTGACATGAGCTGAACACCTTCTGTCCAACCGGCGATAACCTGTTGAAGGCCAAAGTCTGCTGGCTCGTTGCGCTTGTAAGAAGAATCGAAAATAGAACCGTCGAGAAGGCGTCCTTCATAGTGGCAGCGTACTGTGTCTGTTGCCTTTGGCTTCTTGCCTGTACCTTCTGTGATGATTTCATACTGAAGACCAGATGCTGTAACTGTGACACCTGGTTTCTTTGCGTTTTCTGCGAGGAACTTCTCGCCCTCAACCTTTGCTGCCTTGCCAGCCTCTGCAGCAGCTGCACGCTGTTCTGCTTCAAGCTTCTGGAAGAATGAATTTACAATCTGCTGACCTTCAGCATTGCTCACTTTGAGTTCGTTGTCGTTGAGCACATCCATGATGGATGCTGAGAAATCTTCAATCTTGAGATGTTCCTTGAGCCCCATTTGCTTGAGCTGCTGACCAATGCCCAAACCAAGGGCATAACTGAGTTTATCCATAATTGTTATTTGTTAATAATTAGATTTTTGTGCAAAGGTAAGACATTTTTTTCATATCTTTGCACTAAATTATAAATAATGAACAAAATGGCAAACTACATTTTTGAACACAAGGACAAGGTGCGCGACTATGAGTGCGACCTTCAGGGAATAGTTAACAACGCTAATTATCAGCATTATCTGGAGCATTGCCGTCATGAATTTCTGCTTGCAAACAATATAAGTTTTGCAAAACTTCATGATGAGGGAACTGATGCTGTTGTTGCACGATTGACAATGCAGTTCAAGGTGCCGCTCGTGAGTGGAGACGAATACGTGACAAAACTTTGGGTTAAGAAGGACGGCTTGCGCTACGTGTTCATGCAGGATATTTTCCGTCTCCCAGACATGAAGCTCTCAGTTCGCGCGCAGGTAGATTCTGTTTGTCTTGTCAATGGAAAACTGAGCGAATGTCCAGAGTTGAATGAGAAATTTGCGCCTTTCTTTGGTTAGTTGAGGATAGTTGAATTAGTAGAGATAGTTGGAAAAAGATATGGATAAGCAGGAAATCATAGCAGCAATAGCGCTTACGAAACTTAAAGGTATTGGACCGGCAATTGCAAAGACGATGCTTGAAGAGACAAATTCTGCAAGCGAGATCTTTATGCACAAGAAAGACTTGAGAAGTGTTTTTCCTGATGCTACCGACTACCTGCTGAGCCTTTTTGCCAATACTGACGATGCCATGAGGTCGGCAGAACAGGAGATGGAGTTTCTTGAGAAAAAGAATGTCCGCGCTCTCGTTCTTACTGATGATGACTACCCTCAAAGGCTGAAAGCCTGCGACGATGCACCAACTGTACTTTTTTATTGTGGAAAGGCAGACTTGAACCGTTCACACATTATTAATATAATAGGCACAAGGAAAAGCACCGAGTATGGCAAGGATGTTTGCAACAATTTCATTGCCGACCTGAAACGATATTATCCAGACACTCTCATTGTTAGCGGTTTGGCATACGGAACGGATGTCAACGCACATCGTGCCGCATTAGAAAATGGCATGGACACAGTCGGCGTTCTGGCTCATGGACTTGACATCATCTATCCTTATGCTCATCGCAAAACGGCAGCAGACATGATTCATGCTGGTGGAGGCCTTTTGACGGAGTACACTATAAAGACTACGCCAGAAAAAATGAACTTTGTGAGACGAAACCGTATTGTGGCTGGAATGAGCGACGCCTGCATCGTTGTGGAAAGTGCAGAAAGAGGCGGTTCGCTCATAACAGCAAACATGGCTCTTGACTATGGACGCGAGGTTTTTGCCTTTCCCGGCAGAGTGTATGACAGCAGCAGTATAGGCTGCAACAATCTGATTAAAAACCATCAGGCAACACTCATCACTTGTGCAGAAGACCTGATAAACAATATGGGATGGGAGAATCCTTTAGAAAAATGCAAAAATCCAAAGGCTATCCAGCAAGAGCTTTTCGTAGAACTCAGTCGCGAAGAGCAAGCCATCGTCAACCTACTGAAAAACACAGAAGATAAACATATCAATGATATTGCGGCAGAAACAGGCATTTCTTATTCCAATGTATCTACACTTCTTTTTGAATTGGAAATGAAGGGGCTTGTTGCTGCTATAGGAGGTTCAAGATATAGGGCAAAAAGCTTTTGATCCAAAACGACTGTGTGCGCACACAAAATGCTGTGTTTTTCTGTGTGTGCGCACACAATTATTGATTTTAGTCAATAAAATGACGTTTTTTGATGAAAAATCTTGTTATTTGTTTGCTGCAAAATAGAAACACCGTAACTTTGCATCGTCAAAAGGAAACAAGGAGGTCTCAAGACAAAAGACTCCAACAGAGTTCTCCAGATGACAGGTAAAAAGGTTTAATGTAAGGATAAGAAATAGGTTAGTAATTCTATCATAAAGGTTTTGGTAAAGTTATTAGATTTAGGTTAGTAAAAGATTGTTATTTAGGAGCCAGGTCCTCGTGAGAGGCCCTACTCCAATTTTTAAGAAAAAAGCAAAAAGTTAATAGGTTAGGTAAAAAGATATATTATCGGAATTCAGTAGGTTAGGGTAGCCAGATTGTAAGGATTCAGGTAACAAATAGATAATAGGTTTATAGATAGGTTAAGTTAAGTTTCAATTAGTATTAACAAATTAAGGTAATTAAAGAAAGGAGATTGTTTTTATGGAAACTATGACAGTAGTAGCAGTAGTTATCGTTGCAATCGCAGCAATCGCAAGCAACTTTACAATCCTTAAGTAAGGAAATACTGCAAAAAGATTCTTTCCGCAACCACTCAGTGCAATCCGGCACTTGAGCGGTAGGCGAGGAGGAAAAAAAGAAAAGAAGTATTAAATATCATAAATGAGGCGATGGTTCTGCAAACACAGAATCATCGCTTTTCTTATATATAATATGTGTCAAAAAGCATGTGTTTGTATGAAAAAACATTAAAAAACAGATGATTTTTGTGTTCTTTGGCAGATTATCAGCAAAATAAAGGTTAAATTTGCAACGAATATGCGCAATTGCAAAAGAGACAAAATAAAAACAATAAAATAATAACAAAAACAAAAAACAAAAAATGAAGAAAATTCTTATGATGGCAGCCGCTGTTGCTGCTACAGCCATGACAATGGTATCTTGTGACGGAGGTTCAAGTGCAGACCTCAAGGATGGTGTAGATAGTATGGCATACGACCTCGGTGTTGGTCAGGCTCCAAACCTCAAGCAGGCTATGGTCATGCAGATGGGCGTTGATACTATGTATTTGGATGAGTTCATCAAGGGTATGAAGGAAGGTGCTGTTAATGAGGCAGACCCAAAGAAAGAGGCTTACATGAAAGGTCTTGAAGTTGGTGCTCAGATACAGCAGATGGCAAAGGGTCTTAGCAATGAGGTATTTGCTGGCGACTCAACAAAGACAGTAAGCGTGAAAGCTATGCTCAATGGCTTCATCGCAGGTCTTAAGGGTACTGCTACAATGACTCCAGAAGAGGCATTCGCTGATTTCAACGCTAAGCTTGAGCCAATCCGCAACGCTAACATCGAGAAGCAGTATGGCGAGAACAAGGCTGCTGGCGAGAAGTATCTTATTGAGAACGCAAAGAAGGAAGGCGTTAAGACTACAGCTTCTGGTCTTCAGTACAAGGTTCTCGTTGAGGGCACAGGTGCTCTTCCAACAGACACTACACAGGTAAAGGTTAACTACGAAGGCCGCCTCATCGACGGTACTGTATTTGATAGCAGCTACGAGCGCAATATGCCATTCACAGTTGACTTGGCACAGCCACGCGTAATCCCAGGATGGGTTGAGGCTCTCAAGATGATGCCTGCAGGTTCTAAGTGGGAAGTTACTATTCCAGCAGACCTCGCTTATGGTTCAAGCAACATGGGACAGATTGCTCCATTCTCTACTCTCGTATTCACTATTGAGGTTTTGAAATAATAAATTGAAAATATGAAGAAGACATTCATATTGACAATTGCAGCGTTTGCTTTTGCAAGCGCTGCTTTTGCACAGACAGAAGCTAAGGATTCCGTCTGGGCTGCTAAAGAGGCTGCTAAGGCTAAGAAAGTGCAGGATGCTGCTGATTTGAAAGCGTTTAAGGAGAAGCAGAAGGCTGATCTTGCTGCTTTCATTGAGGCGCAGAAGAAAGGCACTCCTAACGATGAGTTCAAGTATGAGAAACCTGTATTGACAACTGCTGATGATTCTACAATCTATCTTTATGGTGTGAACCAGTCAAACGGTCTGAAGCAGTATGCTGCTAACCAGTTTAATGTTGAGGAAGCACAGCTTGGCAAATTTGCTCAGGGCATCCTTGACCGAGTAAACATTGATCCTGAAGACAAAGAACTTAATGCTTATCTCAGTGGTCAGCAAATTGGTTCTCAGTTGATTTCAATGACCGAGCAGTTCTCAAAAGATTACTATTCTGCTGATCCAGACATGTCTGCAGACGCAAAGCTTGTTGCAAGCGGTCTTGTTGCAGGTCTCATGGGACTCAGCGACATAGAGCCAGAAAAGGCATCTGAACAGTTCCGTCAGATAATGACTGCTCGTCAGGCTGCTAACTCTGAGAAACTTTATGGTCCTAATCGTGAAGCAGGTGAGAAATTCCTTGCCGAAAACAAGACAAAGGAAGGCGTAGTTACAACAGCAAGCGGTCTCCAGTACAAGGTTATCGAGAAGGGCAATGGCGCCATTCCAACAGCAAAGGATAAGGTGAAGGTTGACTATGAAGGACGCCTTATTGATGGTACGGTATTCGACAGCAGCTACAAGCGTGGTCAGGCAGCGTCATTCGGTGTAACTCAGGTGATTAAGGGTTGGACAGAAGCGTTGCAGCTTATGCCTGTAGGTTCTAAGTGGGAGCTCTACATTCCTTATCAGCTTGCTTATGGTGAACGTGCAACAGGCAAGGACATCAAGCCATATTCTGCCCTCATTTTCACAGTAGAACTTAAGGATATTGAGAAATAATGAAACAGTACAAATTGATTAACAATGTGCTTGGCTGGGTAGTCTTTGCCATTGCCGCCTATACATACTGCTCTACCATAGAGCCTACGGCGAGCTTCTGGGATTGCCCTGAGTTCATCAGCACAGCAGCCAAGTTGGAAGTTGGTCACCCACCGGGCGCGCCATTCTTCATGCTTTTCGGTAATTTCTTTTCTCTCTTTGCAAGCGACGCTACTCAGATTGCAAGGATGATAAACACGATGAATGCCTTGCTCAGCGCAGGCTGTATCCTGTTCCTCTTCTGGAGCGTAACTCACCTCGCAAAGAAGCTTCTTGTCAAGGACGAGGAGACTCCATCTCTCGGACAGGTTATTGCTATCATGGGCAGTGGTATTGCCGGAGCTCTCATCTACACATGGAGCGATACTTTCTGGTTCTCAGCTGTTGAAGGTGAGGTTTATGCTTTCTCAAGCTTCTTCACAGCATTGGTGTTCTGGCTCATTCTCAAGTGGGAGGATAATGCAGACAAGCCACACTCTGACCGTTGGATTGTGTTCATCGCATACCTCGTGGGACTTTCAATCGGCGTTCACCTTTTGAACCTCCTTTGTATCCCAGCAATGGTCCTTGTTTATTACTACAAGATGAGCAAGAATCCTACAGGCAAGGGCTCTCTGCTTGTGCTTCTCGTTTCCATGATTATCGTTGCAGCTGTTCTCTATGGCATCGTTCCAGGCATTGTGAAGATTGGCGGATGGTTTGAACTCTTGTTCGTCAACGAACTCGGAATGGCTTACAACACAGGTCTTTACATCTACCTCACTCTTCTTGTTGCAGGTCTCGTTTGGGCCTTGTGGGAGACAACTCAGGCAAAGAGTCAGACTCGCATGTACGTTTCATTTATTGTGATCACAGCTCTTCTTGGCATTCCATTCTATGGACATGGCTGGATGTCTGTTGTCATCGGTATCGTTGTGCTTGCAATCATTGGTGCTGTGCTTTTCATTACAAAGAAAGCTTCTCCACGCATCCTCAATACCGCTGTTCTCTGTATGACTCTGATGGTTGTCGGCTACAGCTCTTACGCTGTTATCGTTATCCGTTCAACAGCCAATCCTCCTATGGACCAGAACTCTCCAGAGGATGTGTTCACTCTTGGAGAGTATCTCGGTCGTGAGCAGTATGGCGACCGTCCTCTCTTCTGGGGACAGACTTACAAGTCTCAGCCAGAGCTCAAGGACAATGGCGATGGCTACCTGACTTATGCAACTAATCCTGGATCAACAGTTTACCAGCGCAAGGACAAGCATGATGATAGCGAAAAGGATGAATATGTAAAGATTCGCGAAAAATACAGCTTAAAGTACCCAGCTAATCAATGCATGATTTTCCCTCGCATCTATAGCGATGAGCCTATTCATGTAACTGCTTATGAGGAGTGGCTTGGAGGTGTGACAACTCATGCTGTTCAGTATAACATCCCAGGACGTGAGTCTCGCAGCATCGATATTCCAAGCCAGATTGATAATATCCGTTTCTTCCTCTCATACCAGATGAACTGGATGTACTGGCGTTACTTCATGTGGAACTTTGCTGGCCGCCAGAACGATATTCAGGGTAATGGCGAGCTTGAGCATGGCAACTGGCTTTCTGGTATTCCTGTTCTTGACAATGCGCGCCTTGGCAATCAGGATATGCTCCCATCTGATTTGAAGGAAAACAAAGGACATAACGTGTTCTATTGCCTTCCTCTCATTCTTGGTTTGCTCGGCTTCTTCTGGCAGGCATTCCGCGATAGAAAGGGCATTCAGCAGTTCTGGGTTGTATTCTTCCTGTTCTTCATGACTGGTATTGCAATCGTTATCTACCTGAACCAGACACCACTACAGCCTCGTGAGCGTGACTATGCTTATGCAGGTTCGTTCTATGCATTCGCTATCTGGTGCGGACTTGGTATTGCTGCCATTTATGAGCTTCTCGGCAAGCTTCTTGGAAAGAGCATGGACAAGCGAATGGCAACATTGGTAGCAAGCATCGCAGGTCTTGTTCCTGCCATTGCCGTTCCTGTTCAGATGGTGACTCAGACATGGGACGACCACGATCGTTCAGATCGTTACGTTTGCCGTGACTTCGGATTGAACTACCTTGAAACCGTACCTCATGATGGCGTTATCTTCACAAATGGTGACAATGACACATTCCCTCTCTGGTACAACGAAGATACAGAAGGCAACCGTACAGACGTTCGTGTCTGCAACCTTTCTTATTTGCAGACGGACTGGTACATAGACCAGATGAAGCGTCCTGCGTTCGAGGGTGACGGTCAGTCAAGTCCGCTTCCTATCTCATGGAAGCGCTACCAGTACACTCAGGGACAGCACGAGATGATTGATGTAAACCCAGAAGTCGCAAACGGTTTGACAGTAAGTGATATCGTTAAGCAGCTCATGGAACAAGATCCTTCTATGGCTAAACGTTTCTGGGGAGAGAATCCTTTTGAACTTAAATCAGCTATTAAGCATTTCGTTCTCAAGGAATATGATGGCCTTTCAGAAGATGAATTGGAACTTGTACAGTCAATACCTTCATGTTTCCCAAGTGACACACTCATTGTAACTGTTGATAAGAATGCTGTAAAGAAAAGCGGCATGATGGTGCAGAAGGATAGTCTTGGCAATGCTGTCATCCCTGATAAGATGGTCATCTCGCTTGCTGGTCAGGGACGTGTATCTAAGAGCTTCACAATGATGCTTGAGATGATCGCACAGTCAAACTTCTCTCGTCCTCTCTACATGTCAACAACAGTAGGTGCAAGCAACTATGGCAACCTCTTCAAGCACTTCATGCAGGAAGGTATTGCTTGGCGAATCACTCCATACACATTCTCCGAGAATAATGCTGAACGTGGTGTTGTACGCACTATCTGTGACACAGAGAAGCAGTATGACAATATGATGAACAAGTATCGTTACGGCAACTTGAAGCAGCCAGGTCTTTACATAGATGAGACAACTATGCGCATGTGCTACACTCATCGCCGCTGGTTCGCCAACCTCATCTCTCACCTCGTTCGCGAGGAAAAGTACGACAAGGCTCTCAAGGCTCTTGACAAGTGTGAGGAGGAAATCCCATCATACAATGTGCCTCACGATATTGCAAGCTCATCTCTCGAAATGGTAAATGCCTACATTGCATGCGGCAAGCCAGAGAAGGCTGCAAACATCCTTGCTCAGGTAGAGAAGAAATCAAACGAGTACATCAGATGGTATCTCTCTCTTGATGCAGTTCGCTTTGCTGGCGCTTACAAAGACTGCTACAGCGACATCTATTCACTTGCAAATATCCAGAACATCTACAAGAAGATGGCAGAGTCTGACGCTCCAAAGAAAGCAGATTATGCTAAGAAATCTTCAGAAATTGAAAAGCGTCTGGAAGGCTACTACGACACATTCTCAGCCAAGTGTATGGCTGCAGGAATCAGCTTTAACTAATCTGAAATGATTATAGAACAGCCAAGCAAATGGTTGCGCTGGCTTTATCCCAGCGCAATATGGAGAATGGATCCATCGGAGAAGGCGGTTTATCTGACCTTCGACGATGGACCCATACCTCAATCCACCCCTTGGCTGATTGAAACCCTTGACCGTTATGGCGTTAAGGCAACTTTTTTCATGGTTGGAGACAATGTGAGGAAATATCCAGAACTGTTCCAACTCATCATGGATCACGGTCATCAGGTTGGCAATCATACCTTCAATCATCTTGGAGGATTCACGGTATCAAGCGGACACTTCCTCCGCAATGCCAACGAAGCTGATAAACTCATACACTCTCATCTCTTCCGTCCGCCTCGCGGGTGGATGAAGAATGCTCAGTATCTGCGTCTGCGCCAGCACTATACTATAATAATGTGGGATCTTGTCACTCGTGACTACTCCAAGCGTCTCAATGCAGACGATGTCTTTGAGAACGTAAAGCGTTATGCACGACCAGGATCCATCATCACATTCCACGACTCTCTCAAGAGTATAGACAAGCTTCATACAGCCCTGCCGCGAAGCATCGAATGGCTCCTTGAGCAAGGCTATGAATTCAAAGTGTTTGACGATAACATGAAACACTCACGTTCAATGAAATAAATGATGACAGCAACGCATGAACTGACACAGAAAATAAAAGCCGAGGCATTACGTCTCGGCTTTTCTGCTTGTGGAGTGGCAAAAGCAGAACCTGTGGATGCTGTTACAGCAGAACGCTATCACAAGTGGCTGGCAGAAGGCAATCATGCGTCAATGACATACTTAGAAAACAATATAGACAAACGCCTTGATCCCACATTGCTGATGCCAGGAGCAAAAAGCATCATAAGCCTGGCAATGAACTATTATCCCGCACAGAAACTTCGTGACGACCAATTCCAGTTTGCCTACTATGCCTACGGCAAAGACTATCATGACGTGTTGAAACAGCGAATGAGAAAACTGCTCTCCTCAACCTCCCTCAACTCAGTCAACTCCCTCCTCTGCGTTGACACTGTTCCGATATTCGACCGCTATTGGGCGTATCGTGCAGGACTTGGCTGGATAGGCAAGAACGGATGCTTGATAATCCCTCATGCCGGTTCCTTTTTCTTTCTTGCTGAAATACTTACAGACATTGAATTGGAGTACGACACTCCAATCGAGAGCCATTGCGGCAACTGTCGCCAATGCCTTGATGCCTGTCCTACCGGAGCGCTGCAGCCACATACTTTAGATGCTCGCAAATGCCTGTCCTATCTCACTATTGAGCATCGTGGTGACTTTCCTGATAATGACCTTGTTGCCAAAGCAACAGGCAGAGGCATCTATGGCTGTGACCGATGCCAGTTAGCATGTCCTCACAACCGTTTTGCCCAGCCAACTAGCGTTCTGGAATTCATGCCATCACAAGCATTCCTTTCCATGCGTCCAGATGACTGGAAACAGCTCACCGTAGAGCAATATCGCACCCTTTTCAAGGGCTCAGCCGTAAAGCGTGCTAAATATGAAGGATTGATTAGGAATATCTCGTCAAGTAAATAAATTAAGGTTTTTCGGCGAACCACTCGCTTAGCGTTTGCTGATGCAGGTTGCCAAAGCTCTTGGCTCCAAAGATGCAGACGTGTGAGCCTACCGTGTTATGGAAGAGGCGGTAATAGAGATCGCTGAGCGGCATCTCGCTGTTCTCGGTGACACAGTCTTGCAGGCTCGAGGTGAAACGGTTGCTCATCCATACATTCATCTTCATGTCAAAAATATCGGCCTTCGAGGTCTCGTTGGCATTGGCTGCCGTGATGCAGAGCATACGTGGGTGATTGTCCACTACACAACCCACACCGCCACTGAAGCAGGTCTCTACCATCCACAGCAGTTTGCGGAAGGTCTGTTTCTCTTCCATAGCCGAAAGCATTGCCTCGGCGTCGGCAGCGTTGAAGCCATTAGGAGTGTCGAGCCACTCCAAGCGTCCAGGACTGCCATGACCCGACCAGAAGAAGAACACATTATCGTCGCTGTCGGCATGCAGCACCCGGGGCAGACGCTCAGAACTCTCACCCGTCAGTATCTTCTGCAAATCAGCAGTAGCAAGCTGCGAGGTGCGGTAATCCACCACGGCATCCCTATACACATTCTCACCCTCTATGCGTGTGCGTATCACACCAGGTTCAAGGTTCTTCTCGTTCTGTGCCAGGTCATCTTCCACCACTAGCACAATGTGATCGTCGTCATAGCCGCATCGGCGAAGCATCTGGTAGATGTTGAGCACATCGGCTTGGTGGCGATAGTTTTGCCAATCGTCAGACGTTGCCACCAATAAAGCCCAGCGTTCATGCAGAGGACCGTATGTCACATCGTCCCACGTGCCGAGTTCCTGCATCTGCGAAGCCTTCCAGTTCCAACCTGCCAGCGTAGCGTCGGCGCGGTTACTGCCATCGGTGGTGTTATAGTCGAGCACCACATATTTCTGCTGATAGATGAGGTAGTTGGCATAGACGGTAGCGGTGACGTTGGTATAGACCTTAGGGTCGAAGTTCAGGTTGCCCGATGCTCCTCGCAGGTCGGGATGCTTGCCCTCAATGAGTGCCTGCATGGTGCGGTGCATGTCTTCTGTCATCCAGCTGTCGGTGCTTGTTTCACGTCCATCCACCAGCTGGCGCATCGCCTTGCGGAAGTCTGTACCTGTTGTCTGCATCAGCACGCTGGCATAGCCGATGAGCATGCAAGCATCGTAGATCTGTGCCTCGCCTGTGGTAGGCTGCGTGCCGAAATACACCTCGTATGCCACATCAAAACCCGACTCAGGGTCAGAGCCGAAGCACACCCCTTCCAGGCCTTCGCTCAGCGTTCCCAACGATGTAAGCACGTCTGTGCCGTAAGCGATGTCGCTGAAGAGCAGCTTAGGGCGTTCTGCTCCCTGGAAGGAGTTGTAAGCTTGAACAATCCTGCCCACCACATCCACTTCCGAAGGGGCACATATTATATAATCAGCACCCGAGGCAAGTGCCTCATGCGTATTAGCCTTGATGTCGCCTGCGCTGCTCCACACGCCTTTAGGCTCCAATCCCAGTTCCTGTGCCTGGAAGGCGAACCAGTCGGTGAATGTCTGTCCGTAGAGACTCTCCTCGTCGGCTATCAGCGCCACACTCTTAGCGCCATACTGAATGGCTTTTGAGAGCAGCACCTCGCACTGGGTAACGTCGGTTTCGGTCATTGCCCAGAGGTTGCCGCCCGATGCGTATGCACGCACCAGCTGTTCGGTAGTGGCAGGAGTGAAGAGTGGCTTGTTGCTCAGCGCAAAGGCATCTGCCAGCACCTTGGCATCGCCAGAATAAAGACCGCCAATCACAGCCGTCACGTCATCGCGTTCAGCAAGGCGTGCTGCCACCTGAGGCAAGTCGTCACGCAGTTCGTCATACCATTCCAGTTCTATCTTAACACCCTTCTCCAGTCCCTGACTTGCCTGAAGCAGATTCTTGGCACACAACTCAAGAGTGTTGTGCCAATGTTCCTCAAGCCCGCCCTCCATAGGCAGCACCACAGCCACACGACACACCTCATAATCAGTGCTTTGCGATTCATGGCTATTCTCTTGCTCGCAGGCACAGAGCAGCACGATGCATGATAGTATATAGAATAGTCTTTTCATCTGACTCTGAACTTATAACCTCACAACCTTATTCGGCGTATTCTTTTTCTTTTAATATTGCGGTGGTTCGGTGTTTCTCCACCAATGGGCCGAAGGATGGGAGATAGGAAGGAGCAAGCTGCCAGTCCATATAACCGCTCTCCAAACCGTAGTTTCTCTCCTGAGGGAGTGCCGAACCGTCGATCCATGCGTTGAGATAGTACTCCACCAGACGGTCGATGCGCTTCACCACACTGCCCACCACTTGGCTGGAGTAGATGCTCTGATCCACATCCATGCCGGCAGTCATCGGACCTTCGGGGTGCTCGCGCAGATAGCGGAAGATGCCTTTGCTTGTACCGCCTGCCACCGGGAAGATGAAGTCGTACTTCGCGCTCAGCTCGGGCATCATCTCGTAAGCCTCCTGGCTCATCACATAGCCATGCCAGTCGTCATGCATGTAGCTGATGTCGGCTTTCTTACCAGATACGGCTGCATAGCCATCCATAAAGCCATCGCCAGCACGGCGTATCACAGCATCGGCAGGATTGGAGAGCAAGGCGAGGGCATGCTCCATGCCAGCCTCAGCCACCATGGCACCTGCCAGATAGGAGGCTCCATACATCTCGGCGTTGAAGGTGATGATGGGCAGATGGTCTTCGTTGGGACTCTCGAAGAGCAGCACCTCTCGCTGGGTGTTGCAGTAGTTGCCATGTGCAAACTTCTCTCGCGCAAGGGCGTAGTAGTCGGCAGAGGCAAGCACGAGCAGCTGCTTTGCTCCGCTGTCCGTGGCAGACAGCCAACGGTCTATGACTGCCTCTGCATCGTCCATCGACTTAGGGGCAATCAGCTCCATCTGAGCATCCTGACGAGTCTTATACACCGTCTGCACACCTTTCACTATCAGGTCGTTGTAGCCATTGTCGCCCAAGCCTGTGGGTGAGTACAATACGACAATCTGCTTGTCTGTGGCCATCTCCTCTGCTTCGTCTTGCTGACAAGACGAGCAAAGCAGGGCTGCAAAGACAAGCAGACAGGTATAGATGTGAGTGTGGATAATACGCACTTGTATTATTTTTTCTTAATGTTGGTACTACCGCATTTAGGACACTTTGTGGGTTGTCCTGTCGTAGAAAACTCGTTGCTGCCGGCAGGACAGTCTTTGCAGATGTAGTAGTAGTATTTGTTCTTTGGTGGAAAGTACCAATTCTCATCCCCATTCTCCAGCACCTCATTATTGATAATGCAGAGCTTCTTTACCGAGATACCCTTCACGTTGTAGTTGATCTCGAAGTAGATGCCATTGTTATCGGCAGGGGTAGAAACACGGATGGAACCCAAGTCATTAGACAGGGTGAGGCTGCCTTTCTCGCTTGCACCGAGTGAGAGGTTCTTGGCGATTTTGCTTGCATCGCTCTGGTTGTCAGCACCTACGAAGTACACGCCCTCGTCGTTGCAGACGTAGGCACATTCGCCCTTCTCGTTGATGTTGAGCCATGCCTTGAGTTCTTTAACCTGATTCTCACCTACAGATAGTTCATCATCGTCGCTACTGCAAGCGGTGAATGCCATTGTGGAAATAAAACTGCACAGGATGGCAGTCAATGCATAAGTAAACTTTTTCATGTTAGATTTGATATTTTATTCTGTTTTTCTGTTCTTTAAATTACTTCTCTCAAAACAAATCTGAATGAGTACCAGTCCTCAAAAGAGTCAGAATCTGCAAGGCTCCGTCATCATTTTTTGAGTATACAAGAAGCCAATCTGGCAAAATATGACATTCCCTAGTTCCCTCAAAGTCTCCATGCAGGGCATGATCTCTGTTAGAAGCAGGAAGTATCTCGTCATTTGCCAGTTTGAAGATTACTTTATTTAACTCATCTTCTGGCAGATGCCTCTTTCTTGCCAACTTAAGATCCTTCTTATACTGGCCAGTAAAATCAATACGTCTCATTCAGCCACAGCCTTAAGGTATTCCTCAAAACTATTACAACTCGTAATATTAACACCATCGCGAGCATCCTTGATGGCCTTAAGGGTCTTTTTCTTGGCCGGAGTTATATTCTCTTCTACCTTAAAATGGCCCAAAGACAATATGAACTCAATAGCTTTTCTAGCTATCTCATTTTTTTCATTATATGTAATTGCAATTGTTGTCATATCTTCTAATGTATTTATTTTGACTTATTTCTTTACACGAACAGCACGAACCGACTGCCCGTAGCAACGGTAGCTGCCGTAGAGCATAGTGCTTTTAGCATCGAAGCCGATAATGAAAGCGCCTTCGTCGCCCAGGGTTGTTGACCAGTAATAGCCATCCTCGCCCACCTCGATGGCTTTGTCGCCAATGTAACCTGCTGCAGGCAAGAAGAGGGATTTGCCGTTCTTCTTCGATGTCACCTGATAGCCGCCCATCTCGTTCAGCTTTGTCCATGTCCATGTACAGAGGGTAGAATCGCGCAGCTCAGCAAGCTGTTCCTTGGTAGGAGTCTTCCAGTCATTGCCCCAGAATACGATAGCTGCATCATCCTCTGGCTCAAGCTCTGAGAGGCCATCCACGGTACCCCTCTCGCTTTCGACGCAGTACTTTATCATCTTGTCGAGCGTACCTTCGCACCACTTGTAGTTGCCCCAGCCACAGGTATCCTTCTCAACGACCTCGCCCCATGCAAAGTGATAGCCCAGTTCCTCTGGATTCTCAGCACCCACATTGCAGGTTGCCCACAGAGTACCCGAAGGCAGTGCCAAATCTACACATTCGTGCTCAGGTGTCACGCTTTTGTTTTCTTTTTCTGTGCATGAACTTAGCATCCATGTGCCGACCATGCAGCAAGCTAAGGCTACAATCGTGAATAGCGTTTTCTTCATAATCATATTTTGTTCTTTATTAATTTCTAACAGATGATACAGCAAGGCTACTATGGGGCAAAGATACACATATTATATTAAATATGCGCGAAATCCTCTTAAAATATGCGTTTAAACTGTCTATTTGGGTGCAAAGCCACTAAAAAGCGCATCCATATTTGCGTTTTTATCATAAACATAGTGCAACTGAAACAGATCATGATACCTGAACCACTCGTATGCTAGAACACAGCGATGCCGCAAAGCATGTAAGTCCCCACCTGCATTTGCCCAATATTACAGCTCAGACGTAACGTTTTTACGGCCACACCCGTAATAGTGTTACGGCTCGGTTGTAACAGTATTACGGCTTCGTCCGTAAAACTGTTACATCGGAAGGCTTAATGAAGTTACTGCGGAAGGCGACAGAACGCAGACACTCCATTTGTTTATTGATGTTTCAAGGCAATGCAAAATTGCAATTTTGAGGTCTTTCCGAAAAACACTTACCCACTTACCCTATCTTGAAATAAGACGCTGAATGATCGTGAGTTACATAGGGTAAGTGTTTAAAGAAAAAGAGGGCAACACTTACCCCATACAACACCTTATTTATCATAACGTTATCACAAAAAGGGTAAGTGTTAGCATCTTTTTAAAATACATTGGTTTTGCCGTTTGGGAAATGATGTGGAAAGCGCATGTCAATCGTCACAAAGTGAATGAGTATAAGACAATAAAAAAAGCGATGCATTGCACCGCTTTTTTTATTGTAGTATATGGTATAGTTATCGAAGTTCAACGACTTTGTTGTCTTGGAACAATAATGAGTTGTTGATATCTAATTCGTACCATTTCTTACCATTACTTGTCCAGTTTTCGTCCTGAACCCAGTTGCCGAAGTTTTTGTAAGCACTCTCAATCTGCTTGCTTTCCAAAGTCCACTTAACAGTGTTTGGTACACAGAATTTCATAGGAGGATACTTATTACTCTTATTACCATTATTGTAGTTCTCCAAGTTAGCACGATGACTGTCAATTACGAATTTTCCGCCAGGGTTAGTGACGTATATTTTGATTTCGTCAGGATCTGTTGAGGTTACACCTTTTATACGATAGATTGCGACTTCAGATTTGTTTGCACCAACATTTATTGGTTTGTTTGTAGGATTGTTGCCAAGAAGACCATGTGCTTCATACCTGCTGTCGTTTGTGCCAACATATATAGGAAGTGTACCACCGGCAGCTTGGAGTGTAATTACAGCATCTGTAGTACCTGCTACCTCTCCTCCTTTGTACTGAACATCAAATACAATATCGTTGAAGTCAAAGTCATATGTGTTACCAAGGTCTTCACACATTATACGCTTTACAATTACTGGATCAGGAGTTGGAGTTGGATAAGCTGGTGTAATCTTTATAATCCAGTTGCTGTAATATCCATCAGCTGGATAAACTTCACCATCTTTCTGTGTTTGATAGTCAAATGCAAGATAGTATCCGTCACGATGATAGGTTTTTCCATCCTGACCAACTTCATCCCAGTCCAAATGTTTAAGAACCCAATTGTTATGATATGTACCATTTTCTCCCTCATTAACGCCAAACGATTCTGTATAAGCAAAATCCTCTGTACCTGATGATGCTACATATTTAATCTCTCTGTAGTGTGTAGCGTTATTGTTATAAGCTGTTGTTGCTGTTTTCCATGTTTTATCTGCAATAACATCATTACTCATCTCGTTTGTTGAACCATTATTATAATTGTTCAAGTGAGTCCATGTATCATCAATTGTAGAATGACTGTCCATTGTGGCAAACTTGATATGATCCATACCAAAATCACAACTTTGATCAAACACTTTTGTTATTCTTTCACCATTAGGGTATGATACACGGTCATTGTCGCCACTAACGTTCTGAACAAAGAAGTCTGTTAGATGCAGTTTTATGGATTCTGGGTTCTTGTGAGTGCGGAACCATTCGGAAACATACTGAATTTCGTAGTCAGTAATGTCACCAGCAGCTTGATGACTATTATCAGGTAAGCTCTTTTGTATGTTAGAATATTCACCAGCAGATCCTACCGTATAATAGTATCCGTCGAAATTTGGCCATCCTGGGATTTGCGTGTACTTAGCCAACGCATTTTCGTTGCTATAACGATAATAGGTACCATTGATACAAAAGTCACCGCTTGTCCAATCACTTTGGGTTTGTTTTTCTGTCCACATGTTCCTATTCACATCAACATATCCAGCACCTGCTGATTCTGGTTCGTTTGCACGTGTTGCTCTTGTATCCAATGAAAGAACACTCATTTTTCCAAAACCCCAGTTATGGTTTGGGTCGATAGTACCATAACGGGCCTCGAAATTATCTAAATACTCTTTTTCTGCTTCTCGAATTCTGATTTCCTCTTCGCTCATGTAGTCATAATCAGAGCATGAAGAGATGAACATCGTGCCGGCAACTGCTACGGCAGATAACATCAATGAATAAATGTGATGACGTTTCATAATAAGTGATTTTTGTTTTGACCGCAAAGGCGGCGTTCTAATATCATTTTCTTGATGCAAATTTACAATTTTCGCGCATATAATAAAGAAAAAAATAAAGAAAAAAATGTATTAAAGTACATAACGGGAACATTTTTTTTGGATTGGAAACATTTTTGCCTGTATTTTTTGTGTGTCGGAAACATAACAGCCCTTAGTGTGAAATTTGTTTTGTTCGTTTTCAGTTAATTAGAAAAAACAAGGGCAAGCTCTGTTTGTGAGCCTGCCCCTATTGTTTTCGTTGGCAAAACGATGGATTAGTTGATAGCATTGTCAAGGTCTGAACCTGCCTTGAACTTAGCAATCTTCTTTGCTGGGATAGTGATTGTCTCCTTAGTTGCTGGGTTGATACCCTGGCGCTCTGGACGCTCTGAAACAGAGAATGTACCGAAACCTACGAGTGCAATCTTGTCGTTTGCCTTGAGTGCATCTGCAATAGCCTCAACTGTAGCGTCGAGTGCTTTCTTTGAATCTGACTTGCTCAATCCTGACTTCTCAGCGATTGCGCTTACGAGTTCGCTTTTGTTCATAATTTAAAAAGTGTTAGGTTTGTATAAACGATTAGTTGTTTGTTGCTAATAATGGTGGCAAATGCGCTGAAATGCCTATATGATGGCGGTTTGGCACATTTTTCGTTGCAAATATATAGGATAAATTCTCGCTGACAAATGTTTTTCGTAAAAATTCGTTGAAAAATGTGAAAAATAACACCTTTTAATATGTTTTTGTACTGAAATAGAAAGAAAAAAGCTAATTTTGCAGTCTAATTTAACAAATGCACATTATATGAGAATAACTCCTGCCGTTAAGGTAATACTTATATTGAATCTGGTGTTCTATGTGCTGGCATATTGGGTCACTCCTATGGTGCCGCTGGATGGATATACGGATTGGTTTACGAATTTCAACGCCTTGCACCCTGTACAATCTGAGGGGTTTGCTGTTTACCAGTATGTTACTTACATGTTCATGCATGGAGGTTTCTTGCATTTGTTCTGGAACATGTGGGCGCTGATGATCTTCGGAAATGCCGTGGAGCAGCAGATGGGAACTAAGCAGTTCTGGATTTTCTACCTCGTTAGCGGTGTGGGAAGTGCGTTGCTGAATCAATTTATGTCGTTCATTGGCATTATGCCTCCTACATTCCTTGTTGGTGCGTCGGGTGCTATCTATGGCGTGATGGCGGCTGCTGCTTTCTTCTTCCCAAATGCTAAGCTTTTCATCATTCCTATTCCTTTCCCAATAAAGCTTAAGTGGCTGGTTGCCGGATATTTCGTGCTTGAATTCGGACAAGGATTGTTTGCCGTTGACAGGGTGGCTCATTTTGCTCATGTGGGCGGTCTTGTTGTGGGACTTATCTATGCTCTTGTGTGGTGGCAGATTCAGAAGAGCCGTCAGAATCGCACCGGTTATAATCAGTGGACTTCGTCATCTACTTACAACAGTCGTTCAAACAGCTATTCAGGCAGTTACGACAAGGGCGAAGGCTTCTTCTCCAAGATGAAAGAGACATTCTCTGGAAGCAGAAAACCAAAGATGAAGGTTACTGAGGTTAGGGAGACGAATGCTGCCGATCATGCTTATAATGAGAGGAAGCGTCAGGAAAATGATGAGATTGACCGCATTCTTGATAAAATAAGAAAGAATGGCTATCAGAATCTTACCGAAGAAGAAAAGGCAAAGCTTTTCGATGCGAGTAAGAAGATGAACTCGTAACTGATATGAAGTTATTGAAAACCATACCAATGATATTGTTCATTGCCATAAATCTGTTAGTGATTATGGCAATGATTTTTTGTGCCTATACGTGTATGCTGCCTCCGCAGACATACCCTAATTGGTCTTACTTTGGCATGGCTTTTCCTGTGTTTGCCGTTTTGGATATTATTTTCATCGTCTTCTGGCTGATATTCAAATGGAAAGTAGCCGCCTTGCCTTTGCTCGGATTGTTAGTATGCGCTGGGGCTGCGAGAACGTACTTTCCTGTGAACATCCAAAGGGAAGTTCCAGGCGGATGCATAAAGGTGTTGTCGTACAATGTGATGTCATTTGGCAAGGAGGCTGCCCAGCCTTTTGAAGACAATGCTATTGTAAAGTATATCATTGATAGTAAAGCTGATATCGTTTGCATTCAGGAAGGCACGAGAAGCGGATATGATTACATTCTCAGTCTTTGGGAAAAGGATTATCCGTACCAATCTGTGCAGGATAGTGTATATAATTTCATGTTCTTGCTGTCTAAATATCCTATCCTGAAAACGGAAAGGATCATGTATGAATCTGCATCCAATTATTCTTACGCCCACACTTTGCTTGTTGGCAAGGACACATTGTATGTCATCAACAATCATTTTGAATCATACAAACTTAAGGATGAGGACCGAGAGAATTACAAGACGATGGTTAAGCATCCAAGGAATGATTCTACCGAGGTTATTTATTCGGATTTAACAACAAAAATAGCAAGCGCAAATGCCATAAGAGGGGCGCAGGCGGATTCTGTCGGGGCATACATTGACAGGCTGAGAGGAAAGCATATTATTGCTTGCGGCGATTTCAACGATCCTTCCATTTCATACACCCATTACCGCATGACAAGATACTTGGATGATGCCTATACCTGCAGCGGCAATGGTCCTGGCATCAGCTACAACAAGAGCGGAATGTGGTTCCGAATTGACAACATTCTCATGAGCCCTGAGATGGAAAGCTATAAGGCTAAGGTTGACAATAAAATCAGCGTTAGCGACCATTATCCCATCAGCTGTTATTTAAAAATATGTGAAAAGTGATGCTTTTAATGCTATAAACGAATAATTTTACGGCTAAATTGTTATCATTTGTAAAAAAAACTTTAACTTTGCACCTTGAAGTGACGTGGGGTAACTGACTCTGCGCTTCTTCAACGGCTATTTACTAAAGCTTTTAACAATAGAATTAAATAACAAATCAATAATAATAATTTTTAAAAACAATGCAAAACAAAGGATTCATTAAGTTTCTTGCTGTGGCGCTGACTCTCATCTGTCTCTTCTATCTCTCCTTCTCCGTTGCTACTAAGTATGCAGAGGATAAGGCTGCAGAAATGGACGAGCAGGCAGCTGAGTTGTACTTGGATTCGTTGAATTCGACTCCATTCTACTTGGGCACCTACACTTTGAAGGAATGTCGTGAAACTGCCATCGGTCTTGGTCTTGACCTCAAGGGCGGTATGAACGTAATCCTCGAAGTGAGCGTACCTGAAGTGGTAAAGACATTGGCAGACCACAAAACTGACGAAGCATTCCTTAAGTCTGTTAACGAAGCAGCTAAGGAGTCACAGGAAAGTCAGAGCGATTTCATCACACTATTTGTCAAAGCCTTTAAGAAGAATGCTCCAGGCAAGCCTCTTGCAACTATCTTCGCTACTCAGCAGCTCAAAGGCAAGGTGACTACTAACAGCAGCGACAGCGACGTGGAGAAGGTTCTCCGCGAAAGCGTTGAAGAGGCTGTAAACAACTCATTCAACGTGCTCCGCACTCGTATCGACCGTTTCGGTGTCGTTCAGCCAAACATTCAGAAGATTGAAGGCCAGAGCGGACGTATCATGGTTGAGCTCCCTGGTATCAAGGAGCCAGAGCGCGTGCGTAAGTTGCTTCAGGGTAGTGCAAACCTTGAGTTCTGGGAGACTTACGATGCTCCAATCGTTGCTCCTTACCTTTCACAGTTGAACGCTGCTCTCCGTAGCGCTGGCACTGGCGAGGCTGTTGCTGATTCTGTAGTTGCTGATTCTACTGCAGCTGTTGCTGAGGTTGCTGAAAAGGCAGACTCAAGCAAGAGCGCTGCAAGCGTTTTGGCACAGGTTAAGAATACAGATGATGCTGCAAATGCTCCTTCAAAGAAGGCTTCTGATGCTGCAAAGAAGGAGAATCCTCTCTTCGCTATGCTTCAGCCAACAGGCGCTCAGCGCGGTTGTATGGTAGGTGTTGCTCAGGCTCTTGATACTGCAGAAATCAACACTCTCATCAATTCTGACATTGCAAAGCAGATTTTCCCAGCTGACCTCTCTCTTAAGTGGGGTGTCAAGTCTATGGACAAGGCTGGCAAGATCTTCGAGCTCTATGCTATCCGCACTACTGGTCAGAACGGTCGCGCTCCACTTGAGGGTGAAGTTGTGACAGAGGCTAAGGATGAGTTCGACCAGTATGGCAACCCTGTTGTCAGCATGAAGATGAATACAGAAGGTGCTCGCAAGTGGGCTGCTCTCACTGAGGCTAACGTAAACCACTGTGTTGCAGTCGTTCTCGATAACCTCGTATATTCTGCTCCTAACGTTATGAACAAGATTGATGGCGGTAGCACTCAGATCTCAGGTTCATTCACTACTCAGGAGACTAAGGACCTTGCTAACGTGCTCCAGTCAGGTAAGATGCCTGCTCCAGCAAGCATCATTCAGGAGGACATCGTTGGTCCAACACTCGGCGCTCAGTCAATTCAGGCTGGTTTCATCTCTTGTATCGTTGCGTTCATCGTGCTGATGCTTTACATGGTTCTCATGTATGGTGTTCGCGAGGGTATGGTTGCTAACTGCGCACTCATGCTCAACTTCTTCTTCTCATTCGGTATCCTCACTTCACTCGGTGCTGCGCTTACAATGTCTGGTATTGCCGGTATGGTGCTCACCCTCGGTATGGCGGTGGATGCTAACGTGCTTATCTATGAGCGCACCAAGGAAGAAATGAGAGGCGGCAAGAACATTTCTGCAGCTGTTGCAGCAGGTTACAGCAATGCGTTCTCTGCAATCTTCGACTCAAACGTTACAACAATCCTCACAGGTGTCATCCTTTACAACTTCGGTACAGGTCCTATCAAGGGCTTCGCTACTACATTGATGATCGGTATCGTCTGCTCATTCTTCACAGCTGTTTGGTTGACTCGTATCGTTTATGAACACTTCCTTAACAAGGGCAAGTGGCAGAACCTCAAGTTCACTACTCCTCTCTCACAGAACATGATGAAGGACACTAAGTTCAACTTCATGGGTAACTACAAGAAGTCATTCATTGGTTTCGGTGCATTCCTCGTTATCGTTCTTGCAAGCTTCGCAATCCGCGGTCTCAGTCAGTCAATTGACTTCACAGGCGGTCGCAACTACAAGGTTGAGTTTGTTAAGCAGGTTGAGCCAGAGGCTGTTAAGGCTGCTATCGTTAAGCAGTTTGAAGCTAATAACAAGGATGGTGAGGCTATCAACGTTACTGTTATCGCCCTCGGTACAGATGGTAATAATGTACGCGTGAGCACAAACTATAACATCAACGACAATAGTGCTGAGGCTGACGCTAACATCGAGTCACTCCTCTATAAGGCATTCGTTGCTGGTGGCATGGTTGACAAGAACATCTCTGAGGAGGCATTCCTCGATCGTGATAACCGTGATGGTGGTTCTATCGTTTCTTCTCAGAAGGTAGGTCCTGCAATTGCTGAGGACATCACTTATGGTGCTATCCTTTCTGTTTGCTTCGCTATCGTAGTAATCTTCCTCTACATCCTCGTTCGTTTCCGCAACGTGGCTTACTCAGTAGGTTCTATCGTAGCTCTTGCACTCGATACAGTACTCGTTATCGGTATGTTCTCTCTTTGCTACGGATGGATTGGTTTCTCTCTCGAGGTTGACCAGACATTCATCGGTGCGATCCTTACCGTAATCGGTTACTCTATCAACGATAAGGTGGTTATCTTCGACCGTATCCGTGAGACATTCAAGAATTATCCAAAGCGTGACCGTCAGCGTATCTTCAACGAATCACTCAACAGCACTCTCGCTCGTACAATCAACACTTCTGTTTCTACGTTCATCGTGCTCCTCGTGATCTTCGTTCTCGGTGGTGACAGTATCCGCGCATTTGCATTCGCAATGATTCTTGGTGTAATCATCGGTACTTCATCTTCTCTCTTCATCGCTGCTCCTACAGCATATCTCGTTATGGGTGCTCGCATTAAGGAAGATGGTGAGGAAGAAACAGTTCCTGCAAAATAACACATTATTATATATAAGGGCAGCAACGAAAGAGTTGCTGCCTTTTTTATACACAACTTAAAACAACACAAAAAAACAATGACAAAGATTCGTGCAGCCATCGTTGGTTATGGCAACATCGGAAAGTACACTCTCGAAGCTATTGAGGCTTCTAAGGATATGGAGTGTGTTGGTATCGTTCGTCGCAACGGTGCTGAGAACAAGCCAGCTGAGCTTGCTGACTATCCAGTAGTAAAGGACATCAAGGAACTCAAGGATGTTCAGGTTGCTATTCTTGCAACTCCAACTCGTAAGGTTGAGGAGTACGCTAAGCAGTGTCTCGCTCTTGGCATCAACACAGTTGACTCTTTCGACATTCACACTCAGATTGTTGACCTTCGCCGTTCTCTCGATGAGGTAGCTAAGGCAAACAACGCTGTTTCTGTTATCTCTGCTGGTTGGGATCCAGGTTCTGATTCTATCGTTCGCACTCTTATCGAGAGCCTTGCTCCAAAGGGAATCTCATATACTAACTTCGGTCCTGGCCGTTCTATGGGCCACTCAGTATGTGTTCGTTCAAAGGAAGGCGTTAAGGATGCTCTCTCAATGACAATCCCTACAGGCGAAGGTGTTCACCGCCGCATGGTTTACGTTGAGCTTGAGGAAGGTGCTGACCTTGCTGAAGTAACTAAGGCTATCAAGGCTGACCCTTACTTCGCAAGTGATGAGACTCACGTATTCCAGGTTGAAAGCGTTGATGCTCTTAACGATGTTGGTCACGGTGTAAACCGTGTTCGCAAGGGTGTTTCTGGCAAGACTCACAACCAGATGTTCGAGTTCAACATGAAGATCAACAACCCTGCTCTCACAGCTCAGGTTCTTGTAAACGTTGCTCGTGCTTCCCTCAAGCAGCAGCCAGGTGCATACACAATGATTGAGATTCCTGTTATCGACATGCTCTGCGGCGATAAGGAGGAACTCATCCGTCATCTTGTTTAATTAGAAGGAATATTTCCCAATTTGCAAATCTTTATAAAAAAAAGGCGCGATTTATTTCGTGCCTTTTTTTATTTGTGCTATCTTTGCCGTAAATTTGAAAGATTATGAAGAAATTAAACCTCTTACTATTATCTTTTGTGGCTTTTATACTGTTCTCTTGCGAAGAGAAAAAGCCAGAAGTTCCAAACATAGTGCCTGTTGACGAGCTTCCTGCTATTGTAGAAGCTCACGGACGAGTGGGCGAAGGAACAAGCATGAATGTTATTGAGTTCATTAACGATGAAGGTGACACTCTTTACATTTATGCCAATAGCCACTCTATCATGGGCGGTTTGGCTGTTGGCGATGAACTGAAGATTATATATAATGTAAAGGACGATGACTTGATTGCATCAATGGCAGTCAACCTCACTGCCCTTCAGCATGTATGGTCTCAGAGAGGCGCTGATGGCAAGGAACAGAGCTTGGAGATTGACGAGAAAGGTCGTGCCACAACATACGACATGTCTGTGGAATACGAGTCATGGGATATTGAAAATGGCTTGCTTTTGCTTCGTGTGCCAAAGAAAATCGGTGATGAAAGTCCTGCCATTGTTGACACATTTGAAATCATGCAATTAACTCCTGACAGCCTTGTGCTTATGAATGGCGACTTTGTCTCTGAGTTTGAAAGATACAACTAATAACTATAAAATCAAAAACAATTCTAATCTAAATCGGAAAAATGAAACGACTTGCAATTATTCTCCTCGCTTCCCTCGTTTTGCCAATGACTATGTTTGCGGCTCCGAAAGGAAAGCAGAAGACTGACCGTGAAGTTTGGGTGGACATCATGTACCAGATGGCTGAGCCCGTAATGAAGAATATGGCGGAAGGCAAGCTGCAGCAAGTGATGGACACTACTGGCGGCTGCAAGAACCTTGAGCTTTCTCCTACTTGGGACAATCGTGACAAGAAGGTTGCTTATATGGAAGCTTTCGGACGTCTTCTTGCTGGTCTTGCTCCTTGGCTCAATCTTCCAGATGATGATACTCCAGAAAGTGCTAAGCGCAAGCAGCTTCGCGAATGGACTCGAAAGGCAATCATCAATGCTGTTGACCCAAAGAGCCCAGATCGTCTCGGATGGGAAAATGGAGGACAGACTCTTGTTGATGGCGCATACGTTGTGGAAGGACTCTTCCGTGGCTACGACTCTCTATGGGTGCCACTTCCAAAGGAGACAAAAGACTTATACATCAAGGAGTTGAAGGGACTTCGCCGTTACGACCCTCCTTATACAAACTGGCTGCTCTTTGTGGCAATGGAGGAAAGCTTCCTTATGTATGTTGGTGCTGACTATGACCCTTATCGCATCAAGATGTCTCTTGCTAAGATTGAGGAATGGTATATTGGTGATGGTATCTATAGCGATGGACCTTCATTTGCATTCGACTATTACAACTCATACGTTATCCAGCCAATGTATTCTGAGTGCTTGCAGATGATAAGCAAGAAGAATGGAAACAGTAGTTACCTCATTTTCAGTAAGACAAACGAAAAGACTCGTACTGCCAAGAACCGTTTGCAGGAGGTTGACAAGCGAATGCAGAAGTGGTCTGTTATCCTTGAGCGCTTCATTTCTCCAGAAGGAACATTCCCTGTTGTAGGTCGAAGCATCCCTTACCGCATGGCAACTCTTCAGCCTCTTGCTTTAATGGCATGGCGCAAGATGCTTCCAAAGGAGCTTAGCGAAGGTCAGGTTCGTTCGGCTCTCACAGCTGTAGCAAACCGTATGTTCTATGGCCAGGTGGAGAATCCAGCAAAGAATGCTTCACCTCTTTCAAAGAACTACAATGAAGGTGGATTCCTTACAATCGGCTTTGTAGGTCCTCATCCAAATGTTGCCGACTGGTACACAAATAATGGCTCGCTCTACATGACTTCACTCGCATTCATGGCACTTGGTCTTCCAGAGACAGACTCTTTCTGGACAGCACCAGCCGAGAAGTGGACAAGCAAGAAGGCATGGGAAGGTGATGATTTCCCTAAGGATCATAAGTGGGATATCAACCGCCAGATGCTTTACTGGGAATAATAATAGATAACCCTCTCCCCGAACATCTCCCATAAAGACCATGCGGGGTGATTGACAAATTAAAAGCCCTCTCAGCCAGATTGGTATAACCATCCGCGATAGCAGGTACATCCCTAAAACAATAGCCGTCCAAGTTCTGGGCGGCTATTACTTTACTTGTTTCCATCTGTCAGGCAGCAAGT
>JAGHUI010000068.1 GCA_018064885.1 Candidatus Minthosoma equi | reverse complement strand
AAAAAAAACGAGACAAAAGCTTTGGCTCATGCGACAAAGCTTTTGTCTCGTTGGACAAAGCTTTTGATTCATTAGACAAAAGCTTTGTCTGGTTTGTATGGATTTATTCCTGTTTCTATGGAATACTATGCAAAGTTACAAAAAATCATTGAATTTGTCAAGTGTTTTCGGGTTTTGATGTTACAGAAAAGATGTCAATTATAAACTGTTTACGGCAATGAGGTAGTTTTTCATATTGCCTGCTTTAATGATCTTTTTCCATTGCTTGCGTCCGATAGTCTCTTCCATGAAGTCCCAATAGGTGCGGATCTTTGCAAGTTGCTGGGATTCGTTCGGAATGATATTTGTGTAATGCTCAAGGAGTTTTGAGTGGATGTCCTTGATGGTGCGAAGCAAGGTCTTGTAGTCAATTGTGCTTCCTGTTTTATATTCTTGTGCAAGAGTGGGGCGTGCCAGCAGTCCTCTGCCTATCATTATGCCTGCCACATTGTATTGCTTTTCAATGTTTTGTATGTCTTCAATACTGCTGATGTCGCCATTGTAGATTACAGGATGAGCGGATGCGTTGAGAAACTCTTTGAAAGCTTCCATATCTACCGTGCCTTTATATTGCTGTGTGGCGATGCGAGGATGGAGAATGATAAATTTCAGAGGTGTATCGTTTAGAATTGGCAGAATCTGCTTCCATTCGTCGTTGCTTTCCAATCCAAGCCGCGTCTTAACGGAGAACTCAATCTGTGGATGTTCCTTGATGACTTTGCAAATTTCTTTTACAGCCTCTGGATGCTGAAGGATGCCTGCGCCTCTGCCATGGCGTGTTTGAAGCGGAAATGGACATCCCATATTGATGTCAATATGCTTGTAGTCAAGCGGAAGAAGAACATCAAGAAGGGATTGCAGTTCTTTTGCTGATGATGCTATAACTTGCGGAACAAGTGGCACGCCGGAGTTGAACTCTGGACGTATGTCGCGCATGTCCTTGGAGCGCACTCCGCCATGTTCCCATCTGACGAAAGGTGTGAAGTATGCATCTACACCACCGATATTGCTGTGGTGCAGGCGGCGATAGGCGTCTTCTGTATAGCCTTGTAGTGGAGCGAAATATATTGGGAGCACGGTGTGGAGTTAAAAGTTAAGATGTAATTAATTTATTTTCTCAAACTTATAGCCTAATGCTTTGAGTTCTACAGCAGCTCCCATTTTGTATAATGTTTCGATGCTGCGTGCGTATGCGTGGAAGGCAAGTGGGCTTTGTGGCTCTATCTGTTCGTAGCGTATTTTGTTGAGCACTTGCTGGGAACATGCCTGGACGAGCTTTTCTGCTTCATCGAAATCTTTGTTCTTGAGCATGAGAATCTCTCCACGAACAACTTCGTCCATGTAGTCGAATCCGCGCTTGTCGCGAATGTACTCGTAGAGGTTTGGCACGTTGCCGTAGATGCTCCAGTCTTCGTCCCAGTAGCGTGCAACAGCCATGCCTAAGTACATTGCCCAGCCAAGGGCAACATTTGGGTATTGTGCTATTTCCTTCACGGCATCTGCGACGTAGGATGGCGCCACATCGTGCCATTTGTCACTAATGTCTGGCGTTTCAAGCAGCTGTCCGTCAAGGTATTGCATGGTTGTGAGCATTTTCAGGAGATGCTGGGTGAGATTCTGCTGATAGGAATCGAGGTATTCTAATTGTTTTTGATCCATGGGGGTATGAGGTTTTATTGGTGTAATTGGACTAATGGGGCTAATTGGACTAATGGGGCTAATAGGTCTTATAAGACTAATATGTTTTAGAACAGCACTTTATATACAGAACTGATGCTATAGCGGTTCTTCATGAAAGTGTTGCAAGTGTGGTAGTAGTCGAAGTTGAAGCCCATGATGTAGTTTTCTGTTTGGATGTATTCGACTGACATGCCTGAACCGAACTCAAATCTGCCTCCGCCTTTTAGAGAGTACGTCTTTGTTCCGTCTGTCAGGTTTATGCCATTGTTTATTCGTGAACCTGCCAAGAGTTTGAATCCCAGGCGCATGCCGGGATTGATAGGGTAGCAGTATTTTGCTGCAAGGTCGGCATGATAGATGCTTAGGTTGTCGCCTGTGAAGAGGTTTGGTGAACCGAACACTTTCATTTGTGCTTCAGTTGTTCGTGCCATGAATTCAATGGCAAAGACATCGGATGTGTAGCAGTCAATGTCGAATCCTGCAGTAAATGCAGCACCTGTCTTTATGCGAATGCCATCTTCCATCTCTATGGATCTGTCGCCAATTTCTGTACCTGTCAAGAATGTGAAACCAGAAGGCATGGTGTTGAATTTCACCATTCTTTGCATGTCGCTCATAGTTACCTTTGGCTTGTTGATGGCATCCTTGCCGAGGATTTTGTCGGTAAGGAAATAAGCGAGGTTTGTGCTTGTGAGTCCTATGCCTGCTCCCATGAAGATGTCGCTTGTCCAATGCTTGTTGTGCTTGATACGAAGCATTTGCGTGGCGCTGGCTGTGGTGTAGCTTCCTATTGTCACCCAAGGAGATAGATGTCCGTATTCGCGACTCAGGATGCTTGCCGAAGTGAAAGCGAATGCTGCATGGCAAGAAGAGAACGATTTGTTGTCGGTGCGGTCGGGGCGTGTCTCGTTAACCTGTGTCTTTAATAGTTCTGTAAGTCCGAATGACATGCTGAAAGCGAGTGCATTAGCCGTAAGCATGCGCTCCAGTTTGCTTCGGCTCTTCACTCCTGCTGCCTTGAGAGTCCAGTTTGCAAGGAGAGGAAGGCCGCCAATGGCATAATCTGTCCAACGGTATGAGTTTTTCGTTGTTTCAAATTTTGCTGGTTGCTTATAGAAATTATGATCTGTCCACATCAGCATGCCTCCGCGGAACATTGGCGCTATGCCCGACGTTCCGAAGGACATTTCCTTCTTCAGCATCAGATTCTCGAAATCCTCAATGACTTTTTTTGCTTCTTCTTGTTTTTTTTCTTCTTCAGCAATGGTCAGAAGCGAGTCGAGCTGAGCCATGTATGCAGAGTCAACAGTCTCTTGTGCTGATGCCTTGAAAGCAAAAAGTAGTCCTAATAATATAAATATATGTGTAAGTCTTGTCATATTTTCTATAAAAACGTACAAAGATAAGCAAATTCTTTGTAACTTTGCTGAAAATAACAATGACAAATGAAAAAGATTCTTCTTTTTAACATATTACTTGCGGTTGCATTGTCTGTAAATGCTCAATCCATGAAAGATTTGTTCCTGAAAATGCCTCAGAGCGTCTGTCCTCTTCTTACGGAGTATAATCGCCTTGAGATTGTTGACAATCAGAAAAACGGAAAGTCGATGATGACACGAAATCAGGTGCTGTCTGTGTCTGAGATGAAGGAGCTGAAAGATGACTACGCTCGTCTTGTGCTTTCAAAAAGTTCGGAGAAGGTATTTAAGATTCTAAAGAAAACTGACGGCACGCCTGTCGTTATTGTGATCAGTACGGTTTTCATCGATAAGACTCCTGATTCGTCAGTTGAGTTTTTTGATACAGAATGGAAACCGCTTGATTCGGCAGAGATGCTTGCAAATGCCGTTTCCAAGGATTTCCGCTACATTACTATTGACGAAGCAACAGACGAGTTGAGAATCATGACAGGTCATCCGCTCACTCTGAAAATGAATGGCAGCGACGAGCTGCCTAAGGAAAAAGCTTCGACTGTCGTGATGAAATGGAATGGCAGCAAGTTTGAGTAATACAAAAAAACGCAACTTTGGATTTCTCCATCGTTGCGTTTGTTTTTTATTGTATTTCTGAAGATTACTTCTTCTTCATTGCTGCGTAGCGGCTCATGAACTTATCAACGCGACCTGCTGTATCGACGAGCTTAGCCTTACCTGTGTAGAATGGGTGAGAAGTAGAAGAAATTTCAATCTTTACTACAGGATACTCCTGACCGTCAGTAAATACTTCTGTGTCATTTGTCTTTGCTGTAGATTTTGAAAGGAACATATCGCCATTTGACATGTCCTTGAAGATAACTGTGCGGTAGTTATCTGGGTGGATACCTTGCTTCATTGTTTGTTATTGTTTTATACAGACATATAAAAAGTCTGGTGACAATAAATAATAATTTAATTAACTCTATATATGTGCTTTATGTGAAAAGCGGTGCAAAGTTACGATTTTTTACCAAATGGACAAAACAAAAATAGCTGATTTTTCCTAACGATTGAAAAAAATCAGTCCAAATGACGTTTTTTTACTGTCTATTGTGTCTTAATTCCGAAAAAATGCAGTAACTTTGTCCTTCGTTAGGGGTGTGAAGATGCCCTGAAAGAGAGTTAAGCAAACACTATTTATTTATTTTATAATAAAATTTACACATTATGGTAAGCTACAAAGATCTTGGTCTCGTGAATACTCGCGAGATGTTCAAGAGAGCTGTTGCAGGCGGTTACGCTATTCCAGCTTTCAACTTCAACACAATGGAACAGATGCAGGCTATCGTTATGGCTGCAGTTGAGACGAAGTCTCCAGTTATCATGCAGGTTTCTAAGGGTGCTCGCAACTATGCTAACGGCACAATCCTCCGCAACCTCGCTAAGGGTGCTGTTGAGTACGCTAAGGAACTCGGTTGCGAGGCTCCTGAAATCGTTCTCCATCTCGACCACGGAGATTCTTTCGAACTCTGCAAGGACTGTATCGACAACGGTTTCTCTTCTGTAATGATCGACGGTTCTCACCTCCCATATGAGGAGAACGTTGCTCTCGCAAAGAAGGTTGTTGAGTACGCTCATCAGTTCGACGTAACAGTAGAGGCTGAGCTCGGCGTTCTCGCTGGTGTTGAGGATGAAGTTTCTGCTGCAGAATCTACATACACTAAGCCAGAAGAGGTTATCGACTTCGCTACTCGTACAGGTTGCGACTCACTCGCTATCTCTATCGGTACTTCTCACGGTGCTCACAAGTTCACTCCAGCACAGTGCACACTCGTAAACGGTGTTCTTGTTCCACCACCACTCGCATTCGACGTTCTCGCTGAGATCGAGAAGAAGCTTCCTGGATTCCCAATCGTTCTCCACGGTTCTTCTTCAGTTCCAATGGACGAGGTTAACACAATCAACAAGTTCGGTGGTAAGCTCGAGGCTGCTATCGGTATCCCAGAGGAGCAGCTCCGCAAGGCTTCTGCTTCTGCAGTTTGCAAGATCAACATCGACTCTGACTCTCGTCTCGCTATGACTGCTGCTATCCGTCAGCACCTTGCTGAGCATCCAGGTGACTTCGACCCACGTCAGTACCTCAAGCCAGCTCGTGAGAACATGAAGAAGATGTACATCCACAAGATCGTTAACGTTCTCGGTTCTGATGGCAAGCTCGCTAAGTGCTAATCATTAGATACTTAAAAATAATAAAGATGCAATCTCGAATGAGGTTGCATCTTTTTTATTTCCTATTCCTTACTAATTCTTTTCTAATTCCTTTTTAATTGTTTTCTCTAAGTTTTCCTTGGCAACAGATGGCTGTAGGAGGATATCAAGAGGGCGGTCGTCTCCTTCGTTTATGCTTTTTACAAGACTGAAATTTGGGGAGAGAAGGTTGCTGCTATCGTCTATGCAGCCAGAGATTAACCATACGGGAATGGAGGTGGGAGTTCTGCGGAGTACACCATGAGGAACCTTGCCCATCATAGTTTGCTCGTCCGATTTACCTTCGCCAGTAATAATCAAATGAGCATCTTGTATTATTGTGTCAAACTGTTTGATATCAAGAATAGTATCAATTCCAGATTTAAGCTCTGCTTTAAGATAAGCCATGAGACCGTAGCCAAGTCCGCCAGCAGCTCCAGCACCAGGATATTCTGCTAATTCTTTGGTTGCCAAACATGCATCTTCCGTCTTTTTTGCAAAGGCTTTCATTCTCGCTTCCAATAGTTCCACTTGTTCTGGTGTTGCTCCTTTTTGGGGACCGAAAATGCGTGCAGCTCCCAAATCGCCGCAAAGAGGATTTGTGACATCCGATGCTATGGAAATATGCGGCAATTCGTCAGAAGGCAGTGTGTAGCCATTATCTTTCAAACAATCAATCATTCCCTTCCCGCCATCGCAGGTTGCACTTCCTCCGATGCCCATAACGATTTCCTTGCAACCTCGTTGTGCAGCATCGATTATCATTTCTCCCACGCCATAGGTTGTGGTTATCATAGGATTGCGTTTCTCTATTGGCACCAAAGGAAGTCCGCTTGTTGCAGCCATTTCCATGTAGGCGGTTTTACCATCTTCGGCAATGACATAGCTTGCATCGATTATGTTCATTAAAGGATCATGAGCTTTCAGATGAACTCGTCTTACGCTTAGCATTTGTTCCACACACTCCACCAATCCTTCGCCTCCATCGCTAAGCGGACATTCCACAGCTTCTGCTTCGGGCAATGTTTCGTGTATTGCCTTTGCTGCCGTTTTGCATGCTTCTTGAGCAGATATGCATCCTTTGAAAGAATCAAATGCAAGTATAATTCTCATATTATCTTTCTTTTTGTATGCAAAGATAATGATTATAATTTATATTTTTTCTTATTTTCAATATTATTCCGTACATTTGTCAAATATATTAAAAAATGTATTTGTTGATGAAAAGAATAAACATTATAATTCTGTTGTTGCTCTCGTTTCTGCTTCTTGCAGGCTGCATGAAGAAAGAGGAACGATTTGTACCTCAGACGATGGCAGATTTGCGCGGCCATACGGTTGCTGTCAATTCTGGCACTACGCAAGAGAAGATTGCTCGCATGGTAACTGAAAAAGAGAATGTGCAATGTCTGCCTGGAGGTCTTGATGCTCTTGTTGCGCTTGATGCAGGACAAAGCGACGTTGCGCTTATTGAGCGTGCAAATATGTTTTCGGATGATTTTCATCGTCTTGCTCTTGAAGAAGCATTTACTGATTCCACCACACAAGAGCCTTTGGCAACTGCGATGAGAAGGGATGATGTTGCTCTCTTGCAGGAATTTACAAACTTCTTCGACAGTTTGGATGTAACGGGCGGACTTGAAGAGATTAAGTCAAGATGGCTCAATCCTAATCTTACTGACAACCAGAAGAAGGTTGTGATTCGTCAGAAGGATGTGCCAACTCGCGGCAAGCGAGTGCTTCACATAGGAAGCGATTATTCCTATCCTCCTTATACCATTACTGTCAACAATGAAAAGACGGGATATGAGATAGAGCTATGGCAGCGATTCTGCATGACACATGGCTATGGTCTTGTTTGCGATGTTTATTCCTTCGATGCGCTTCTTCCGGCGTTGATGTCTAAAAGAATTGATATTATAGCAGCTGGCATGAGCATCACGCCCGATAGAGAGGCAAAGGTAAGCTTTGCTCCTGCTGATGATTATTCCGTTACTTCTGTTCTTATTCGCAAAGAGGGAAACAAAGGCAATAGAGGATTCTTTGAAAGTGTCAAGGATGGTTTTGATCGCTCTCTTGTTCAGCAAGATAGATGGGAAATGATTGTTGATGGCTTCTGGGTTACGATGTGGATATTCTTTGGTTCTCTCGTGCTTGGAGTCCTTCTTGGAGCAATACTAAGTTACATGCAAATGAGTCGGCATCGAACCTTGGTTCTTATGGCAAACGCATATATTTCCTTGATGCGCAACATTCCGATTTTGGTGCTTTTGCTTGTTATGTATTACATAATTCTTGCTGGAACAGGACTTTCGGCAATGATGGTTGCTATAATTGCTTCTGCTATGAACTTCGGAGCATACATTGCAGTTATGTTTACAACAGGCATAAAGGCAGTTGACAATGGTCAGAAAGAAGCTGGTCTCGCTTTGGGCTTGACTCCATTCCAGACATTTATTTATATTATAGCTCCTCAAGCAGCACGCCATATTATTCCTGTCTTTCAAGGTGAAGCAATATCACTCCTGAAAGGCACATCTATAGTTGGTTACATTTCAATTGTCGATCTCACAAAGGCATCCGACTTGATTAGAAATGCAAGCTTTGAAGCATTCTTTCCACTCATCTTTACAGCAGTTATATATTTCTGTCTATGCTGGTTGCTTGGAAAATCCCTTGATATTCTTTTGAAGAAAATAAGTAAGTAAAACATCACCAAACGACAATTCACATGATTACAATAAAGAATCTTAGCAAAACATATAAGATGCCTGACGGCAGCCAGCTAGAGGTATTGAAAAATATTGATTGCCACATAGCAAAGGGTGATGTGATTAGCATCATCGGACCATCAGGAACAGGAAAGAGCACCTTCCTCCGTTGCTTGAATGGCATTGATCCTGCCACAAGCGGGGAGATTATCTTTGGTGGAATGAACATACTTGACAAGAATACAAAACTTAATAAAGTCAGACAGAAGATGGGCATGGTGTTCCAGAGCTTCAATCTTTTTGACCACATGACAGTTCTGGAGAATGTAAGCTTTGGTCCTATCCGCATTCTTGGCATGAATAAAACTGAGGCAGATGAGAAGAGCAGGGAACTCCTTCGCATGGTGGGTCTTGAAGACAAAGCAGATGTCATGCCTCGCAATCTCTCTGGTGGTCAGAAACAGCGAGTTGCAATAGCTCGCAGCCTTTCTATGAACCCCGATTGTATTCTTTTTGACGAACCAACCTCCGCCCTCGATCCGACGATGGTTGGCGAAGTTCTCCATGTAATCCGTCAGCTTGCCCAGCAAGGAATGACTATGCTCATAGTAACTCACGAAATGATTTTTGCCCGTGATGTCAGCACTCGTGTTCTTTTCATGTGCGAAGGCGGCATTTACGAAGAAGGCACCCCAGAGCAGATATTCTCAAATCCGCAAAAGACTGCAACACGCAATTTTATAGGCAGCATACGTCAAAGTCGTTAATTTGCTGAAATAAACAATAATAATGATAGGTTCATATTGGTCACTTGTGCCATCCATAGTATCTATAACATTGGCACTCATAACGAAAGAAGTCTATTCTTCACTTTTTATAGGAATCGTTATAGGAGCCATCTTTTACAGCTATTCCACAGACGGAGGTATTGACGGTTTTATTACTCATCTTCTTAATGATCAGGTAGGAGAGGGCGACGATGCCAAGTCATACGGTCTCATTCATTGCCTTTCTGATCCGTGGAATGTGGGCATACTTGTGTTTCTCGTTATTCTTGGCACAATGGTAGCCTTAATGAACAAAGCAGGAGGTTCTGCTGCTTTTGGCGCATGGGCTGTGAAACGCGTGAGGACAAAGGTTAGCGCACAAATAGCTACCGTTCTGCTTGGCATCATTATCTTTATTGACGACTACTTCAATTGTTTGACAGTTGGTTCTGTAATGAGTCCTATAACAGAGCGTTACGGAGTGTCGAAAGAAAAGCTTGCCTATCTTATTGACTCAACTGCAGCACCAGTATGTATCATTGCTCCAATCTCAAGCTGGGCAGCAGCTGTAGCAGGTTTTGTCTCGGGAGATGAGAACGGCATTGCCCTTTTCTGCAAAGCTATACCATTCAATTTCTATGCCTTTTTCACGATACTGTTTATGATTATTATTGTTGTAACAGGTTTTGACTTTAATGTAATGAACAAGTATGAAAAACCGCAGGATGAAAGCTGTAAGAACAAGTATTCTGGTGATGTTGGCAAGGTAAGCGGAGCAAAGCTTGAGGTGGCAGAATATGGCGCTGGAACGAAGACGATGGATGAAGCAAACAAGAAAGGTTCTGTTGCTGATCTCATAGTTCCAATCTTTCTTCTGATACCATTGTGTGTCGTCGGCATGATCTATTCTGGAGGATTCTTCTTCGCTGATAATGAAAACTATATGAGCTTCATTGATGCTTTTGCTGCAAGCAATGCCTCTGTTGGTCTTGTCATTGGTTCGTTGACAGCTCTTGCGCTATCCCTTGTATGGTTCGTTGTCCGCAAGGTGCTAACTTTCGACGATGCCATGAGCTGTCTCATCAAAGGATTTGAAGCAATGGTGCCAGCAATACTCATTCTGACTTTGGCATGGACATTGAAAAGTATGACCGATTCGCTTGGTGCTGCGGAATATGTTGCTGGTCTTGTATCAGATAGCGTTTCAGGATTGCAGATGATGCTCCCTGCCATCATCTTTATTATTGCAGCATTTCTGGCTTTTTCAACAGGAACATCATGGGGGACATTCGGAATTCTTATTCCAATTTGCATAGCCGTGTTCCCTGTTGGTGAACCTCTCCGCATCATCTCCATTTCCGCATGTATGGCAGGAGCTGTTTGTGGCGATCATATTTCACCAATATCTGATACAACAATTATGGCAAGTGCAGGAGCCGGATGCAAGCATGTCAATCATGTCTCATCCCAATTGCCATACGCACTTACAGTAGCTACAATTTCTTGCCTCACCTATATTGTTGCAGGTTGTACTCAAGTCTTTGGATTGATGGCAAGTTGTATCTTTTCATGGTTGATAGGCATAATAGCAATGTTAGTTATGTTTCTTTTTATGCGAAATCAGAAAGCATAGCTTACTTTTCCGACGAAACTGAAACCTTGCTGTGGCACACCATCACGAATGTGGCCGCCTGCATAGTAACGGCGATTGAGGATGTTGTAGGCATTGAGATTTACTGTTATGCCAAAGGTGGATTTCCATTCAAGGCCTGTGCCAGCTGTAATGTAAAACTTCTGCGGATAGGTTGAATTGGAATTTAAGTATGCGTTGATGAGCTTTGATGAGTTTTCCTTGTAGATGTCAAGATCGTATGCGGCTTTGCCGTACTGCTCGTAAAGCGCTGAAAGTGTGTAGTATGCAGTGATAAGATCTTCTGCATATTCTATCTTGTTGGAACTATATCGTATTTTTGACTGCATGTGCATGTTTGCTCTAACACGCATACTTCCGAAATGAGGCTTGTCTAAGAATTTATATGCACCACTGATGTTGAGCATGAATTTTGGCACATTAGGAATGTAGCTGGTTGACTCTTTAATAAGTATTTTCTTATCATTGCCAAAAATATAGTCGTACTCTGGATTCTGCTGGTTTGAGAAGTTTTTAACCTTGAATGGATACTGATACGTTACATTAAGGTTTGCCATGAACTTATCAGAATGGAAATCAAGATAGGTTTCTATGCCGCCAATATCAATGTTACCTGCATTGGAGATAGATTCTTTGTTACCGCTGTCTGATGAAGAACTGGATGATGACATACTGAAATATACAAGGTCACGAACCTGGTTGAAGAATACGTTAACATTGCCTGTCAATCCAATATTATCATCATTGAATCCTGCTCCGATCTGATAGGCATTGATTTTCTCTGGATTCAGGTTGGAACCGCCAGAAAAGAGTGGGATAGAAGATGAACGATAAAGGTATGGTGCATCAACGAATGCATGAGAATAGGCAGCCTTGATACTCCACTTTTCTACTGGTATCCAGACAAATGAGAGACGAGGCGAGTATGTGTTGAGTCGTCGATTGTTGAATCGTTTCTTATGGTCGTAGCGGAGTCCTCCGTTGAAAATTATGTTTCTTGTGAAGTTGTGCTTCATCTGGAAGAATCCCGATACGGTTGATTCTGTATTGAACTCGTAGAGCGGTCTCTCGTTAACAATGGTATTGAAATCTTTGCCTGATTTATATGTAGAATAGTTTGGAATGAGCAGTTCGCTTTGAATGCCAGCGAGAATGGAACCGTACATTCCGTTATTCATTTTATACTGATATGATCCGCTTGCAGAAATTCCCATTGCGTAGTCTTCCCAGCTGATGGTTTGGAATACGCCTTTTGTCAGGATATTATCTTCACTTGCATCTTCACCCATTGCCATGAGAAGGAAGGAGCCGAGGATAGGAGATACAGAGTCACCGAGAGCGTTGAAAATCTGCTGACGTTCTTCGGAGGCAAAGGCAGAGGCAGATAGTCCCCAGTTGCCCCATTGATGGGTATAGTCGATATCTGCTCTTACGCTTGTTCGTGAAACGCCAAGCTTCTCTCCTTGCTGACGCTGGTATTTGTTATAATCTATGCCAGGAACAGAAACAAGTCCGAAATAAGATACTGGTTTTGCATGATTGCCAGATACTTCGATGGTTACGTCGTTCCATTTCATTCGGGCTCCAAGATCGAAAGTAGGATTTGAATTAAATCCGCCGACATATCCGCGATGTTCGCCTTTTGTTATGGCTTCACCCTTTGAGTTGTAGAAAGATGCCCAGGCGACAATATCATTTTTGAGGTTTCCCATGCCTCTGATATAGGATGCTCCTATAGTTTCGTGATTGCCTCCAAGAATAGTAAGTTTATTGCCGTCTATCTCTGATCCTGTCTTTGTGATTACGTTGACAACTGCTGTGAGTGCAACATTTCCATAAAGTGATGATGCTGGACCGCGAAGTACTTCTATCTGCTTGACTTTGTCGAGGTTAATGCGATAGTCCATTGACATGGTGTTGGTACTCTGACTATTGAGGCGATGACCATTCTGCATCACGAGGATGGTTTCCTGGTTCATTCCATATACGCCTCGCATCGCTATATTGTCTTCAATACCAGCAATAACGGATATACCAGGAACATACATCTGAAGAAGTTCGGAAAGTGTACGTGCGCCTGATGCCTCAATCATATCTTCGGTGATAAGGCTGATTGGCACAGGAACCTCTTCCATTGTCTCTGCCAGCTGTGATGCTGTGGTGACGGTGGTTTTTCCTTTCTTCAATCGTTCTAGGATGTCGATGAGTCGTGGACTATCGCCGTATGCCGTATAGAACGGATCCGCTTTAAGTAGTAAAGTCGCATACTGTTCGGTCTTAACAGGCTGATCCATATAAAGACTGCTCAATGCAAGAAGTCGGTATGCGTTTACGAGACGTTCGCCTTTGAAGGTTTGTGCTGTCTTGCTCAAAAGTGAGTCAACAGCCATAAAATGTCCTAACTCAAATTCATGCTCAGCCTTTTCATACACATCATCATTTGTCTGTGCGTTGACAGGCAATGACAGAACGAGAAGTGCTAATATATATAATATGTGTAATTGTTTTCTCACCATTACTATTTCACTACTTTTACAGGAATAACGAATGTGAATGTTGATCCGACAGATGGTGTGCTTTCAAGAATAATCTTGCCATTGTGTCGATTTACGATAAGATCGTGAGTTATAGACATTCCAAGTCCTGTTCCTTGCCCAACTGGTTTTGTGGTGAACAATTCGTGGAACAGCTTTGCCTTCACCTCGTCCGTCATTCCGCAACCATTATCGTTCATCACGATGGATAGAGTTTCATTTTCATACGAAGTTTTTATCGTGATAGATGGTTGATAGTCAGCTCCTTCAGATGCTGCTCTTTCCTTTACAGCATAGCATGCATTGTTCACGACATTGAGGATGGCACGACTGAGATCTTGGGGAATAACCATCATTTTTGGCATATTGTTTTGATATTCCTCATGTATGGAAATGTTGAAGCTCTTATCGTTGGCACGCATGGCATGGTATGAAAGCCATACATATTCATGAACAAGGGTATTGATGTCAGTAGGCAGGAACTCTCCATCCTTGCCACGGCTCATGAGCAGGATTCCACGGATAATGCTAATGGCTCTCTCTCCATGTTCTTGAATTTTCTGCATATTATCCTTGATGTCGGCAGAGATATCCTCTATGTCGGCTGCATCGTCTTCATCAAGCTTGTCGGCGCAGTCTTCCAAAACCTCAGTCAGGTCTTCAACGAGTTTTGAAGACATCTTACTGAAATTGATGACAAAGTTGAGCGGATTCTGGATTTCGTGGGCAATGCCGGCGCTGAGCAATCCGAGAGATGCTAACTTCTGTTGCTCTCGCAATTGTTTCTGCAACAAAGCAACCTGTTGTTTTAGAGCTTCAATTTCCTGTTCCATAGAGAGTTTGTATGATGTTCAATGAACAATATGCATTATATATTCTATTTAGATTTTTATCAAAGCAATGAAACTGTGAATGTTGTATGATCGTCTTTTACAGATTCAACGCTTATGGTTCCACCCATATCTTGAATGATTTGCTGAGAAAGATAGAGTCCCACGCCTGGTGCTTCTGCTGTCGGCTTTGTTGTGAAGAAAGGATCGAAAATCTTGTCGATGATGCTTTCTTCAATACCAATACCGTTGTCGTAGAAATATACAGATGGGGCATGCTCACCGTCTTTCGGATGGATACTGACACGAATTTCAGGAACATAGATGCCATTCTTAATTCCCTTTTCAGCTTTCTTCTTGACGGCATAAATGCTGTTGCTGAGCATTGACATGAAACAGCGGCTGAGCAGTTCAGGATTAACCTCTGACACAATAGGCAGTTCTGGCTTGTCCCAGATTACCTTTATGCCCAAAGCAGCAATGTCGTTTGCATAATACTTATTAAGCATTTCTATGTTCTGCTGACAAATCATTGCAACATCGTGAGTTTCAATCTTTCCAGAACGCTCGCGGAGCATTTCTTCCATTGCCTTTAGAATTCTTGTTGTGGATAGTCCATGTTGTTCTATCTTCTCAAGATTTGTCTTCATCATGTCGATGACGTCCATACAGTCCTCAAAATTGTCTGGATCCATCTTCTCTTCCTCATCTTCAATGTTTTCACGAATGTCTTTAGTGAGACCGAGGGTAAGGTGAGAGAAATTGTTGATGTAGTTCATTGGATTTAGAATGCGGTCGATAAGTCCTTTAGTAAGTTTACCGACTGTTGCTTCACGCTCTTGACGCAGAAGCTGATTCTGGGTGTTGCGAAGTTCAACAAGAGTGTCTTCCAGTTTATGGGACTTCTCTTCAATATCATTTTTCTGCGCTTCAATCTCATCCTTCTGCGCCTCGATTTCATTTTTCTGAGCCACCACCTGCTGAGTTCGCTCATTTACAATATTTTCCAATCGCTGCTGCTCTTTTCTCAACATACGAGTGCGGTACAAGAATATTCCGTATGCAGCAAGCAAAAGCAAGAGAACATAGATACTGATGGCGTACCAGCGCAAATAGATAGGGCGGGGAACATAGAACTCACGGGATTCTGAAATGCTGATATTTCCAAATGCATCTTTAGAACGAACAGTCAATTGATAATGTCCGTAAGCAAGGCTATTCAGTTCTATGTCTTGAACCGTATTCCATTTTGACCATTCTTCATTGTCATTCAATCTGTAACTATATAGATTCTTTCCTATGGAAACTGTCTGGTCTGTAGCAACGGTGAAATTCAAGTATGTGTCATTTAGTTTAAAATAGCGAATGTAAACCTTTGACAGGAAGTCTTTTGCTGTCTTGGAGTGTTCCACATCAAAGCGAACAATGCCGAAACTACCACCTAACCATGCAATGCCATCATTAACACAAATGGTCTGAATGGTATAGTCGTTAAAAGGATTGAGCCATTTCTCCAGTTTCTTTTCTATTCCATTGCACACCAAGCCTTTACCATTGTTGAGCGGATGCCACACATGTTTTTTATAGTCAACGTAATGGAAAAGAAGATTCAAGTTTTTATTGTCTTTCTGCTTAAAATGTTGATCATCAGCTGATTTGAAATATGTCTTGCCATAGAGACTTAGTGCCCAGATGCCGCCTTTGCCATCACTCTCCAACTTTACGACATTAGGAATCTTGTCAAGAAGTTCAGAAGAGCTGGTGCCATGATGGCGATAGATGCCATCAAGTTCAGCAGAAAGGTATGTGTCGTTGTTCTCGTAAATAACAGAGAAAGTATGATTATGTGTGTAAGGGTATAGTTTATCCTTATAGACAAATACACCTTCAGCACTGGCAATCATAGCATTGCCATTAGGATCTTCTATTATTTGCCAACACGCCTGATCAAGTCCTTGAAGTTTCTTGAAATTGTTGTTCTCAAGCATGAAAACACCTTGAAGTGTTCCTACAAGAAGCTTTCCTCGGTTTGGAAGAATAGACATTACTTGACCGTCAAGTCCTTCATTTTCTGTAAAATGAGTATAGATTGTTGTGGAATTGAAGGAGAAAAGACCATTGTCGGTTGTTCCCCAAATGGTGCCTTTGCCATCATAAGCAAGGTATGTGATTGTGTTGCTGCACAATCCGTTGTCTTTAGTGAGATTGTAAAGCTGCTGACCTTTCTTATTTGTCGCTATAACACCATGAGAAGCAGTGGCATAGAAAACGATGTCCTGATCAGGAATTGTTATCTTGTCGTTTATGACATAATCCTTATAGCTCAGTTCGTCTTTCTTTGCAGGCGGAAAAATGTTGTCAGCTTTCTTTACCTTCTTATTTGCTATATTGTAAACCGCATCATCATTTGTTGTGAAATAAAGCTTGCTATCTTTCTCAAAGAAGGACATTACCTCGCCAATATTCTGTGTTGCCTTCTTATCGTCGATGACGAAATTTGCAAGAATGCTGTCACCTGACGATATGTAACCAAGAACATTATTACCGCCAAACCAGATGGTGTTGTCTTTGCTTCGGAAGACGCTTGTTATTCTTGACACACCAGGAGTATGGATCATTTCCCAGCTTTCGCCATCATACACTATAAGTCCTTCGAAGTTCGCAATAAAAACTCTGCCATCATCGTTGCAAACAACACCGAAATTACGATTATGACCACCATATTCGCTTGATTTCCAGTTTTGGAAGAATGGCATACCGATATTGGAGTTCATGGAAGCATGAGACTCTATATCCGAAGGCTTTTGCGCAAATACTGTGACACTAAGCAAGGACAGCAATAATAATATGTATATGCTAATGCTCTTTCTCATGTCACTTGAATTTTTGGTATTCAACATTTGTTCCGATAAAGTGATTCCACTCCTCTTCTGTGAAGTTGCGCTTCAACTTGTTATGGACAATCTTGGATAACTGGTCAACAGACACGCTCATTCGCATCATCTGACCATTGCTGACACCAGTCCAAAGAGTATATTTGTCTTTTCCTTGACTGCATACGCATAACGACATAGGCCAGCCTTCAAATTTATAGTCAACAGGTATAAGCCATTCATTTGCAATGTTCTGGCTCTTCACTTTTGACTTAACGGATGATTTCATGTTCAGTTCCTGACGCCATGTGTTTCCGCTTTCGAACTGTACTCTGTTGAGTTCCCAAATGTAGAGAGTCTTATCGAATGCAGTTGTAATCAGGATATTATCAACCATATTGATGTCAGTGACTCTTGAAACATGGCCTGTCAATGTGCATATCTTGCGATTGTACTTGTTAAGGACATCAATATCGCCATTGGACTTTCCCAAAAACAGGCAACCATCTTTCTCGTCATAGTAGTATGCAGAGATAACACCATTGGTAAGCGGTTGCTTTTCTGTCACTTTGCCTGTCAAATCCATTTCTGCGAATTTGCCGCCCTTAAAGAAAAGAAGAATTGTTTGCTTCTTCATCCCAATTCGTGTCAGCACATCATTAAGCTTTATTGGAGAAGAAACAGTACCTTTTGTCATGTCGTACCAGCAAACAAAGTTGCGTGCTGCAATCAGAAGAGAATTGCTGCCAGTTTTCAATATCTTGAAATAATCGCCATAGGGCAGGGCGATAGTTGTCAATTTCTTATCGAAACCAGTAATGCATAATGGCCCGTGATGCGAAAGGGCATAAATCGTTTCACCTTCTACGAAAACATCACGGAAATAGTATTTATTATCAGCAAGGATTGATTTGCTGCGTTCGCCTTGCCAGAAGTCAATGTCGCCATAGTCGCTAACAGCCACACAACCAATACCATTGTGATTCATTGTTGCAAGACTAGTGATGGAACCATGATTATTGATATTCTTTGTTCTCATCGCGCCAGCGGCAGTCGTTAGAGCCTTGAATGTTTCTGGTTGATAAGTGTTTCCGTCATATTTGTCAAGGAAATACCAGCTGCTGTAAGCAAGAAGAGAAGCTATTTCTTGGTTGCCAGCATCATATTGTGTTAAAGCGGAAGACGCTAATGTTCGGCTGAGGGCACGATAGCTGAGTGTATCGCTGACATTCTTTGCATGAAGAGCCTGATTTTTCTGATGCTCAGCAATTTGCTGCTGTTCCTGAGCAAGGTTTCGTTGCACATTTGCCTCCTCCAATGCCTTTATAGCCTTGTCCTCGGCTTGACGGGCAGCATGGCTTTCCTGTTCAGCTCGGTCACGCATCTGTATAGCTAAGGCAGACTGTTCCTCAGCGCGTTCCCTTTGCTTGTCAGAAATGCTTTTTTGCTGATAAGCAATGTCTTCCATCTGCTGACTCACTCTTTTCACGATGGCAGCATCCATCTCACCCTTGCGAAGTGAATCTATTTCCTCAGACAGCAACTGCAATTCACTGGCATGCTGACTTTTACCATACCAGTATGCGCCAGCAGCAATGGCAGCCATGACTGCCAGAACCGACGAAACAGCTAATATGACAATTATTGTCTTTTTCAACGTCTTCTAATTGTGAGAATTGTGACATCATCGCTCTGTGGAGCATCGCCAGCAAAGTCCTTAACTTTCTCATTGATAGCATCTACCACTTTCTGAGACTCAGAACCGCAAAGACCGCGAAGAGTCTCCTCAAGAAGAGGTTCGCCAAATTGCTTATGATCAATGTTTTCTGCTTCGGTAACACCGTCAGTGAACATAAACAAAGTTTCTCCTTGCTCAAGCTTTGCCTTTCCTGGAGTGAATGGCAAACCCTCAAACGCACCGAGAACAATGTTTCCAGCCACAGGCAATGCCTCTACAGAACCATCATTATGCATGATGTAAGGAGGATTATGACCTGCATTAGTGAAATCTATCTCGCCAGTTTTCAGGTTGTATATTCCATAGAATACGGTCACGAACATGCTGTCAACACTTTCACCGCAAAGCATATCGTTGGCAATTCTCATACATTCGTCTGATGACACTCCGCGCATTCCAGTAGCCTTGATCAATGTTCGGCTTACAGCCATGAAGATTGCTGCAGGCACACCCTTGCCGCTCACGTCAGCCATTGTGAAAGCAAGGTGCTCATCGTCAATCATGAAGAAGTCGTAGAAATCACCACCCACATCCTTTGCCGCATTCATTGATGCATAAATGTCAACCATGTCAGCGTTTGGAGTCTTCAAAATAAATGTGTGAGGAAGAATAGCATGCTGAATCTCCTTTGCCACATTAAGATCGCCTTGAATATCAACAAGCTGATTATGCTCCTTCTGTGCGCTGCGAATGTACTGTATCTGCTCAATAGCCTTGTCAATAGTGATTTGCAGGTCGTCAAGGTCAATAGGCTTGGTGGCAAAGTCGAAAGCACCATTGTTCATGGCATGACGAATGTTGTCCATGTCACCGTATGCACTCACCATGATGCATTTCAATGCAGGGTTCCTCATCTCATTGATCTTGGTGAGCATAGTCAATCCATCCATTTCAGGCATATTGATGTCGCTGAGAATGATATCAATGTCAGGATGCTGCAAAAGAACTTGAAGAGCCTCAAGTCCGTTATGAGCGAAAAAGAATTCATATTCGCCCTTGCGAATCTTTCTGCGGAAATATTGTGTAAGGAGGAGTTCCAAATCTACCTCGTCATCAACACTAAGAATCTTTATAGCCATTTTATTTATGTATTTTTTTGCAAAATTAAGTATTTTATTTTAATACACAATACTTATAATATAGATTTTTTCTTTCTATATTGAAAAAAGTTTATATTTATACGTATTAAAAAATCTTTGAGACATAGAGAAAAATAGAACTTTCGGACAATCAGTAACTTTGCAAAAAATTACCAAATCACATGAAACGTACCATTTTATCCTTATTTCTCTTGCTCAGTTCAATGCTGGCATTCTCTCAGTATCGAAATCCTATTATTGACGCTGACGTTCCTGATGTTTCCCTCTGCTATGACGGAACATATTATTATATGATTAGCACCACCATGCACCTTATGCCTGGAGGTCCTATCATGCGCAGTTCCGACTTGGAACATTGGGAAGTTATCTCATACGTTTTTGACCGCATTGAGGATGGCGACCGCTATGACTTGAAGGACAATAAAACTGTTTATGGTCAAGGCCAGTGGGCAAGCAGCATCCGTTATCATAAAGGCAAGTTCTGGGTATGGTTCACAGCCAATGGCGCTCCAGGCAAGGGATTTGTTTTTTCTGCTGACAAGGCAGAAGGTCCTTGGACACTTGTTGCCCGTCCTCCGCATTTCCACGATGGAAGTCTTCTTTTCGATGATGACGACCGTGTCTGGATGTTCTATGGTACAGGCGACCTTCAGGAACTTGACCCTCAAACATTTGAGCCAAAGGGACCACACATGCGCACGTTTGAGCGTGATAGCGATGAGCGTGGTCTTTTGGAAGGCAGCTCAGTCATCAAGCGCAATGGCAAATACTACCTTTGCATGATCAGCATGGATTGGAGCATTCCAGGCAGACTTCGCCGCGAGGTATGCTATCGTGCAGACAAGATTGAAGGTCCATACGAGAAAAAGGTTATCCTTGAAACTCCTTTTGAGACTTACGGCGGTGTAGGTCAGGGATGTCTCGTCAAGGGTGCTAACGATAAATGGGATGCTGTCATTTTCCAGGACAGAGGCGGTATAGGTCGCACACCATGTCTTATGCCAGTACGCTGGATTGACGATTGGCCAATGCTTGGCGATGAGAACGGCAACATTCCTAACGATATGAGCATCAGCCATATTCAGCAGAAAGGCGTTGTTGATTCCGATGAGTTTGACGGAGAAAAGCCAAAGCTTGTATGGCAATGGAACCATAATCCAATCGATTCTGCTTGGAAGATGGTGAAAGGCAACCTGCGTCTCACAACAGCCCGTGTTGTTAACAATATCTTTGTTGCTCCAAACACCATCACACAGCGTATGGAAGGAACTTTCTGCGAGGGCATCATCAAGATTGATGTTCGCAAGATGAAGGATGGCGATGTTTGCGGTTTTGCAGCATTTAACGGAGATAGCGGCATCCTAAACATTCGCAGAAAGGGCAATGTCTGGACACTTTCACTCTCTGAAGAGAAGTCCGTGTTCAATCGTGACAAGAGCATAGATCGCTCTGATGTAGAAGATGTTAAGATCATCACTCTTGACAAGAAATCACTTAAGAGCATCTATCTCAAGATCAATGCAGATTTCAATCCAAGAAAAGACCTTGCTTCATTCGCATACAGCACAGACGGAAAGAACTTCACCACATTCGAGCATCAGCATAAGATGCAGTTCGACTATCGCAGAATGTTCATGGGCTCAAAGTTCGCCATCTTCAACTATGCCACAAAGCAGACAGGCGGCTTTGTAGATGTTGACTGGTTCCACTATTCACAGCATGATTGATAAGTTATAAGTTATGAATTATATGATATAAGTTATAAGTTATGAAAAAGATATTCACCCTAATTATCCTTTCTTTTTTCGTTCTGGCAATGAATGCTCAGGAACGCCGACCTATTGATTCTAAGCATCCAGCATGGCTCATCCATGTTGATGTATGGAACAAGGCTGATCCACAGAAAATCATCAATCTCATTCCTGAAGACGTACGTCCATACGTCATTATGAACCTCTCTCTTTCTTGTCAGTACGACACAGAAAGAAATGTTTACAAGATGCCAGAAAATGCTGTCAAGACATACAAGTCATGGGGCTCTGTATGCCAGCAGAATGGCATGTGGTTCACATGTCAGCCTGCAAGTGGCGGACATACTCATATACAGGATGATGACCTTGAGACATTCGAGTATTTCTATAAGCGTTTTCCAAACTTCCTCGGTTGGAACTATGCTGAGCAGTTCTGGGGCTTTGATGAGCCAAACGACAAGAGCTCAAGTTCACAGGCATCACGTATTGCCCTGTTTGCCAAGCTCGTTCCTATGGCACACAAATATGGAGGTTTCCTCACTGTCAGCTTCTGCGGAAACATCTGGTCACATCCGCTCAATCCTGTAGGCATGATGAAGCGCAACAAGGATCTCTTGGCTGCCTGCAAAGAATACCCTGAGGCAATGCTTTGGCTCTACAAATATACCACATCTTCTTGTTTTTATAATAATGAGAGTGTTACATGGTCGCCTTTTGTATCTGGTCTTGCAAAGAACTATGGTGTACGTTATGACAACTGCGGTTGGAACGGTGCGCTCGATGCTATTCTCGGCGAGAAGCATGGCAAGAAATATCCTGTTGCTGCTGGTATTGGAACCGTAATGGAACAGACTTGTGTGAACGGTGGTGCTGTTTGGGATGGTCCTGAGCTTATCTGGACAGAAGACTTCCAGAATCTCAACAATTCAACAGTCGATGGCTACACACGCCGCAACTGGGGCACATTCCCTGGCTTCGACAATGCTTGGATTGATATGTTCCGCAAAATTATTGATGGAACCCTCTACATCCCAAGCCGTGAGGAAGTTGTTGAAAAGACTAAGGTGTTCGTTCTCAATAATGTGACAAACGGCAACGACGAGCAGAAATATGCTGCTTGGGGCGATCTCTACAATGGTCTCTACAAGATGGACGATCCATTCAACAAGGGTGATGGCACATGGATGAACAACTACTGCTATTTCAAGAAGACTGGCCGCTATGGTGCCATTCCTGTAGGTGTGAACTATCTTGATGATCTTGCTAAAAACATTCCTCTTCAGATAAAGAAGGCGTCCTACACTACACAGTGGAGCTCTCAGGCGAAGAAAGTTGACCAGCTCAATAAGTACTATCCTGAGGTCAGCACAGGTGATATGTATGTAAATCGCTATCGCAATCAGCTTGTTACATACAATCCTCACACTTACATGAAGAAGGTGCACACATACGGAAACATCCCATTGCAGTACAACACCTGCGACAGCCTTCTTCTCGACTATGCTTGTCTTAGCAGCGGTCTGGTTCGCGAATATGCTGACCATATCGATTTCTATCTCAACAACTACAGAACTGACACAACTACTGCTGTCATTGACAAGATTACCATTGTTGGTGCAACTGCTGAGCCTACCTACACATTCAAGAAGCGCGGCAAGGCAGTAGCAACAGTTACAGCAGAATATAATGCAGAAAAAAGTCACTACATTCTGAGCGTGAAGCACATGGGACCTGTTGACATCACTATCAACTGTTCCGGAAATGCAACCGACAGACTTACTGATGCCATTGAGCAGAAGAGTCTTGCAGACGATCTTCCAAAGCAGCCAGAACCATACAAGGGAGCTATCACCATCGAAGCCGAAGATATGGACTTCAAGAGCATAAAGAGTTGTGTGACAGATCCATACGGATGGTATCCAAATGTTCACGGACATGCAGGAAACGGCTTCATGGACATGGGCACAAACACAGCTGGCGCTTTGAAGCATGTCATCAAGGTTGCTGAAGGCGGCGACTACAGAATCAGTGTTCGCTACAACAATACCAGCAGAAATGCAAATCTTGCCGCAACAATAAATAGCGGTTCAAGAAAGACTCTCAACTGCCCAAAGACTGGTGCAAATCAGTGGAATATCGTTTCATTCAACGCTACATTGAAAGCAGGCAACAACACATTGATGATTGCAAATGCAGGCGGTGTTTCAATGTATATTGATAATGTGACATACACTCCTGCTGGCGTTGAAGACGAGAAGTATGGCATCACATTCCGCAACATGGAGCATGGAAACGTAGTTGCTGACGTTGACTCTGCCAAGGAAGGCGAGAAGGTTACACTTACCGTAATTCCTGACGAGGGCTACATTTTGTCTGGCTGGACAATCGTTCATGGAAAGATCACTATTGCTGATGACAATACATTCATCATGCCTGATGACAATGTAACTCTCAGCCCTGTATTCATGGACAAATCCGTTGTCTATAACCTTGATTTCTCAAAAGTTCTTGCAGGCACAATCCCAGCAGGATGGAGATGTATCCAGGAGAACAATGACGTTCACGAATATCCTAACTCATATTCATCAGGCTGCCGCACATTCGATGGTTTCACAGGCTATCAGGGCAAGGCTCTATACTGGCGTGAAGGTTATGCAGAGTATGGAAAGCAGAAAGCTTATCCTCTCACACTTGAGCCTGGAAGCTACAAGCTGACATACGCAACAGCAGCATGGAAGGAAGCTCCAAAATATTCAGTTCAGATTCTTGATGCTTCCGGCAACGAGATCGCATCCGTTGCCAGCAACTTCGCTCTGCCAAATGCAGGAGGCAGTTCGGCTGCTACAGTCACATCATCAAAGGAATACACACTTGATTTCGACATTGCGACAAAGGGCGACTACATCATCCGTTTCACAAACCTTGACAAGGTTGCAGGCTTTGACGAGTTCCTTCTTCTCGAATGTAAAATCAACGCAATGTCAGATCCTTCTGCCATTTCTGCACCATCTGATAACTTCATCAATGCTCCACGAGGCATATACAGCATCACAGGTGCAAAGCAGACATCACTCCAGAAAGGCATTAACATCATCCGTTTGCAGGATGGCACAACAAAGAAGATTTTTGTAAAGTAATTCATAAGTAAAAACAGTTTTTCATAATCGATAGACAATTATCTATCAAAAATTCATTCTATCTGAGGGTGGGGGATCTGTGAAGATCTTCCACTCTTTTTTTCTATTCTAATTACGAGGTAATGCAACGATGCATTCCGAGGTAATTATACGATGCATTACGAGGTAACGCTGAGAGTGATTACGAGGTAATGTTATAGTACGATATTACAGTTTTTGTTTTAATTATTTGTAGGGTTTCAGAAATTGTATTAACTTTGCCATTGATTTACCATACTAATACCAATAGTTATGCAGAAAAACTGTTTTTTACTTATACTAGCAATAATATCTTATTTTTTAGGCACATATAATTCTTATGCCCAAAATACACTATTCTTCAACTCTAAGCAAGGATTGTCAAATTCTTGTATTAGAAACATATATGAAGATAGCCGCAAAAACATTTGGATCACTACTCAGAATGGTTTGAACCGATATGATGGAGTGAAAATGAATGTGTATCGCCATGATGAGAATGATGCTCATTCGCTATGCGGCGATGATGCAACCTGTGTGCTTGACTATGACCGCAACCATGTGCTTGTCGGCACAGGCAAGGGTATGATGATGTACGATTATGCCACAGATAAGTTTGAAAATGTGCCTATTCTCAGCGAATCAAACGACACAATGGTGCATCGCATCATCGGCGTCTATCGTGTGAAGGATGAGGGCAAAGAACATGTGCTTGTCACTTTTGCTGGATATGGAAATGGCGAAGTGATGGCTGATGGCAATAGTAAATATGTGATCAGAAGACAAACGAAATACAATACAGGCGAAAGAGATTTGAACCCTATTGTGATTCTCGAAACTCATAATTATGCTCCTGCATCCGAAAAATCTGCATCTGCCAAATCTTCGCAGCTATGGATAATCAATAGCGAAGGCAAGCTTTACAAGAAGCTGGCAAACAATAAGATGAAGAATTATCCTGAAGCGGATGGAGCTGTTAAGATGTGTGAGTCAAAGTCTGGCAATATGTATGTGGCTACTTGGCGCAATGGATTGTATGCATACGACAAGAGGTCTGATTCGTTCAAGCTTGTTGCTGACGCAGCAAAGCTCGGAGGCGATGTGTATGGGCTGAATGCCGGCAACAATGGAACTGTCTTTGTTTGTACCGATGGAGGCGGCTTGCGCATCTATAACGAGAAAAGCTATACAGTTTCCATGAGTGATATCAAGATCAATGATTTCGACCTTGGTACAAGCAATGTGAAGGATGCTATTTGCGACAGCTACGGCAACGTGTGGGTGGGCATTTACTGGAAGGGTGTGATGATGAGTCCTAACACGCAGTCGGCATTTCAGAATGTCGGTCGTCATTCCATCACAAAGAACACAATCGGAACAAATTCTGTGTTTGCCATGGCTGAAGCAAATGATGGAAAAATCTGGGTTGCGCCAGACAATGACGGATTGTATCTCATGAATGCAGATGGTTCAGCATCAACACATTGGAACAAGAAAAGCACTCCTGGCATGCCTGGTGTCTTCACCGTTGTTTATCCTGTCAAGCCTATGTCTTCTCAATCTTCTTCGACAGCAGCCAGCACGATACTTCTTGGCACTTTCACTGAAGGTCTCTGGCAGATGAAAGATGGGAAATTCTCTCTGCTGACCAAGGAGATAGACAGAATTTTCGACATATTTAGAGAAAGTGAAAATGGTTTCTGGATAGCATCCATGGGTAATGGTTTCTATTACTACAATTATGCTACTGGAAAGATTATCAAATACATGACCGACAGATCTGATGCCAATAATGTGAAGGAATACGGTAATCCTTGGGTTTATAGCATTCTGAGAAGCAAAAACATTTTGTATGTGGCAACAAGCGATGGTCTCACTGTTTGCAAGATTGATGGCGAAGGACAAATTAAACAGAAAACAGAAAAAATACTTGCTGGTTATTCTATAAAACATATTGCAGCAAGCAAAGATGGAAAATATGTCTGGGCTGCATCAAACGATGGACTTTTCTGCGTGGAATGCAATGGGCTGAATACCAAAAGATATACTACGGCAGTTGGTATGCCTATAAACAGCGTTGTCTCTTTGTATGTTGATGGCGATAAGCTATGGATTGGCACAGACAATGGTATTTCCTGCATGGACACAAAGAAGGAAACATTCGCAAACTTCTTCTCCGACGATGGCTTGCAGGATAACGAATTTAGCCGAGGTGCGCTCATTTCTGCAAATGGAAACCTGTATTTTGGCGGCATCAGTGGAATTACATACTTCAATCCAAGCACTCTGCTGAATAAACAAGGAAAGGGTAAGATGCTGGAATTGAAATTCGTAGATCTTGTTGTCAATGGCAATGTGGTTCACAAGGGCGACAAATCCAGCTATTATGATATTCTTGAAGATGTGCTTGATGATGTGTCAGAAATCAACCTTTGCAGTTCCGACAATCATTTTGCCATTGAGCTCTGCGTTGAAGGTTTGAGCAATCAGCATGTCACATTTGAATACAGCATTGACGATGGCGAATGGAGAAACCAAGGCAGCAATAGCGGCAGGATTCTTTTTGATAATATGGAGCCTGGCAATTACCGAATAAAGATCAGGGCATTGGCTTTCGGCGTGACGAGCGAGGAAAGGGAAATCAGCGTGACAATCCATCCTGAATGGTATGCATCAATATATGCTAAAATCATATATTTCATACTTATATGTGTTATCATCTGGCTTGTATATCATTATGTTAGAAGACAGGTGAAGGCACGAAGAGTGATTGAGCGCCACAGACAAGAACAGGAACTGAACGAAGCTCGAATACAGTTCTTCATGGATATCAGTCATGATGTCCGCACACCTATGACACTTGTCATGGCTCCATTGGACAAACTCATCAGCTCGGACAGCAATTCTGAGCGCCAGAAGAACTATTCGCTCATGAAGGAGAATTGCAATCGCATCCTTTCCACTATCGATAGAATGAGGGAAGCAAAGACCATGGAGACTCCAACGAAGTATGTCCGCGCCAATGTAGAACCAATTATCAATGAAATTGCTGATGACGCTGTAGGCGGCAACATGAAGCATGTGGTCATTGTAGAGGACTACGATCCGATTCGCAAGTATCTCAGTCAGGAACTTGGCAGCGACATGAATATCGTGGAGTGCGTCAACGGTCAGCAGGCATGGGATTATGTTGTTAGAAACAATCATGCTGTTGATTTGATTATCTCTGACGTAATGATGCCTGTGATGGACGGATTGACTCTTTGCCAGAAAGTTAAGTCAAATTTCAACACAAATCACATTCCTGTCATGCTGCTTACGGCAAGAGGAAGCGACGCAGACCGCATCATCGGTATCTCCAATGGAGCAGATGCATACATGTCTAAACCATTCAACATAGATGTGCTTCATACAACAGCAATGGGACTTATCAATAACCGCCGCCTGATTCATGGCAAGTTCAAGAGCGAACAGATTCATGAAGAAGACGTTGCGAAGATTGAACTCGAATCGGCCGATGAAAACCTCATGAAGCGTGTTATGAAGGTGATTAACAAGAATATGGACAATCCTGAGCTTTCTGTAGAATTGATAGCTGATGAGGTTGGCATCAGTCGTGCCCACTTCTATCGCAAGATGAAAGATCTCACAGGACAGGGACCAAGAGATTTCCTTAAATACATTCGTCTGAAAGAAGCAGCCCGTCTCCTTTCAGAAAAGAAACTTGACATCACAGGTGTCAGCGTAGCCACAGGATTCAAGTCGCTCTCTTCCTTCTCCACAAACTTCAAAGCCCTCTATGGCGTGTCACCTTCTGAATACCAGAAAGGTGCGGAGAAGTCATGATTTGTTTTCCTGAAATATAAGAAGAAGGATAGGGATGTAATACAAACAGCATTTAAGGATCAGGAGTATCGTTTGTTCGTTGCCCATATAAAGAAGAATGTCGGTGTAGTCAAGACATTCCACGAATTGGCTGGCAAGGAACAGGATTATGAATGAGCTGGCTGTCTTGCGAAGATAAACGGCATGGGCAGTGAAGACATCGTAGAGGGTGACGAACTTGCCTGAGGTGAATCCGTAGATATTGGACACGAGAACGACAAAGAGGACTATGAGACCGTACAGTCCTTCGGTAAAAGGAGAATCTTCAATATTTCCGAAACAGCTTAGAAGCACAGCATCTGGCAGGAACAGAAGGCATGAGAAGAGGCACAGGATGACTATGCCTGAGACAATCGTGATGCGTAGGGCATGTTTCTGCTTTAATGATGTGTGCTTGCGGAATGCTGACAGCAGCTCGGATTCGAGCAGCACGCTAACGCCTATTAGCCCTAAGATGATCTGGGCAAAGGGCAGGGTGCTGAAATTGCTGGAGATGTGTGCCACCATCCATCGTATTCCGTTTGCACTGAGCAGTCCGTTCACTCCATCGACATAGATGCTGACAATCCATGATGCCAGCATCAGCACTAAGAGCGAGACTGCAGTGCCAACGAAAAAGGACTTTAATGTGCGTCTTATGTATTTCTGATAATCAATCGTCATCTGGCTCAAGATTGTCAATATCGAGAATTCTGAGTTCTAAAGCTTTTGTTACGAGTCGTGTTGCATTAACACTTGAATGATCTTCACCAAAGAGTCTGTTTGTTAAGTCGTTCTGACGCTTCTCTATGCTCTTAACTCCAAATGGCATGCCTTTCAGATTGGCAATCATATCTTTTGTGTATCCAAGAGCAAGATGACGGAGGAAGCGTTCGTCATATTCGTCAATGTCATAGTCGAGGAATGCTTCCTGGCGGAGTGATTCGTTAAGCACAGAACGGCGGAATCGCTGAAGTATCTTTTCAAGAATAGGCTGATTGAACACCATGCGCTTTCCGTTGAGTACGCTCTGAACATCTCCCTTTGTGAGAAGTTCTCCACTTTTCAGAATGATGCCATCAGTACCAGCATCAAGAGCATCCACCCAGAGACGCTCGTTCAATACCTCTCCTGTGAAGATAAGCACATGAACATCTGGGTAGCGGCGGCGCAGCTGCTTGCATACATCCACGCCAACAGTTGTAGAACCGCCCAAGCCAAGGTCAAGAAGCACAAGGTCTGGCTGGCTGTCACGCATGAGTTTCCAAAGCTCTGTCTCGTTCATGGCAGTGCCTATGATCTCTGCTTCTGGAATCTCAGAGCGGAAAATCTCCTTAGTTCCTTTCATTTCGAGGGCTACATCCTCGACAATAATTACTTTAAATGAATCCATTATTGTATAGTTTTTAGTTTTCTTTTTTTCGTTTTCGTTTTCGTTTTCGTTATCGTTTTCGTTATCGTTTTCGTTATTTTACCATCGGTACGGTGAACACGAATGTGCTTCCTCCTTCGCCATCATTCTCCACATACACTCTGCATCCTCGACGTGAGGAGAATGCATCGTGCTGACGTATGATTTGCTTTATCAGTATATATTGTGATCCGCGCAAACGGTCTTCTGCTTCGTCATATCTAAGACTGTCAACATAGAATAGAAGCGGTATCTGCTGCTCATCGTAAGTGTAATTGGAATCGTTGAATGAGAACTTTATGAAACCATCAGCATCTTTCCAATCTACAGTTAGTTGTCCACCTGAATTATGCTCGAAGAAAAGGGAAAGAATGTTGTCAACTAATGCTTGAATAAATACCTTGTCACCTTGTATCTTGACATCGGTTTTTCCTACTATCTTTATGCTTGATGAAGACAGATTCTTCTTTGCCATCTTGCGGAATGATTTAGCAGTCATATCGCCAATATCTTTTGCGGGGATTGCTGTACGCTTGAACAGGACTCTCTCAACTTGTTTGCTGGCGCACGAACTGAGAATTGTGAATATCTCTTTGTAATAACTGAGCAGCTCATCTATATCGTCAATGTGAGTGCTGGTATGGCTGTCTCCGCTCTGAACTGTATCAACAATCTGCTTAATTCTGTTTGGATAGTACATTGTTTCGTGCTTCAGCGTTGACATGCAGTTGTCCATGATCATATTCTGAACATACACATTCTGTTCTTCTTTTTCTACCCTGATCTTTTGGTCTGCCATCAGTTCAAGCGTCTCATTCATTTGGCTGACCTTATTATATGAGAAATATGTATGGATGCGCAGGAACTCTGTTACGAGGTTCATTATACGCTTATCTTCTGCTGTGAGTTTTCCATTGCGGAAGCATACAGCAAGAACACCAAATATATCCTCATCTTCCTTTCCTGGGGTATAGAGCGGATAGGCATAGAAGTGGTTGTCCATGCCTGTTATTTCTGTTTTCTGTTCGAAGGCTGTGCGCATAAGACCTTCATATACATTGCGGTCGTGAACTTTGCCGTCGAAGAAGAAATCAAACTGGTCTGGATGTTCTGGCGACACAAGCATCATGCAGACAGAATCTGCCATTTTTATGTCGGAGAGATTTTTCAGGAAGATGCTTCCAAGTTTGTCTTCTTCAGAACTATACACATTATTTATTAATTGTATAAACTGTCTGAGATTGAAGATGAACAGTTGCTTGTGACGATAGTGGAGAAAAAAATAGATTACTAGAACACAAAGTATGATGACTCCCAATACTGCTATGGTTGTCTTCTTGTTGTGGTTGGCAAGTTTGATGTCGTTGCAGATGCTTTCAAGTTCTGTATTTGTGCTGCTAAGAATGTAAAGGCGGGTAAACACCTCGCTGTTGTAATGATATAATCCGTTCTGATTCAATGCGAGAGCTGCAATTGCAATCTCATTTCTGAGTCCGATGATGAGGTTGTAATCTGTGTTGAAGCCTTGTTTCCAAAGCGATATCTCTGCCATGTTGCCCTTGTTGAGTGTCATGAGATTCTTTCCGTCTGGCTCACATTCCAGATAGTACTGATTCAGGTGATAAATAGCAGTGTCTGCAAACAAGAGTGCTTTTTCATGATTACCCTCAACATTAGCCTTGAACACGCTGTCGGCATAAACGGCTGCCATGTCAAGGTTGTTGTTAGCAAAAACATTTATTGCTGTGAATATGCAGAAAATCAGACAACTCAGCATGCGTAACACACCCTTTGGCAGACGGAAGAAGAAACGGCTGCCTTTGCCAATAGTGCTTTCCACGCCAAACTCACATACATTGAACATGGCATTGGTCTTTTTATATTTTCCGATGATGCCTTTGCAGTTCATAAGCCCGAAGCCGAATCCCTTGTTCTGCTTTATGTCCGATGAATGCTCGCCAGTAGAACCAATCTTGCTTGAATCGTAAACCTTGGAGTTGTTTATGGTGTCAACATCCTCAGCTGACATGCCATGACCAGTGTCAATCACAGAGATTTCTATGTATTCAGGGGTCTCTTCTGCAGAGAGAGTTACGCTGCCGCCTTGAGGAGTGTATTTTCTGGCATTGTCAAGCAGAGTGTTCATCATGAAGATTGTCAATGATTTATCAGCTTTCACAACACCATTTGTGTCATTGACTTTCAGCGAAACACCCTTGATGTCAAATGATTTCGCACCTCTCTTCATTGTCTCAAACAATGGTTGAAGGGCAAAATTCTCAACATTTAGCGTTACCATTCCCTTACGGATCTTCACCCAATGACCAAGCACATTGTTATAATCATTGATCTTGTCGATAAGCTCGCTGAGATAAGTGAGGCAATTGGCAACATCTACATCGGTAGCGCATTTGCCATTCTTGAGCTTGCATACCTCATGCAATGCTCTGTCAAGGAATGGCGTTATGCCATCAACAATAGACATGCTTGCAAGTTTTTCAATATAAAGACGTTTGTTCTCCTCAAAACGCTTAGAGAGAACATACGTCTCACTTTCAAGTTTTTGCTGTTCCTCAACAGAACGAACATATTGTGAACCAGTCTTTTCTATCCATTGGAAGAAGACCTGAAGAATGCGTAGAAGCTCACGGTCAAGACCTGAAAGGGTAGTGGCATCAGCGCTTGACCAATCCTCATCAGCATATTGAGGGAACAACTGCTTAACATCCTCATCCACACATTCATGCAGAAGGCCTGTCAATTCCTCTTCGTCAGAGAACTCATCAGAAAGCACTGTGGTCATCTTCTTGCAAATCATGATCACATCACTAAGCATATTCACCTTCCTGTCATGCTCCTTCTGGCTGCGTTTTGTATAGATTAATATAATCCATACAAGACCTGCGGTTATAAGGACGAATGACACCAGGAGAATATTCAAGAATCTCTCTTCGCTCTGCAACTGATCTTGCTGTTGTTGAGCGTGCTGATCCTGGCGAGTGGCGTCAAGAATATCAAAATAGATGTTGTGGTTGTAATCTGATTCTGCTTTCATTCCCATAGCACCGTAAACAATACTTAATTGTTCACGGATGGAAAGCATCCAGTCTGCCACACATACAACGTTAGGATTAAGAATCCATTTCATCTCTGTAGAGAGGGAATCTTCATTTTGAGTGTAAGTGTAGAGGATGTCTGATTTGTGTTTGCTTATCAATGCCTTAGCAACAGGTTTTCCATCTTGATTATTGCTATGGTGATTCATTGTCTTATGATGAATGTTCACGAGTTGCAATGCATGCTCAAGCTCTGCAAGTGCGTAATCATATTCGCCTCTCTGCAAATAATAATCGGAGAGCGTGAGAAGCGCATTAGACTCGATAAACATGTTTCCGTATGTTGCGCCAATATCATAAGCCTTGTTTGCAAGAGAACTGGCTAAGTTGTCATCATCAAATTTTTCATTATACAATTCTTCCAGCAGTGCTTGTCCCGAAGGTCTGAAGTTTCCATAATATAGAATAGATCGGGCAATGCTGCAAAGTGCTATAGACTCAAAATACAGGTTGTTTGCTTGCTTGCTCATTGTGAGCAACCTGAACAAAGTCCTGCGTTGGAAATCTGTTGTCTCTTCAGTTCGTCCATCTTTAACGCTATATAATGATTTTATCATTAAATAGGTTGACAGCAAAGTTGTGTCGTTTGAGAATGTTGGAAGGTTTTCATCAAGCCAATCTATTTCTTCTGCAACACCTTCATTCTGACGCATTTTGAGGAAATAATTGGTTGACACAAAATGATATTCTGCACGAACGGAATTCCACAGCAGTTTCTGGTGATCCGTCATCAGTTCCTGCTCATCGCTAACTCTTGACAGTCTTTCCTGCGCATCATATCTGTAATCGTAGAACTCCTTGCTTTGCGAGGTCATCAGGCAGACAGACATCATGCCTACATCAGCTATGCCGAGCAGAAGGTCATTCTCAGAATTATCAAGAACCATGTTGTAGCACACTCTGGCAGAATCATAGTTCATTGCCATTCCCTGAATGTTGCCGGCATTGATGTACGCTTCATAAATACCATCCTTGTAAGATGTCCCTTCATGCTTTGACAATATCTCATCCAAATACTTTTGCGCTTCGTCCAACGAGGCATATTTTCTCGTGTATGACAAAGTGTTCAGGGAATCTATCTCACTACGCTCCGATTCTGTACTCCTGTTGCAGGAACACAGAATGAAGATCATCGCAATAACTGTGACAAACGATAATATGTAATGCTTAATTTTCAATAAAGATGTGATATTTGACAGCAAAGTCCATTTCTTATGCAAATTTAATCAAATAAAATTAAGCAATTGTTACACTTGGTAAATATTTTTTTTGTAATTTTGAATATTATTTCGAATTCATATACTTTTTGGCAAAAATGACATATAAAGAAACAACAGAATACCTCTTCAATTCTGCGCTTCTGTTCCAGAATGTTGGCGGCGATGCATACAAAGAGGGATTATACAATACTCATCAGTTGGATGAGCATTTCGGTCATCCTCACACCCATTTCAAGACCATTCATATTGCAGGAACTAATGGAAAAGGCTCCTGTTCCCATACTCTTGCAGCCATACTTCAAGCATCAGGATTGAAAGTTGGACTTTTCACTTCTCCTCATCTTGTGGATTTCCGTGAAAGAATACGTGTCAATGGGCAGATGATAGGCGAAGAATATGTTGTTGACTTTGTGAAAGATCATCGCAGTTTCTTTGAGCCCCTTCATCCATCATTCTTCGAACTCACTACGGCGATGGCTTTCAAATGGTTTGAGATCCAGCAAGTAGATGTTGCCGTCATTGAGGTTGGGCTTGGCGGCAGACTTGACTGCACGAACATTATCTCGCCTGAGGTGTGTGTCATTACGAATATCAGCTTCGATCATGTTCAGTTCCTTGGCAATACTCTTGCTAAAATTGCCGGTGAGAAAGCTGGAATTATCAAAGAACACACACCTGTCGTTATTGGTGAAACAGTACCAGAAACAAAGCCTGTTTTTGAAGCCAAAGCAAAAGAAATGGATTCGCCCATCATCTTTGCAGAAGATAGTGAAGAGATAATAGAGTTCTCATTTAACTCAAATGGCGGTATTGATTATAATACAAAAACATACGGAATCATTAATGCTCAACTAGGAGGCTTCTGCCAGACGAAGAATGCGGCTACAATTCTCTGCGCAGTTGAGCAGCTCAAGCAGCGTGGTTTCTGTATAAGCAATGAGAATGTAAAGCAAGGATTTTCTGATGTTTGCGGAATGACAGGACTGATGGGAAGATGGCAAACAATCCAGCAGTCGCCAAAGGTTGTTTGCGACACAGGTCACAACATCGGAGGTTTCCAATGGATCTCCCAGCAGCTTGCCAATATCAAAGCTCCTATGCGCATAGTGTTCGGCATGGTGAACGATAAAGATATCAGCGGCGTGCTTTCCCTTCTCCCTAAGAATGCCACATATTATTTCTGTCAGGCAAGCGTTCGCAGAGCACTTCCTTATGGAGACATCCAAGCGCTGGCAGGAAAGTTTGGATTGACAGGAAATGCATATCCGACAGTAGAAGAAGCCTACAATGCCGCGCTTAATGATGCTGACGAGAATGATTTTATCTATGTTGGTGGAAGCAGCTTTGTTGTTGCAGATTTACTGACTTTTTTGAGAAAATAATGGCTAATCTGCAAAAAAACGTAAAATAATAGCGTCAAAGCGAAAAATAATTACAAGATTGTTCGTTCAGTCCAAAAAAAATCGTTTAATTTGCAAAAAGAAATCTAAAACCAGAATTATTTACAAACAATTAAAATAAATAAAGTATTATGAGCACTATTCAGCCAAAACTCAGTGGTCTTAAGCCAGAGAACTTCCAGAAGGAAATCAAAGGCAAGAAAACAGACCTCTACACACTCGTGAACAAAGATGGTTATGAAGTATCTATCTGCAACTACGGTGGCGCTATTCCTGCTATCATGGTTCCAGACAAGGATGGTAAGGTTGCTAACGTTATTCAGGGCTTCGATAACCTTGACGAATATCTGAAGGGCAATGAGCCATACCTCTCTACTCTTATCGGCCGTTGGGGCAACCGTATCTGTGACGGCAAGTTCCAGCTCAACGGCAAGGAGTACAAGCTTGCTATCAACAATGGCAAGAATCACCTTCACGGAGGTCCTACAGGTCTTCATGCACAGGTTTGGGATGCTTACCAGACAGGCGAGCAGAACCTCACACTCAACTGCACTCTTCCTTACGGACATGAAGGCTTCTCAGGCGAATTGAAGGTTTCTGTTGAATTCACATGGACAGACGACTGCGAGCTCATTCTCGAATATTTCGCTACAACAAACAAGAAGACAATCATTAACCTCACTCACCACGCATTCTTCTCAATCCAGGGTATCGGCAATCCAACTCCAACAGTATTGGATCAGATTCTGGAGATGAATTGTGATTTCTATGTTCCAACAGACGATACTTCTATCCCAACAGGTGAGATTCGTACAGTCAAGGGCACTCCATTCGATTTCACTACACCAAAGACTATCGGTGAGAGAATCGATGCTGATGATGAGCAGATCAAGTTCGGTCAGGGCTACGATCACAACTATGTCTGCAACAAGAAGGAAGTTGGCGAGCTTTCAAAGATTGTCAAGCTTACAGATCCTAAGTCAGGACGTGTGCTTGAAGCTTGGACAACAGAGCCTGGCGTTCAGCTCTACACAGGTAACTTCCTTTCAGACTTCACAATCCAGAACGGATGCAAGTCACAGAGACGCTCAGCAGTCTGCTTCGAGGCTCAGCACTTCCCAGACAGCCCAAACCGTCCATATTTCCCATCTACAGTTCTCAAGCCAGGTGAGAAATACAACCAGAAGACTATCTACAAGTTCTCAACTTTGTAAATAATGCATAAACGAAAAGTGGAAAGACAATAATCCAAGCATCATAACTTAGATTGTTTTTCGCTTTTCGTTTTTGTGCTTTTAATCAGTACACATTAATAATATTATAATTAACCTATAATAAACTAAACTAAACATTATGAAATTAAAAATTGACGACGTAAGAAGTCGCTTCATCAAGCATCTCGGTGGTGAACCAGGTTCAGTATATGCTTCACCAGGACGTATTAACCTCATTGGTGAGCACACAGACTATAATGGCGGATTCGTATTCCCAGGAGCAGTAGAGCAGGGCATGATTGCTGAGGTTCGTCCAAATGGCACTCGCACAATCAAGGCTTACTCTATCGACCTCAAGGATTATGATGAATTCTCTCTTGACGATCCTGCAGGTCCAAAGGCAAGCCACTTCCGCTATATCTATGGTATTGCAAAGGAAATGGAGAAGCTTGGCGTTCCTGTAATGGGCTTCGACACAGCATTCGCTGGCGACGTTCCACTCGGCGCAGGTATGTCATCTTCTGCAGCTCTCGAATCTTGCTACGCATGCGCTATCAACGACCTCTTCGGTGACAACAAGATCGGTCCTATGGAGCGCGCTAAGGCAGGTCAGGCAACAGAGCACATCTACCTCGGTCTTAACTGCGGTATCATGGACCAGTTTGCATCTTGCCACGGAAAGAAGGGCAACCTCATGCGTCTCGACTGCCGCAGCGGCGAATTTGAATACTTCCCATGGAATCCACAGGGCTACAGACTCGTTCTTATCAACTCATGCGTAAAGCACGAACTTGCTGGTTCTCCATACAATGACCGCCGCAACTCTTGTGAGCGTGTTGCTAAGGCATGTGCTGCTAAGCACCCAGAAGCAAATATTGAGACTCTCCGCGAATGTACTTGGGAGATGCTCGAAGAGGTTAAGGCAGAATGTTCAGAGGAAGACATCAAGCGCGCTACTTTCGTTCTTGGCGAAAAGGACCGTGTGCTTGCAGTTTGCGATGCTCTCGAAAAGGGCGACTATGAAACTGTAGGAAAGAAGATGTACGAGACTCACTATGGTCTTTCTAAGGACTATGAAGTATCTTGCGAAGAGCTTGACTTCCTCAACGATATCGCTAAGGAATGCTCAGTTACAGGTTCACGTATCATGGGTGGCGGTTTCGGCGGTTGCACAATCAACCTCGTTGCTGACGAACTCTATGACAACTTCACAAAGACTGCAGTAGAGAAGTTCGAGGCTAAGTACGGCAAGAAGCCAGTAGTTATCCCTGTAGTAATCGGTGACGGTTCTCGTAAGCTCGCTTAATTGGCGAAAACGAAAAACGAAAACTCGGTAATTCGTAATCACGAAAAACAATTAATAACTAAAAATAATAAGGGCTCAAGACTCTAAAAACACTTGAGCCCTCTTACTGAATAAATATGGCACAGCAAAAAAGAAACTGGGTTGCTATTATCACGATGTTCTTCATCTTCGCTATGATCAGCTTCGTGACAAACATGGCAGCACCATTCGGCAACATCTGGGGTATGTCATACAACTGGGCAGGTATGGCTGGTAATCTCATGAACTTCACAGCTTACCTCATCATGGGTATTCCTGCAGGTAACATGCTCATTAAGTATGGCTACAAGAAGACAGCCCTCATCGCCCTCATCGTAGGTGCAATCGGTCTTGGCGTTCAGCTTCTCTCTGGTATCGTCAGCAACATCTACGTTTACCTCCTCGGAGCCCTCATCTGCGGTTTCTGCGTATGTATGCTCAACACAGTTGTAAACCCAATGCTCAACCTTCTTGGTGGTGGCGGTAACACTGGTAATCAGCTCGTTCAGGCAGGCGGTACACTCAACTCACTCTCTGGTACAGCAACTCCAATCCTTGCAGGTTTCCTCGTAGGTACACTCACAAAGGATTCATTCCCAGATGTAGCACCATTGATCATCACAGGTATCATCATCTTCCTTGCAGCATTCGGCATCATCTCATTCATCAAGATTGAAGAGCCACAGGGCGACCTCAAGAATGTGACTTACGAAAAGTCTCCTATCGCATTTCGTCATTGTCTCCTTGGCATCATCGCTATCTTCTTCTATGTAGGCGTTGAAATCGCAACTCCAGGTATGATGAACGCATGGATCAGCCACGAGTCATGGGAAGGAGCAGCAGCCGTAGCAGGCTCACTTGCAGGCATTTACTGGTTCCTCATGCTTGTTGGACGTTTCACATCAACATTCATTTCTAACTGGGTATCTACTCGCGCTCAGATGATTACGGTATCTGCTGTAGGCATTGCCCTGATCGTAGCAGCTATCTTCACAGGCGATGTAACAACAACGCTCAACATCAACCTCGGTTTCATCACAATTGAAAACGCACAGGTTCCACTCTCATGCGTATTCATCTTCCTCTGTGGTCTCTGCACATCAGTTATGTGGGGTGGTATCTTCAACCTCTCTACAGAAGGACTTGGCAAATACACAGCAAAGGCATCAGGCCTCTTCATGGTTATGGTGTTCGGTGGTGGTATGATGCCATTCTTCCAGGACCTCGTACTCGTTCAGCAGATGGGCGTAAGCTACCTCAACTCATACTGGCTCATCGTCGGCATGCTCGCTTACATCCTCTTCTACAGCCTTGTTGGTTGCAAGAATGTGAACAAAGACATTAAGGTTGACTAAAAAATAAGAGCTCAATAACTCTACAAAACATTGAATCCCCAGCTGATACATTCGGCTGGGGATTTTTTTGTGTGAAGGTTGGAATGGGAAACAAGACCCCTCTCTGGCTTTTTGGATTCATATATTAACCTGTCTTGTGCTAAAAAACAACGATTACGATTGATGGCTCGTATGTGCTAAATATATTTACTCATATTTGCCAACTGCATTTACTCATATTTGTCAAGTGCATTTACTCGTATTTGTCAACTGCATTTGCGGGCGTTTGTCTCCATGATTACCTGCAATTCATCTACATTTCATTGTTTGAAACGTACATTTCAAACAACGAAATGTATATTTCAAACAATGAAACATACGTTTCAAACAATGAAATATAAACAAATACGAGGATAAACACACCGAAAATACGAGCATGCAGAACTCGCAATTAGCGAGACACAAACATGTTTTTTAATGAATTCTGCAAAAAAGTATTTTAAGTATTCTTAATACCTAATAATTCGAATTGAATATCTAAAAATAAAAATTAGTTGCCAACATGATGTCGGCTAAGATGCTCACTCGTGACGATGAAAAGCTTGACACTTTGTGCCAAACAAAGTTTACAGCTGTGTATCAGTATTCAATCAACACTTTGGATGCTGAGGGAAAGCCAGTAACCGACTCCGTTCGACTTGCCTTGCAGGTAGGTGACGGAGTATTGAAGACATGTGCATACGAACGCTATTTGTATCAGCAACAAAGAGATGAAGAGATGGGCGAAGACCAAATGCCGTTTCTGCGCATTGAGGCATTGATGCACATTGCCACAACTACGGTGGGGATACGCCTCATAAGTATCAACCACTTGAATTAAATTGATGCGACAATAAAAGTATAACCACTTTTTTTGTGGATAATTTAGTTAAGTTAAATAAATTACAACTCTGTCTCCTTGCGGCTCGTGATGGGTAGCAGGGAGATATTATTAAAGTGAGGGCATAAAAATAACGGTCGTTTTGTTTCCATTTGTGATTTCTATTAAGAAGGCACAAAGAATATGCTACATTGCTAAATACCAATGATATGCAATGCATTTGCGAACAATTTGCGAAGTCCGTTTATGCTTCAAAATGAAAAAGCCTACATAAATATATGGTGTTTTTTGTATCAATTCATATCTTTGCAAAAAAATATTTGTTCTTGCAGGTGTATCTTTTAACACCGAGATCGTTATACAGATAGAAACGTAAGCAAGGAAAGACAGATGACGGAAGAAAGATTTAAGGTTTTGTGGCATGATGAGTATGCCAGAATGTACAGAGTGGCATACTCAATGCTGCGAGAATCAGAGACTGCCAAGGATGTTGTCAGTCAGGCATTTGCAGACCTTTTGGAAAGGGATACTCTTAGCCTGGCAGATGATGACATGGGACGTTATCTCTATCGAATGGTATGCAACCGTTGCTTGGACCTACAGCGACGACTTGACGTGGAAAAACGCTTTTTGGGACAGTATAGCATAGAACCGCATCCGGAGGTTCCCGACTATCTGGAACGAGAGCAGCAACTGACTGACATTAGAGAATTTGTCGACACCCAAATGTCTCAGCAAAGCAGCCGAGCCGTGCGACTGTGTTATGATCAAGGATTAACACACCAACAAGCAGCCGATATCATGCAAATCAGTCTTTCCGCCCTCAACAAAAACCTTGCTCGCGGACTCGAGGCTATAAGAAAAAGATTTAAGAACAAGTAATCCACACACAATCATGGAAGAATACAAAAACGAGATTGAAATGCTTCGTCAAGCATTTGCTCAAGGCAAGACTGACAAGGAAATACAGATGCCCGATACTGAGGCAGAACTTGCCACCTTTATAGCAGAACACAAGAAACATTTTGAGCGTCAACACTTACGCATAACTTATATTCGTAAGATTGCTGCCATATTCCTATGTGTCCTTATGATTTCGGGATTTGCCTACGCTATCGTTCGCACTCATTTTTTCACCCACCCCTGGAGCGAGAAACCGCTGGCAGAGCGTGTTGCCGTGACTGATGCTGACCGCTCATCTTTGACGATTCTCCCCAACGATACTGTACAGAAAACTTCTGGAGTTGTCACCTTCGACAATCACGAACTGACAGAAATACTGACCAGCATCTGCAATGCATATAAGGTGAAAATCCAGTTCAAGGACGAGGAGCAGAAGCACATCCGACTACACTTCAGCTATGATACGAACGAGAAACTGGAGGATGTGATGGAGAGTCTTAACACATTCGAGAAGTTCCAATTGAAACTGAAGGACAATGAATTGACCGTAGAGTAGCAAAAAGGAGATAAGAACATGAAAAGACTGATTATATATCTTTTGTTTGTACTATGTGTAGGCACTCCCATCCTTGCTCAGCGTGTCACAGCCACATTCCGCGAAACTCCTCTGCCAGAAGTACTGCTCGAAATGGAACGCCAATGCGAAGGCGTACAGATCAACTTCATATATGATGACTTGAAGAACTATCGGGTGACTCAGAGCATGGATAATGTCTCGCTAAAAGAAGCAATCCATACTGTAGTGGGCAGCAATCCTGTCCGAGTCGTCCATAAGAAGAACAAATACTACTTAAGTATAGTACCAACACCCAAACTGAAGATTACAGGAAAGGTGCAAGACGGTTTTCTTCACAGGGGTGTTCCTGGACTCATGGTTTCACTTTGCCGTGCTGACAGCACCGAGATCATGGATTCCCTACCTATGACGAGTCTCTACATGGGGAATAATGAGTTAAAATGGCACATTTATAGTGGAGAAATCAAAGCACAGGACAAGCAATACCTTGTCCATACTCAAGCTCGTGGCTATGGTGACGTTTGGCAAAAGGTGAATGTGAATGACCAAGAGGATGGCGAGGTAAACGTACCCGATATAAACATGCTCAAGGTGTTTGAACTCAAGGAAGTGGAGGTAGTTGCAACCAAGGTCAAGATGTTCTGGAAGGGTGACACCCTCGTCTATGATGCCACAGCATTCCAATTGCCTGATGGCTCTATGCTTGATGCCCTCATCCGCCAGTTGCCAGGTGTGGAACTGAAGAACAATGGTGAGATCTTTGTCAATGGTCGCAAGGTTGACGAACTCCTGCTGGGGGCACGCTCGTTCATGCATGGTAACAAGAAGGTACTGATGGAGAATCTGCCTTACTATACCGTAAAGAACATTAAAGTGTACGAGAAGGCTTCGGACAAGAGCGAGTACTTGGGGTATGACGTGGATCCCAAGAAGTATGTTATGGACGTCAACTTGAAGGATGAGTACCAGATGGGCTACATCGCCAACATGGAGGCTGCTGCAGGCACTAACAGCCATTGGCTGGGGCGCACCTTCCTGCTAAGCTTCAATGACCAATGGCGCTACACATTGCTAGCCAACGCCAACAATGTGAACGAGAACCGTCACATCTGGCAGGACGGCAATTGGTCGCCGCAGAGCATGCCCAGCAACAGGGTCACAACCCATAGTTTGAGAGGTGATATTAGTTATAAATCGAAGGACGGCAAGGTGGACAATTCGTTTTCGACCGATTATCAGTACACTACCACCCATATAGATATGCATTCGCAGAGCGAGACATTCCTCAACGGCATGACTCCTCATTCCAGCACAAAAAGCGTCTCGAAGAATGACTCACGGAAGGTTGAGTTGTTTGACTTCCTTACGCTGAAGACCCCCTTCTTTCTAAATATGGAAAGCCGTTACTCGTATGAGAAGGTGAATGGTAATTCATGGTCGGACTTCCATCATTGGAGCGATACGCTCGCTGCCAGCAGACTGATGTCTGGCATGGATGTCAGCACCCTTAGTTCTGGTTATGTCAGACTCAGCCCCACCTTTACCATCAACAGAGAGAAGAAGCGTGATCTAAGTTTCTGGCTACTTATAGGTTCATACGTGAATAAGGTTGAGCGTGCCTCCAAATATCAGGTTGATCAACAGGGGACACAACATACACGATTTAACACAGATGACTATTACTACAAGTGGAATCAATATGAATTCAACTATGGTCGTGGTCATTCGCTCCCGAAGGACTGGAGGCTTGGCTATGGAATTGAATACATCTGTTGGGATAATTTTGCACACGACAATCTCTACCATCCCGACACGCTGTCACTGCCCTCGCAGTTGGAATCTTTCGCAGCGATCATGGATCCATCCAACTCCTACGATTACCGATACACCAAGCACACAGAGAAATTCCATATAAATCTCACAAACTACCTTGTCAGTCATCCACTCCCAGGCATCACGCTGAACTCCCAGCGCTTTGACCTCAATTTAGATATTCCCATCCGACAGCACAGATTCGACTATCAACGTGGAGTTATTGATACTCTGGCTCGCTATAATGCCATACACCTCAATCCAAGAGCCGATTTCAAACAGAAGTTTGGCAAGGACAATCGCAACGAAGTGCATGCCACAGCTCATTTCACCACACATGACACGAATCATCTGTTGCAGGCAATCACCTTTCATGATGATAGCCAACCGCTTATCGTCAGATTGGGCAATCCAGACTTGAAGGCTCGTCAGACAACAGGCATGTCCTTCGACTATGCCAACCACAATGGTCCACACCGACAGGAGATAAGGGCGGTAACGCATTTCGAGTACAATGTTCGCGACATTGCTGAGAGCCTCTGCTACAACACGGTCACGGGTGTCTATACATACCAGCCTATAAACGTAAGAGGAGGCTACAACCTGGATGGCAGTTTCAACTACTCACGCAACCTTGGCAAGAAAAACTACTGGTCGGTACAGAGCAATGCCAACGCCACTCTGCACCACAGCGTAGATCACACCATGTTCTCGGGCGAGACGGAGAGCCATCTCAATGCAGTTAATACTCTCACCGTGAGCGAAAAGGCTTATATCCAATACAATAAGAATGCCCTGAACATCCGTGCCATAGGTAGTATCAACTGGCGACACTCCAAGGGCAAGATGCTCGACTTCGAAACTCTCAATGCCTTCGACTATCAGTATGGCATGAATGGATACTACACTATCCCTACGCTGAAGACCACAGTATCAGTAAATGCCACCATGTACAGCCGTAGAGGTTATGGAAGCAGTGAACTCAATACCGACGACTTCGTGCTCAATGCATCACTCTCACAGTCGCTCTTCAAGGGCAAACTCATCGCCCGGATCGAAGCCTTCGACCTCCTGCACCAACTTTCAAATACTCAATACGAAGTCAATGCTCAGGGGCGAACTATAACATGGTATCGTTCCCTTCCTCACTATGTAATGGCACATCTTGTCTATCATTGGAACAAGAATCCGAAGAAGAAATAACTCTATATGGACTTGTAATCTATGATTAATTTTGTGCAGTTAGTTATTAGTTAAGTTAAATAAATTACAACTCCGTCTCCTTGCGGCTCGTAATGGGTAGCAGGGAGATATTTTTAAGTAAGGATGTAAAAACAACAGTCGTTTTGTTTTCTTTTGTATGTTGATATTACAATACTGTACGACTGGATAACTGTATGTGTAGTAATGTTTGTATGGTATAAAATCAATTAGAAATGACGATTCCTAATAACTTGATACTAAAATCCGCAACATTTTCCCTCTTTTGCGTTAAAATGCGAATATCTAACAAATTTTGCAGAAAAAAGTTATTATGAAACATCTTTTTTATTAATTTTGCACTCAAAACATCAAACTATGATACAAGAACTTAAAATTAAGAACTTTCTGTCGTTTAGGGATGAAGTTGTGCTAAACTTTGAAGCTTCTAGCGATAAGTTTGCAGAAGACTGTCAAGTTGTCACAATGGGTGACAATGCAAAAACCCGTCTTTTGCGTATGGGCGTAATATATGGCTACAATGCATCGGGAAAATCTAATTTGCTTGGGGCATTCGATTTTCTGAACTTTTTCTGGTCTTATGATCCTTCATCTGTAGATAAGGGAACCTATGTTCGACCTTTCCGCCTGGATGCATCGTCTAAAGATGAACCGACAATATTTGAAATAGTTTTCTTTGTGGAGAACACAAAGTATCAATATCAGTTACATATTGATGCACGCCAAGTCCACATGGAAAAGCTCTCGTATTACAAAAGCTCGCAGCCAATCATGCTGTTTGAAAGAGTAATGAAAGACGGGCAGTCAAAAATAGAGTTTAATAATAAAAATGGCGATAAGGTAACAGCTGTTGTCAAGGAAAAAATTACAGTAGAGTGTCTTAAAAACATGTCTTTTTTTGTTGCAAGAGATAAAGCTAACACCAGTTTGCCTTTAATTGATATTGCAAAAACATGGTTAAGAGAACATTTAATGGAAATGATATCTCCAAAGACTAATCTGACCAGATATGCTCAGAAATTGTGTTCAAACAACAATGGGTTAGTTCACTATTTGCTTGACTTTTTGCATGAGGCTGATTTCAACATCACTAATATTGCATCTGAAGAAATTACCGAAAAACTTTCAGAAGATGAACTTGACTTCATCTTGAAACAAAGAGAATTGTCATCTGAAGACAGAGAACGTCTATTAGCAGAAAAATCTTATAAGAGACCAACTGTTGTTTTTCAACATACGGTAGAAAATGCAGCGGGGAAAGGAACTTACGAATTTGCCATTAATGAAGAATCGTTTGGAACGGTTAAAACATTTGGCATTGAGACTGCATTGTATCAAGCGGTTATAAACAATGCATTCTTGTTGATTGACGAGATAGAAAATTCCTTGCATCCAAAATTGTTAGAAAAAATCCTTTTTGAGTATCTAAAAGAATCGTCTCGAAGTCAACTACTGGTTACAACTCACAATGATGGTTTGCTGGATCTTGTGAGTGATTTGATTCGTAGCGATTCAGTATGGTTTGTTGAAAAGGATAAAGCTGGCGTGACAGATCTTTATAAGTTGACAGACTTCAGAGGGTTAAATCGTCTTTCGTCTATTCGTGAGGCATATCGCAACAAACGTTTTGGAGCTACAATGGGAAATGGAAAGTAGAGACTTAAAAGATAGCGAGCAAAAGAGATATTTTGCCTCATTTACAGTGGAGGCAATAGACACGAATGAGGGAACAAGAGACATGTTTCCTTTGGCTCCTTTTGTCATTAGTGGAGGAAAGAATACCGAAAGATACTATTTTCTTCATGTTAACGAATTGTCAGATAAATACAAGTTCACTGTCAAGCCAGAGTATTTTGGAGATGAATCTGATTATACGACTGTTTTTCCTTATAGAATCAGTAGAATTCTTAAAACGAATGCAGATGCAAAGATATACTGTGTATTTGATATGGATGCAGTTTTCAGGGATGGAACACTGGAAAAACATAAGTATTTTGTCAAGTCATTGAAATCTAAGATAGAAGAGGGCAGTGTTGTTATGTGTGATAGTATGCCATCGTTCGAGTTTTGGCTATTGTTACATTTTGTAGACCATGTCGGTCTATTGAAAAATTACAGTGAGGTGTCTCAGCTATTAGCTCCATATTTAAAACCATATTTTGAAGGCGGCGTATCAGCAAGATTCAAAAAAGTCATCAAGAAAGAAGATTTTCTGAAAGAATCAGGTTGGGTTAGAAAACTGTTGGATGAAGGACGTATAGAGAAAGCTGTTGAGCGTGCTAAACATAATTATGAACTTGAAATGGAGGAGAAAGGAAAACATTCATACTCCATGGTGTTCAAGATGTTTGAATAGTACTCTGAATGGGTGTCAAATAGATGCTTGATTTACAAAACAATAATCAAATTACAGAAGTCTGTAATTCGATGCATAAGATAAAGCTTCTGCTATATTTTTGACTTCAAGTCGTGCGAACAGCAATCGTTTGCACGACTTTATTGTATCTACAGACTTACACATCTTGTCAGCAATCTCATTCATAGTATAACCTTGTGCCGAATACTTCAACACTTCTTTCTCTACATCTGTTAATCTCACTTATTCAACAGTTTTCCACTTGTGAGCATCTAACGCTTACTGAGTTGTCTGGTAGAAAAAAATCTTCAACTTTAATTTCCATAAATAAATAGAATTTCGCAACAAATATAGTATAAAAAGCATAATCCCACAAGATTACCACAAAAAATATACACACAAAAGTGTGGAAATTGCGTTGATTGTTACAGAAATACACTTATGTGTCAAAGCAATGTGACATACAACCGATAAATTTGCATAAAAAGAATTGCTTATGAAACGAACAACTTTATCATTACTCATTATGCTTAGTACAATATGTGGATGGGCTCAAATTATTGGCGACAATAAAAGTATAACCACTTTTTTTGTGGATAATTTAGTTAAGTTAAATAAATTACAACTCCGTCTCCTTGCGGCTCGTGATGGGTAGCAGGGAGATATTATTAAAGTGAGGGCATAAAAATAACGGTCGTTTTGTTTCCATTTATAATTTCTATTAAGAAGGCACAAAGAATATGCTACATTGCTAAATACCAACAATATGCAATACTTTTGCGAACAATTTGCGAAGTCCGTTTATGTTTCCAACTGAAAATGCGAACAAAATGCGAACTAAAATCTATGGTGGTTTTGGCGCTATTTCATAACTTTGTCGAAGAAAGTTGGTGGCTGGCACTTAACTTTTTTGAAATTATGCAGTAATAATAGTAGGAACAGATAAAAACAATATGAAATAAAAACAAATATGAAAGCAACATTAACAATTATCCTTGCATTAGTTGCCAACATGATGTCGGCACAGATGCTTACACGAGACAATGAAGCACTTGACACATTGTGTCAGACAAAGTTTACGGCAGTGTATCAGTACACTATCAATACATCGGATGCTGAGGGAAAACCAGTGACTGACTCCATTCGCCTTGCCTTGCAAGTGGGTGATGGAGTATGGAAGACATGGGCATACGAACGATATCTGTTTCAGCAGCAGAGAGAAGGAGAGATGGGCGAAGACCAGATGCCGTTTCTGCGCAATGAGGCATTGATGCACATTGCCACAACAACGGTGGGTTATCCTGAAGGCAAAACCACAGCAATAGAATCGATACCACCTCTCCAGTATGCTGTAACTGAAGACATGGAAAAACCAACATGGAAGATGGCAGAGGGAAGCGACTCCGTTTGTGGTTACCTGTGCCAAAAAGCAAATGGTGAGTTTCGTGGCAAGAAATGGAGTGTGCTTTATGCGGAAGACATCCCAACTGCAGCAGGTCCATGGAAGTTGCAAGGATTGCCTGGGTTGATAACTTACGCAGCTGATGATGAGGGTATTCACTCTTTCAAGCTCATTGGCATTTATCAGGAGACAGCACCTATCACTCATTCTTCAGGTTCTGTAGTTATGAAGTTCGTCATTAACGAGCGCCGAATGAAAAAGACTGTCATTCCATACGAGAAAGCCACAAGAGAGCAGATGCTGAAACAGAAGAATAACGTCTTCGGCAATCGCATGTATCTGACCGATCCTATGTTCTACATGACTGGTCCTAAAGAAATCAATTATGTGACAACAACTGGTGAGACAAAATATCAATTCGTAGGAGGATTGTTTGTACCAGACAAGCCTCATAAGTATCAACCGCTTGAACTGAAATAATTATGAAAAGAACAACAATATCAATCATTTTGATGCTCAGTGTAATATGCGGATGGGCACAGATCAACGACACTATCGACACATCCAACATGGTGGTGACATACGACTACACTTGCCACACAACTGACAAGAATGGCGAAAAGGTGGATGACCATTATCGCCTTGCTGTGTTGGTTGGCAACAAGACAACGTGGAGCGATGGCTATCTTACTGCCTTGAAGCCTGTGAAGCAAACGAGGAAAGATCTTTTGGAAGAATTAGACGAGCAGAAATTCAATATCCCATCTGTATATGTTGGCTATCCTTCAGCAGACGAAGTGACAATGCGTGAGACGATGCTTATCACCGACTATGTGACCACAGAGAAGAAGGCGCCTATCAATTGGCAGATTGAAGATGACACGCTGACTATCACTGGCTATCTTTGTCAGAAAGCGACAGCAAAAGTGCGTGGCAGAGAATGGACGGTTTGGTACACAGAAGAAGTGCCAACAACAGCAGGTCCTTGGTGCTTGTATGGTTGCCCAGGATTGATAGTGAAAGCCGAGGCAGACGGCACACATTGCTTTGAGTTGCAATCTCTTGAGCAGAAAGCCTTACCAATTGTTTACACTTCTTCGCCAAAGGACATGAAGATAAAGCGCAGCAAGTATATCAATTATCGCAACAAGACTCTTGTTGATCCTGCATTTGTCAGCAATCCTCTATTATTTGTATCAAACATGATTTCTTCTATGACTCAGTTGGAAGACAACGGAGTGATAAGGACTATCCTCAATGATCATTCATTCAACACTTCACCTAATGCTTTCCAAGCACTTGATTTAGAATAGCAATATGAAACGAACAGCTTTATCATTACTTTTGATACTCAGCACGATATGCGGCTGGGGGCAGACAAAGGACAGTATCGACCAATGTCAGATTGTCGTAGCATACGACTATCGGTGCAACACTTTCGACAAGAATGGAAGTGCCGTTGTGGATTCCTTCAAGCTTGCCGTTTTGGTTGGGACGCATGTAACGAAATGTGCTCCGTTCTACCGCACTATGACCGAGGACTTCGGAGAGTGGAAGGATCGAAGCTATCAAGAAGGAGAATGGTTTGAAAGGCAAAGCAACATCCCTTCTATATACATCAACTATCCTGAGGGCGAGATGACTACGCTCGACAAGATTATTCCTCAGTGGTATGAGGTGCAAGGCGCTATTCCTGCGATTGATTGGAAGATGACGGAGGACACGCTGACCGTAGGAGGTTATCTCTGCCAGAAGGCTGTAGGCAAGTATGCAGAACGAAAGTGGACCGCTTGGTACACCGAAGATATTGCTACTACTGCCGGTCCTTGGAAACTGCGTGGATTGCCAGGGCTGATTATGAAAGCGGTTGATACTGACAACATCCATTCGTTTGAGTTCTGTGGATTGCAGAACCGAAAGGACAAGATTGGTTTCAATAGCTTGGAACAGATGCACTTATACACAAAGACTGATCAGCGCAAGTTCATCAAGAACCGCAATAAGGTGTTTACAAGCAAGCGTTATGTACAAGATCCACGCTACTACATCACAGCAGATGACCTCAAAGATGCTGTGGAAATGTGGGCAGCAGGACCTGAACCAGCACCAGAGGATAAGGTGACGGTGTTCTCTCGTGACATGGTTGTGCCAAAGAAAGCGCATGTTTATCAACCGTTGGAATTGGAATAAGAGGTATGACAGAAAGTGTGATTTTATGCGCAAGCGCCAGTTAGAAAAACATTGAAGAAACAGAACAAAAACAAGAAAAAACAATAATTGAACTGTTTTTTTATGTTTTTTATGGTTGATTTTTTTGTTTTTTCAATTGGC
>JAGHUI010000058.1 GCA_018064885.1 Candidatus Minthosoma equi | reverse complement strand
TATATTATATATATTAAGACACTCATTGCGAGTCGCTTCGCTCAAATAAAATAAAGATTTACTTTTTTACTTTTTACTTTTTTACCATTTTGGAAGCGAATTGACAGCACAATAGACACTAAAAAAACTCTGCATTTCTTTTGTCGATAACCCCAAAAGTGCTATATTTGCAAGTGAAAGAAAAGTTCCCAAAGATGTGGAGATCTTTAGGAGCTTGTAGTTAGGATGAAGTTGAGTCAGAGAACCGTCACCTGACTCAAAAAGCACGCACAAACAACAATCCTCGCTCACACGATTTCACGCAATTCATTTTTTATCTCAATAATCTTTGTTTATTATAAAAAAAAAGATGTAACTTTGTAGATGGAAAAACTAAGAAATATGCAAAATACATCAGCAAAGGATACGCTCCGCTAGTATGTAAAGCGAAATGAGGTGGTCTTTCAGGCCTTCGGTGACTGATGACAAACAAAATGCAAATTGAAGCATAATCTACAAACTGTACGCAATGGGACAAACAGAATTAACAATACAATATGCACCGGCTGTACAAACCATCAAGACAGCTATATTGCAGGGGCAATATGAAGCAGCCAAGGGAGTAAACCGCATTCAATTGGCGGTATATTTCGCCATTGGCAAGTACATTTCTGTCAATACACGCACTCAGGCATGGGGTACTCATGCGCTGGAGTTTATCAGCGATCAACTGCGAAGAGAACTGCCTGGATTACGGGGATTTTCTGCCACTCAATTGCGAGAGATGCGTTTGTTTTACGAGGGTTGGCAAATGCTGGATTCTAATTCGACAGTCGCAACCGCCGTATTAGAGAGCATGGAAAATGATAATTCGTCGGTTGTGACCGACGAATTACAAAACACAGATACTCAGGGTGATACAAATTCATCGGTTGCAACCGACGAATTGATAGACATTCATCACGCCATTACCATTAGGGACATTGAATTCCCCATTGAACATTTCTTCAATGTACCTTTCTCTCATCACACACGCATATTGGCTGGAGCCAAGGAGTTGAAGGATCGCTACTACTACATCCATCGCACAGCAGAGGAACACTTGTCTGTAGAGAAACTTAAGCAGCTGATTCGCGACAAAGCACACGAACATCAGGGTGACATGCCCAACAATTTTGCCACTACCATCCCTGACAAGCGCGAGGCCCGCAAGGCTGTGATGATGTTCAAAGATGATTACTTACTAAACTTCATCAACATCGAAGAGATTGGCGAACGCGACAAGATAGATGTGGATGAGCGTGTGATAGAGAACGAAATTGTTGATAACATCAAGAAGTTTTTCATGGCGTTTGGCACGGACTTCACTTTCGTTGGCAATCAGCAGTTGCTCAAAATGTATGATGTGGAGCAGTTTCCAGACCTGCTGTTCTTCAACCGTGAACTTAATGCCCTTGTCGTGGTGGAACTAAAGATGGGTAAGTTCAAAACATCGTATCTCGGTCAGCTCTTCGGCTACTTACAGATACTCGATGACAAGATGCGTAAGCCACATGAGAATCCTGCTATCGGCATTGTGCTTTGCCAGGAGGCAGATCATGCATACGCAGAGTATGCTGTCAAGGATTACACCAAGCCAATGGGCGTTGCTACCTACAAGACTTTGGATGATGTGCCAGATGAGCAAATCCGAAAGGCTTTGCCTGATATGAAGAAAATGCTGGAGTTTATCAACGAAAAGAAGCAGTAGTATAGATGAACACCTACGAAGTCAGCATAAAGCTCAAACGTAACCATCAGGTCACGCTTTACCTCTCACCCAACAAGGATGAAGACATCTTTGTGAATGAGAAGGCAAACGGTGTGCCCTTTCAGCTCATTGAGGGCAAGCGGTACTACTTCGAGTTGAGCGATGCTGACTTCTACATCGATGGTGATTCGCAGATTATCAAGTGCTACCCATCACGTTCGGGTGTTTCAAACGGAGAGATTACGACAGGTAACTTTGTGGGTACATTCTCTGCCGACATCAAAGCGAAGGAGAACAATGAGACACAAACCATGCTGCCAGATGGCAAAATATGGGTAATAGGTAGATAAATTTCACTTATGGCAAAAATAAGCATGAAAAGATTTTGAGGGATGCAAGGGATTGCATAACTTTGTAGGGCAATTAGGATGGAGCGTTGGAGCTCAGTTCGGTTGCGGAGATAATTGGAGTCGCTTATGGGTGGCTTCTTTTTTTTCTCCGATTGCAAGTGAGTGTTTTGTAAAATATTGATTGTTAACAATATGGTATTCCCTTCTGACAATATATTAAAGGCCGTTGCTGAGCAGAACTGTTTGACGACAGAGATGCTGCGTGCTAAGTTGGAAGGGCTGAGGATGTTTTGTCCTGAGGTGTTGAGTCTGATTGACATCTATGAAAAGCAGATACAGGACAAGGAGGCTGAAACGCAAAGGCAGAGGGAGAGGATTGAGGCGTTGGAAAAGAATATGGGAAACCTTTCGATGGAGTTGATCAAGAGGGATGCTGTGATTGAAAGGCTTGAGGCAAACGAGAAGATGGTGTGGGAGGAGAAGCTTGACATGGAACAGCAATACAAGGAGCTGAGAGAGCTTCAGGCTGAAGCTGCGCCTAGGACAAAGAAGAAATGCATTTCTTTTAACGCTCTTCTTGTGCGCATCGGTGCTGTGATGAGCAGGCTTGGCTCTGCTGCAAGCGAGAACATTGCGGATTGCTTTGAGAAGGGTTTTGACCGACAATGGATGGATGAGTTCTGGAGGGCGCTGTATGATCGTCCTGATTGGGTGCAGTGGCTGACAGACGATTCTTCGCTGAAATACAAGAATTTCTTGATGGTGATAGGCAAGCTTATGTCGCTCAGAGTGTTCAAGCGCGACACGTCAAAGCTTAGCAGCTGCTTCGATTTTCCGATCATGGAAAGGAGCAAGAAGCATTATTTGACGGACGGTGCTAACTTTTTTGCAGAGAAGCATCCAGAGCTTAATTGCTGGATTGAGGAGTATGTGGCTACTCATCTGGCTTCGTGAAAAGCACGAAAAGCAAGAAAATTTGTTCGGGAAGTTGCGATTTTGATGCGATTGATTTTGGGTTGCAATCGCTTTTCTATCGCACTTTCATTTATGTTTTTTTCAATATAATTTTGCATCCGAAATCAGTTTCGCGCTGGTTTCGGGTGCATTTTTTTGTGCCAGAAAAAAGGATTACTAACCGCGAAGTTGTGCGAGGCTTGTGTTGACACACCCGAAATGGCCATTTCACTCTTGCAGCTGAGCATAAAGCTTCGTAGCGTTATGACAAAATCGTTTTGCGGAACTCGTCCGCTCATGATTGATGATGGAAACAGGATGCTTCGTTTCTATCCCGAAAGATACAGCCTTGTGAGGGCTGACGGCAACTACTGTGATGTTTATGCTGAGAAAGGGCGCACAAAGCCTGTGTGCACTCTCTCTTACAAGATTGGCAAGCTCTATGAGATTTTGTCAAGTTGGGGATATGTGCGCATCAATCGTTCAGAGCTTGTGAACAGGGACTGTATAGGCGAAATCTACGGCAACGTGATCAAGTTGCTTGATGGGCGAGAAATGCGAATAACACCTGCTTTTAGAGAAGAAGTCATGGCTCAGTTTGATGTGCTTACGGAAAAGCGCAAAAATTCCGAGTAGCGGTGGATATGGCTTCAAGTAAGAATTATGGTGATTGGAGTAACTCGTATCTTCCATGTGAATTTTAGTGGCGAACTTTGCATCGTCAAAAACAAAAAGTGACACTCGCTCATTAACATTCTGGAACAGACAACCCACAACATAAACACATTATTAAATTATGTTCAACACCATTTCAGCTTCCCCAAAGGAAGAGGCTCGCATCTCCTCGCTGGAGATTGCGAAGATTGCTGGTAAACAGCATAAAAATGTGATAAGAGACATACGCGAGATGGAGGATGCTTGGGTGAAAGTGCATGGGCTCAGATTTGAGCTGATGCAAAAACGAGTACCAACAAACAATGGCGGTTACCGTTCCATCCCTTGCTACTCCCTCTCAAAACT
>JAGHUI010000099.1 GCA_018064885.1 Candidatus Minthosoma equi | reverse complement strand
TGGCGCTCGTTTAGTGGCGAGAAGAAGACTGATTTCGAACTGAAATCCAAGCCAATGGACGATCTGGGAAATGCAACCAGAAGCATCGTCTTCAACAAGTGTATTGAGTAATCACCTTCCTTAGCATTACATCCAAAACTTGCAGCAGGGAATGAATCCGACAAAATACAGCGAGAAAGAACTGCTTTGCCAAATCAACGAAGGTAAAGCAGAGGCAAAACATCTGGTGTACAAACTGTACATCAGATACCTCTCTGCTGTGTGTTCGAGATACGTGGGAAACGACGAGGATATCAAGGATGTGCTGCAAGAGTCGTTCCTTAAGATATTCAGTTCGCTGACATCTTTCCAACATCAAGGAGAAGGGTCGCTCAAGGCATGGATGAGCAGGATTGTAGTGAACGAATCGCTGAAATGGTTGAAGAAGAACAGTCAGTTGGAAATGACTGAATTTAGCGATAAGGAACTGGATGTTCCTGATGAAGAACCTGACACGGAAGGCGTTCCGACCGATGTCATCTACCAGATGATACGCTCTCTGCCCGATGGCTATCGCACGGTGTTCAACCTCCATGTCATCGAAGAACGGAGCCACCGTGAGATTGCCGAAATGCTTGGTATAAAAGAGAACTCATCCGCATCGCAGTTGCATCGTGCTAAGGCTATGCTTGCAGAAATGATAACCCAATTCAGAAAGAAAGGACATTGACAAATGAAAAATAAATGGCTGAAGGACATTCATGATAGAATGGCAGACTTTGAGATAGAGGAACCTCAAGGGCTGTGGGATGACATCTGTACTGCAGAAGATGCGAAAGCAAAGACGCCTGTCGTTATTCTTCATAAAGAAACAAGGAGGAAATGGATGTGGAGCGCAGCCGCAGCCGCTTGCCTGCTGATTGGATGGTGGCTCTATCCAACGACAGAACAAGGGAACGGAGTAAACACTTCATTGCCAATAGGAAAAGTGAAGAAGACCACTATGGTAGGTAAACAAAGACCTTCTGACGTGAAGATTGCTTCTGTCAACGCTGATGATACTCGAAATCATATCTTTGCAAAAAAGAAAAAGACAAATCTGGAAGATAAAACAGATGCTTCTTCCCCATCCTCTAATACAGATTCAGGAGAAACCATAGTGCAAACACCTGTGGCTGATAATTGTTTGGCACGTGAAGTAACGGATACTGCCACGATATTCAATGAGGCAACAAAGAAAGATTCTGAGCCACAGAAAACATACAAGTATCTGGCTCAAGCAAACAAAATGGAAAGCATGAGGAACCCGCATACACGTGACCATCAGGAGCGTCGCATTACTATTGGCCTTTCTTCGTCCGGTGGCATGGGGGATAATTCCCGTCAAATGTTTCATGGTGATTATGTTGGAGCAAACGCTACCATCGATGATGCCGAATGGAAAGACAGTCCTTTGCTAGGAATCATGTACCTCAACCGAGGTGCGGAAACGGAGAGAAAAGTGAGTCATCACGCGCCTCTTCGCACAGGACTTTCGGTTGCTTACAAACTCAATGACCGTTGGAGCGTGGAGGGTGGTGTTACATACGCCCTGGTCGTTTCTGACATTCGCGAAGGAAGCACCGCAAACTATATCGAGGACAAACAGAAACTGCATTATGTGGGGGTGCCTCTTGGTGTAAGCTACAGGGCTGCATCATGGAAGGGACTGGACGTTTATCTGTCATCCGACGTATTGTCCGAATTGTGCGTCTCTGGCAAGACAGCAAGAAACTATTTCATGGGCGACAAGGCACTACAGGAGGAAGTAATCCCTATCACATCGCATCCTCTACAGATGTCGTTAGGAGCCAACGTGGGTGTGCAGTACAACATGAGCCCCATGCTGTCCATCTATATCGAACCTGGTTGTCGATATTATTTCGATGATCACTCATCTATTGACCATGTGTTCAAGGAACGAAAACTGTTTTTCAATCTGGACATGGGCGTAAGATTTACAATAGGAAAATAATAACATGTTAATAAATCTACAAATATGAACAAAATGAATTATTTATTTGCTGTATTTGCCCTGATAGGTATGACGTCATGCCGCAGTGGTAGCGAAGCCATCGACCTCAATGGCGATTGGAAAGTTTCAACAATCAATGGCGAGACCGTCCCTGAGACGTTGGAAGAAGTCATGCTTTCGTTTGACAATACGACAAATTGCTATCACGGTGTGACAGGAGTTAATCTCATCAACGGATCTTATCGACAGCACAATCAATCTCTCACATTGGAGGAAGGCGCAATGACTCGCAAAATGGGCGACCCTGTGTCGAATGACGTAGAAATGAAATACGTCAACGCCATCCATGCTGTCAAGTCGGTGAAGAACAACAAGGGAAAACTCGAGCTTCAGGACGAGAATGGGAAAAACATCATGACTTTATACAGACAATAGAATGTCTGTCAGAACCATCTTTACATCATTCAATTACAACTTAAAAATTACAGAACAATGAAAAAGAAAGTATTCTTCATGGCATTAGCTGCCATTGTGGCATTTGCCTCATGTGACAACGATGTTGAGAGTGGATCACGATACCTCTCGGGTTACTTCACCATTGCCGGTGACGCAAAACAGGGTTATACCCTCTATCAGGACGGTGGTGGCATCATCAAGCCATCGCTCCAGAGCATCACCGCCATCGCAGGCAAGGATGGCTTTGCAGACAACGAACGCGCCTTCCTCAACCTGTCGTACAAGGCAGAAGACATCAAGCCTACAGACGGTGGCGAGATGATTGCCGAGGCAAATGTCGTGAGTGGCGAATACATGCCGTTGCACTTCCCGCTGACGCAGAAAGAGGCTGACGACAAGAAGGTTACATCGCGCGATAGCACATTCTCCGTCAACCGCATCTCGCAGGTGTGGGCATACCGTGGCTTCCTCAACACACTCGTCAATGCCAATGTCTCGATGAAGGGCGGCAAGCGCATCGCTCCAGGCGTGAACATCGTCTATGATCCAGCCAAGATTGCGGAGAACAAGATTGATTTCACTATCTACTACAACCGCCACACCAGCAAGGAAACCAATGCCGGTTCTGCAGTGGATTTCGTCAGCACATTCCCTCTCTACAAGATGAGCGAACAGATTCCTGGCAAGGACTCCGTCGAGGTCACCATCCACATCGAAGGCGCCAAGCCTCAAACCCTCAAGATTGGTCGCAGCGACCTGACCAAGGGCAACTATCTGCCGTATAAGAAGCAGGCAAGCAGCAAATATGCGACAAGCAACTACGCCACATTGTATTAACTTACCATTCATTAAAACGAAGCCTCAGCTGAAGCACATCCACTTCAGCCGAGGCTTTGCTTTTTTGGGGGTAGAAAATGTAATATTTTTGTGGTCTTATACAATTTGCTACGTTACCTTGAAGTACCTAGGAACCTAACAACCTTGGCAGGATTGCCTACCGCCATGCTGTCTGAAGGAATGTCCTTAACGACAACGCTACCTGCGCCAATGATGCAGCGATCACCGATGGTTACTCCAGGGCATACAATGACACCAGTGCCTAACCAACAATCTTCGCCAATGGTTATTGGCTTACATCGCTCGATAGGGTTACGTCTGTCCATGTAATCTATAGGATGATTGGGCGTAACCAACTGGCAGTTAGGACCAATCTTGGTTCGGTTGCCAATGGAGATAAGGCCACCATCGAGCATCGTGCCACCATAGTTCACAAAGACGCCTTCACCCAATTTGATACCATGACCATGGTCACAATGGAAGGGCGGATTGATGCACGATGTTGCAGGAATGCCAGGAATCAGTTCTTCGATGACAGAGCGATAGTCGTCATCAAAGACCGTGAGTGTCTGTAACTTGGCGCAAAGGCGATTGGCATGAATGATGCTTTCGGTCACCTTTGCGTCTGTGAAGTCATAGAACTCCTGACTGCGCATTTTTTCAAATTCAGTCATTCCACCTTGTTTTACTGATTGTTCTTGAGCCACTCTACGCGGCGCTGATCTGGCAGATGTTTCACCTTGAAGTCAGAGAAACGTGCCTTGAAGCCCTGACCATCGGGACAAGCGGCAACAGGACCTACCTGCAGCGGACAGTTGTCCTGCATCCAGAGGGTACGCATCATGGTGTATTCCTTATCGTCGAAGCTATAGTAGATCTCTATGGAATCCAGTCGGCGTACGGCTTTGAGCCAGAGGTAAGGGATAGGATTCTCAAGCTGGATGACGCTCCAGTCGGAGGTGTGATGAGTAACGACGGTCGAGATATTGAACTTGCCATCGACAAACTCGATGCCAAATTTCACATAGTTCTCATGGTCCTGTCGAATCATCATGCCCGCCTGATCGAAACGCACTTTGTAGTCGCCGCTGACCTTGATTTTAGCCTCAAACTCACCGCCATAGGTGGCATAGAGGAAAGGTCCGTCATCGACCGTGAAACCATAGTGAGCAATGCGCCAGTAGTCGGTTTGACCCGGTACGTCCATCTCAAGCGTGCCGCCCTTAATTGTGTAAGACTCAGGTTCGTTGAACCACTGCATTTTCTCCAGGCTCTGTGCCTGAGAGGTCATCGAGAATACTGCTACAAGAGCAGTCAGAATAGTCTTTTTCATATTTCAGAAGTATTACAATTTTGCGCTGCTTCCTCGCACGAAGCTTAAAGCGTCTGTCTGCGGTTGAGGGGCACAGCTCCGACCCGCAGGTTCGCGGTCGCTTTGCGATTAAGCAAGTGCAAAGGTACGGCTTTTCTGAAATTCGCGCAATAGTGAAAAATCACTGTTTTGAGGGTCAGATGATGCCTAATTTTCGCGCTACATTGTATGCTTCCGTTGAATTACTGGCACCCATTTTCTTCAAGATGTTCTGCCTGTGACCATTGACCGTATGCGTGCTGATACATAGTTTGTCGGCAATCTCCTTGCTGGCTTTGCCTTCGCCGATCATACTCAGAACCTCTTTTTCACGGTCGGAGAGGAGCAGGTTAATTTCTCTTGAAACCTCTTTCACCTTTTCACCGGTGAGTGAGTTGATGATTCCCACCTGATGCTGCTCAGGTGTGGCGATGGTGTAGAGACAGAGTGCCAGCAAGACGTTGCCGCTGTTGTCGTAACGCAGATAGTAGATGCGATGCATGATATAAATGTATTGGTCTTTCGCATCTTTCATCCTGATCACATGCTGCAGGTAGTAATCCTGTCGACAGTCATCGGGAAGCGACTTCACAAAGGTAATGAACTGCAATTCCCAAGCAAGCTTCTCCACGATGTCATCTTCATGAAATCTCTTGATGAGTTCTTTCTCCCAGATGGATGGTACTTCCTGACCGTCCTTTCCGGAAGACAATCCTAAGTGTTTGCCCAACCGTCCATAGACAATGAAACTACTGGCATCATGGATGTTGCTCAGGACGGCAATGGCATTCTCTGCCCTGCTATGATGCAGAGCAGCAATCTTGGCCATCTCATAATCCGCTTTCAGATTATCGATGTCTGCAAACGTCTGGCCAACCAGTTTGTCTGTCATGTTATGAAAAATATCACTCGGCATTGCTTATGGAATCCAGTGTCTTTTGATTTCAGTAATCATTCCATTCTCTATCGTCACACGGGTATTGAGTTCAAAGAAATCCTTCTTGTAGTCTTTCATGCTCTCAATATAGAGTTTCTGTCCTGTGCGGATAGTGTCATAAGGTTCATCAGGAAAATCGCCACAGTCAATGATAACAAAATTCTCTGCTAAGGCAACTTCTGCTTTGCCTAACTTCGTATAAGTAGCGTGATCATCCCTGTTTCTTGCAACGTAAGTGCCACCCTCGTTTCCTGCGAGGCAACAACCGCCTTCGTCAAGACCGCCATTTATGTTTATGCCGCCTTGTTCCTCTGCAATCGTATTGATGACCATAGGCTTGCCATCGTAGATGATGGTGTCACCGACTTGCATTTGCGAAACCTCAACGGCATCGTACAAGTCTTGACTGTAAACGGTCATCGTCAGGTTTCCACCCATCCAGTTGAAGTTGTCGGAGGTGAAGACGGCTGGTACAGTGCAATCCTGAAGGTTGTTCAAGTCAATACCAGAAGGCAGCGGTGCAATCTTCTTGTAAACGTCAACAACATCCTCTATCATGTTCCTCCCGTCCTTATGGGAGATTTTGATCCTTTTCGTGAAGGCGATGCCCATGTCTATGGCTGTGTATCTGAACCATCCGTTTCCTTCGTCTTCAATACTGGTCATAACGTGCTCCTTGCTTGGACCATCCTGCGCACCACTGCGGAATTTCCATACGGCATAACCTTCTCCCTCATAGTCGTATTCTTCGGAAAGTTTCGCCAAAAGGCTCTTTGAACAATACTTTTCAAGGAAAGAGTAATCCTCATACAGGCTTTTCTCATACATGTCTCGGATAAACTCTTTGTCATCCGGGCATTGTGTACAAGCAGCTAAAAGCACACAAATGATTATTGTTGTAATTGTTTGACCTACTGTAGATGGTCTATGTGGACAATTCATATTATTTTCTTATTTCTAATGTTATTTCTATGTATGATTTCTTTCCTTCGATATAATCAGCATAAAGTGTTTCTGCGTCACGACCTTTGAGTATGTGGCATTTACCACACAACTCGCAGTTATGCATACATTCCCATTTCTCCCGGACGTATGCCTGACGCTCTTCTCTTGTTGATGCCTCTATGCTTGGAGGAGTCATAGAGTTTGTTGATTATTCTTTATCGCAGTTACCGCATTTAGAACAACCGTTGCAGGTCATTCTACTGCCACATGTTTCACAATGTTCTCTGAAGAAAGGGGTGTAAGCATCAATATCGAAGAATCCTGGTTCGGGATTGGCCAATTTGAAGTCAATCTTCTTGCCTTGATAGCTGAGACCTGACTTGAAGGCTTGGAGCGACTGGGTACGTTTATCTGGAATGCGGTATGTTTTGCCTTCTTTTACGAAAGCGGTTCCTGTCTCGATGAAGTCAAACGTCACATCATACTTGCGGCATTGGTCGCTGAGTTTCTTCACCCACTCATAGAGACATGGACGAGCACCATCGTAATTCTCACCACCACAAAGGACTTCCTCAAACTGACCTGTAGCAAGGTATTTCTCTGCATCCACCTCACCGATGAAAGGAGCTGCCATAAAACCCTTGTGTTTGGCTGGAATGTCGAGCAGAATTGGCAGTCGTTCGTCAGCACGCTGTTGATTCTCAGTTGTGACCTGTAGCAGTATGTTTTCATAGCCATCACCCCAATCCTTTGGCAGACATTCCTTGATTCGGTTGGCTCTTTTGGTGAGCAATCGGAAGACGATGTCAGGTCGTTGGCGCATGATTCGCCATGCTTCCTCGCGCCATTCATCAGCCTCCTCTACAAAGAAATCAGTAGAAAGCCCTACATAGAGTTGCATCCCCGAAGGCAACTTGAATCTACCGTCACGTCGCCTTTGCACAGGGAGATTAAAGTTCTCTGTGCGATAGACCTTTGAGGTGTCGATGCCACGTTTTCCATCAAGGAAATACATGTAGCAATGCTTACAGCCTTCGCTTATTTTGTGGCAACCGTGCCAGGGATTCCAGATTATCATCTATTCTTTTTGTTATATTTCGCCCTATGCTCAATGACATGGTTGAAATTATCTATTGCCCAGGAAGTGAGCGCCTGTAGATGAGGGATGAGAGATTTACCCACCTCTGTGAGCGAGTACTCGACCTTTGGTGGTACGACCGGATAGATCTTGCGACTGACAAGGTCATCGGCTTCGAGGGTGCGGAGGCAAGAAGAAAGTACGCGCGACGAGATGTCAGGAATGCTGCGTTCCAGTTCGCTGAAACGGATAGGTTCACCGCTGGCATGGAGCACGTAGAGTATCAGCAACGACCATTTATCGCCGAAGCGTGTGATGACGTTTCGGAATGGGCAGGTTGGGTAGTCAGGAGCCAGAATGCCATTATTTGGCATCTGTGTCTTGGGGGCTACAGAAATATTTTTCATCGTTTTCAATTTTATTTCGCTTGTAACTCGTTGATACTGCCAATTCCGACCAAAAGGTAAGTAAGTGAGGAATTTACCCCTTCTTGCACAGATGGAAGAAAAGCAGTACCTTTGCACTCGCAAAATGAAAGTGACTTGCATTCAGTAATTCGATTGCAAAGTTACATAAACTTTTGCGAAATTAAACAATTTTGTTCCACTTTTTTAACGTTTTAACTTATGATTCGTTCAAACATCAATCTTTTTGGTCACAGCGCACAGCAAATTCTTTGCGCTGAAGTAGAAACTCCATCAGCAGCTTGCGGTACAGCATGTGGCTCGGGCGATAAGGAAGAGAAGCCTGCTGCATGCGGTACAGCTTGTGGTGCTGGTGACAAGGAAGAAAAGCCTGCTGCCTGCGGTACTGCTTGTGGCGCTGGCGAGAAGTAATTCAAAACCTACATTAAGAGAATGGAATATTTTGCTTTTCAGTGGCACATCACCGATGCCTGCGACCAGCGTTGCGAGCATTGTTACATCTTCAGTGAGGGACATCCTAAACTTGTGGAAATGAGTTGGGAACGCATGATGAAGGTCATCGATACCGCACGCGAGATGTGCGAACGTATGCATCGCCTACCTTATTTTTACATTACGGGTGGTGACCCCATTCTGCACAGCCGATTCTGGGATTTGCTTGAGGTGCTACACGAGCAGGATATTCCATTCACCTTGATGGGCAATCCGTTTCACCTCACTCCCGAAGTGTGCCAACGGATGAAGGCACTCGGCTGCCGCAAGTATCAGCTTAGCATCGATGGCCTTCGTGAGACGCACGACATGATACGCAAGCCAGGTTCGTTTGATGCTACTCTCCGTGCCATCCGCACGATTCGCGAAGCCGGTATTCATTGTGCCGTGATGACCACCGTCAGCGGTACGAACATCCACGAGATTCCTGCCATCGTTGACCTTGTGGTGGAGCATAAGGTCGATATTTTTGCATTTGGTCGCTATTGCCCAACGTCCAAGGAGAAAGCCATCAGCGAGCGTACCCACATCGAACCGTTGGAATATCGTGAGTTGCTCGACACACTCTGGCAACGCTACGAGAAGTACAAGGACAGCGAAACGACCTTCAATCTCAAGGATCATCTTTGGACGCTCTACCTCTACGAAAAGGGACTCTACCGCATTCCAGAAGGGCTTGATGACAACACGATTTACGATGGCTGCAACTGCGCCAACTGCCACCTGACCATTCTCCCAACCGGTCAGGTGATGGCTTGCCGCAGGTTCGATTCTCCTGTCGGACGCTTGTTCGGTTATGGCAAGAATGAGGTCGAAACACCCCTTTACGACATTTTCCATGGCGACAAGGAGAACGAGTATCGTCAGCACGAGAAGATGGAGAAATGCGCCAAGTGCGAACTCCTCCGCTTCTGTCGTGGCTGTCCTGCCGTTGCCTACGGCTATCATCATTCGTTCTTTGCTGCAGATCCGCAATGCTGGAAGGAGGTATAAAGGTTTATGGTTAAAGGTTTATGGTTTATGGTTAAAGGTTTATGGATAACACACTTATGAACAATCTTTTGTCCCTCATCAAGCATCGTCGCTCCATCCGTCGCTACACCTCGCAGCAGATTCCGCGTGAGGCACTTGCGCAGATTATCGAAGCAGGACTTCATGCTCCTAATGCCGGTGGAGGTCAGCGCAGTATGATAGTCGGCATCCATAACGCAGAGTTAGCCGAACAAATCGGAAAAATGAATCTTGCAGGCTTCAATCGTGCGAATCTTGCCGGAGGTCACGTCAGCAAGGAGCAACCTTCGATCATCGACAATCCTTCGCTCAAGAGTGGCTTCTATGGCGCTCCAACGGTCTGTGCCATCTTCTGCCAGGAGCGATTCCTCTATAGCATTCCCGATGCCTTCTGCATAGCCGAGAACATGGTGCTCATGGCCACCAGCCTTGGCATTGCCTCCTGCATCGTTGCCCGAGGCGAAGACACCTTCCGCTCCGAATACGGCAAAACCCTCCTCGAACAATGGAATGTTCCAGAAGGGTTCGTCTGCCGCGCCTTCGTCCTCCTTGGCTATGTCGATGGAGAGTATCCGTCCGCCAAAACAATAAGAGAGGGAAGGTCGGTGATTGTGAAATGAGCAGTTGCAGACGTTTCACTTCCCATTTTTTCCGCATCGCACTATTGAGCGTTGCGAGTGTATAATAAACGAAGTACTTATGCATCAAACAAAAGACAACGATGCAGAAGTACTTCTTTTAATGGCTGGATAAGTAACCCCTCACCTTTCAGATTCCTCAACCACTTGTATGAACTTATCGAGCAGTGGAATCATTGATTGCAGTTCCTCTTCGCTCATGCCGCTCTCTACGAGTTCACGTGCCAAGCAGTTGGGCACTTCCTTGATCTGCTCCTCCAGACGTTTGCCATCGCCCGTGAGGGAGATGATGCGCTGACGGCAGTCTGCCTGGCTCTTCTGGCGAATGATGAGGCCTTGTTTCTCCATACGCTGCAGGAGGGGAGTGACGGTGTTTGTCTCCAGGTGCAGGCGCTCGGTGATTTCGCTGATGATACGGTTGTCCTGTTCCCAGAGCAGCATCAGCACGAGATACTGCGGATAGGTGATGCCATACTGACGGAAGTAGGGCGTGTAGCATGCCGTAACCAGTCGTGCCGCCGTATAGAGTCGGAAACACAACTGGTTATCGAGTTTCAGTTGTGGATAAGCCATTGGTTTACTTCGTTAGGTTATACTTCTGTCGCATAGCGTTGCGCTCCTCTTCGCTGAGCGATGCCATGAAACCCTTCCAACCTGGACAGAAACCGATGTGCCAACGCCAGAAGCGACCAGCGAGTGACTTTGGATTGTTGTCGTACTTAGCTCTCAACTTGCAGTTAGCGCAAGGCTTTTCGTTTGATGTTGCCATAAGAATAAGGATTTATTGGTTTGATTTTTTACTTTTCCACCATGACTTCATGCGCTTCACCCCATCCACTCCGAGTATGGTCAACCCTCCGTACTGGAAGGTCTTTGCCAAACCGAAGAACACAAACCACAGCACACCCTTAGCCGCAGCGGAAATGGGCAGCGCCATCTGGGCAAAGGAGATGATGTAGCAAGGCACGCACAGGGCAAGGATGATGATGCCTGTGCGGAAAGAGAAGCGGCGCAGAAAGGTTTGTATTCGTTGTTTCATCTTGCCTACGAGGTTACTTGCCAAGCAGTTGCTCTACGTATGCCTCCAACTGTTCTGGCTTTACAGTAGGGTCGAAGCGCTTGACCACATTGCCCTGTCGGTCAACGAGGAATTTCTCGAAGTTCCACATGATGTCGCTCTCCTGACGGCTCTTACCGTTGATGCGCGACGAGATAGCTATCATGATGTTCATCAGCATGTTGCCTTTACCTTCACGCTTGTTGACTGCCGCTTTTAGAAATGTGTAAAGAGGCGACTCGCCAGGACCATTCACCTCAATCTTCTTGAAGCGAGGGAAGGTGGTGTCGTACTTGGCGGTGCAGAACGATGTTATCTCTTCGTCATCACCCTTTGCCTGTTCCATAAACTGATTGCAAGGGAAATCCAGAATCTCCAATCCCTGCTCCTTGTACTTGCGGTAAAGCTGCTCCAAAGCCTCATACTGAGGTGTAAGCCCACAACCTGTAGCCGTGTTCACAATGAGCAAAACCTTGCCCTTAAATTCACTAAGCGCCACGTCAACATCCTGTCGATTCTCACGCTTCTTTACGATGATGTCATACAGTTTCATATTTATATCGTTTGCGATTTATGCTGTTATTATTATATGAGTAGAACGGTAGTAATTCCCATTTCTGCATGCAAAGGTAATAATATTCTTCAATATATCGCACGCGATATAACTATTTTAACCTTTATTTAACACTTACATTAATCGGCGTTTCACCTACCATTTTTTCCGCTTCGCACCTTTGAGCGTTGCGTGTGTATGATAATCGAAGTACTTTTGCATCAAAAAAAACAAGAATAACGATGCAGAAGTACTTCTTTTTATTGCTATTGACGCTTTCGGGTGCCAATGCGTTTGGACAAACAAATGTTACCGATTCTCTCGCACTTGATTCGATTGAGGCGAAGTGGGAGAAGATGATTGACGAGGTGACGGTGGTGGCACACAGGCCAGTGGTGAAGTTCACGACCGACAAGGTGAACTATCGCGT
>JAGHUI010000091.1 GCA_018064885.1 Candidatus Minthosoma equi | reverse complement strand
AGCATAGAGTTGAGAGAATGCTTCTTTGATTTCATTGATTGTTACACCACCATCAAGAGCTGCCTTAATAGCTGGTTCAAGACGAATGAGATCGCCCTGAGCTTCAAGTGCAGCTATAGTTGCCAGATGCTTTTGGTGGTTACTGAGCTTCGCCTGTCCTGAGCATGTCGAAGGGGCGAATGTACGGTCAGTAAGTGCCTGAGCTGATATTGTTGTTGCCATTGCTAAGAGTATAATGATGAGTGATAAGATTCGTTTCATTGTTATCTAAGTATTGCCATCACATCTTCTACAATCTGTTCGTCAAGCAGGCGGTTGTCTGAAAGCAACTGCTGGAGGTCGAAGCGGTCGTAGAGGTCTTTCTTCACACCACCAACGAGAACCTTCATGTCGGAGGTAGCGTAGTAGGAAGCGATGCGCTCACCGAAGCCACCGTCCTTGCAACCGTCTTCAAGAGTTACTACAAGCTTGTGGTTGGCTTTGAGCGAATCCAGTGTATCGGCATCTACTGCATTCAAGTAGCGAGGATTGATGAGGGTGGCGTTGATACCCTTGTCTGCAAGCAGCTTCACCACATTCTCGCCCTTCTGATAGAACGAACCTGCTGCGATAATGGCAACTTCAGAACCCTCGTGCATTACCTTGTACTTCGACTCGTAACTGTATTCTGCGTCAACGGCATCGTCGGTGTGATGTACGCCATTGCTTGGTATGCGGATGGCGATAGGCTTCTTGTCCTGAAGGATGGCCCACTTCAGCATGGCAAAATACTCCTCACAGGTAGTTGGGGCAAGGTAGATGAGCCCCGGAATACTGCACAGCATAGGTATGTCGAACAGACAGATGTGGGTGATGTCGTTCATCGTACATGAACCTCCCCAAGCCACATTGATTACAGCCGGATTGGAGTTGATGCAGAGGTCTTGTGCTATCTGGTCGTACGTGCGCTGGATGAAGGTGCTGTAAACCGTCCAGACGGGACGAAGTCCACCCTTAGCCATACCGCTTGCCATAGCGCAAGCCTGTTCCTCGGCAATGCCCATGTCGATGTGTTGGAGGCCTGCCTCCTTGCGCTTTGCTGGAGAGAAACCTGCAGCTGCAGGAGTGCCTGCGGTAACGGCAATGAGCGTTGGGTCTTTCTTCATCTCTGCCAGCATCCAGTTGCTGTAGAGTTCCTCGTATGACTCTTGAACCATTGAACCGTTTGAATCTCTTGAACCATCTTCTACATTGAACGGAGCACCCCAATGCCAAGCCTCCTTGTTGTCGATGGCTGGCTGGAAGCCGTGCCCCTTCTCGGTGTGGATGTGTACGACGGTTGGCTTGTCGGTATCTTTTACCGATTGGAAAAGTGCGATAAGCTTCTCTACGTCATTGCCTTCCTCCAGGTACTTATACTCGAAGCCCCACGCCTTGAACCAGTTGTGCTCGCACTCACCATTGCTCTCACGCAGGGCACGCAGATTCTTGTAGATGCCACCATGGTTTTCAGCGATAGACATCTCGTTGTCATTGACCACGATGATGATGCCTGTGCCGAGTTCCGAAGCTTCGTCAAGTCCCTCGAACGCTTCACCGCCGGAGAGTGATCCGTCGCCAATAATGGCAATGATGTTCTCCTTGGTTCCCTTGATGTCACGCGCCTTCTGAAGGCCTGTGGCAAGGCTGACAGAGGTGGAAGTATGACCGACCTCAAAGTTGTCATAAACAGGACTTTCGGCTGGAGAGGAGTAACCGCTGATGGCGTTCATGTCCTCCACACCGCCCAGGAAACCTGCTGCACGACCCGTCAGTACCTTGTGAGGGTAGCACTGGTGACTGACGTCAAACACGAATTTATCTATTGGCGCATTGAACACATAATGAAGCGCTACGGTTGCCTCCACGAAACCGAGGTTAGGACCTACGTGACCTCCATGCTTGCTCACACGATTAAGTACTGCGGCACGTGTCTCGTCTGCTACTACCTTGAGTGCCTCTATGTCCAGCCCTTTCAAGTCGGCTGGTGACTGGATATTTTCTATGTACATTATCTTGATTGTTTTTTTGCGAATCTTATTACGCTGACCTATTGTATTCTCTAATATTTTTCCCTTTAGTTATTTTCTGATCTTTTTTCCATTCTTAATGAATATACCCTTGGATGGCTCCTCATGCAGTTCTCTGCCCTGGAGGTCGTACATTTTGCCGGTCATCGAAGGGTCGGATGTAATCGTCTCAACGCCTGTTGACCTTATTGAAAACGTTACACTAATGCTGCCTCTGCCCACGGCTTCAGCAAGACCTTGTGTTGACAGGAGTTTACCAAGACGTGTGTAGCTGTAGCCACCGGCATAGCCATAGAACAGCACCACGCAGGAGTTGCCATAGAGCATCAGGTCGCCTGCCTGGATGGTGCTGCAGTAATGGGCATCGGTGGGAAGTCCGCTCATCAAGTAATGGTATTTCTCGTTGCCGTTCAGTTCACTCATATCGAGTGTCATAGGCAGCAGGTCGCAGAAGGCTCGCCCCGTCTCTGTGTCTTCTATCTCGGCAGTAATCACCTTGCCGTTGATGTTCAATTCAATCTCCATTGCGTTCAGTTTCAAGCATAAAAGTAATGCCGTTATAATTGTCGGTATCTCTTTCATCGTAGTTTTGATTATGCCGCCCTCCATTGCGTTGGTGTCATGCCTGTCAGAGCTTTGAAGAAGCGGACGAAGTGTTGTGGGTATTCAAAGCCAAGGCGTTGGCTGATTTGAGTGACAGATAGAGTATCAGATGCCAGTAGTTCCTTCGCTTTGCTCATGATTCTGTCATTGATCAGGTCTTTGGCTGTTCGCCCTGTCTCTGTCTTTACGAGTGTACCGAAGTAACCAGTGGAGAGACAGCATTTGTCAGCAAAGTATGCAACTGTTGGTAAGCCTTCGTGCTCTGCTTTGTCAGCTATGTAATCATCGAGAAGGGATAGAAATTTCTTCACTACGCTGTGGTTAATTTCTTCGCGAGTGATGAACTGACGATCGTAGAAGCGGAGGCAATAGTTCAGAAGAAGTTCGATGTGACTGACTACCAATTCGCGTGTGTGCTTATCGATGGCGTGATGCAGTTCCTGCTCTATCATATTGAGAACACCCTTGAAGATTTCAACCTCCTGTGCAGAGAGGTGAAGTGCCTCGTTGCTTGTATAATCGAAGAACTCATAGCGACTCATCTGCTTACCCAACGACGTACGGTTGAGAAGGTCGGGATGGAATGCCAAACCGATGTATTTGGCAAAAGGTACATCGGGATTAGGTTCAACCGTAACCACCTGTCCTGGTGCAAAACTCGTGACGGTCATTTCGTCGAAGTCGTATTCAGTACGTCCGTATGATAGTTTGCAACCCTTGTTCTCCTTCAGATAGATAGCATAAAAGCCATAGTGCATCATGCACTCCTTGATGTGCTCTGTATTATCTACATGAATAACGCTTACAAGGGGATGAAG
>JAGHUI010000059.1 GCA_018064885.1 Candidatus Minthosoma equi | reverse complement strand
TTCCAGAGTGAACGGCAATGCTCCGTTTTCGGTGCGATTTGGGTATCAAGAATTCCGCTCTCGCAACAGGTGAACGGCAATGCTCCGTTTTTTCGAGCGTTTTTCGGCGTTTTCAGCGATATTGAACGGATATGCTCCGTTTTCTAAGCCGTTTTTCAGCCGTTTTTCGACTCAAAATTGGGTGGATTGAACCGCTCCTAGTGGGTGGGCATGCTCCGTTTTCGCCACTATGACTAAGAATATTTTTGAAAATTCAAAGTTTGGTGATAAATTTCAAGCACGAGATGGGGCAATGGCAATTTTTGTTGAACTCGTACATAGTGATGATTTTAATACCGATTTTGCTAAGTTACTTGATAATGTAACATTAAAGGTTCAACATTATAATCTTGACGGAACAAAGATTTATAGTGAGAATAAAAGTGATAGTGATATAATTTCAGAATGGCAAGAATGAAAGAGTATAATAATATGGAAGATATTAAAAGTAACGAAAAAGGGCAATCAATGAAAGACTTAACAAGTGAGATATTAGGTGAAGTTGATTGTGAAGAACTTGATAGACTTACTGCACCACTTGCAGATAAGTATTGTAAAGAAAGGAATGCTGGGCATATAAATCCTAACGATTGGGAGATTGCAAATGATTGTATTAAAATAGGGTACAATGAAGCATTGGATAGGGTTTGTGAATACCTTAAAGCAAACTCTTATGCCTTTAGAAGTGATGAGTTCCTTGAACCATTGATAGAAGCAGTAAAAGGAAAGTAATATGAAAAATATCTTTGAGAATACTTACTTCGGCAAGCCATATAAGACAAGAGACGGTAGAAAGGCTTTATATTGTTATAAATATGATAGTCATGAACACGCTCTAATAGTTGATGGTGATGAAGAATTTTGGTATGTTAGAGATGATGGTCTCGTTTATGATTGGGATGACAGTTATATGGACTCATCATATTACAGTGATAAAGATATAGTATCGGAATGGCAAGAATAAAAATAGTATTGAATGGGGGCTCCCCAAATGAAATCGAAATAACAAATGTACGTCAGAGATAGTTAGAAAAGCAAAAAAGGAAGTAACTTTGCGGCATCTAAGCAAGTAAACCATTTTGTCAGTGGATTCGTACTCCAGAAAATAGTATGGTACTGCGTGTCTGTAGAATGATGATTGGCCGTTAGATGCCGTATAGAAGCGTACTCAGTTCTTGGGACCGCAGGCTTAGTTTTTAATAACCTCAAAATTACTTCCGATGGCAAAGAAAGCAAAAAAACTTCACACCACCAAAGGTTTGGAACTAAAAATTGTTAATCCTGATGCCGCAGGCATCGATATCGCAGATTCTGAGCTGCAAGTATGTGTCCCAAGCGACCGAGATGGCGACAACAACCGTCGTTTCGGTAGTTTCACACAAGACCTTCGCTTTATATGTGATTGGCTCAAGGCATGTAATATCACAACAGTAGCAATGGAGGCAACCGGCATCTACTGGCTGTCGCTGTTTCTGATGCTACAGAAAGAGGGATTTGATGTCGTGTTGGTAAATGCTCGTGACGTGAAGAATATTTCCGAAAAGAAGACTGATGAAGCAGATGCAGAATGGCTGATGCTCCTTCATAGCTACGGTCTGTTGAAGGCAAGTTTCCAACCTGACGAAGCAGCTCGTAGTATCAGAAACCTTTGCCGTCACCGCAATAACATACAAAAGGCTGCCAGCAAGTCAGTTCAGCACATGCAGAAGGCGATGGAACAGATGAACATCAAACTCACGAATGTCATTAGTGACATACTTGGCAAGTCAGGACAGGCTATCATCTCTGCAATACTGCAAGGCAATCATGACCCGAAATCACTTGCCCAGTTGGCAGACCCTCGCTGCAAGAAAAGCAAGGAAGAAATTGCCCTGTCACTTGAAGCGACGTGGGATGAAGATCACCTTTTTGCACTCAAACAGAGCTACGACCAATACAAGTTCTATCAGAAGCAAATAGAAGAGTGTGACATCAAGATTGAAGAATTGATGATGGCATACTCAGCTACGATGGATACCGACATGGCAAAGTTCGTTAAGACCAAGAAACGCATCAACAAGAAGAACTCAACAAGGATAGACGTTGAAAAATATGCTTATTCTCTCTGGGGAGTCAATGTTATGCAGATACCTGGCATGAGTGCAAATTCCATCATGCAATTGATCGGTGAGCTCGGACACGACTTTGTTGACAAGTTTGATACTGCTGCCAAGTTCTGTAGATGGTGCAATATAGTTCCTAACACGAAGATTTCTGGCGGAAAGATATTATCGAGCAAAGTACCGAAGCGCAAGAACCCTGTCGGTCAGATATTCAGAATGTGTGCAAACACGCTGAAGGATTCAAAAGAGACTCTTGGATTCTATTTCCGACGAATGAAATCAAAAGACGGTCACATGCAGGCAATAGTCGCCACTGCGCACAAACTGGCAAAAATCTTCTACACAATGATCAAAACAAAGTCAGATTATGATGCAAGTAAAGTCGGTCAAGATGAGAAGGAACTGCTAAAGCGCAAGATAGAAAGAACTCAGAAAGCATTGGAGAAGCTAAACGCAAAGCTCTCTGATGCAGCATAATACAAATTTGTTATATAGAAGACATGGCGATGATGAAGGACGATATTTCCCATGAGGAGTACAGAAGCAAGTTGGCAAATGTCGCTGACCTTGCCGTGAGCTACATCAATACTGGCAACGGCTACTTTCGGATGCGTGATGCTTTCAATGGACTTGCCGAGCAATGCGGAGCCAACAAGGGCATCAATGATGAAGCAACTGTCGGCAGAAGAAAACTTCTTGCCCAGTCTGTTTGCATTGAGTGCATTTCACGATTAAGCAGCCATTCTAATGACAGGTTGCAAGGCGAACTCTATGTTATCGCAGAGTACATTTCCCCAAGGAGAGGATGGCTTAGATGATTTTCTCTTTACTGAGAAAAACAGTCTTGCCAGTTATGGTTATAATATTCAAAATTCGCAGAACATGGATAAACAAAAGATACATTACTGCTTCACGCTGTCCGATGCACAGATGGAGTATCTTCGCTGCAAGAAGTACAAGATTGACCGCATGGAATGCTTCATGTCTCTTGCCTCTCTTGCTGAACGTGAAACAACACTTGTTTCTATCAGCAAAACCCAACAAGTGGAAATCTTGTGTGGGCAATGTCTGGTTGACAATACCCAACTTGCCAAACTCTGGGATAAAGACCGCAAGACGTTCCAAAGCTGTTGGATGCTATGGAGGCTGTGGGCATTTCCTCTTCACAAAAGGTTGGAGACAACCGCATCATTACCATGCATTCACTCTCTGGTTGGTATGTGGACGGAAGATTTGTCAAGAACGGCTTTTCATTGAAGCGCAATGCGGATGGCTCTGCAATCGTCCATACGGAAGTTCCACAAGCAAGAGTATTTGTTACGACAACGGAGGATGATACAAAGTCGGACAAGGAAGATGGGCATTTTTCCAATGGAATATCCGATACAGACAACAAGGGCAATTCTTCTACGGCAGATATTTCTTCTTCCCTAAATTCGGCTTCATCTAATGATAATGGAAGCGTGGGTAAGATCGGAACTAATAGCAATCTTTCCGATGCTATTACTGGTGGATTTTCCCCACAGCAAAACTACTCCAGACAGTCTGTTGGCAATCCTTCTTCC
>JAGHUI010000065.1 GCA_018064885.1 Candidatus Minthosoma equi | reverse complement strand
TACGGGCTATACCTACAATCCCACCACAGGTGTCTATACCTACCAGCCCACCAACATCAATGGCAATTGGCAGGCCAACATCTATTGGGGGCACCATCATGTACTCAGTAAAGTATTTAGCTACGATATTATGAACGGCTATACCTATCGTCATAGTGTGGATCTCATTGGTGGTGAGCGCAGCACGGTCAACTCGCAAACGGTCGAACCAGAGTTGTTATTCTTGTACAAGCTTAGCAGCGAGAATCAGATTACGCTGACTGGCACATGGAACTGGACACGCTACGATAGCGAACGCCCAGGCTTCACAACTCGCTCTACGCTCAATCATCAGTATGTGCTTAATGGACAGTTGCAACTCCCTGGCGACATCCAGTTTGTCACAGACTTTGGTCTCTATGTCCGCTCAGGTTACGACACTCCTTCCATGAACACCAGCGACTGGGTATGGAATGCATCCCTCTCTCGTTCCTTCATGAAGAACAATCTGATGCTGAAAGTCACAGGCTACGACATCCTCCAGCAGATCAACAGCATCACACAGGACTACAACAGCCAAGGTCGCACAGAGACATGGGTACGCTCCATCCCAAGCTATGTGATGGCAACACTAACTTACAAGTTCCATGTTGCACCTAAGAAAAAGTAAATACAAACGCGTTTTTTTAAATATTAGTTAAGTAGTTAATAACCGAGCTCATGACCGTGCAGGACTGTGAAGTTCTGCACGGTATTTGTGATTAAGTGTTCAGTTTGAAAAACAGACCTTGGCAATTACTGCTTCATCTCAGCAAGTTCAAACTCGTACTTGTTGTCGTACAGTTCGTGAACAGTCACCCAGAGCTTGCGAGCTTTGATGTCGTATGTACTATTGTGCTCTGTGTACCAAAGTCCCATTTCTGGCGTGTATTTGCCTGTCTCGCGATAGCTCTTGAAATTCAAGATGTTGAGCTGAACAACGCTGTCTGCAAGGATTGTCTCAAGAGGGGTGTCGATATTGTAAGGCAATCCTTCGTAGAATTCAGACTTCCAGAATGGCTTTGTTTCTGGATCGTATGCTTGTGAGAAACGAACACGTTTGAGGAGATTCCACATGCCTTCCATAGATTCGCCACCTTCAGCATAGTTCTCTTTGAGAATGTTGTAACGCTCGATGCCATCGGCATGAGGCGTGAAGTCTGGAAGGAGATTCACATAGAAGTTTGTCATAATGTTCTGTTCCTTGATGACTGCCTTGTTGTCGATAAGTTCGAGAACAACAGTCTTCTCTGGGTCACCAATCATGAAATGGAAGTACCAGCCGCCCACTTCTTTGCTTGTGATATTATGGTCGTTGATAAACTGGATAGCTTCATCAACCGTAGCACAGTTGTCAAGAAGAGCACGAACCATGAATGCGCTTGAAAGCTCAGGCTTGCCAGGGTTGGTGCCTGTATTGGGAGCACCGGCATCTTCAGCAGGAGTTACATTCACATTGCAGAACAATCCTGCATCGTTGATACCGTCAAACATGCCCCAAGGAAGGATGTTCATTTGCTCTGGAGAGATACCAGCTTCAAGCTCTTCGCCAGTACACTGGTTGAGACGACCTACGCCAACAGAAGCATGACGGCCTTCCTTTGCTGTTGTGTGGACAACGATTTCTGCAATCTCACTTACGAAGAAATCAAGGTTGCGACCGTAGAAGTTGCCATTGCGAACGGCAGAACAGCCAAAGTCCTTGCCCACAAGGCTGACAAGGCAGTTAGGAATGGTGTCGCAGTAGTCGTCAACTGTGATTTCATAAAGATAATCAGCTACTTTTGTCAATTTGCCTGCAGTAGCTTCTTCTGTGGTCTTGGTCTGGCAACTGCTGAACAATGCAGCGATCACTGTTGCTAAGATGAATAGATTCTTTTTCATGATTTTATCCCAATGTTTCGTTTTCTGTACGAGCGATGATTTCATTTTGGAGCTGTTCTGTCATGTCGTTGAAGTAGTCGGAGTAGCCGGCTACGCGGACAAGAAGGTCTTTGTAGTTCTCTGGTGTCTCTTGGGCATCGAGCAGTGTTTGGGTGTCCACGATGTTGAACTGAATGTGGTGACCTCCCATGCTGAAATAGGCACGGATGAGAGAGACGAGCTTCTTGAGATCTTCTTCACGCTTGAGAAGCGATGGTACGAAACGGACGTTGAGAAGTGTGCCTCCTGATTTTGTCTGGTCGAGTTTGCCAAGAGACTTGATGACCGATGTAGGACCATTCGTGTCTGCACCATGTGCTGGGGAGGTTCCGTCGCTGATGGCAAATTTTGCAAGACGACCGTTGCATGATGCTCCACAGACAGAACCAAAGTAGTTGTGACAGGTCGTGGAGAGCATGTTGAGCTGTGTCTTGCCTCCACGTGTGTTAGGATGACCTTCAATGGCGGCAACAAGATCGTCATAGACCTTTACAGCAATAGAGTCTGCATATTCATCATCATTGCCGAAGAAAGGAGTGCGGTTCATGATGAATTGACGCATCTTCTCATTGCCTTCAAAGTTCTCGCTGACAGCTTTGAGGAGTTCGTCCATGGTGAACTTCTTGTCTTCGAATACATGCTTTTTGAGTGTTGAGAGACAGTCGGTTATGGTGCCAAGTCCTGTGCACTGGATGTATGTAGTGTTGTAGCGAGCACCGCCAGAGTAGTAGTCTTTGCCCTTGGTGATGCAGTCGTCGATGAAGAGCGAGAGGAAGGTGGCTGGAGCGTAGAGCGAGAACATGCGTTCGATGTAGTTGTTGACAGCAAGCTTCATGTTGACGAAGTACTTCATCTGCTTGTGGTAAGCATCGTAAAGCTGTTCGTAGGATGTGAAAGTGCGAGAATCGCCTGTCTCAAGACCAAGTTTCTTTCCGCTGACAGGGTCGAGACCGTTGTTGAGAGTGATTTCCAGTATCTTAGGTGTGTTGAGATAGCCGGTGAGGATGTATGCTTCCTTACCGAATGCACCTACCTCGATACAGCCGGAGCAACCGCCCTCATTAGCATCTTCTTGTGATTTGCCTTGACGCACCAGTTCCTTGGTGTATGTGTCTGGGTTGAAGCAAGAAGGGTAGCCGTGACCTTGACGAATGACACGTGCTCCCGCCATTACGAAATCGTCTGGAGTGACTTTGCTGACATGGATGGAGAGTCCTGGCTGCAGTTCGTGGAGTTCTTCCTGAACCTCAAGGATGATGTATGAGAGTTCGTTGACAGCATCATTGCCATACTTGTCGATACCACCAATGTTGATGTTAGTGAAGTCGTTGTAAGTGCCTGATTCGAGAGCGGTAACGCCAACCTTTGGAGGTGCTGGCTGATTGTTGAACTTTATCCAGAAGCAAGAGATGAGTTCCTTTGCCTTCTCACGAGTCATAGTGCCATCCTCAATTCCCTTCTTGTAGAAAGGATAAAGGTGCTGATCAATGTGACCAGGGTTCATGCAATCCCATCCATTGAGCTCTGTTACGGTGCCAAGGTGAGTGAACCAATAGGTTTGAATGGCCTCTTGCATGTCTCGTGGAGCATGGGCAGGCACCCAGCGGCAAACGTCAGCAATCTTCAATAACTCTTTAATTCTCTGCTCATTTGCCTTTCTCTCCTTACTGTCAATTCCTAATTCCTCATTCCTAACTACTAATTCCTTCGCTTGCTGTTCCGCAAGTTCTGCATGTCGCTCGGCAAAGAGGATGGCAGCATCGCAGGAGATGTCCATTGCCTGAAGTTCCTGCTGTTTGTCTGTTGCCTCTGGGTCGTTGATGAAGTCGAGTTCGGAGAGTGTCTTGGCAATGAGTGCTTTGACGTCGAGAAGTCCGCGATGGTACATCTTGCTGTCCATGGCTGTGTGGCCTCCAGCGCGTTGTTCCATGAACTCTGTGAACACGCCTGCATGGTACGCTTCTTCCCATTCCTTGCTGACATGGGAGAAAATGCGCTCGCGTTGTGTTCTGCCTTGCCAGTATGGGATGACCTCACGCTCGTAAGTGTCAATATCCTCATTGCTTATATAATAAGGCTGCATGTCGCGGTCGTTGAGGGTATGGAGATCCTCGACGGTGTGACATGTGAGTTCTGGGAATGTAGGCACAGCCTTTGGCACAGGTCCGCGCTCGCCCACGATGAGTTCGCCGTCACCGATGTAGATGGTTTTCTTCTTGCAGAGCTCATAGAAATTGCGTGCGCGGAGAATGCAGTTTGGCATCTTGCCATAGTTCTCCTTGTAGAATGCGGTCTCTATGAGGGCACGCTCGATTGTAAGCGTGGTTGGGGTGTCGATGCTTTGCTGGTGCAGGCGCTTGACACGCTCGTTCATGCCTCCGTCGTTTTCAGGATATTGGAGGGCATAATTCATTTTGGAATGTGGCGCACGATAAGCCACATGTTTTGCTTCGCTCATGATTTTTTTAGATTTGATTTGTGCAAAGTTATAAAAAAAACTAATCAGGTTGCGAAATGTGTGATATTTTTTATTTGTAATGAATTAAAATTGCTATCTTTGTGCCGTTTTAGAAAAAGATAAATAAATACTATGGCAATTAAAACATTAATTATAGGAAGTGGGCCTGCTGGATATACTGCAGCTATTTATGCATCGAGAAGTGGTCTGAATCCTGTTCTCTATCATGGACTTGAATTGGGCGGACAGCTTGTCAAGACTACTGAGGTTGAAAATTTTCCAGGCTATCCTAATGGAACAACAGGACCTGAGATGATGGAAGACATGCGTGCACAAGCTGAAAGGCTTGGAGCTGACATGCGAGATGGAATTGTTGTGAAGACAGATCTCTGCATGGATGGTTCGCGTCCTCATAAGGTGACTCTCGATGATGGCACAGAACTTGAAGCACATACTATTATAATATGTACAGGTGCGTCGGCAAAGTATTTGGGCTTGGCTGATGAAGAGAAATATGCAGGCCAGGGCGTGAGTGCTTGTGCCACTTGTGACGGTTTCTTCTATAGAAAGAAGGTTGTTGCTGTTGTTGGCGGCGGCGACACAGCTTGTGAGGAGGCTCAGTATCTGGCAAGTCTTGCCAAGAAAGTCTATCTCATCGTTCGCCGCGATGTTCTCCGTGCAAGCGAAGCAATGCAGCAGAAGGTTAAGGGTACAGAGAATATCGAGATTCTCTGGAACACTCAGACAGAAGGTCTTTTCGGTGACAATGGTGTTGAGGGCGCTCATCTGGTGCGCAATAAGGGCAAGGAGAATGAGGAACGTTTCGATGTGACAATTGATGGTTTCTTCCTTGCTATCGGTCATCATCCAAATTCAGAGGTGTTCCGTCCTGCCGTTGAAGTTGACGAACAAGGCTACATCAAGGTCCTGCATCCAACTACTGCAACAAATGTGCCTGGTGTCTTTGCTGCTGGCGATGTGGCAGATCCAATCTACCGTCAGGCTATCAGCGCTGCAGGAAGCGGCTGCCACGCTGGCATCGATGCCTTGAAGTATCTGCAAGAAAAAGGAATTGTGTGAGTGTTTAACAGGGTTGATTAGACTTATAACTCCTATTAGTCCTATAAGTCTCATTAGTCCAATAAGGAAAAAATATGAGAAAACTTATATCGTTTGTTTTGATGTTGTGTTGCCTTGGTGTCGCAAATGCTCAGTTTGCTTCGCCAGTCAAGGTTACAACAACAATAAAGGAGACATCTCCTACTGAGGCAGTGATTACGTTTGCTGCAACTATTCAGGGTGGCTGGCACATGTATAGCACAAATGTTGTTGCTGATGGCCCGACTCCTACTACTATCAACATTGAGAAGATTTCTGGTGCGAAGCTTGACGGTGCGCTCAAGCCTACGACAAATGCCATCAAGCATTACGAAGAGATGTTCGGTGCTGATGTGTTTTATTTCGAGCGTTCTGCCACTTTCACGCAGAAGGTGAAACTTCTTGGGGGCAAATATCTGATTGAGGGATATTTGGAGTATGGTGCATGTAATGACCAAAACTGTATTCCTCCAACAAGCGTGGATTTTGACTTTAGCGGCGAGGTTGCTGCTGTGAATGATGAGAAACCTAAGGAGGCAGATAAGCCTGCAGAATCTGAACCTGCTGCTGATGATGTGGCTGAAACAGTAGAAACTGTTGAACCTGACACTCTTGCCGCTGATACAGTTGCTCTCCAGATGGCAGAGGAGGATGATGACCTATGGGCACCGGTGATTGACAAACTTAAGTCTTTTGGCGAGGGGGCAAACAGCGATACAGAAGATTCTTCACTCTGGTACATCTTCGTTCTTGGTTTCTTGGGCGGTCTTGTGGCTCTCGTGACTCCTTGTGTGTGGCCTATAATTCCTATGACTGTCAGCTTCTTCCTGAAGAAGGGTACAACAAAGAAATCTACTCCTGAGGAGATTGCTGCTGCGAGAAAACGCGGTCTTCGCGATGCGATTCTCTACGGTATCAGCATCGTGGTGATTTACGTTGTTGCCGGATTGGTGATTACGCTTATCTTTGGTGCTTCAGCATTGAACGATCTTGCCACAAACTGGGTGTGCAACTTGTTCTTTTTCTTGATGCTTCTCGTTTTCGGTGCTTCGTTCATTGGAGGTTTTGAAATAACTCTTCCTTCAAAATGGAACAATGCTGTGGACAGCAAGGCGAGCAGCACTACAGGTCTCTTGAGCGTGTTCCTCATGGCATTCACTCTTGTGCTTGTGAGCTTCTCTTGCACAGGTCCTATCATAGGTTTCTTGCTCGTTCAGGTGGTTACATCTAACATCCTCGGTCCTGTTGTGGGAATGCTTGGTTTCGCCATTGCGCTTGCTCTTCCTTTCACATTGTTCGCTCTCTTCCCAACCATGCTTAAGTCTGCTCCAAAGAGTGGCAACTGGATGAATGTAGTGAAGGTCACTCTTGGTTTCGTTGAACTTGCTTTCTCTCTCAAGTTCCTTTCTGTTGCTGACCTTTGCGAGGGCTGGGGAATCCTTGATCGCGAGACTTTCCTTGCTCTTTGGATTGCTTTGTTCGCTCTTCTTGGTGCTTACCTTATCGGTTGGATCCGTTTCCCTCATGATGAGGTTGAATATGATGAGATGGGCAATGTCGTTGTTAATCATAGAACAAGCATTCCTCGCTTCTTCATGGCATTTGCTGCTTTTGCCTTTGCTATGTATATGATTCCTGGTCTCTGGGGCGCTCCATTGAAGGCTGTTAGCGCATTTGCTCCTCCAATGAAGACTCAGGATTTCAATCTTGCAGCAGAAGAAGAGGTGAAGCCAATGTTCACTGATTATGAGGAGGGTATGGCTTATGCTAAGGCGCACAATATGCCTGTTATGATTGACTTTACTGGATATGGTTGCGTGAACTGCCGAAAGATGGAGGCTTCTGTGTTCGTTGATCCTACTGTTGCTGAAATCATGACTGAGAAGTATGTCTTGATACAGCTTTATGTGGATGAAAAGACAAAGTTGCCTGAGCCAATTGTTGTGAGTGTGAATGGCGAAGAGCGCAAGCTTCGTTCCGTTGGCGACAAGTGGAGCTATCTGCAGTCAAGCAAGTTTGGCGCAACAGCTCAACCTTTCTATGTTCTTCTTGACAATGAAGGCAATCCTCTGGAGTCAAGTTATTCGTTTGACGAGGATATTGCTAAGTTCCAAAACTGGCTTAACAATGGTTTGAAGAACTATAGCGAGTGATTATCTTTTCTCTTAGATATAAGTCCGGTTCGAGTTTCGTTCCGGACTTTTTATGTGTTTGTAGTTTGTATGAAACAGCAGACAAATAAAATGTAACATGTTGAAGATGTCGTTTCGTAAGTTTGCTGTAACTTTGTCTTTGTTTTTTGTAAAAGACAATAATCACATATTACCAAATCATTATAAAAACTGTAACTTATGAAACATTTATTAATTTCTATTTTCGCCTTAGCATGTTTTACTTCGGCTTCTGCACAGGTGGATCAGTTCTATGAGCAGAACAAGGTGCTGAATTACAGCGATGGCGAAAAAGCTGCTGGCGAGATTCCTCAGCCAACAGGTTTTGACAAAGACTTTCACATTTACCTCTGTTTTGGTCAGTCAAATATGGAGGGAAATGCCAAAATTGAACCTCAGGATCGCCAGAACATCAGCACTCGCTTCCGCATGATGGCGGCCGTTGATATGGAGAACACTGGTCGCAAGAAAGGACAGTGGTATGCTGCCGTTCCACCTCTTTGCCGTGCTTTCACTGGCCTTACTCCTGCTGACTATTTCGGACGCTCTCTCGTGGAACAATTGCCTGAGAATATTAAGGTTGGTGTGATTAATGTTGCTGTTGGTGGCGCAAACATCGACCTGTTTGATGAGGATAAATGTGCAGACAATATTGCTCATGCTGCTGACTGGTATAAGAATTTCTGCAAATCTTACAATGACAATCCATATCGTGAGCTTATTAACCTTGCTAAGGAAGCTCAGAAGGTAGGTGTGATCAAGGGAATTCTCCTTCATCAAGGTTGTACAAACAACACTCAGCAGGATTGGCCAGACCGCGTGAAGGTTATCTACGACCGCATGCTCAAAGAACTTAATCTTAAGGCGGAGGATTGTCCTCTACTTGTTGGTGAGCTTATGACTCAGGAAATGGGCGGTGCTTGCCACCTTCATAATGCTATCATCGACAAGATTCAGGAGACTATTCCTACCGCTTATCCTGTATCTGCTGCCAAGTGTCCTGGTGCTTTCGATCATCTTCATTTCACAGCAGAGGGTTACCGCATGCTTGGTCGCCGCTATGCTGATGTCATGATGAGCATTTTGAACAAGGAGAACCAGAAGGTTGCAGATAACACAGTTCCTGTTCAAGAGTATCCTCTTGTTGACAAGGATGGACGTGTGACTTTCAGAGTAGTTGCTCCATCAGCAAAGGCTGTTGCTGCAGACATTTGCGGTACGAAATATCCTATGGTGAAGGATGCTAATGGCGCATGGATGGTTACAACTCCTCCTCTTGTTTGTGGCTTCCATTATTATTTCCTCGATATTGACGGCATTAACGTCATTGATCCTGCTTCGGAGGCTTATTTCGGCTGTGGCAAGATGTGCGGCGGTATTGATATTAATGTGAATATCAGCGATAATCCAAATCTAATGAAACTTCAAAAGAATGCCACTATGACAGATGAAGAAATTGCTCTTTATTCTTACGACAATAAGATTAAGCATGGTCAGGTGAGAGAGTGCAAGTACTGGTCTTCTGTCGAAGGTAAGGAGCGTCGCTGTTTCGTTTATACTCCTGCAAGCTATGAGAGCGGTAAAGGCACTTATCCAGTTCTCTATCTTCAGCATGGCATGGGTGAGGATGAGCGCGGATGGAGCCAGCAGGGCAAGATGAACTACATCATGGATAACCTCATTGCTAAAGGCAAGGCTAAGGAGATGATTGTTGTTATGGATAATGGCAATTGCAGCCATTCTTTCGGAACAAAGAAAGGTGAGTCTATGGCTGAGTTTGGCGCTTCTTTCACCCCTGTTCTTCTCAAAGATATTATTCCTTTCATTGACAAGACTTTCCGTACAAAGAAGAATCAGCAGAATCGTGCAATGGCAGGTCTTTCTTGGGGCGGCAAGGAAACTCTGGAAATCACTACAGCCAACCTTGACAAGTTCTCTGCTATTGGTACTTTCTCTGGCGCTATCTTTGGTGTGGATGTCAACACTTATAATGGTGGTGTGTTCAAGGATGCTGCTAAGTTTAACAAGGCAATCAACTATTTCTTCATGGGTTGTGGCACAGAGGAAAATTTCGGTACAGAGAAGATGACTGAGAACCTCAAGGCTGCAGGAATCAATGTGAACTACTACGCTTCTCAGGGTACAGCGCATGAGTGGCTCACTTGGAGAAGGTGTTTTGCTGAGTTTGTCCCACATCTTTTTAAATAAGCCTTTTGTTTGTGAATTAGCATAGTTATTCTGATGTAACAATTGTTTTGATGGAGTGCCCCTCATCTTTTCGAAGGTGTGGGGCACTGCTGTTATGTTTAAATAAGGTGATAATCTCGCTACATTCTGTTAATCTTCCTATATTCACGTGATGATTATTTGGTAAGTTGAAAAAAATGTTGTTTCTTTGCATTGGAAATATAATAAAATGGATAAAGAATTAAGAAAACGAATAATTGCACTTGTGAAGAGTGAAGTGGTGCCTGCTGTTGGATGTACGGAACCAATAGCTGTGGCGTTGTGTGTGGCTAAGGCAAAGGAGACGCTTGGAGTTATGCCTGAAAGGATTGAGGTGCAATTGTCAGCTAATATCCTCAAGAACGCAATGGGTGTGGGTATTCCTGGCACAGGAATGATTGGACTTCCTATTGCTATTGCACTCGGTGCTTCTATTGGTAAGTCTGAATATGGTCTTGAGGTGTTGAAAGATGTGAATTCTGATGCTGTTGCTGAGGGCAAAACGTATGTGGAGGGAAATCATGTCAATATCAACTTGAAGCAGGGCATCGAAGAGAAACTTTACATAGAAGTTCTTGTAAGTACAGGCGATAAGACAGCAAGGGCTGTTATTAGTGGTGGACATTCTAATTTTATACTTGTTCAGAAGGGCGATAAAGTTCTGTTTGAAAAAGAGGCTGGGAATGCTGACGATGATTCTGCAGATGATACTTGGTTGAATTTGCAGAAAGTGTATGAGTTCGCGACTTCTGCTCCTTTGGATGAGATTGAGTTTATTCGCGAAGCTCAGGCGCTGAACGAAAAGGCTTCCGAGGAGTCTTTGAAGGGCAATTACGGTCATTCCCTTGGAAAGACTCTTTCGAGGCCTTTGGGAAAAGGTATATTCGGTGACACTATTTTCTCTCATATAATTTCGTCAACTGCATGTGCTTGTGATGCTCGTATGGCAGGAGCTATCATTCCTGTGATGAGTAATTCTGGCAGCGGTAATCAGGGAATTTGCGCAACTTTGCCTGTTGTTAAGTTTGCTCAAGAGAATCACAATACGGATGAAGAACTGACTCGTGCGCTCATGCTGAGCCATTTAACTGCTATTTACATTAAGCAGTCGCTGGGAAAGCTTAGCGCTTTGTGCGGTTGTGTTGTCGCTTCTACTGGTTCTGCTTGCGGAATGACATACTTGATGGGTGGCGATTACGAGAAGGTGACTTTTGCTGTTAAGAACATGATTGCGAATCTTGCTGGTATGATTTGTGATGGTGCAAAGCCTTCATGTGCATTGAAGCTTGCAAGTGGTGTTAGTACTGCTGTGCTTTCTGCAATGATGGCTGTTCAGCATGATTGCGTGACTTCTGTTGAAGGCATAATCGATGATGATGTGGACAAGTCTATTCATAATTTGACGAAAATCGGCAAAGATGCAATGAGTGAAACGGACAAGTGTGTGCTGGATATAATGACAAACAAATAGATAGTTATAGACGAATAATGATGTTAATTAGTATATAGTAGATTAGTATGAAAAGATTACTTATAAGTTTTTGCATTGTTGCTTGCACTGTGGGTGTTTTTGCCCAGACTTCAACAGGTAAGGAACTTCAATTGGCTGATTCCATTGTGAAGTATCAAATGAAGTCTGGTGGCTGGCCTAAGAATGAAGATTGGCTTAAAGGCGCTGATCAGAAACATATGATGGAGTGTAAGAAAACGGGCATTGGTTCTACTATTGACAATGATGCAACAATTAATGAGATGAAGGCTCTTGCTAAAGCTGTGGATAAGATTGTTGAGATGCAGAGTCAAGGCTTCGGGTGGATTGATAAAGATGCGCTGAAGGAGAAAACGGTAAAGTATCAGGCTTCTTTCAATAGGGGGTTGGAATATCTGTTGGAAATGCAGTATGACAATGGCGGTTTTCCTCAGTTCTATCCTGCGAGAAAAGGTGTGGATTATTCGTCACAGATAACTTTCAATGATAATGCCATGATGAATGTCATGAAGCTCCTTCGTGATATTGCTAAGGATAAGGCTGATTTTAAGAATATGGCTATTTCTAAGTCAATGAAGAAAAAATGTCAGCAATCTTTTGACAAGGCTATCCAATGTGTTCTGGATTGCCAGATTCGTGTGGATGAGAATGACAAGGTGCTGGAATTTGGTTCGGACGCATGGAAAATGGGTAAGAGAACTGTATGGTGTCAACAGCATGACAGAAGAACTTTAGCTCCATGCAATGCTCGCGCCTTTGAACTTGCTTCATATACAGGACAAGGGGAAACTACAACTCTTTTGGAATTGCTTATGGGCGTTCCAAATCCAAGCCAAGATGTCATTGATGCTGTCAAGGGTGGCGTTGAGTGGCTGGAGGCTCATGTGATGAAAGATACTGCTCTTGAGAATTATACTAATGAAGAGGGCAAGAAAGATCGTCGCATTGTGTCAAAAGAAGGGTCTGATGTATGGGCGCGTTATTATGATCTTGAAAAGGCAGAACCTTTTTATTGTGATCGTGATGGCGTTCCTGTAAGAGAACTTTCAAAGGTCGGATATGAACGTAGAAACGGTTACAGATGGATAGGTGACAGTCCTAAGCAGACTATTAAAATGTACCATGAGAGCTATGCTCCAAAGTATATCAAATAAAACTAAAATAAAAAACAATGGCAGAAAACAACAACAATCAGCAGCTTCAGATTGAGCTGAAGCCAGAAGTGGCAGAGGGTACATACGCTAACCTCGCTATTATTACCCATTCAAGCTGTGAGGTAATCACGGATTTCGTTCAAATGATGCCTGGTATGCCAAAGGCTCAGGTTAAGAGTCGTATCATCATGGCTCCAGAGCATGCTAAGCGTCTCCTTCTTGCTCTTCAGGATAATATCCAGAAGTATGAACAGCAATTTGGTGCTATTAGGCTTCAGCAGCCTCAGCAGCCTTCTCCTGAAGGACGTACAATTGCACCATTCAATATCAAGAAAGGCGAAGCATAAGGTGAGTGATTGATGACACGCTGCCTCGCGCGTACATATAATTTATATAAGAGTCATGGAGTTTTGCTTCCATGACTCTTGTTGTATTATTAGCGTCTTTTTTAACTGTTTTTAGGCTGAAAACAATATTTTTCTTGATGCGTTTTTGTTAAAAAAGGTTAATATGTATTGTATTTTGGGTCCTTTTTAGAAAAGGAAGAAAAATAATCCTTTGAAAAATATGTTGTTTGGCAGAAAATTCGTAACTTTGCAGCACTTTTTGGAGTAGTGCGTGCCTTGGTTAGGTACATTAGTGTCGTGAGGGGATGATATGGCCCTGTAGAAAAAGGGATGTGATTAGATTTACGATACATAAATTTAGCACGAAGCAAAGCGGAGAGCTGACCACAAAGCACTTTTGGTTCCCTTCAAGAGGGAAGGGAAAAAGGTGGGCGCTCGAATTGAATGACAATTAAATTAATAATAATATAAAAATTAAACAAAATGCCTACTATTCAACAATTGGTAAGAAAAGGCCGTAAGGTTTTGGTAGACAAGAGTAAGTCTCCTGCATTGGATTCTTGCCCACAGCGTCGCGGTGTTTGCGTGCGCGTGTACACTACTACTCCTAAGAAGCCTAATTCAGCGATGCGTAAGGTCGCTCGTGTTCGTTTGACAAACAAGAAGGAAGTTAACTCTTACATTCCAGGTGAGGGTCACAACCTTCAGGAGCACTCAATCGTACTTGTTCGTGGTGGTCGTGTTAAGGACCTTCCAGGTGTACGTTACCACATCATCCGTGGTGCTCTTGATACTGCTGGTGTTGCAAGCCGCACACAGCGTCGTTCAAAGTACGGAGCTAAGCGTCCAAAAGCTAAGAAGTAATCCTATTTCTTACTGAAAACAGAAACAACAGTTTTTTCACAAAGTTTGGTTTGACGGAAATGCTTGAAAGGGTTGAGTAAATGCCCTGGAGTGGGCGTTGAAGACACACACAAAAATGCAGCCTCAGACTAAAGAAAGATTAAATCAAACAAAAAAATGAGAAAAGCTAAACCAAAGAAGCGTGTGATCCTTCCAGATCCAGTGTTCGGTGATGTAAAGGTTACAAAGTTTGTTAACAACCTCATGTACGATGGAAAGAAGAGCGTAGCATATACTATCTTCTACACAGCACTCAAGAATGTTGAGAATAAGATGAAGAACGAAGAGAAGTCTCCACTTGAAATTTGGAAGAAGGCTCTCGAGAACATCACTCCACAGGTTGAAGTTAAGAGCCGTCGTATCGGTGGTGCCACATTCCAGGTTCCAACAGAAATCCGTGCTGACCGTAAGGAGGCAATCTCTATGAAGAACATGATCAGTTTCGCTCGCAAGCGTTCTGGTAAGAGCATGGCAGATAAACTTGCTTCTGAGATTATGGATGCATTCAATGAGCAGGGTGGTGCATTCAAGCGTAAGGAGGATATGCACCGTATGGCAGAGGCTAACCGTGCATTCGCACACTTCCGCTTCTAAGAGTTAATTTGTGATTTGTTAATAAGAAAATAGTAAATATACTAGATATGGCAAAGCAAGATTTGCATCTTACGCGTAACTTCGGTATCATGGCTCACATCGATGCTGGTAAGACAACAACTTCTGAGCGTATCCTGTTCTACACAGGTAAGACTCATAAGATTGGTGAGGTACATGATGGTGGCGCAACAATGGACTGGATGGCTCAGGAGCAGGAGCGTGGTATCACAATTACTTCTGCTGCAACTACAGCTTACTGGACTTGGAACAACAATAAGTATAAGTTCAACTTGATTGATACTCCGGGACACGTTGACTTCACTGCTGAGGTTGAGCGTTCACTTCGTGTCCTTGACGGTGCTGTCGCTACATATTGTGCAGTAGGTGGTGTTGAGCCACAGTCAGAGACAGTTTGGCGTCAGGCAGATAAGTACAACGTGCCACGTATTGGCTACGTTAACAAGATGGACCGTTCTGGCGCAGACTTCTTCGAGGTTGTTCGCCAGATGAAGGAGGTTCTCGGTGCTAACCCAGTTCCAGTTGTAATTCCAATCGGTGCAGAGGAAAACTTCAAGGGTATCGTTGACCTTATTGAAATGAAGGGTATCATTTGGCATGATGAGACTCAGGGTGCAGAATATGATATTATAGAAATTCCAGATAATCTTAAGGACGAGGCAGAGGAATGGCGTAATAATATGCTTGAGAAAGTAGCAGAATTCGATGACGCTCTTATGGAGAAGTTCTTTGATGATCCTTCTACAATTACTAAGGAAGAAATCATCTCTGCTATCCGTAAGGCAACTTGTTCTCTCGCTGCAACTCCTATGCTTTGTGGATCTTCATTTAAGAACAAGGGTGTTCAGACTCTTCTTAACTACATTTGTGCATTCCTCCCATCTCCACTCGATACTGAGGCTGTTGTTGGTTCAAACCCTGACACTAAAGAAGAAGAGGATCGTAAGCCATCTGAGGACGAGAAGACTTCTGCTCTCGCATTCAAGATTGCTACAGACCCATATGTAGGTCGTCTTACTTTCGTTCGTGTTTACTCAGGTAAGATAGAGGCTGGTTCATATACATACAACACTCGTTCGGGAAAGAAGGAGCGTGTATCACGTCTTTTCCAGATGCACTCTAATCACCAGAATCCTGTTGAGGTGATTGGCGCTGGTGATATCGGTGCCGTTGTAGGTCTTAAGGATATCCACACTGGTGATACTCTCTGTGATGAGGACGCTCCAATCGTACTTGAATCTATGGACTTCCCTGATCCTGTTATAGGTATTGCAGTTGAGCCAAAGACTCAGAAGGATCTCGATAAGCTTTCTCTCGGTCTCCAGAAACTTGCAGAAGAAGACCCAACATTCACTGTTAAGACTGATGAACAGTCTGGTCAGACAGTTATCTCTGGTATGGGTGAACTTCACCTCGATATCATCATCGACCGTCTTAAGCGTGAGTTTAAGGTTGAATGTAATCAGGGTAAGCCACAGGTTAACTATAAGGAAGCAATCACTAAGACAGTTAATCTCCGCGAGGTTTACAAGAAGCAGTCAGGTGGTCGTGGTAAGTTTGCAGACATTATCGTAAACGTAGGTCCTGTTGATGACGACTTTGAGGGCACAGGTCTTCAGTTCGTTGACGAGGTTAAGGGTGGTAACGTTCCTAAGGAATTCATCCCAGCAGTTCAGAAGGGCTTCGCTGAGGCTATGAAGAATGGCGTTCTCGGTGGCTTCCCAATGGATAGCATGAAGGTTACTCTCGTTGATGGTAGCTTCCACCCTGTTGACTCTGACCAGTTGTCATTCGAAATCGCAGCTCGTCAGGCTTATAAGAATGCATGTTCACAGGCTAAGCCTGTTCTCATGGAGCCTATCATGAAACTTGAAGTTGTTACTCCAGAGGAGAACATGGGTGATGTTATCGGTGACCTCAACAAGCGTCGTGGTCAGGTTGAGGGCATGGATACCACTCGTTCTGGTGCTCGCCTTGTTAAGGCAATGGTTCCACTGGGCGAAATGTTCGGTTATGTAACAGCTCTCCGTACTATCACTTCTGGTCGTGCAACTTCATCTATGCAGTATGATCACCATGCACCAGTGTCAAGCTCTATTGCTAAGGAAGTGCTTGCAGAGTGCAACGGTCGTACAGATCTCGTATAAAATACCAGATGGAGAGGTTCTGCGTCAAGCAAACGACTCTTTGGCGGATACCTCTCCACCTTTATATTATAATAAATTATACATTAAACTATGAGTCAGCAAAAAATTCGTATTAAGCTTAAGTCTTATGACCACAATCTGGTTGACAAGTCAGCTGAGAAGATTGTTAAGACAGTGAAGGCAACTGACGCTATTGTAAGCGGTCCTATTCCACTTCCAACTCACAAGCGTATCTTCACAGTAAACCGTTCTACATTCGTTAACAAGAAGTCTCGTGAGCAGTTTGAACTCTGTACTTATAAGAGACTTATTGACATTTACAGTTCTACAACAAAGACTGTTGATGCTCTTATGAAGCTCGAACTTCCAAGTGGTGTTGAGGTTGAAATCAAAGTTTAATATTAGAGAACAATTAAAAGTATTATTGAAATGCCAGGATTATTAGGAAAAAAAATCGGAATGACATCCGTTTTCAGTGCCGATGGAAAGAATCTTCCATGCACTGTTATCGAAGTAGGTCCTTGTGTTGTTACTCAGGTTAAAACCGTAGAAAAGGATGGCTATGCTGCTGTGCAGGTAGGCTTCCAAGAGGCTAAGGAAAAGAACACCACCAAGCAGATGATGGGACATTTCCAGAAGGCAGGTACAACACCAAAGAGACACTTGGCCGAGTTCACTTTTGACGAGGAGAAAAACCTCGGTGATGTAATCACAGTTGATCTTTTTAACGATGCTGCTTACGTTGATGTTATTGGAACATCTAAGGGTAAGGGATTCCAGGGTGTTGTTAAGCGTCACGGTTTCGGTGGTGTAGGTCAGGCTACTCACGGTCAGGATGACCGTCTCCGCAAGCCAGGTTCTATCGGTGCTTGTGCAACTCCATCTCGTGTATTCAAGAATGTACCAATGGGTGGTCAGATGGGTAACGTACAAGTTACAACTCATAACCTCCAGGTAATTAAGGTGGTTCCAGAGCACAACCTTCTTCTTCTTAAGGGTAGTGTTCCAGGTGCTAAGGGTTCAATCGTAATAATCAACAAGTAAGCAATGGAAGTTTCTGTATTAAATATCAAAGGTGAGGACACTGGTAAGAAGGTTGTTCTAAATGATGCAATCTTTGGAATTGAACCTAACGACCATGTTATCTACCTCGCAGTAAATCAGTACCTCGCTGCACAGCGTCAGGGTACTCATAAGTCTAAGGAAAGAAGCGAAATTACAGGCTCTACTCGTAAGCTTATCCGTCAGAAGGGTGGCGGCGGTGCTCGCCGCGGCGACATCAAGTCTCCAGTTCTTCGCGGTGGTGGTCGTGTGTTCGGTCCACGTCCTCGTGACTATTGGTTCAAACTTAACAAGAAAGTTAAGAATCTTGCTCGTAAGAGTGCTCTCTCTTATAAGGCTCAGCAGAATGCTATCGTTGTAGTTGAAGACTTCGATTTCGAGGCTCCAAAGACAAAAGAGGGCGTTGCTTTGTTAAATAATCTTAAAGTTAATGGCAAGAAGACTCTCATCGTTTTGCCAGAAGTTAAAAAGAACGTAAATTTGTCAGTCCGTAACATTCAGCGTGTTGAAGTTATGACAGCATCTGCACTCAATGCTTATAAGGTAATGAATGCTAATGTACTTGTTGTGACTGAAAATGCGCTTAAGTTGGTTGATGAAACTTTTAACAAGTAAGGAGGTACAAAACTATGGCATATATCGTAAAACCATTGGTTACAGAGAAGATGACAGCTATTTCAGAGAAACAGACCAATAAGTTCGGTTTCATTGTACTTCCTAAAGCCAATAAGATTGAGATTAAGAAGGAAATAGAAGCTAAGTATAACGTTAATGTAGTTTCGGTTAACACAATGAACTACGCTGGTAAGCGTAAGAGCCGCTATACAAAGGCTGGTGTTATCAAGGGTAGCACAAAGGCTTATAAGAAGGCTATTGTTACCCTTAAGGAAGGCGAAACTATCGATTTCTATAGTAACATTTAATTAAACAAATGGGTATTCGTAAATTTAGACCAGTAACTCCTGGTCAAAGACACAAGGCTATTGGTACTTTCGATGATGTTACTACATCAGTACCAGAGAAAACTCTTGTTTTCGGTAAGCGCAGTACTGGCGGTCGTAACAACTCCGGTCAGATTACTGTTCGCTACAGAGGTGGCGGCCACAAGCGTTTGATTCGTATTATCGATTTCAAGAGAGAAAAGGACGGAATTCCTGCAGTTGTAAAGACAATTGAGTACGATCCAAATCGTAGCGCTCGTATTGCACTTGTTTTCTACGCTGATGGTGAAAAACGTTACATCGTTGCTCCTAATGGTTTGCAGGTAGGCGCAACTATCATGTCAGGAAAGGATGCAACTCCAGACCTCGGCAACACTCTTCCACTTGAGAACATTCCTGTCGGTACTGTTATTCACAATATCGAACTTCGTCCAGGTCAGGGTGCAAAGATGGTTCGTTCTGCAGGCAACTTTGCTCAGTTAACTTCTCGTGAAGGACGTTTCTGTGTAATCAAACTTCCTTCTGGTGAGATTCGTAAGGTTCTTTCTGTTTGCCGCGCAACTATCGGTAGCGTAAGCAACTCAGATCATGCTCTTGAATCTTCAGGTAAGGCAGGTCGTAGCCGCTGGCTCGGTCGTCGTCCACACAACCGTGGTGTTGTAATGAATCCAATTGATCACCCAATGGGTGGTGGTGAAGGACGTCACACAGGTGGACACCCACGCTCTCGCAACGGCCTCTATGCTAAGGGTCTTAAGACTCGCGCACCAAAGAAGCAGTCAAGCAAGTACATTATTGAAAGACGTAACAAGTAATAAAGTTAACTGAATATGAGTCGTTCATTAAAAAAAGGTCCATACATCAATGTTAAGCTCGAAAAGAAAGTTCTCGCTATGAATGAGAGCGGCAAGAAGAGCGTTATCAAGTCATGGGCTCGCGCTTCAATGATATCTCCAGATTTCGTTGGTCATACTATTGCAGTGCATAACGGTAATAAATTTATCCCTGTTTACATTACTGAAAATATGGTAGGTCACAAGCTCGGTGAGTTTGCTCTTACTCGTACTTTCCGCGGTCACGCAGGTAATAAGAAGAAGTAATAGTAACAGGCTTCAACCAAGTAAATAAGACTTTTATATAATGGGAGCAAGAAAAAGATTAATGGCCGAAAAGATTAAGGAGGCCAAAAAGACTACTTACTTCGCTAGTCTTCGCAATGTTCCTTCTTCACCACGCAAGATGCGTTACGTAGCAGACCTCGTTCGTGGTATGGAAGTGAGCAAGGCTCTTGCAACTCTTAAGTTCAACAGCAAAGATGCTGCTAAGGATCTTGAGAAGTTGCTTCGTTCTGCTATCGCAAACTGGGAGCAGAAGAATGACCGCAAGGCTGAAAACGGTGAACTCTATATCTCTAAGATTTTTGTTGACGAAGGCGCTACTCTCAAGCGTATGAGACCAGCACCTCAGGGTCGTGGTTATAGAATTCGTAAGCGTTCTAACCATGTTACCATTTTCGTGGACGCTAAAACTAATGAAGAAAAGTAATTATGGGACAAAAATGTAATCCAATAAGCAACCGCCTCGGTATCGTAAGAGGTTGGGATTCTAACTGGTTCGGCGGAAATGATTTTGGTGAAAACCTCCTCGAGGATAGCAAAATCCGCAAGTACCTCAACGCTCGTCTTGCTAAGGCAAGCGTATCAAAGATTGTTATTGAGCGTACACTTAAGCTCGTAACTATTACAATCTGTACAGCTCGTCCAGGTTTCATCATTGGAAAGGGTGGTGAGCAGGTTGAGGCTCTTAAGAAGGAACTCAAGAAGGTTACTGATAAGGAGGTTCAGATTAACATCTTTGAAATTAAGCGTCCTGAGCTTGACGCTGTGATTGTTGCTAATAACATCGCTCGTCAGATTGAGGGAAAAATTGCTTATCGTCGTGCTATCAAGACTGCTATTACTAATACAATGCGTTCTGGTGCTGAAGGTATCAAGGTTCAGATTTCTGGACGTCTTAACGGTGCTGAAATGAGCCGTTCTGAGATGTATAAGGAAGGTCGTACTCCTCTTCACACTCTCCGTGCAGATATTGACTACTGTCTTGCAGAGGCTCTTACAAAGGTTGGTCTCCTTGGTATCAAGGTTTGGATTTGCCGCGGTGAGAAGTTTGGTAAGCAGGATCTCACTCCTAACTTCGCTCAGCAGAAAGACAATGGTCGTGGTAACAACAACGGTGGTGGACGTCGTTTTAGAAACAGAAAGTCTAATAACCGCAATTAATTAATATAGTTGATTCCTATAGTAAGGATCAGCGCATAGAAGATATTAACTATGTTACAGCCAAAAAGACAAAAATATAGAAGACCGCAAAAAGGTCGCGGTCGTTGGAAGGGTGTCTCTCATAGAGGTACTGAACTCTCATTCGGTAGTTTTGGTATAAAGGCTCTCGAGACAAAGTGGATCACAGCTCGTCAGATTGAGGCTGCCCGTGTTGCCATTACTCGTCACATGCAGCGTCAAGGTCAGGTTTGGATTCGTATCTTCCCTGATAAACCAATTACAAAGAAGCCTGCAGACGTCCGAATGGGTAAAGGTAAGGGTGATCCATACCAGTATGTATTCCCAGCAAAGCCTGGCCGTATTCTTTTTGAGATTGAAGGTGTTTCATATGACATCGCAAAGGAGGCTCTCCGTCTCGGTGCTCAGAAACTTCCTACTACTACTAAGTTTGTTGTACGTCGTGATTACGATAAAAACGCTTAATTATGAAAATTTCAGAAATTAGAGAACTTACTACAGAGGAGCTCGCTGAGCGTATTGAGGTGGAAGTTGCAAATTTGAATAACATGAAGTTCAATCACAACGTTTCTCCACTTGCAGACAATTCTCAGATTAAGAAGTTGCGTCACGACATCGCGCGTATGAAGGGCGAGCTTACACAGCGTAATAAATAAATTATTGAGCTAAATGGAAGCTAGAAATTTAAGAAAACAAAGACAGGGTGTTGTAACAAGCGACAAGATGGATAAAACTATCGTCGTTGCTGCTAAGTTTAAGGAAAAGCACCCTATATATGGTAAGTTTGTCCAGAAGACAAAGAAATACCATGCTCATGACGAAAAGAATGATGCGCACGTTGGTGACACTGTTCTTATCATGGAGACTCGTCCATTGAGCAAAACTAAGAGATGGAGATTAGTACAAATCGTTGAAAGAGCTAAGTAATTATGATACAAGTAGAATCAAGATTGCAGGTTGCTGACAATAGCGGTGCACGTGAAGTTCTTTGCATCCGTGTTCTTGGCGGTACAAGACGTCGCTATGCTTCTGTTGGTGACATTATCGTAGTAGCAGTAAAGAGTGCTATCCCTACAAGTGATGTGAAGAAGGGTTCAGTATCAAAGGCTTTGATCGTTCGTACAAAGAAAGAGGTACGTCGTCCAGATGGTTCTTACATCCGTTTCGATGATAATGCATGTGTTCTTTTGAACAATGCTGGCGAAATGAGAGGCAGCCGTATTTTCGGTCCTGTAGCTCGTGAGCTCCGTGCTGCTAACATGAAGGTAGTTTCTTTGGCTACTGAGGTGCTTTAATCATTAAAAGTTAACACAGCAATGAGTAAATTACATATTAAGAAAGGCGACATGGTTTGTGTTCTTGCTGGAGATGAGAAGGGAAAGACTGGTAAAGTCACAAAAGTTCTCGTTGAAAAGAAACGTGCTATTGTCGAGGGTGTAAACATGATAAAGAAGAGCACTAAGCCTAGTGCAGCACACCCACAGGGAGGTATTATCGAGCAGGAGGCTCCTATCCATATCTCTAACCTTAATGTTGTGGACCCAAAGACTGGCAAGCCAACTCGTATCGGTCGCAAGATGGGTGAGAATGGAAAGTTAGTTCGTTACGCTAAAAAGTCAGGGGAGGAAATCTAATGGCAACTACTACAGCACAACTTAAAAATGTTTACGCTGAGCAGATTGCTCCAGCACTCATGAAGCAGTTCAACTACTCTTCACCAATGCAGATTCCTGTATTGAAGAAGATTGTAGTAAACCAAGGTCTTGGTATGGCAACTGCTGATAAGAAGGTTATTGAGGTTGCAATGAAGGAAATTGCACAGATTACTGGTCAGAAGCCTGTTGCAACAATGTCTAAGAAGGATATTTCTAATTTCCGCCTTCGTAAGAAGATGCCTATTGGTGTTATGGTTACACTCCGTCGTGAGCGTATGTATGAGTTCCTTGAGAAGCTTATTCGCGTATCTCTTCCTCGTATTCGTGACTTCAAGGGTATTGAGTCTAAGTTTGACGGTCGTGGAAACTACACTCTCGGTATTACAGAGCAGATTATTTTCCCAGAAATCAATATTGATCAGGTTGATAAGATTATGGGTATGAATATCACATTTGTAACTTCTGCTGAGACTGATGAAGAAGGTTATGCACTTCTTAAGGCATTCGGTCTTCCATTTAAGGACGCTAAAAAGTAAAATTTGACATGGCAAAGGAATCAATGAAAGCACGCGAGGTAAAGCGTGCAAAGCTTGTGGCAAAGTACGCAGCTAAGCGTGCTGCCTTGAAGAAGGTTATTGCAACTTCTGCTGATCCAATCGAAGCTTATGAAGCAGCTCGCGCTCTTCAGGCTATCCCAGCTAATGCAAATCCTATCCGTCTTCACAATCGCTGCAAGATCACTGGACGTCCAAGAGGTTATATCCGCCAGTTCGGACTCTCTCGTATCCAGTTCCGCGAAATGGCATCTGCAGGACTTATCCCAGGTGTTAAGAAAGCAAGCTGGTAGTCAGACATATTTAGTTTACCACAGGTTCGGGAGTGGTAAACTATTTATAATTTGATTATTAGCAAAAAGATGATATAGATGTTATTTTTTGTTAAAAAATCAAGTTTTGCGGACTTTGATTTTTCTAAAATAACAAATCATTATATAAAAATATGTAACTTTGCACGCTTTTTGACGTTAATACATGTCTGAAACGTGTAATTTTACGTGTTTATATGTGTATATGTCATCTGTATAAAAGCTGATTTATTTTCATTATTGTTAAATATTGTCGGGCATTATTCCCAGTCCCGATTAATTTAATTTTTATGACAGATCCAATAGCTGATTTTTTGACCAGACTTCGTAATGCGATCCAGGCTAAGCACAAGATCGTAGAAGTGCCTGCGTCTAACCTTAAGAAAGAGATTACTAAGATTCTCTTTGACAAAGGTTACATCTTGAACTACAAGTTCGTAGAAGAGGGTCCTCAGGGAACAATTAAAGTTGCTCTCAAGTATGATCCTGTTACTAAAGTAAGTGCTATTCAGTGCTTAAAGCGTGTTTCTCGTCCAGGTCTCAGAAAGTACACTGGTTACAAGGACATGCCACGTGTTATTAATGGATTGGGTATCGCAGTGGTATCTACATCTAAGGGTGTTATGACAGACAAAGAAGCTTCCGAACTCAAAGTTGGTGGAGAAGTTCTTTGCTATGTTTATTAATTAAGGAGGATATATAATGTCTAGAATTGGTAAATTACCTATTATTATTCCTGCAGGAGTCACTGTAACTCATAAGGATGACATTGTAACTGTAAAAGGTCCTAAGGGTGAACTTACACAACCAGTAAACCCATGTATTAAGATTACAATTGAGGACGGTCAGGTAACAATGGCTGAAAATGAAGAACTGATGCAGGATAACGCAAAGTTGCGTCATGCTCTTCAGGGAACTTATCGCTCACTTGTAAACAACATGGTTTACGGAGTATCTGAAGGTTTCAAAGCAACACTTCAGCTCGTAGGTGTTGGTTATCGTGTTTCAAATCAAGGAAATCTCCTTGAGTTCGCTCTTGGCTATTCTCACGCTATTGTTTTTGAACTTCCTAAGGAAATCAAAGTAGAGACAAAGTCTGAGAGAAATCAGGATCCTCTTATCATGCTCGAGTCTGCAGACAAGCAGCTTCTTGGACAGGTATGTGCCAAGATTCGCTCATTCCGCAAGCCAGAGCCTTATAAGGGCAAGGGTATTCGCTTCCAGGGCGAGGAGATTAGAAGAAAGTCTGGTAAGTCTGCAAGTGCTAAATAATTAAATTGACAAGAGTATGATTACAAAGATTGAAAGACGTCTCAAAATTAAATATAGAGTTCGCAATAAGATTTCTGGTACTGCTGAGCGCCCACGTATGAGCGTATTCAGAAGCAATAAGCAGATTTACGTTCAGGTAATCGATGACGAGGCTCAGAAGACACTTGTATCTGCATCATCACTTGGTTTCGAAAAGATGCCAAAGTCAGAGCAGGCTGCAAAGGTTGGTGATCTCGTTGCAAAGAAGGCTCTTGAAGCTGGTATTACAGCTGTTGTCTTCGACCGTAATGGTTACTTGTATCACGGTAGAGTTAAGGAGGTAGCAGATGCTGCCCGTAATGCTGGACTTAAATTCTAAGATGCGATTATGGTAAATAAAGTTAAAGTACAAAACGATGCCGAGCTTAAAGATCGCTTGGTTGCTATTAATCGTGTTACTAAGGTTACTAAGGGTGGTCGTACATTCACATTCGCTGCCATCGTTGTTGTAGGTGATGGTAACGGTGTTATTGGCTATGGTCTTGGTAAGGCAGGAGAAGTTACAGCAGCTATCGAGAAAGGTAAGGAAGCTGCAAAGAAGAATTTGGTAAAGGTTCCAGTTCTTAAGGGAACTGTTCCTCACGAGGCTTATGCTAAGTTTGGTGGTGCTCGTGTTCTCATCATGCCAGCTTCAGAAGGTACTGGAGTAGTTGCAGGTGGTGCGATGCGTGCCGTGCTTGAGAGTGTTGGTATTACTGACGTTCTTGCAAAGTCAAAGGGTTCTTCTAACCCTCATAACCTTGTGAAGGCTACTATTGAGGCTCTCGCAAATATGCGTGACGCTAAAACTGTCGCACAGAACCGTGGTGTTAATTTGACTAAAGTATTTAAAGGATAAGGAGGTTTAATCATGGCAACAATCAAAATTAAGCAGGTAAAAGGTCAGGCTGGTCGTCCTGTTGATCAGAAGAGCACTCTTGAGTCTCTTGGCCTTGGTAAGATTAATAGGGTCGTTGAGCGTGAGGATACTCCATCTTTGCGTGGTATGATTCGCAAGGTAGCTCACCTTGTTGAGGTTATTGACTAACGTTTAATGCACTAAAATCAGATTCAAAATGGAATTATATAATTTGCAACCAGCTGAAGGCGCTACTCATAATAGCAAGCGTGTAGGTCGTGGTTACGGTTCTGGTAAGGGTCGTACATCTACTCGCGGTCATAAGGGTGCTAAGGCTCGCTCTGGTTATAAGAGAAAGATTGGTTTCGAAGGTGGTCAGATGCCACTTCAGCGCCGTGTTCCAAAATTCGGTTTCCAGAACATCAATCGTGTAGAGTATAAGGCAATCAACCTTGACCTCATTCAGAAACTCGCTGAGGAAAAGAACCTCGCAAAAGTCGGGGTTGAGGAGCTCATTGCTGCAGGCTACATCAACAAGAAGCAGCTTGTAAAGATTCTTGGCAATGGTGAACTCACTGTTAAGGTTGATGTTGAAGCTCATGCTTTCTCTGCAACTGCAGAAGCTGCAATCACAGAAAAGGGTGGTAACGCTGTAAAACTCTAAATAATGAAAAAGTTTATTCAGACAATCAAAAACATATGGAGTATTGAGGATTTGCGTATGCGTATCCTCATTACCCTTATGTTTGTCACCATCTACAGATTTGGTTCTTATGTAGTGCTTCCTGGTATTGATACAGAAGCACTTCAAGGACTTCATCATCAGACAGAAGGTGGTTTGATGTCTCTTCTTGATATGTTCTCAGGTGGCGCCTTCTCAAAGGCATCTATCTTTGGACTTGGAATCATGCCTTACATTTCTGCATCAATTGTTATGCAGTTGCTTGGTTTGGCAGTTCCTTATTTCCAGAAGATGCAAAGGGAAGGTGAAAGTGGACGTCGTAAGATGAACCAGTACACACGTTATTTGACAGTACTTATTCTTCTTATTCAAGGTCCATTCTACCTTCTTAACCTTAAGACAACAACAGGTGGAACTGCGCTCTATTCATCACTTGATTGGAATGTGTTCTTCCTTACAGCAACAATTATTCTTGCTGCTGGTAGTATGTTTGTCCTTTGGTTGGGTGAGAGAATTACAGATAAGGGAATCGGAAATGGTGTGTCAATTATCATCATGATTGGTATCATTGCACGTTTCCCATCTGCTGTTTATCAAGAAGGAGATTCTCGTTTGCATGATGGTCATGGCGGTCTTATCATGTTCCTCGTAGAGATTGTATTGTTCCTTGCAGTTATTTGTGCAGCAATTCTTCTCGTTCAGGGTGTTCGTCAGGTGCCTGTAAATTATGCTAAGCGTATTGCAGGATCTCGTCAGATCAGTGGTGCTCGTCAGTACATTCCTCTCAAGCCTTACGCAGCAAATGTAATGCCTATTATCTTTGCGCAGGCTATCATGTTCATTCCTATTACTCTTGCTCAGTTCTCAGGAAGTAAACTCAACCCAGTTGTAAGTCAGTTGATCGATAATGGCAGTTTCGTATATAATCTTATTTTTGCTATATTGATCGTGCTCTTTACATATTTGTATACAGCAATTACTATCAACCCAACTCAGATGGCTGAGGACATGAAGCGCAATAATGGCTTTATCCCAGGAGTGAAACCAGGTAAGGATACTGCAGACTATATTGACTCAATAATGTCTCGTATCACATTCCCAGGCTCTTTATTCCTCGCAATCATTGCTATTTTGCCAGCATTCGCAGGTTTGCTTGGCATTAAGAGTGAGTTTGCTGCATTCTTTGGTGGTACATCACTTTTGATTCTTGTTGGTGTTGTTCTTGATACTCTCATGCAGATCGAGTCACATCTCATGATGCGTCATTATGATGGCCTCCTTGATACAGGTCGTGTTCGTGGTGAACATTAAGCCGTATATAGTATAGATGGTATATCTTAAGACTGACGAAGAAGTTGAACTTCTTAGAAAAGCAAATCTGTTAGTTGGAAGAACTCTTGCTGAATTAGCAAAGGTTATAGAACCTGGAGTGACAACAAAGCAGTTAGATAACATTGCAGAGTCTTATATTCGTGATAATGGTGCCATTCCAACATTCAAGGGATTCCCAAATCCTTATGGTAGTCCATTTCCTGCAAGTATTTGTACTTCTGTTAATCATCAAGTCGTTCATGGTATTCCAAATGATACCCCACTGCAGGAAGGCGATATTGTTTCAATTGACTGTGGTACTAAGTTAAATGGTTATTGTGGAGATTCTTGCTACACATTTGCCGTTGGTGAAATTTCTGATGATGTTAAAATGTTGTTGCAAACAACAAAAGAGTCATTATATAAAGGAATTGAGCAAGCTATAGTTGGTCATAGACTAGGGGATATCTCTTACGCGATACAATCTCATTGTGAAGCTCAGGGTTACGGAGTTGTACGTGAGTTCGTAGGACATGGAGTAGGAAAAGATATGCATGAAGATCCTCAAGTACCTAATTATGGAAAGAGAGGAAACGGAATGTTGCTTAAAAATGGCTTGTGTATTGCTATCGAACCAATGATTGCTATGGGAGTTAAAGAAATCTATATGCAAGAAGATCGTTGGGGAATTATAACAAGAGATAAGAAGCCAGCTGCCCATTATGAGCATTCAATATGTGTTCGCAAAGGAAAAGCTGATATTCTTTCGTCATTCGAAGAAATTGAAAAAGTATTAAGAGATAAATCTTTATTGTAAAGTATGGCTAAACAGTCCGCTATAGAACAAGATGGAACTATTGTAGAAGCATTGTCAAATGCAATGTTTCGAGTAGAATTGGAAAATGGTCATGAGATTATCGCTCACATTTCTGGTAAGATGAGAATGCATTACATTAAGATTCTTCCTGGAGATAAGATTCGAGTAGAGATGTCTCCATACGACCTTTCTAAGGGACGAATAGTATTTAGATATAAATAAAATCACAATATGAAAACTAGAGCATCACTGAAAAAACGTACACCTGATTGCGTTATCGTAAGACGAAAAGGTCGTCTGTTTGTAATTAATAAGAAGAACCCTAAGTACAAGATGCGTCAGGGATAATTCTTTTGTAGGAATTCGAAATAATTAAAGATATGGCAATAAGAATTGTTGGTGTAGACCTCCCACAGAACAAGAGAGGTGAAATTGCGCTCACATACATTTTCGGTATTGGACGCAGCAGCTCAGCTAAGATCCTTGAGAAGGCTGGCGTAGATAAAGACATCAAGGTTAAGGACTGGAACGATGAACAGGCAGGTAAGATCCGTGAGGTAATTGCTGCAGAATATAAGGTTGAAGGTGACCTTCGTTCAGAGATTCAGCTTAACATTAAGCGTTTGATGGATATCGGTTGCTACCGTGGTATTCGTCATCGTCTTGGTCTCCCAGTACGCGGTCAGAGTACAAAGAACAACGCTCGTACTCGTAAGGGTAAGAAGAAGACAGTTGCAAACAAGAAAAAGGCTACTAAATAATAATAATTAGATATGGCAAAGAAAACAACTTCTGCAAAGAAGAGAAATGTCAAGGTTACTGCAGAGGGTCAGCTTCATGTACACTCTTCATTTAACAACATCATTGTTACTCTTGCAAACAGCGAAGGTAATGTGATTTCTTGGTCAGCTGCAGGAAAGATGGGTTTCCGCGGTTCTAAGAAGAACACTCCTTATGCTGCACAGATGGCTGCTCAGGACTGTGCTAAGGTCGCTTTCGATCTTGGTCTTCGTAAGGTAAAGGCTTACATCAAGGGTCCAGGTAATGGCCGTGAGGCTGCTGTTCGTGGATGCCACGCAGCAGGAATTGAAGTAATAGAGATCATCGACGTTACTCCACTTCCACACAATGGTTGTCGTCCTCCAAAGAGAAGAAGAGTTTAATTATTAGAATTATGTTATTGCTATTCAGCTCGTTTTTACCGCATCTTTTCCTTTCTGCGGCTGCTGCTGAGAGCTGAAGCGATAGCATTAAATCATTAGAAAATATATGGCTAGATATATTGGACCTAAATCAAGAATTGCTCGTCGTTTTGGCGAAGCAATCTTCGGACCAGACAAGGTTCTCTCTAAGAGAAATTTTGCTCCAGGTCAGCATGGTAACAACCGTCGTAAGAAGTCATCTGAGTACGGTCTCATGCTTGCTGAGAAGCAGAAAGCAAAGTACACTTATGGTGTTCTCGAGCGTCAGTTCCGCAATCTTTTCGAGAAGGCATCTACTAAGTCAGGTGTAACTGGTGAAGTACTTCTTCAGCTTCTCGAATCTCGTCTTGACAACGTCGTTTACCGTCTTGGTATCGCTCCAACTCGTGCCGCTGCACGTCAGCTTGTAAGCCACAAGCATATTGTTGTAAACGGTCAGGTTGTAAACATTCCTTCTTATACAGTTCAGCCAGGTCAGGTTGTTTCTGTTCGTGAAAAGTCAAAGAGCCTTGAGGTTGTTGATGCTTCACTTGCAGGTTTCAATCACAGCAAGTACCCATGGATTCAGTGGGATGAGAATGTCAAGGGTGGTACTTTCCTCCACATGCCAGAGCGTGCAGACATTCCTGAGAATATCAAGGAGCAGATGATTGTCGAGTTGTACTCTAAATAATAATTAAACAAATGGCGATATTAGCATTTCAAAAACCAGAAAAAGTCGTAATGTTGGAAGCTGACGACAAGTACGGAAAGTTTGAGTTCCGTCCTTTGGAGCCAGGTTATGGTATTACCATCGGTAATCCACTTCGTCGCGTACTTCTTTCTTCTCTTGAGGGCTATGCGATTAACACAATCCGTATTACAGGTGTTGATCATGAGTTCTCAACAATTCCAGGAGTAAAGGAGGATGTTACCAACATTATCTTGAATCTGAAGCAAGTTCGATTCAAGCAAGTGGCTGATGGAGTTGAAAACGAAAAGGTTTCAATCTCTATCGAGAATTCAACAGAGTTTAAGGCTGGAGATATCAACAAGTATCTTAGTGGATTTGGAGTGTTAAATCCTGATTTGGTAATTTGTCATTTAGATCCTCAAGCAACTTTGGATATTGAATTGAACATCAATAAAGGTCGTGGTTATGTTCCTGCAGACGAGAATCGTGAGTTCTGCAAGGAGATAAATGAGATCGCTATTGACTCAATCTATACCCCAATTCGCAACGTCAAGTTCGCAGTAGAAAACTATCGTGTTGCTCAGAAGACAGACTATGAAAAGCTTGTCCTCGAAATCACCACAGATGGTTCTATACATCCAAAGGATGCTCTTAAGGAAGCATCAAGAATTCTTATTTATCACCTTATGTTGTTCTCTGACGAGAAGATTACTCTCGAGAATGCAGATCTTGATGGCAATGAAGAATTCGATGAGGAGGTATTGCGTATGCGTCAGTTGCTTAAGACTAAGCTTGTCGATATGAATCTCTCTGTTCGTGCCCTCAACTGTTTGAAGGCAGCAGATGTAGAAACTCTCGGCGATCTCGTACAATTCAACAAAACAGACTTGCTCAAGTTCCGCAACTTTGGTAAGAAGTCACTCACAGAGCTTGACGACTTGCTTGAGAGCTTGAACCTTTCGTTCGG
>JAGHUI010000010.1 GCA_018064885.1 Candidatus Minthosoma equi | reverse complement strand
GGCTCATGCGACAAAGCTTTTGTCTCGTTGGACAAAGCTTTTGATTCATTAGCCAAAAGCTTTGTCTGGTTTGTATGGATTTATTCCTGTTTCTATGGAATGCTATGCAAAGTTACAGAAAATCATTGAATTTGTCAAGTTTTTGCTGAATTTTATTTTGAAAGGAATTCTTTTACATATTTATTAGATAGGATTCGTTCTTCTGGCTTAAATCCATGACCTGCTTTGTCAATGATTTTTAATGTGGCATCGTTGTAAGTTTCCACAGCGCGCTTTGAATAGTCAAGCGGTACGACTTTGTCGTCTGTCCCATGCACTATCAGTACACGACCTTTGTATTTGCCTATTGTCTCAAAAGGTTTCATTGGACGAATATCCATCATGAATTTCTTGCCAAGCTTAACTCCCCATATCTCAGATACTTCTGGAATATCCTCGACTTTTGGGTAACGAGCATTCCAGTTGTCGGGGATACAAAGTGCAGGATAGATGAGTATGAGATTGCTGACCTGTTTCTTCAATTCTGAGGCAGCAAGGGCAGATACGAGTCCACCTTGACTCTCGCCAATAAGCACAATTTTTTTGTTGTCAATATCTTTCTGTTTCTTGAAGTATGAAACTATTTCCTTTAAGGCTTCTTTTTCGTCAGATACGGACATGTTCATGGTGTTGTTGTCGCTTTTGCTGTTTACGCTTCCGCATGGGAAATCGAAGGTATAGACTGCATAGCCAAGGTCGTTGAGTGTTTTGAAATAGTCTTTGCCAAAATGATGAGTGCCATTGAATCCGTGGCTAATAACAGCTACACCGTGTTGTTTTTTTGAGGTGTTTTGGTTTTGAGATTGGTATGTGGGGTTGCTTACGATACCATAGATGTTCTTTCCATTCTTCTGCTGTATCTGCAGTTCGTGACATTGTGAATTGCGTCCTTCGAGCAGCTGCTCAACGATGCGTTCGGCTGCCGATGCATTATCATAGTTATCAGGCAAAAGAGTGTGATAGATATATTCGTTATAGATCCATGGATCGGCAACGGCAATGACGAGTCCATTACCATAGTTTGCTTCAGCTATGACTACATCGTTATCCTTAGTCCATACGATGCGGCGAGCTTCTTTGCTGCACTCTATGCTGGATGTGCCACGCATATACATCTTGTCAGTACCTTCCAATGTGCCTTGCAAAGGATACACATTCTCTGGATTCTCCTTTGTTGGAATATCAAGCTGGAGTATGGTAGTGTTGTTGAAATGCAGACCGAACTTATCCATCAATATGTTAATGTGTTGTAGGTCACAATTGTCCCTGTCGTTGGTCAGTACAAGCAAACTGCCGCCATTCTTCACCCATTTTGCAATCGCCTCAGCACTTTCCTTATTCATGTAGTTTGGCGAAGGATTGTCCTTCACATGGTCTGGATCAACAATAATATAGACGCTGCTGCCATTCAGCAAATCAGATGTAGGAGCTTCGTTGAGCATGGCAAGCGTACCTCCGTGCTTTTCAAATAGTTCGCCAAACTGAGAGTAGCCTCCCCATTTCGATGTATCATCCCAAGTGTAGTGCTGCACCTTACCTGTTTTCTTATCCACTTCGTGGTTGAAATAAGTGTCAAGAAGTACTTTCTTTGTTTGTGTTTTTTGTGCATAGACACTGCCAAATGACAGTAGCATGCATAGGATAAAGATTAATCTAATCATTTATTTGATTTTTTATATGTTATTTTATAGAATGATCGGCAGGAACCTCAGCATTTTTCATGGCTTATATTAATAGTTACTTTATTTTAACAGGCTTTGACTCGTTGTGTAGGCGGTCAAGGGCTGTTATGACGTAGGTTGTGCCGGATGGTGAGTTGCCTGCGTTGAAGGTTGTGTTGGATGTGATGCCGATGATGTTGGCAGATGAGTTGAGATTCATCTTTTCGCCTTTTGCAAATTTATAGATAACGTATAGGATGGCTTTGTCCATTTCTTTCTTTGCTTTTGGCTCTTCCCATGTAAGGACTGTGCCGTCGGCTGCATAGCGTGCTTTGCTTACTTTTCGTGGCTTGCCTGGTGCTTTGCTGTCTATCCATGGCATGAGTGGCTGGAGCGCTGGAGTGCTGTGATACTGTTGCTCAAGAACGGTGCGGTAGTTGCCTGGATTGTTTACGCATGCTGCTGCATACCATTGGCATGAACCTTGGATGTTTGGCAATGAACGCTGAAGGTTATACTTGGCAAACATCTGGTGGGAGTTGGGATTGTTTGGATCGGCTTCCTTGACAGTGCGCTCTACGTCTTGACCGATATAGAGTGGGCGCTGTCCGCAGTAGTCGTTCCACCAGTTGAGAAGCACTTCGTAATCTGCAACTTTAGTGCCTATGTTCCAATAGACCTGTGGAATGTTATAATCCACCCATCCTTTCTTTGTCCAAAGAACGATGTCGGCATAGAGATCGTCGTAGTTCTGTGTGCCTTTAGTTGCACTTCCTTCCTTACAGTTTTCGCCAGTAGGACTGTTGCGGTAGATTCCGAATGGGGAAACGCCGAACTTGCACCATGGCTTTGTTGCACGGACGATGTTGTGAAGATCTTGTATGAGGAGATTCACATTGTCGCGTCGCCAGTCGTTGATGTCCTCAAAGCCTCGTGGGTCTTGCTGGAAGTTTTGTTGATCTGGCATTTCAACTCCTGCTACAGGATAAGGGTAGAAATAGTCGTCAATGTGGATTCCATCAACGTCGTAGTTCTGAAGGATGTCCTCTACTACCATGCAAGTGAATGTTCGGTTTTCAGGAAGGGCTGGATTGAAAATGAGAAGGTCGCCATACTGGAATACTCTTTCTGGATGCTTGATCGCATAGTGATTGCTTGCCATAAGCGTTGTTCCTTTTGTCTTGGCACGATAAGGGTTTATCCATGCGTGACATTCCATATTGCGGCTGTGACATTGAGTCACCATCCATGCAAGAGGATCCCAGTTGGTTGATGGGGCTGTTCCTTGCTGGCCAGTGAGGTAGCGTGACCATGGCTCATAGTTGGAACGGTAGAGCGCATCACCTTCGGCACGAACTTGGAAAAGGATGGCGTTGATGCCTGCTTTCTGGAGTGCATCAAGCTGTGATGATAGCATGTCCTGAATCTGCTGAGGAGTCTTGTTGAGATACTGACCGTTTACGCATTGTATCCACGCTCCTCGAAATTCGCGCTTTGGGTTTTGTGCGAACAAGGAGAGACAAAAAAGAAGGAAGGTTAGTGACAGAAGATGTTTTCTCATTATCTTTTAATTTTTAGTAGAGGCATAATTTATTGCTTTCAAAGAACAGGTGTGAGCAGATTGCCGAACCATCCTTGGAATTTCTTGCCTGTAGAGCGTGTGCTCCAATATCCTTTCTCCATACGAGTGGATGATTTCAGCTGTTCATTGAATAAGTCGGTAAGTTCGGCTGTTGTCTTCTTGCTGAAAATAACAGTGTTAACCTCATAGTCGCATCGGAGAGAACGAGCATCCATGTTGCTTGAACCTACGGTACAGTAGAGGTCGTCAATCATCATTATTTTTGTATGGTGGAATCCGCCATGGAAGAGATAAACTTTAGCCCCTCGCTTGGCAAGATTGTTTCCTACATAGTGGGATGCTTCTGGTGTCAGAGGAATGTCGCTCTTGGCAGAGAGAAGAATCTGAACATCAACACCTCTGTCAATGGCGTTTTTTAGTGCTCGGCGAACTTTGTGAGTTGGCACAAAGTATGGATTGATGAGGAGAACTTTCTTCTGTGCTGAGTTGAGCATTGTGCAGAAGAGGTCGCGAATAGCATCAGGCGACTTCTTGAAGTGTCGATCTACAATGGCAAGGCGCTGAAAGTCTCGGCTTGGAATGTAAGTGGGGAAGTATGTCTCGCCTTTTATTTCTTCGCCTGTCTGCTTTTTCCACATACGACAGAAGATGGTGTGCAGTTCGTTGACAACAGGACCTTCAATATGCATGTGCATGTCGTGCCATGGACCTATTTCAGGGATTCCTTCAATATAGTAATCTGCCACATTCATACCACCAGTATAGGCAATGCGTCCGTCGATAACAACGATTTTGCGATGATCACGGGGAATGATGTGATTTACCCAAGGAAATACGATTGGATCAAACTTAACAAGGTCAATCCCTAAAGCACGGATAGAATCGTGCATCTCTTTAGTGATTGGCTTGTTGTTGGATGAGTTGCCGAAAGAATCGTAAAGAGCCCTAACTTCAACTCCTTCTTTGACTTTCTGTGCAAGGATGTTGAAAAGAAGTCCTGCAATGGAGTCGTTTCGAAAGTTGAAATATTCTAGATGAATGAATTTCTTTGCATTGCGAACCTCCTCGAACATGTCCACAAATTTGTCATGACCAGAGGTCAGGAGATCAACGGAATTACCATCAACAATCTTTATTCCTCTTTCTCTCAGATGACGCGCCATAATGCTGTCGGATGTTGCCTGAGCATTTGCAAAAGCAAAACATAGAACGCCAAGCAATGAGAGTATAGCTAATCTTTTTTTCATTTATTATTATAATTTGTGACAAATGCATCCACTTGCTCTGCAATGGCTTTCATTCCTGCGATGGATGGGTGACCAGCTTGCTTCTCAATATCGTGAAGCTCAATGACAGGGACACCGTAGTGCTTGCAGAGAGTGATGACTGATTCGTTGATTTCTGGACGGAGCTCGCTGTTGAGAATGTAGTAGATTTCAACACCAAGATAACGCTTTGTCATGTGGTCGAGCATCTTGGCAAGTGAAGGGCGGAAAGACTTGAGGTCTTCTGTTGTCCAGCCATTATATTTGTATTCACCTATTGGAGATGGAACCCATGAGTCGTTTGTTCCAGCAAAGATGAAAATGATGTCAGGATTGCCAAGATTGTCCATGCGAGTGACAAATGAGCGAGGAGTGTAATCTTCGCCACGGTAACCGGAAGAAGACACAGTTGATCCGCTGTAAGAGTTATTTGTGCAGAGTTTCCATCCTTTCTTTGTGATGTACTGATGCCACCATGTTTGTTCCACCTTGTCAACATTGTTGTTCTTAATGCGGTGGTCAGAGAAATACCATGATTCATTGGTGTCTGGAGTGATGAAACCTTCGAATGTGGAATAGCTGTCACCAAAGATTGTTACAGATTTCTTGCCTGTGCATTGTGCGCTTGCAGATGCTATAGCAGCAATGGCAATGATTATGCTTAATAAAATCTTTTTCATTGTGTTACCAGTTTATTTTTGCTTTGCCTTTTTGTTCCAGATATTGATTGCATAGAGAGAAATGGTGGTTTCCGAAGAATCCGCGATAGGCAGATAGTGGAGAAGGATGTGCTGAACGCAGAATGCAATGTTTTGATGCGTCGATAAGCTTCACCTTGCTTTGAGCATAACTTCCCCATAGGATGAAAACTACATTTTCCGTTTCTTTGCTGATAGTGCTTATTACGGCGTCGGTAAACTCTTCCCAGCCTTGCTTCTGATGTGAGCCTGCTGCATGAGCCCTGACGGTTAAAGTTGCATTTAGAAGTAAGACTCCTTGCTCTGCCCAGCGAGTTAGATTGCCTGAAACAGGAATGTCTGTGCCAATGTCGCTCTTGATTTCTGTGAAGATGTTGCGAAGAGATGGTGGAAAAGGTATTCCATCATTAACGGAGAAACAAAGACCATGAGCTTGATTGGGTTCATGGTAAGGATCTTGACCAATGAGAACAACTTTAACCTTGCTGAGAGGACAAAGATTAAAGGCATTGAAGATGAGAGAACCTGGAGGATAGCACGTCTGGGTAGCGTACTCGTGCTTGACAAACTTGATGAGATTCTCAAAATATGGTTTGTCAAATTCCTGTTGCAATTTCTCACGCCAAGATGCTTCTATGTTTACCGTTGCCATATAAAATATAATGTATAGAGATTATTTGTCTAATAATCCTGCTTCCATCCATGCGTCAGCAAGACTCTGGCAATCCTTTGTTGCAGTAGCCTCATCAACCTCATATTCCTTGAGAAGAAGTTCTGCCATGGTCTTTACATCAAACTCTTTGCCTTCGAGGTTTTCCCAAAGGTAGTTGGATGTTTCATTAAGACTTATCACCTTAGAAAAATCGATATTTTCTTCTCCGCATGCAATGATGACGTGTTCGCCGCAAACATGCTGTACTTCAAATCCTTTCTTAATTTTCATATTCTATATATTTTTACTATCTATGTTATTTATCTAATTTATTGAATCTTGTTATTTGAATAATCTTTTAATTCTCATTGGAACCTCACCGCGCCAAAGCAATCGATAAAGAGCTAACAGATAGCGGCGAATAGGCAAAAGCTTTGGCCAAATAGCGGAATAGACCTTCCATACTTTTGATGTTCTAAGATCGTATATCTTGCCTTTGCGTTCTATTTTCACCAGTTTGGCTTTGACATTCTCTATCGGAAACGTTTCTGTCCCGACTGGGTTGCCGTCACCTCTCATTGTCACGATTCCATTTTCTATCTTTACGATTCTGTGACAAACATAATGATCTGGAGTCACTTCTGCAAGAATAACATCGCCAACAGATATTGAATCAACTTTTCCAAAGACGAGATTGTCACGATGATGTTCTATGAACGGACGCATGCTATTGCCGCTGCCATTGATTTTGACAAGTTTGCCCTCTTGAGTCAAAGCGATAACCTTAGGCAAGAAGATGCTGTTTTCTAATGTTAGGTGCTGGGACATTGTTCTGCTATTGGTTTGCTGATTCAATGTTTACAGGTGTGAGTTCCTTTCCCGTCATTGCGCGGTAGCTCATCTTTACTGCATCCAAATTAGGAAGATTCTCAAGGAAATATGTTGGCACGAGAGAAAGCACCTTGCTTACGGTGTCGCATGTTCCCTTGTAATCTCTTCTGTCCCATTTCATTACAGAGCAAGAAGGTAGGAGCGATGCAAATCCTTGAATAGGGTCTTGGCGTTCAATCTTATTGTATGGCGCTTGCTTCAACTGAAGGAATGCTCCGATAGGGGCTTCCACATTTCTATAGCAAGGAGTTTTTCCACTCCAAGGTGAGCCGAATACATAAACCGTTTCGTCAATCACTCTTACAACAGGATTATCATCGTTCATGAGGTCTGTGCCAGGAACCCACTTAAGCCAGTTGCTGGTGTGGGTGCTCTTGCCCGTTCCACTCACGCCAAGGCAAAGGTAACCCTTTCCTTCCTCACGGATAACAGAAGCATGCATCAGCACAGTCATCTTATCAGCACCAGCGAAAGCGTACATCATCATGAGTGCGTTGTTGAGTCCGAAAGTGCGCATTTCAAAGTTTCCGTTCAGAGCTACATGAGCAGATGAGAAGTCAGGAACAGCCTGCAAAAGACAACAAGCATGCTTGTAAATGTCGCTGACAACAATCTGATAAGAACCGTCTTCAAGGCGATAAACTCCATGATTGTTGCCGCCGCAGTCGAACTGCCCAATTTCCTTTCCCTTCTTTTCTGGTCGCCAGCTATCGTCAACAGTTAGTGTGAAAAGCATTGGCTCACCTTCTGCTGGAGGAGCTGTAAGCTTAAATGGCTCGCTTGATGGGAGTAGCTTTTCTGAGTTTACCCCTTCGGCAAAGCTTACGCAATAGTTATGACGACCTACACGATAATATATGTTGCTATTCATGTTTTTTATATTCTTTTTATATTCTTAATGCTTCATTTACATCACATTCCCCACACATATTTACCCCATGCAGTAGTGCTGTATTGCTTGAAGTATGAATAATTGCCTGTACCGTATTTTGTTGATGGGATGAACATTGAAACTCCACAACATTCCTCAGGGTTGATTGTATGAGTGGAATTGTCAAATCCACTGTACCAATAACCTGTATTTAAATTGCCTACAATGACTTTTGAGGCTTCTTGTTTCCATTTGTTGAAGCTGTCTGTGTCTAAAGTGTGGAGCATTATACCTTGCATGTCATAAAAATCTGGATAATTTCTTGACCAATATCCATATTCCATGTAATTGAGTGAAGAAGAGTATGCCAGATTCAAAATGTCGTTTTTATTATCAGATACAATCTGTTTCATGTAAGACGCAAAATTGTCAAGATACTCTGTTCTGATAGCTGTAATGTTAATGCCATAAGATTTTCCTATTGTGCTGTAAGTCTTATAGTATGCATTAAGCATTTCTGCAGGGTAGTCATTTGCATAAAACATTGCTGGCAGCATTGTGCTGTAATCTGCTCCCTTGTCGGGAATTTCAGCAGGTGAGCTAATAATGTATTTTGTAGAGTTGCGCAATTCGTAGGCAACTTCGATACATTCCATGAAGCAAGCATCGAAGAAGATAAAATCCACACCTCCTGCATTCCTCACGGCTTTGTCCATATCGTCAATGTTCATCTGATTGCCAGGCATTTTTCCTGTAGAGTTCATTCCGTTGTCAAGTCCGATGGAACGGCGAGGCGAAGAGTATGACGGATTATCACCGATGTAGTTTGACGGAATCCATCCAGAGCCATGCGAAGCCATCACAAGTCCATAACTGCTCGCAGGATAATGTTTCTTTGTAAATTCCAAAGCCTCCTGTAGTCGAGATGATTCGGAGGAATTGAAATCTTCGGAAAAAGCATGAACAGGTTTAACATTGACCAAAACCGTGTCCTTTATGTTCCTGTCGAAAGCATAATAGCGAGGGTACTGAATATCATCAATGAAGATAACAAGTCTGTCGTTTGCCTTAAGTCCTCCATGCTTCATGCCTCTGAGCATCTGGTCAACGTTGGTGTTAATATCCGAATTGAGATTGTTTTCTGCTATCAGGTATGCAAGGATTGTGCGGCTTTCTGCCATCTTTGGATTTTCCTTTGGCAGAGGAACAGTATCATCATCCTTAGCACAAGAAAAAAACGAATAAGTTGCGACAATGCTAAAAAGTATTGCCACAACCTTGTTGCACATATTTAAATAAAAAAACTTATTCTTCATGTGATATAGTTATTCGTTCATATATCCATCAAGTGGATGGATGAAGTGGAACTTCTCGTCGTCAATGATTATGATTTTCGCGGTAGAATCGTCCAAATAGCGCTTTTTGATTTTGTAGAATTTCTTTGAGAGTTTTTTGCGGTTGCTATCGAAAAAGACACAAGATGTTTGCTTTCTTGCATAGCGCTTCTCCTCTAGATATTCCTTGAATTGAGTGCTTAATTCTGTTCGGTAAGGGAGCGTGGTCGTTTTTTTGTCAATGTCAATGCTGTCAACCTGCTGAATGTTTGTCATGAATACTAATGAGTCAGTAAGCATTTGGCTCACACCAAACAAATAGACAGTACCTTTTCCTTTGCGGAAGAAGTAGTCTTCATCAGTTTCCTTTACTTTTTTCACCTTTGCCTTCTTCTCCTTCTTTGCTTTAGCCTTGGCTTCTTTCTTAGAAGGTTCTGTGTTTTTGCCAATTGAAGGCGCCTGGGCAGACATCAACAATGCTGTAATAATTGCAAGAACAGTAAGTATGCTTTTTTTCATTTCATTACTAAAAATAAAAACGAATCATAAAGCTTGCCTATGCTAACTTTATGATTCGAGTAGATTTTAATACCACAAAGAATTAGGCTCTGTTTGAAAACCTCAATGAAGTTTTATTATCCGAGGTAAGACTTTAGCAGCTTGCTCTTGGAGTTTGAACGGAGTCGGCGGATTGCTTTTTCCTTAATCTGACGCACACGTTCACGAGTAAGGTTGAAACGATCACCGATCTCTTCGAGAGTCTTTTCCTGCTCACCAATTCCGAAGAACATCTTGATAATCTCCTTTTCGCGAGTGGAGAGTGTGTCTAATGCACGTTCAATCTCCCTCTGGAGTGACTCTGTAACGAGTGTCTTGTCTGCGGACGGTGAATCCGGATTGGAAAGAATGTCGAGAAGACTATTGTCTTCGCCTTCAACGAATGGAGCGTCAACACTAATGTGACGACCGCTTACCTTCATAGTGTCAGCCACTTTGTCAACAGGAAGATCAAGCTGATCTGCGAGTTCCTCAGCTGAAGGACGACGTTCATTCTCCTGCTCAAACTTTGAGAATGCTTTGCCAATCTTGTTTAGAGAGCCAACCTGATTGAGTGGAAGACGAACGATTCGGCTTTGCTCAGCAAGTGCCTGAAGGATGCTCTGGCGAATCCACCATACGGCGTAACTGATAAACTTGAAACCACGTGTTTCATCGAACTTTTCAGCAGCCTTGATAAGACCAAGATTACCCTCGTTGATGAGGTCTGGGAGGCTGAGTCCCTGATTCTGGTACTGCTTTGCTACTGAAACGACGAAACGGAGGTTTGCTTTAGTCAGTTTCTCAAGTGCTCGGCGTCCTTCAACGCCACCCTTGCGAATCTTTGCTGCAAGTTCAACCTCTTCCTCAACAGTGATTAATTCCTCACGACCGATTTCCTGCAAGTACTTATCAAGTGAAGCACTCTCACGGTTCGTGATTGACTTAGTGATTTTTAATTGTCTCATACAAAATTTGGAAAATCAGTGCAAATATAGTCACTTTATACTTAAAAATCAAATTATTTGCAAATTTTATACATTATAGAGGGACTAATCTGTTACAAATGTCAAAAAATGTGAACAAAATCACTTTAACAAATTTGTAAATGCTGTTGGGTGAGGTGTTTCAAATTTCAGGTGCTCGCCTGTGATTGGATGCGTGAAGGCCAAGCGGAAAGCATGTAAGCAGATACGTCCTGCAGCATCATAATTGTCACCATAAATTTCTCTCAAACTTCCATACTTGAAGTCGCCAACTATAGGGTGTTTGAGGTCTTGCATGTGGACACGAATCTGGTTCTTGCGACCTGTGTCAAGCTTGAGTTCTACAAGCGAAAATCCATTCTTTCTCTTCAAGGTGCGATAGTTTGTAATGGCACGTTTTCCTCCATTGTCAACTGTACTTGAATATGTAACAAACATTTTGTTGTCAGTTAACCAAGACATTACTGTGCCTTTGTCCTGTTCCATCTCGCCTTGAACAACAGCAACGTATCTTCTGTCAGATACAATTTCTTTCCAATGGTCGGTAAATGTCTGCTGAATGTCACGTCTTTTTGCAAATAGGAGCAAGCCGGAAGTGCCCTTGTCTAAGCGATGAACTGTGTGTACGGCAAAACCGCGATTCTTGCGCTTCAGATACTCATCAAGTATTGCTTTGACATTCTCTCGCCTATCGCCAGGAAGAGCATTTGTAAGTATGCCTTCTTTCTTTTCAACTACAATTATAAATGCATCTTCGTAAACCAGTCGTACCCAACGACTTACCAATTCATGTTTGTGACGGTTCTTTGCCACCTGAACAAGTTGTCCAGGCTTGAGAGGATGATTAAATTGGGTGATGATTTCTTTGTTTACATAAACCATTCTTTGACTGAGCATTTCCTTGACTTTTGTACGAGAAACGCCAGAGATACTATCCATAAGAAATTGCATCAATTCTGCAGGTTCCTTAACAGGGTAATCTGTATAATGATTTGCTGCTTTTCGATCAAAATATGATGACATAAATCAAATATTTGTCCTTTTGTTTATTATCTTAATTTCTCTTCTCAAGAAGAACAACATTCTCCACATGCTGAGTGTGCGGGAACATGTCAACAGGCTGCACTTTTGTTACTTTGTATGCAGCATCCAATAACTGAAGATCGCGAGCTTGTGTTGCAGGATTGCAACTTACATAAACAATCTTCTTTGGTGAAGCAAAAAGGATTGTGTCAATAACGTCTTGATGCATGCCTGCACGAGGAGGGTCGGTTATGATTACATCTGGTCTTCCATGCTCTTCAATGAATTCACGATTGAGAATGTCCTTCATGTCGCCAGCATAGAAGAGTGTATTGCTGATTCCGTTGATTTCTGAATTTACTTTTGCATCTTCTATTGCTTCAGGAACATATTCGATACCAATAACTTGCTTTGCCTTTTTTGAAACAAAATTGGCAATAGTTCCTGTTCCTGTGTAAAGGTCATATACCAATTCTTCGCCAGTAAGACCAGCAAAGTCTCTCGCAACTTTATAAAGCTCGTAAGCCTGCTCTGTATTTGTCTGATAGAAGGACTTTGGACCTACCTTAAACTTCAAGTCTTCCATTTCCTCATAAATGTAATCCTTGCCTTTCACAACATGAATTTCCTGATCCCCAAAGGTGTCATTACATTTGTGATTATCAACATATAGAAGGGATGTGATTTCAGGGAATGTGTCTGCAAGATGCTGCATAAGAGCGTCAGCTTGTGCCTGCTCTTTCTTGTTCTCAATGCGGAACTGGACAAGGAACATGAGTTCACCTGTGTTACTGTTTCTAATCATTAGAGAACGGAGCAATCCTCTGTTTTCGCGAAGATCGTAAAATTCAAGCCCATTCTCAAGTGCGTATTTGCGAATGTCATTGCGAATACGATTATTGATGTCGTCCATAAGATGACATTCTTCAATATCTAAAATCTTGTCGAAAGCACCGCTGATATGGAATCCAACAGCATCCATCACGTCGTACTTCACGTCCTTTTTCACCTCTTCCTCTGTGAGCCATCTTTTGTTCGAGAAACCAAATTCAAGCTTGTTTCTGTATCCGCGAATCTGTTTGCTTCCCAAAATAGGCATGAATTCAGGTAGTTCTACTTTTCCTATGCGAGTGAGATTGTCAAAAATCTGTTGTTGCTTAGCTTTGAGCTGCTCTTCGTACTTGAGGCATTGCCATTTGCAACCTCCGCAAATGCCATAATGCTTGCAAAAAGGTTCTGTGCGAAGAGGGGAGTATTCGTGGAATTTCACAGCTACAGCCTCCATATATGAATTTTTCTTTTTCTTCACTTGAAGGTCAACAACATCTCCAGGAACAACATAAGGTACAAATACTACTTTGTCGTCCACTCTTGCAAGCGATTTGCCTTCGGCAGCAACTGTTTTGATTGTTATGTTTTCGAGCAACGGCAGCTGCTTTTTTTTGTTACGAGCCATCTTATGGTTATTATTTTATGAAAACAGGGTAGAAAGATGCTCCGTTTTCATTTTGTTATGGTTAAAATTGTAATTTGGGTGCAAAAGTAATAAAAAAATCATTAACTTTGCACTTTTAATGTAATTCATTTACAATTTAGAGCAGAAATGGAGCATTTGAAAACAGTAAGATGGGGTTTTATCGGTTGCGGAGAAGTGACAGAGAAGAAAAGCGGTCCTGCATTTGGAATGATTGCAGGAAGTGAAGTTGTTGCTGTGATGAGCCGAGATATTCACAAAGCAGAATCGTATGCAAAGCGCAATGGAATAAAGAAATACTATTCCGATGCTCAGTTGCTTGTGGATGATCCTGAGGTGAATGCTGTATATATTGCAACGCCTCCATCTTCCCATGCGACATTTGCTGTGATGGCGATGAAAGCAGGAAAACCTGCTTACATCGAAAAACCTCTGGCAGCAAGTTACATTGATTGTCTTCGTGTGAATAGAATAAGCGAATTGACAGGTGTTCCTTGTTTCGTCGCTTTCTACAGAAGATATTTGCCTTATTTTGAAAAGGTGAAGGAAATAGTGTCAAGCGGACAGATTGGAAAGATTCTTACTGTTCAGATACGTTTTGCAGTTCCTCCAAGAGAACTTGATTATAATGTGAATAAGGAAATGCCTTGGCGTCTTCAACCTGAAGTAGCTGGAGGCGGTGGCTATTTTTACGATCTTGCTGCTCATCAGCTTGATTTTCTTCAGTATCTTTTCGGTCCTATTATAGAGGCTGAAGGATACGGCCAGAACATGGCTGGTCTTTACGAAGTGGAAGATACATTCAATGCTTGTTTCCGTTTTGCAAATGGATTATCAGGTAGTGCTTCATGGTGTTTTGTTGCTCATGAATCAGCTCGTCGTGACAGAATCTCGGTTGTGGGAACAAAGGGTAAGCTTGTGTTCTCTGTGTACGACTATGAACCGATAGTCCTCGATACAGAGAGGGGCAAAGAGAATATAATAATAGAGAACCCTCCATTTGTACAAAAAATGTTGATAGAGAAGGTTGTTGAGCATTTGCAGGGAAAGGGTGTTTGCAACTGTGATTCGCTCAGTGCAACAACAACAAACTGGGTAATGGATAGAATTTTGGGGAAATTGTAGTTATTTGAAGATGATGAATAGTTTTGTTCGTGTATTGTTGATTCAGATGATGCTGATGTTGTGCGGGAAATCTTCTGCACAGAATGATTCTATTGGCAGTATTGAGGATACCAATACTGATTTGCAAGAGGTGGTTGTTGCTGCTCAAAGGAAACCATTTCTGGGAAGGGTTGCTGATGGAGTAAACAAATTTTTTATGGATTGTGACACTAATTATGTCACTCCACAATTATACAATCTTACTGCTCAATTGGAGGTTTCTAACTGGCTTGACTACTATTTCTTGCGTTCGTCCGAAACAAAGAATACAATGATAATCCAGTCGGATCCTTCCGTGATTCTTGGTGGTGCTGTATATTATAGCATACTCGGTTACAGCATGTCGTGGAACATGAACGACCTTGGAATAAAGGCAGGAAAAACAAATGGAACATCATTGCGACAGACGTTTTATCTCCATACTGCAAAGCTCTTTGCTGAGTTCTATTCGTTCAACTCTGGAAAAGGAGCAGAGTTTAGAAGCATTTCTGGAGTATCGCTCAGAGGTAAAGATCGCTCGTTTCACGGCTTAGATTCAAAGTGTAATGGATTGAGTGCTCTTTATATGTTCAATAATCGTCATTTCTCATGGCCTGCTGCTTTCGGAGCAAATGCTGTGCAGAGAAGAAGCTGTGGAAGCTGGAGTTTGGGGTTTCAGTATAATCATCAGCGTATAAATTTTAACGAAGAAGAGTTGCCTGATTACCTTGTGGGAAAGATAGATTCAACATTGCTGTTCACGAGAGTGAATTACAATGATTACAGTGTAAATGTCGGTTATAACTACAATTGGGTGCTGGGAAGAAATGTGTTCTTTGCTGTTTCAATGATTCCAAGTGTTGGCTATCGCAGATCGAACATTACTGAAGCAGATGAAAGAAAGCAGCATTCGATATTGAACAGTATATCTACTGACTTGAATTTCCGTATGTCACTTTTCTGGAACAATACAAAACTCTTTTCGGGCGTAATTCTTGAAACTCACACTTATTCTTATAGAAAAGATAAGTTTGGTTTGACGAATACTTATGGAACTCTAAAAGCTATATTTGGTTTTAACTTCTGGAAAAAGCGGCCTTGATGAGGTCTTATTTACGAAACAATTAAATGTATAATTACGATATAATCAAAATTTCACTTATGGGCTAATTAAATGCTTATTGATTTGCCAAATAAAAACTAAATTGCAATATGAAAAAGAAATTACTAACCTATGCATTGCTAATCGGAAGTGTGATGAATGTATCTGCACAGCAATGGATTGACGTAACTGATTCATACGTGATGAATCCTCGCTACGACAATAACAATTACGATTTCTGGTATGGAACGTCGCTTAGCGGATATGATCCTATGGAGAATGCTGAACATTATCAGAAAACTTTTGACACATATCAGGATTTGTATGGTCTTCCTGTAGGAAAATACAAAGTAAGTTTGAAGGCGTTTTATCGTCAGGGAACCGCAGAGAACGATTATAACAATTATGTAAATAATCTTTCTGAGGATTATAAGCTTGCAAGGCTCTATGCAATGTCAAGTTCTGACTATTATGATGTCGGCATTGCTTCTGCATCGAGTGGTAAAGTGGAGTCATCTTTAGGCGGCAGCGCAAGCGGTGTCGGCACTCAAATGGGATGGTGGGGCAATTATCAATACTATATCCCAAACAATATGCTGGCTGCTTATTATTGGTTTGATGCTGGTTATTATCAGAATCAATTAGAGTGTGAGGTTAATGATGACGGCTATCTTTGTATTGGTATTAGAAAAGATTATATATTACAAAGTGACTGGACGTGCATTGATGACTGGAAACTGGAGTATTGGGGCACGGTGACTAATGTGTCTTCTATCATGCTATCAGAGAAATCGCTTGATCTTGCTGTGACTGAAGTTCATGACCTTACTGCAACTGTTCTTCCTGAGAATGCAACATACAGAAATGTGACTTGGAGCTCTTCAAATGAGAACGTTGCCGTTGTTGACAGCAAGGGACAGATAACAGCTGTGGGCAAGGGTACTTGCACAATAACTGCAACAAGCAAGGATGGCGCTGGAGTGAAGGCTGTTTGTACAGTTAATGTGACTAATAATGCTGCTTCCTCAGACAATTTGATCATCAATGAGATCATGGCAGCGAATGTCGATGTTTATCGTGATCCTTCAACAAACTTCGGAAGCTGGGTGGAACTTTACAACCCTACATCGAAGAGTGTCATTCTTGGAGGTCTTTATATTACAGATGATGCTTCCAACCTCAAGAAGCATCGTCTTGTTGACAATTATGGCGCTATTCCTGCTAATGGCTATGCATTGCTGAACTTTGACCATCATGAGGTGTGGACAAAGGAGTCTTATCGCCAGATAGACGATAAGTTGGATTGTGATGGTGGTGTCATTATCATTTCTGATGGAAAGAATATCATTGCTCAGCAGGAATATCCAGAAGCAATAAGCCGTGTGTCTTATGCAAGAACAACTGATGGTGGTGAATCTTGGGGAATGACAGGTGAACCAACTCCTGGAAGCAGCAATAATGCAAGTGCGTTTGCAACTCAGCAGCTTCCTGCTCCTGTTGTAGATAAGGATGCTCAATTATTTACAGGAACAATGCAGATATGCGTAAACATACCAGAAGGTGCAACATTACGTTACACAACTGACGGAACATCTCCTGACTTGAATAATGGAGAGGTGTCTAAGACGGGTATTTTTAAAATTGATTATACCACATGCTACCGTTTCCGTCTTTTCAAGGAAGGATATTTGCCAAGTTCTGTTGTTACGCGTACATATATATATAATACTGGCAATTATAAATTCCCAATCATCAGCGTTGTTACAGATCGAACAAATATAGACTATGATAATAACTACGGTGTGTTCATGAAAGGTGAGTTCGGCCGTCCTGGAAGCGGCCAGACCTCAAAGTGCAACTGGAACATGGATTGGGACCGTCCTGTTAACTTCGAGTACATTACGGAAGACAATGAGTGTGTTGTTTCTCAAGAATGTGACTTTGCAATGTGTGGAGGATGGAGTCGCGCGTGGACACCTCATTCATTCAAGCTTAAGGCAACAAAGACATACGATTTGAAGAATACATTTGATTATCAGTTCTTCCCAAATAAGGGATTCTTGAAGCATAAGACACTCCAGATACGTAATGGTGGTAATGATACTAGTTGCCGTATCAAGGATGGGGCTCTTCAGGAAATTGTTGCTCGCAGCGGTATGAATGTTGATTATCAGTCATGGCAGCCTGTTCATGTATTTATCAATGGAGACCATTATGCTGTGCTTAACATGCGTGAGCCAAACAACAAACATTATGCTTATGCTAACTATGGCATTGATACAGATGAGATGGATCAGTTTGAAATGTCTCCTGACTCAGGTTATGTCCAGATGGAAGGAACAGACGAGGCTTTCCTTAAGCTTGTTGATCTAAGTGCTAATGCTGATGATGAGGAAACGTATAAGGAAATAGAAAAGTTGCTTGACATAGATGCTTATATTAACTATATGGCTATTGAACTCTATACAGGCAACTGGGATTGGCCTCAGAACAATGTGAAGGGCTTCCGCGACGTTAATGACGGACGTTTCCGCTTCGTCCTCTTCGATATGGATGGTTCATTCTCTACAGGTACTCCTTTCGACACATTCTTCGGCAAAGAATACTATTCATTTGATGGTCTTCATGGATACGATTATTCTACAAATACAAGCATAGAGGGACAGCATCGTTATCTTCCAATATACTTTGTTACTCTCTTCAAGAACATGCTGAACAATGAATCTTTCCGCAAAAAGTTCATTGACACATTCTGTATTGTTGGTGGTTCTGTATTTACACCAGCACGTTCAAAGGCAATTGTGAATGAGTTGAGCGACTATCTTGGTTCTGGAAATTGGGTTTATCCTTCAAGTACTGCCAACGACATTATCAACAATCTCAATTCACGCAATACAAGTATGATTTCTCAGTTGAGATCATGCTCATACATGAAGTTGTCGTCTAAATCACGTCAATATACAGCTCTTTCTGCTAATGTTGATGATGCAAAGATAATGATCAATGACATTGAGGTTCCATACTCTTCTTTCTCTGGCTATCTTTTCTCTCCAATCAAGGTGAAGGCTGTTGCTCCTGCTGGCTACAAGTTTGTAGGCTGGACAGGTTCTGCAGCATCTTCCACATCTAAATCCTTAATTCCTGCTGGTTCTGCTTGGAAGTATTATGATAGTGCGTCTCTTGATGGTAAACAATGGTATTCTTCTGCGTATTCAGATGCTTCATGGAAGACCGGTACAGCTCCTCTTGGTTATGGTAAATCAGGAAATGCAACAAATACTCTGACAAGCAATAAGACATGCTACTATTTCCGCAAGTCATTCACATTAGATAATACACCATCTGCATCTGATACATACACATTAGATTATACTATAGACGATGGAATGATTGTATATGTAAATGGAGTTGAAGCAGGACGCTACAATATGCCTTCAGGTTCTGTGTCTTATAATGATGTCTCATCTACATACGCTAATGGAAATCCAGATACAGGCTCAATGACAATCAGCGGTTCATTCTTTAAGAAAGGAACAAATGTAATTGCTGTTGAGGTTCATAACAATCAGTCTTCATCATCCGACATTATGTGGGATGCATCACTTTCTGTAACAGTTCAGCAGCTTGCAGATGATGCTGACATTATCTCTATTGATGAAGAATATACTGCTCCAACTTCTGGAAATATAACTCTCACAGCAGTATTTGAAGAGCTTACAGACAAAGAGATGATAGCAAATCATACAAACCCAATCATGGTTAATGAGATTAGTGCATCAAACTCTATGTTTGTAAGCGATCTTTTCAAGAAGAGTGACTGGGTTGAGCTTTACAATACAACATCCGAAGATATTGATATTGCAGGCAAATATCTTTCTGATAACTCTGCTAAGCCAGAAAAGTACCAGATTCCATCTGACGATGTTCGTCTCAACACAATCGTTCCTGCTCATGGATATAAAGTTATCTGGTGTGACAAGAACGTTAGCACAGGTTCTCAAATCCATGCAAGCTTCAAGCTGGATGCTGACGGTGGAATAGTTCTTTTTAATGATGGTTCATATATTGATTCCCTCTCATACTCATTCCATACAGGCGTTCAGTCATTCGGACGCTATCCTGATGGCGGTAATGTTGCTTATCTAATGAATTATCCTACAATCTCTAGGAGCAATATAATCTGTTCTAACGATGAAATGTATGAAATAAAGTATAATGACTCTGATGATTATCCAAGTGACATTATTCGACCATACATTAAAGAAGGTGGCATGACAATTGCTTATGTAGATGGAGTGGTCAACGTAAAGAGTGAAGAATCACAAATTGCTTCTCTCAACATCGTCTCAATTTCTGGTACAAAGACAAAAGCAACTGTCATTATGCGTCCAGGTGAACATTTCGCATCTGTTAATGTTGCAGATCTTCCAAAAGGCATCTATATAGCCTCTGCACAGACAATAACAGGCGATGAATGCCACATAAAGTTCATGAAAAAATAAAAAAAGAGAAAAAAAATAACAAAACTTGATGTTGTGTCAAATATAATTTGTAATTTTGCCATCGCAAAACAAAAAATTGACGCACATCAAGTTTCAACGAAAAAGAAATTATTAATCTTATAATAAAATAAAACAGTGAAAGAGACAATTCTTGTTACAGGTGGTACTGGCTTCATCGGTTCTCACACAACAGTAGAACTTCAGCAAGCAGGTTATGATGTAGTGATCATTGATAACCTTTCTAATTCAAATGCTGCAGTTGTTGACGGCATTGAGAAAATTACAGGAATACGTCCTGCATTTGAGCAGGTGGATCTTAATGACTTCGCAGCAACAGAAGCTGTTTTCAAAAAGTATCAGATTAAAGGCTGTATTCATTTTGCAGCATCAAAGGCTGTAGGCGAATCTGTTGAGAAGCCACTTCTTTATTATCGCAACAACCTCAACTCACTCATGAATGTTCTTGAGTTGATGGTTAAGTACGGAGGAAAGGGTATTATCTTCTCTTCTTCTTGTACAGTGTATGGTCAGCCAACTGAAGAGAATCTTCCTGTAACAGAGCAGGCACCTATTCAGAAAGCTCTTTCACCTTATGGCAATACAAAGCAGATCAATGAGGAAATTATTCAGGATTATATCCATTCTGGTGCTCCTATCAAATCTGTTATTCTCCGTTATTTCAATCCAATTGGCGCACATCCAAGTGCTGAGATTGGTGAACTTCCAAACGGAGTTCCTATGAATCTTATTCCATTTGTTACTCAAACTGCCATTGGTATTCGCAAGCAGTTGAAGATCTTTGGAAATGACTATAACACACCTGATAAGACTTGTATTCGCGACTACATCTATGTGGTTGACCTTGCAAAGGCACACGTTAAGGCTATGCAGCGCGTACTTGAGCAGGAGACAGATCCTGTTGAAGTGTTCAATATTGGTACAGGTCACGGCTATTCAACACTTGAAATCGTAGAAGGTTTTGAACGTGCAACTGGTGTTAAACTCCCATGGGAATATGCACCACGCCGTGAGGGTGATATCGAAGCTATCTGGGGTAATGTTGACAAGGCAAATAAGGTCCTTGGTTGGAGCGCAGACACCCCACTTGATGAAATCCTTGCTTCCGCATGGAAGTGGCAGGAGAAGCTTCGTGCTGACGGAATTCAATAGTTTTTTTTCGTTGTATAAAAAGTAGCATCTCGGAGATACTTTTCCTAAATAGTAGAGTTCAAGTTATTTGTATTTCTTGATTCTCCGAGATTGCTCGTCGTGTTTTATTTTGTGTTTGTGTTGTGGCTATTCTTTCGCGTGATGCGACGGGGTAGCCCTTTTTAATTTATACAATAAATATCAATCCCAACAATAACAAATCATCAATCTTTCCAACAAAAAAAGATGCAAGCTTATGCCTGCATCTTTTATGAGATATTGTGTGTTTATTTTACAGAACTCCTAATATCTATAGTTATTTGTTAAAGCTTGAATAGATGATTTCCATCTTCACCTTGTCTTTCTTGCCTCCAACAAGTCTTGATGAAGTCATGCTGAAATCATGGTTTATCTTCACAATGTTGCCATTGTTGTCCTTTGACACTTCTACAGGAATAAGAAGCACCTTGTTCCAATTAGCGCTAGCTTTACCTTCGCTCTTCTCCTTTGCCATTGTTGTCACAAGACGTGCAATGTTGCTGAAAGTGTAGGAGTTGGTACTGCTATTGAAGCTTGTGATGTAAGAGTCCTTGCTATTGCTTGTTTTATAGTTCTCGAAGAAGCCATTCTGATAATCATCAAGGCGCACCAGCAGAACTGTCTTAGGAATATCCATCTTGAATGAACCTTGAATCTTATCATTGTAGCGAGTGAATGTCAGCTTTGCAGAATTGATGGTGTCGTTAACATTAATCTTGTCTGCAGGAATCTCTGCCATTGTGAAGATGCCAGCAGGACTTTTGAGGTATGTAGCGTTCTCATCTTCCATAAGTGACTCAAGGTTTGAGTTCTCAAAGCGTGTAGCTTCAACAACCTCCTCAGTTGCAGCAAACTGGTAATAGCCTACAGTGTCAGCTTTAAGCTCTTCGTCGTGATAATTATATGTGATGTTCAACTGAGATACCTGTATGTATGCCATGGCTCCATCTCCTTGCTCAAGCTTAAAATACAATCCCTTGCTGCAAGGAGAACCACTATTCAGCCATGCGCCAGTGTTTTGGAAATTCTCAGGGTTCTTTTTATAGTCCTTGATAATCTGATTTCCGATTTCTTTTGGAATGCTGATACGTATGTTGTTATAATAATCTGCATTCCATCGTTCAGAGTCCTTTATTGTTCGGTCACTTATTGTAAACCACTTTGTTGCAATTGGCTTAGAATTGACATCGTAATATTTTTCTGGATTGATGTTGGTGTAGTAATCTGCCTCAGGATTAAGATTCTTGTTTAGTTCATAAACGCTTATCTTGAAAGGAGCCAACGAGTCACCAACAAAATTGTCAATAAAAAGCTTTACTTCAATAGAGCGGCAAGTGTCTCCTAGCACCTTGCTTGGAAAAGAGTAGTGCTCATTACAATAGAACTGAGCAAGGAAATCACTCTTGATTGTCGTTCCTGTTTCTGGATCAGTGAATCTTCCAATATAAGATGTGCTTGTACGAGCAAGTACAGAGTCACCAACAATGTACGATTGTGTAGTGACATCATACGTCTCGTAATTTTTTGTTATCAAATCATTTGTAGGCATCATATCAACTCCCAGTGTTGAAGTGTCCTCGTCACATGAAACCAATAGGAGGAATGTTGCTGCTAATGCAAATAGATATTTGAAATTCATCTGATTTACAGATTTACAATTGTTAAAAACAGTTTTTACCATCTAATATCAGCAAGACCTAAAATAAAGACTCATAGAACTCGCTGTAAGCCTTGTTGTAGGCTCCATCTTCAACAGGAGCGAGAATCTTCTTGTCCATAGACTTTGCGTACTCAATTATAGAAGCATCCACATTTGAGTTTCTTGCAATAACACCATCAGAGAACTTTACAGCAATCTTCTGCATTTCTTCATATCCGTATGCATTCTCACAAATCTCCTGAATGTCCTCATAATGAGTGTCGCGGAACTCAACGTACTTAGCTTTCTCGCAGCCATAATCCAAGTTCAATTCCTTTGGAAGAAGCTCTGTGACAATCTTAGTGTTTTGGAAAGAAGGCTCGTCAGCGTATGCTGTCTTAATATAAAGAGGAGCGTATGCTGCTGTCCATCCCTGGCAATGGATAACATCTGGCACCCAGCGAAGCTTCTTTACTGTTTCGATTACGCCACGAGCATAAAAGATTGCTCTTTCGTCGTTGTCGTTGTATTCCTTTCCTTCCTTATCGCAAGTGATGGCACGCTTCAAGAAGAAATCATCATTATCTATAAAATAGATTTGCATGCGTGCAGATGGCAATGAAGCCACCTTGATGATAAGAGGGTGGTCTGTGTCGTTGATGATGAGGTTCATGCCAGAAAGGCGAATGACCTCATGGAGCTGGTTTCTACGTTCGTTGATATTTCCCCATTTTGGAGAGAATGTACGAATTTCGTGACCGAGTTCCTGAATAGTAGATGGGATGGTGCGACCCATAGTTGAGTTCTCTGTTTCCTCAACGAATGGTGCAATTTCTGATGTGATAAATAATACTTTTTTCGCTTCCATTATTGTGTTGCTTCTCTATGAGTATATGAAAAGCACTGCAAATTTACGAAAAAAAAATGAAATAAAAATGCTTTAGTTTTATTATTGCATTTTTTAACCAAGAATGTATGGACCTGTAGGTATTTTGCGCCTTAAAACATCAAGTTTGAAGTCAACTCCTGCAATAATTCCGAAGCTTCTAAGCGTTGTCTCAATAGTCTTTCTTGCCAGCTCAGGGTGATTATTTTCCTCGCTTAGGTGACATAGCCATACGTACTTCAAGTTCTCATGGAAATTCTCAGCAAGTGCATTAGCACACTTGTTGTTGGAAAGATGTCCTCTTCCGCTTGCAATGCGTTCTTTCAGTATGTAAGGATATCTGCCCTGGTTCAGCATCTCATTGTCGTAATTAGCCTCAAGAATAAGATGAGTGCTCATGCCGATGTGCTCCTTCACAGCCTCAGTAGCATCGCCAACATCTGTCATTATACAGAATTTGTAATCTTCCACTTCAATAAAGTAACCTACATTCTCACTTGCATCATGAGGAAGATAAAATGCAGTTATTGAGAAAGGACCAATATTGAATGTTTCATCTTTCTCAATCACATGACGGTTGTCTTGCTGCACCTTTACCGATGCTTGATAGTTTCTGTCAATTCCTTCATGAACAAGTTCAGTAGCATATACTGGTATGTTGTACTCGCTGCTGATCTTGCCTGCAGATTTGATATGGTCAGCATGATCGTGCGTAACCAGCATTCCTCTAATCTTGCTAATCTTCATGCCATACTCCAACATGTGCTTCTTGAAACGACGAACGCCTATGCCACAATCAATGATTATGGCATCATCATCCGTTGCAAGATAATAGCAATTACCGCAGCTTCCGCTTCCAAGGCTGAAGAATGTTAGTGGCATTATGTGTAATGTCAGTTTAGGTTGTTTTAGAAGTGTGACTTTATAAATTAGAAGAAAATCTTCAAAAAAAAAGGAGGTAATTGCACCTCCAATTTGTACGCCCTCAGGGGCTCGAACCCTGGACCCATTGATTAAGAGTCAATTGCTCTACCAGCTGAGCTAAGGACGCAGATTTGTTGTGCAAAGGTAAGAAGTTTAATCGAGATGACCAAACTTCTTACCGTTTATTTTGGATTTGCGAATCTTATTGTACTTATTGAACAAAAAGTTTCTTTATTCCTGTGGGAGGTTGATAGAAATAAAGTCTTCGTCAAGCTGTTTCTGATCCACGAAAGAAGGAGCATCAAGCATCACGTCACGACCGCTGTTGTTCTTAGGGAATGCAATGCAGTCGCGGATAGAGTCAAGACCTGCGAAGATAGAAACCCAGCGGTCAAGACCGTATGCCAAACCACCATGAGGAGGTGCGCCATACTTGAAGGCATTCATGAGGAATCCGAACTGCTCTTCTGCCTTCTCTGGAGTGAAGCCGAGAATCTCGAACATCTTAGCTTGGAGCTTAGGATCATGGATACGGATAGAGCCGCCACCAACTTCGATACCGTTGCAAACCATGTCGTACGCATCAGCACGAACAGCAGCAGGATCGGTGTCAAGCATAGGGATGTCCTCGTCCATAGGATGTGTGAATGGGTGGTGCATAGCCATGAGACGGCCTTCCTCGTCGCTCCATTCAAACATTGGGAACTCAGTAACCCAGAGGAGAGCAAACTTGTCCTTGTCGCGAAGACCAAGACGGTTACCCATCTCAAGACGAAGCTCGCAAAGCTGCTTTCTTGTCTTCATGGCATCGTCGCCTGAAAGGATGAGGATAAGATCGCCTGGCTGAGCATTCATCTTCTCCTTGATCTGCTGGAGAACCTCCTGGCCGTAGAATTTGTCAACAGAAGATTTAACAGAGCCATCCTCAGCCACACGAGCATATACAAGTCCCTTAGCGCCAATCTGAGGACGCTTAACCCATTCTGTGAGCTTGTCAATGTCCTTGCGAGTGTATGAAGCGCATCCTGTGGCACAGATACCTCCAACGTAAGCAGCGCTGTCAAATACAGTGAAGCCCTCAGGGAAGATGTTCATGTCTCCATCCTTGCCAGTAGTTTTGAGCTCAACGAACTCCATGCCGAAGCGCATATCAGGCTTGTCAGAACCGAAGCGGCGCATACACTCGATCCATGGCAAGCGGAGGAAATCACCCTCGATTTCTACGCCGCGAAGCTCCTTGAACAGATGCTTAGCCATACCCTCGAATGTAGTGATGATGTCTTCCTGAGTTACGAATGACATCTCACAGTCAATCTGTGTGAACTCTGGCTGACGGTCAGCACGAAGGTCCTCGTCACGGAAACACTTTACAATCTGGAAATATCTGTCGAAACCAGCAACCATAAGGAGCTGCTTCAATGTCTGTGGAGATTGTGGAAGAGCATAGAACTGTCCAGGATTCATGCGAGAAGGTACGATGAAGTCACGTGCGCCCTCAGGTGTTGAACCGATAAGCATTGGTGTCTCAACCTCAAGGAAACCGAGATTAGAAAGATAGTTGCGTACAGCAATGCAGAAATGATGGCGGAGCTCCAAATTCTTGCGTACTGCAGCACGGCGAAGGTCGAGATAGCGGTATTTCATGCGGATATCATCACCGCCGTCGCTATTGTCCTCAATTGTGAATGGAGGAGTGACAGATTCGTTCAGAACTGTAAGTTCAGAAACCTCAATCTCAATGTCACCAGTTGGAATGTTCTTGTTCTTTGAATAACGTTCAGTAACAGTACCAGTAACCTGAATCACGAACTCTCTTCCGAGGCCGTTAGCACGCTCACAGAGAGCTGCATTTGTCTCCTCGTTGAACACGAGCTGAGTGATTCCATAGCGGTCACGGAGGTCAACGAAAGTCAGAGCACCCATCTTTCGTGTGCGCTGAACCCATCCGGCAAGTGTTACCTGCTTGCCTGCATCAGAGAGGCGAAGCTCTCCTGCGGTATGTGATCTATACATATAAATAATGTGTTAGTTTTGTTTCAATTTGCAAAGATAAAGAAAAAAGTGGTAATGGAAAAGCAAACCACCCAACTTTTCCCCTTTCCCTCTTAACTTTTATTTTTTTATTGGCGAAATGTCCCGAATGGCTCTCCCTCTCCCTTTACGGATAGCGACCGTTAAGAAGCGTGGCAAATGTCCCGAATGGCTCTCCCTCGCCCTTTACGAATAGCGACCGTTAAGAAGCGTGGCGAAATGTCCCGAATGGCTCTCCCTCGCCCTTTACGGGAGAGGGTCGGGGAAGAGGGTCTTTAAAAAGGCAATCCTACTGCAAAGTGGAAAGCAAAGTCTCTGCTGAAAATAGGGTGAATGATAGGGTAGTGTCCTCTGCCATCGTATGCAGGGTTTATAGCCTTCATACCTCCATCCAGACGGACGATAAAGAAATTTGCATCCATGCGCAATCCTATGCCGTAGCTTGCAGCAATCTGCTCATAGAACTTGTCAAATCGGAACTCTCCACCTGGCTGATCCTTGTATTTCCTTATTGTCCAGATGTTGCCGGCATCTACAAAAGCAGCACCGCTGAACTTCCAGAAAAGCTTTGCTCTGTATTCAAGGCTGAGATCGAGTTTGATGTCTCCCGACTGATTCAGGAAGTTGATGCCCTTGTCAGCATTGTTGTACGAGCCAGGACCGAGCGTTCTCACCGACCATCCTCTCACGCTGTTGGCACCTCCAGAGAAGTACCTCTTTTCAAAAGGAAGCTGGTTGGAATTGCCGTATGGGTATGCGATTCCTACAGCACTATGGAATGCTACGGAATTATTCTTATCTATCCTTATGCTCTTCGAGAAGTCAAAGTCGCCTCTGAAATATTGTGCGTATGCAATGCCGAGAAACTCATACTGGCTGTCGCTGTTCTTCTTTGCTCCTGTAGCGCTTGAGATTGTGTGTAGCACATTTCCCGATGTCTCCACGTTGAAGCGGATAGTGTAAGCGTTCTTTCCGTATGTCTGCTCTCTTGTGCCGAGTGAATTGAACGAATATGTGTAGCCGAGCTTCGTTATGAGAAGATTCTCGTAATTGTATTTAAGGATGGCATTTGTTCTGCCGAGAGAATCAAGATACTGCTCCTTGAACGTTTTTGAAATCCATGGCATGTAAACATAGCTCACCTCAAGCAGGTCGAACTTATGCTGCACGCGCTGGTTCTTGTTGTTCCACTTGTATCTCCATGCAGCAGAAAGCACACGTCTGTTGAACTCTGGTCGGTTCTGCATGTTGTATTGAACGGAAATCTCTGACGCCGCATTATGCAGCATGCCCCATTGTCTCTTCACCCCAGGGAAGAGCAGGGCAGGGAAACTCAGCTTCGCCTCAGCGCCAAGCTCGATGTAGTTGTCGCCCTCATACCCATCCAATCCTGTGATAGCCTCGTATGCGCCGCGAATCTTGAACATGAACGTCTCTGATCCATCAAAGAGGTTCTTGTTCTGGTAGTTTGTGGAGACGGCTGCGCCAAGGTCGCCTGCAGAGTTCGTTGCCTCAACGTCAAAACCAAAGCTGTTTGGCTTTGCATGGTTCACGATGATGTCACAGTCAAGCGTGTCTGTTCCTGCTCGCTCCTTCATCTGGATGTTTGAGAAGGAAACTGCACTCAGAAGCGAATAATTAGTGTAGGTGCGCTTGAAGTTCGCATCGTTATACAAGTCTCCAGGATGAATGAGCGAATGTGAAGATAGCAGTTTCTTCCTGAAAAAGTTCACTCCGTTTTGTGTCAGATAATTGAATCCTCTGTACGAAACAGTATCTATTGGATCGTTTGTCGAAGTGATGTCTGATAGGAAGTTCACGTTGCCAATATGGTATTGCTTATGTGCGGTTGCAGCCACGCGTCCGTTCTCCTGGTGCTTCTTCACTCTGATAGACACATCCACCTCTGTAGAGTTCAAAGCCGTATCTGCAGCGAATTTCACGTTGTCCTTTGTGAACTTGTAATATCCCGTGTTGCGCAGATGATTGGCAATGCGGTTTCTCTCTCCGTTGAAGCTGTTCACGTCGAAAGGATTGCCCTGCTTGATTAGAGAATTTGCCGTATCTTCCTCGCAGATGAAAGTCCTCAATCCATCGTCCTCCACAGTTCTTGACACGTTCCTGATGGTGTATCTCTCGTTTGGAACGATGTGATATTCCAGCGACATCTTCTTGCCCTTTATCGTCGGAATCTGACTCACGTACGACTTCATGTAGCCAGCATTGCTCAGCACCTTCTCCATGTCGCTGATGATCTTTTCAGACTTCATGCTGTCGTACAGCACAGGCGCTTCGCCAATCCTCCTTAGCAGTCGGGTGAATCTCTTTGTCGTATCCTGACCAGACAGGCAATAGATCTTCAACGGCACTCTTGCTCCAAACCAGTTCGCATTTGTGTTCTGCGTTGCATAGTCGCTGAGAGAGTAAGTTTTCATCAGCTCCTCGTTCTCGCAAGTCACCTTCACCTCGTCCAGCAAGTACCTTCCTTCTGGGATGTACTTATCCACCGAGCACGACAGAACCATCATGCTCAGAGAGAAGAAAAGAATGATATGACTGAATGAACTCTTCATCTTATGCCAAATATTATGCAAATTTACGAAAAAATACCCACATTCTCTTTATCAGCAAAGCAAATTGTGCTACCTTTGCATAAAATAGAATATAAGGAAAGCAAAAATACGCATAAGATGATAAGCAAGAACCGAATAAAATACATTCATTCTTTGGAAATGAAGAAGCACAGAAAAGCCGATGGCGTTTTTGTTGCAGAAGGTCACAAGCTCGTTGGCGATCTCCTTGGCAAGTTCCAATGTAACTACATTGCTGCTACAGAAGATTGGATCGAATCCCATCGCAGCCTCCTTGGATCAGCCGAAATCGACATTGTAACTCCAGATGAGCTTCGTCGTGCATCATTCCAAGAAACACCACAGCAGGTTCTTGCCATCTTCAAACAACCTGTCTATTCTGTTAATCCTGTAGAAGTGGCGTCCAGCGAGCTTGTCCTTGCTCTTGATGATGTTCAGAACCCCGGCAATCTTGGCACCATTGTTCGCCTTGCTGACTGGTTTGGCATCAACCATATTTTCTGCTCATTAGGTTGTGCCGACATTTACAATCCAAAGACAGTACAAGCCACAATGGGAGGCATTGCCCATGTGCAGCTTCACTATGTTGACCTCCCATCCATGCTATCATCCTTGCCAAAAGAAACACCAGTTTATGGCACGTTCCTTGATGGTGATAATTTCTACAAAAAGGAATTGACACAAACTGGTGTTATTGTTATGGGTAATGAAGGCAAAGGCGTCTCTGATGCCGTCTCAAAGCTGGTCACCCAGCGCCTCTACATTCCTAACTATCCCGAAGGTACCGAAACCTCCGAATCTCTCAACGTAGCAATCGCCACCGCCATCATCTGTTCCGAGTTCCGCCGCCGTTTTTAATCCGCATGGCCCTTGTTCCGCATGGTCTCCCCTTTATGGGGGAGATGCCCGCAGGGCAGAGAGGGTCTTTTACCAACTCATTAATTTCTTCACGTATGGCGTGAGCTCGTCAGCCATCTTCTGGTGCTGCTTGTAGCTTGGGTGCCAATCAGCGCCATAGCCAAGGCTTCCATCGTGTGGAGTGAAGTCAAATCTATAGACCTCCTTGTCTCCTTCGTTATGAGCCTTCTCCATTGTTTCGTCCATAGCTTTCTTTGCCACAGCCAAATCGTTCTCTCCTCTCATCATGCAACCGCAAAGGAACACGATCTTTGCTTCTGGATAGTGTGAGCGAACTTGCTTGTAGAGGTTCTCGTAACCCTTCTGCAAGAGCTTAGGATCAGCGCCTGTTGTTGATGTGTCGTTTGTGCCAAGGTTGATGCACACAAGCTGAGGAGTGTAGCGTGAGAAATCCCATGCAGCGTCTTTCTTATATAATAATGTGTGGCTGTACTCGGTATTCATGTTCACGGCATCGCCTGTCTTAGGACCATTGTAGTTTCTGTAAACGCCAATGCCTGAACGTGCTACAGTATAGTGCATAGCGCCCAATCTGCGTGCTGTCTCAGCAGCGTATGTGTAGTAGTGGTTTGATGTCTCGTCCATGAAATGACAGCTTTCGCTCGATGCTTCTACGCCATATCCGCAAGTGATGCTGTTGCCGATGAACTCTATGCGTTTCTCTGGCAATGCCTTAGCGTCTGTGAGCGAGCAGCCTTCGTCAACAATGAATCCCCAGAACTCAGGCATTCTGTCATAGCCCTCATTCACATACATCACGTTTACCTGATGCTTGCCTTTCTTCAAAGCTGTTGCAAGGCTCACGATGGAATCCTGTTCGCTGTTGAATCCCACCTTGAATGCCTCACCTCCATCAATCTGAGCCATGAAATAGCCCGACTTTGGCTTTGCCATCATCTTGAGTGATGTGCCTGTGAATCCTGAGCGGATCTGCACTCCAGGGAATGTGAACACAGGACGGTCAGCATTGCTGTTGTCTATGCGTCCCACATACAGGATGTGGGTGTCCGAAGGCTTTACAACCTTTCCCTTTGGCGCAATTGTCTGTGCCGATGCGGTAGCGGATGCCATAAGCATTACCGCCATCGCCATTGCAGTTATCTTCTTCATTTTTTATCTTTTCTTTATGATTTTACTTTTATGCCCGGATGGCTTTCTCCCCTATGGGGGAGTTAGAGGGGGCTTATTCTAATCACATTAACAGAATAAGCCGGAATTTCAACTTCAAACTCCTTGTCTATGCTTATCTGCTTTGTTTCGTTCACCTTCCAGTCCTTGCCACGGTTAGGATCCTTGTCGCCTGCCAGCACAGACATTTCTGCTGTCTTGGCTTTCTTGCCCTTCAGCGCCTCTTCGCCAAGAACAACAGTCACCTTTGCTGCCTTTGGCAGCGTGCTTACAATCTTTACGATCACATCGCCTGTCTCCTTGTCAACAACTACAGATTTGTCGAGCTTCTCCTCGATCGTTGCCTTGACATTTTTGTCGGCATTGATTTCCAAGTCGGAATACACATACTCGCCACCTGCGTTCTGACCGAATGCTCTCTGCACATAGTAGTTTGCCGTTGGCTTGATCTCTGTGTTGTTGAAGTATATCATGTCAGGATTCCAGTTCGTATGTCCTTCCTTGGCAAGCAGAGGTGCGTAGGATGACATCACAACTACATCTGCGTTGCGCTCCACATTTGCGAGGTATGCTGCCTCGGCAAGAGCGTTTGACACGTTGTTGCCCTTTGATGCCCATTCGCCAAGATAAACCTTTGTGCCGTTGCGGTCGTACTTGTCATAGAAGTCCTTGTGGTGCATGTACCATCCCACAGGGTTGTAGTAGTGCTCATCCACGATCTCTATGTTGTGTGCCTTGGCATCCTTCCATCCGTATTCGTAGTCGCTGCCTTCCCAGAATGGACCTACAGTTCCGACGATGGTAATTTCTGGATGCACCTTCTTCACTCCATCGATGAGGAAGTGGTATCTCTCAAGGAAACAATCGCTTATCAAGTCTTCGTTTCCAATGCCGAGATATTTCATGCCGAATGGCTTAGGATGACCAGCCTTTGCACGCATTGCTGCCAGCTTGCTTGTCTTAGCATCGCCGTTTGCCCATTCAATGAGGTCGAGCAGTTCCTGAAGGTAGCTCTCCATAGTGAGATCCTTGCCCATGTACTTGTATGGCGATGGCTTGCCGTTCAGATCCTTCTCGAATGGAATGCCGCCTTGCTGACCGTTGCCGCCTTTCCATGAGTTCTGGCATGGAACGCCGGCTGCAAGCACAGGAAGTGCGTCTGCGCCTATATCCTCACAGAACTGGAAATACTCGTAGAAGCCAATGCCTCGTGTCTGGTGATAGTTCCAGATGTTCATCGCTGGCTCACGCTCCCAGAGGTCGCCAACAGTTGCTTGCCAGTGGTAGATGTTGTCAATGCCCTGACCATGAGTGGCACAGCCGCCAGGGAAACGTACGAACTTTGGCTTGATGTCGGCAATGACCTCTGCAAGGTCTTTTCTCATGCCGTTGGCGTGTCCCTTGTAAGTGTCCTGAGGGAAGAGGCTCACGAAGTCAAGTGCTATGGTTCCTGCACCTTGTGGCTCAATCACCAACGATGCCTTCTTTGCATCTGCTGATGCCGCAAGTACTGCCTTCTGCTGCTTCCATTCTGCGCCAGCTTTCATCATTGCCGTTGCAATTGTCTTTCCGTCTTCAACAATGCTGACCTTCAGGTTGCCTGTGCCTTTTGTGAACATGGAGAGATTGTACTTAGCACCTTTCTTCATCACAATGCCGTCCCATCCTTCATTCACGAGCTTTGCTCCTGCTCCAGTGCTTTCAATCACAGCGTAGTGCTTGTTGTTCTGGTGGATAGGATTGTCTGTAGCAATGCTCAACTTTGATGCGCTGCCCTCCAGCTTCCATGCTGTCTGAGCGTTCCATCCATTGTGATCATCGCCTGTGTATTCAAAGTCGCGGTTCTGGATCAGCTCAGCATAAAGACCGCCATCGGCAGCATAGCTGATGTCCTCGAAGAAGATACCCATCAAGTCAGGAGAGATAGCCTTCTTGTCGTCCCAGTTGATTGTCAGACGTGCGCTGATGTCGCCATTCATCTTCTCGATCCTCTCAGCATTCGCCATGATGTTGTCTCTGTCCCACTGAGCATTCTGGTCAGCGTTGCGCTTCTTTGCCAGAAGATTCTCGATGGCAGAATATGGCACCTTGATCACATTCTTTGCCGAAGCCGCCTTCTGCTCCTCAAGCCTCTTCTTGAAATCGCTCTCGCTGAGGTAAGGATAGTCCTGAGGCTTCCAAAGAGAGAAATTCTCCGAGTTGGTCGTTGCAATCTGCGGATGCTTAGGATTAGGGATGAACGTAGCGAAATACTTCTTTCCATCGTAGGATAGGACAGGGTAGTACAGCTTCTTCTCGCTGCCCCATGTTCCATAGTCGCTCTCAAACAGGTTGCAACTCACATGCTTCCAATGCACCTTATCTACCGAATACGCAATCTGAAAATCACGAACTCCATCATTCACGTCCGGCTTAACATACACAGAATCCGGGTGGTTGGCAAACGCCATCGCGCTCATCGCACCCATCATTGCCGACAATATAATTCTTCTCATTCAGGTCTTAGTTTAATGTCAGTTCGACCAATTGTAGTAGTGCCCTTCGGGCCAATGAGAAAAACAAAAGAAAACATAAGAAAACCCGAGAAAAACCAAATTGTTTTCTTTTGTTTTTCCAGTTGGCGGTTCTTTGCGAGCAAAGCGCTTCGCGATAAGCACATAAACATATTTGACAAATTCATCGAACTCACGTTAGTTTAGTAAGTTTTTAATAGCTTTTAATCTGTCCATTTGTCCCGCATGGTCTCCCCTCACCCTATTTAACGGGAGAGGGGTCGGGGGAGAGGGTCGTTATCTTCGTGCTTACTGTCCCCATGCTGGCAACCTCGATGTAAGGCTTGTTTCCAGCGTTAGCGCTCATGCTCTTAGGTCTCACAGTCAGCGTGTACGTTCCAGCCTCCAATGGAGCCTTAGCAGACACCACCTTAGTTGAACCTTCCGAGCTGCCGCACTTAAACTCGCCCGTAGTAGTAGAAACAGGATTGGTAGAGTAAGTGTAAGTGCCCTTCACGTACGAACCAGGATCCTTGAAGTTCAAAGTAATCTTGAAATCCTCACCAGGAGTCAATGTTGCAGAGCTCACAGTCAGCGAGCCGAACTCCGGCAATCTTGCCTCAGTATCATCGTCGCTGCAGCTGGCAAATCCCACCAATGTAACCGCAGCAACGGCGAAAGAAAGTAGAATGTTCTTTTTCATTTTCGTTCAATGTTATTTTACAATGCAAAGATAGCACTTTTCTGCGACATAATCAAACATTCCCCAATGTTTCTTCACTCACCCCCTGCAAAAACCCCTCGATTCCCTCAAAATTGTCGTCGTCGCCGTCGTTTTCTTCTTTACGACTTCTTCTTTTCTCTTCTTCTCTTCTCTTTCTCTCTTTATGCGCGCGCGATATCGTGACACCCATCGTGTGACTCATCGTGTGACCCATCGTGTGACCCATCGTGTGACATATCGACGACTTTCCTCGTTCCCTTTCCGGCAAATGTTGTGCATCATTTAAGGGAAAAGGAACGCATCATTTCGGGCAGATGTTGCGAGTGCGGTTGAGACTATGATGTTTTCTTTTTTTTTCTAATTCTTTCCGCATTCGCTCCAAGCGTCCTTCGGAACGATAAGGTGCTTGCGTAAGGAATTAATTGCAATCTCCATATTGCAAAATGCACCATTTTGCTTTGCGTTCAGCAATAATATGCTTGTTTTTGAATATTTTGTTTGTTTGATGCGATGTGTTTTGTTAAAAATATGCAAATTTGCATAATGGGTTGAGAGCGAATCGGAAAAACTCTTTCTCAAACACAATCTTTGTTGATTTTACATTTATTTGTAAACTGGCGTTGACTTCTTTTACGTAATAACACAAAAAAACTAACTATACACATGAAATTGAAAAGATTAGCACTTTTATTGATGCCAGCAGCTCTTACCTTTGTGGGCTGTAGCGATTATGACAATGGCTATACACAGAATGCCATTGAGTATGAAAACGACTTCTTAAAAACCTTTGGTAAGGTCGATCCTAATCAGGATTGGTCAATGGCAACGCAAGTAACCGCTACGGTCTCTGGCGTAGAAGATGGCATGCTTGAAATCTTTTATAGCGATCCAATCGGTGGAAAGCCTATGATTATTGCCAAGCGCCAAATTGTTGATGGTGAGACTACCCTTAAGTTTGATGTCATAAAAGGCACAAAGCAGATATTTGCACGCATCAACGATGGTAAAGGCTATTATTCACTGAAGAGCAACTTTCAGATCGTTGATGGCAAGGTTAATATCAGTCCTTTGACTACTCGCGCTACAATTCTAACTGATCCTTGCCGTGTAACACGAGGTGAGGCTACAACTCTCGTTTCTTCTCAGGTTCTTGATAAGTCAAAGGAGGAACCTAAAGCAGAGATTCGACCTTGGACTGGTGACATGATGGATTGGTATCTTGATGGCTGCTATTCAACACAGGACAATATAGGCAACATTACTTATCTTATTAATGGCACATATTTGACCAATGGCTCATTTACTAACGTATATTACCTCAACAATGTAATTAACACTTCAGATGAGCGTCCAGAGTGGTATTATAAAGATATTGCACATTTCTTCACTGAGGTAGATGGTGAACCTGCAGTATTTAAAGAAGCTGAGAATCATGTTAAATACATGAAAGAAGGTTCTATTCCACATTTTGAGAGAGATCTTGTGTTCACTATGGAGGAGAATGGTCCTTTCTATCTCGATTATTTTGCTAAGGGCACTCAGTACAATAATCAGTTTGGTTACTTCTATTTCACAGGTGATAACCCTACACCAGAAGAGTTTATGACGATGCCTAAGTTTGTCATGGTCGAAAACATGTCAACAACAGGTGGAAAGATTAAGGTTGATTCAGATATGCATGAGATTGCTTGGAACCTTCTTCAAACTAAATCTCCAACATGGCAGCCTGGACAAAATCTTGGTTCATCTGATGGTAATAAGTATGAAGATACAGGCATTTGGGACACCAAGCTAGTAGGTACCCGTCTCCAGCTGGTTTATTGGGGAGCAGATGGCTTAGCCGCAACTGGCTCTTATACCTTCCCTAAGGACACTAAGATTGGCTTGTTCATTATTGGTAATGTTAACGACAGCCGTGACAATGAGTTTATCACCTCTATCTCGTCAATTAACCTTGAGCTGTTCAATGAGTATCCTCATGCTGCCTCATTCCGTTATAATGACCAGGTAGTATTCGCAATGGAGGATCAGCGTTTCCGTGGAGATGCCGATGTTAATGACGTGATGTTTATCGCCAATGGTTCATTCAAGAAGGAAGAGATCCCTGTCATCAATCCTGTCACTCCTGAATTCCCAACATGGATCATCGCATGCGAGGACTTAGGTGGTGCTTTCGACTATGACTTCAATGACGTAGTTCTCGGCCTCCGCAAGGAGGATAAGGGTAATGGCAAAGCTGATCTTTACTTAGTTCCATTGGCAGCAGGTGGTACGCTCGAAGCAAATGTCACATTTAACGGTGGCGCAATCGGCGAAATCCATGAACTTGTTAAGAGCGGATCTTCGATATCTAAACCTTTGAACGTCCATGCAGGTAATGATCCTGGAGAAGGAACTGCCATCCGAATTGCAACAGATGTTGATGCAGATAAGAGCATCAATGAGTATGCTGCAATGGTTAACATCCATGTAGTCAAAGGCGAGGATAATTATGCTGATAACAATGGTCACAATATTGGCTATCATTATAAGCAAGATGGCTATACCGCTCCTGAGGTATTGATTCTTCAGCCAGGTTGGGATTGGCCAAATGAGAATGTATTCATCTGCAACATCTATCCTGGATTCAAGGATTGGGCAGGCGATGTAGAAGATACAAGATGGTATGCAAAGAAAGCTGGTGCTACTGCATATTACAAGAATCCAATTCCAGAGGTTGTACCTGCACCAACACCTGGTGGTAGTGAAGGAAGCGGAGAAGATCCTTCTGCTCCAGTAACAGGTTCTCAGTCATGGGACATCAAAGTTAGTGGCTATGTATCGATGGAGAAGAATAGTACCCAAACGCTTATTATTACAGCTGATGGTGCTGATGATTATTCTAAGCTGACATTCGGTACTTATAGCACATCTGTCTTTACTGCTGCAAAGGGTGATGCTAATAATAAGATAACAATTACTTCAGGTTCTAATTTGGGTTCTGCCCTCTTATGGGTCAAGATGCCAGGTGATGAAAACCACAAGGACACTTACTTGACTTATGAGATTAAGGTAACTCTTCCAACTCCTGTTTACACTCCTTCAATTGTTGGCGCAACTCCTCAGAATGGCGTTTATACCTTAACTGTTGGCACAACAGGGCTATACGTTGATGCAACTGGTACCAGCGGCAAATGGGGCGAGAAGAACTACATCGTGCTTTCAAGCGATAATGAAGATGTTATCTCTGTGACTGGAAATCTTTATAATAACTCCATCACCGTTAAGGCAACAGGTGATGCAAATATTATTGTAAAGCATACTTCGCGTGAAGCTGAAGACAAGCCTAATTTATGGAAAGAAACAGAGGTGAAGATTCCTGTCCATGTTGTTGCAGCTAGCACTCCTGGTGGAAATGGAGGATCGACTTCATGTTCTGCGAGCGTTGGAGATGTAGTCAAAATTGGCAAAATGACATATTGGGGTGGTGAAAACGACGCATATGCACGTAAAGTCACAACTACATCAACAAGTTTAGGAGAGTCAACGTATGTGTTAAAAGTCACAGGAACAGTAACAAATGCCGGATTTGTAATATATGACTCCGATTCTACACCTACACATACTACTATGGGTATTTATGATGGTTGTGAGGTTCCATATTCCTATGTTCAAGCTCTTTTAGCAGGAAAATTGTACATTACAAACATCTATGGTCCTTCACAGGGTAATGCAGAATCATATTCCGATACGGGATTTACTTTTACAAAAAAGTAATGCACGAGGAAACGTTTCCCTCTTGCAAACCTCCACAAATAACATCAAGCGCAGGCTCACCAACAGCCTGCGCTTTTTCTCTCTCCACGATTTTCTTTATTAATAATTTGGAGGGAATAGTAAATGTTATGTATTTATTGCTGTCGTTTGCTTATTTCTTGATCAACGCTCGGAGGGTTTCTACATTCTCACGTGTCTCCTTGTCAACTGTCATGAGCTCTTTGATCTTGTTTACAGCATGAATTACGGTTGCATGGCTTCTTCCGCCCATGTTGCTGCCTATGTATGCTATTGACTTGTCTGTGAACTCATTGGCAAGGAACATGGCTATCATGCGTGCGTAGGCGTATTTCTGACGACGTGACTCGGAATCCATGTTTGCAACGGAGATGTTGAAGTGGTTGCAAACAATGTCTTTCACTTCGTTGATTGTTGTCTGACGTGTGACTTGCTCTGTTACATAGCGTGGCATTACTTTCTTCACCAGTTCCATGTTTACAGGGCTATTGTAGCATACGGAGTAGGCGAGGAGGGATGTGATGATGCCCTCAAGGTCACGGATGCTTTCGTCAAGATTCTCTGAGATGTAGTGAAGAATCTCCTGTGGAATGTCGAGTCCATCCTTTCTGACTTTTGCCATGAGAATGTCAAGACGAAGGTTCTCTGTTGGACGTTCTATCTCTGCCTGCATTCCCCACTTGAAGCGTGTGAGAAGGCGGTCTTCTATATCTTTGATTGCAATAGGCGGACGGTCGGCAGCAAGGATGATCTGCTTGCCGTTCAGCTGAAGATGGTTGAAGATATGGAAGAATGTGTTTTGTGTTCCTTTCTTTCCTGAGAATTCCTGGATGTCATCGAGGATGAGCATGTCTATCGTCTGATAGAATCGGATGAACTCTGGCACCTTATTGTTCATCACAGCATCTGTGTATTGAACGTAGAAGAGGTGGGCAGAAAGGTAGAGCACTCGCATCTGTGGATGAAGCTCCTTGGTACGGAGTCCGATGGCATTGATGAGATGTGTCTTGCCGCAACCTGATGGACCATAAACAAAGAGTGGGTTGAATGTCTTTGCTGGCTTTTGTGCTACTGCTTCGCCTACGGAACGTGCGAGACGGTTGCTTTCTCCTTCAAGGAAGGAATGGAAGTTGTATTCTGCACGGAGCTGTGAGTCGAGTTCATCTACATGAACAGCAGTAACGTCATTAGGGCTTAATCTCTTGTCTCCTGGCTCATCTCCGTTTGTTGGAGATGTCTCAGTAGGAGATGTGAGTGGTTTCTCAACAACTGGCTGATCTGCTACATTTACTATATAGGCAAGTGACTTTATTTGGTTGCCATATACTCTTTTAAATGTAGAGCTCATCAATGGTATGAAATTCTTCTCCAAAAACTCTTTGATGAATTCGCTTGGTACACTAAGCACCAGATTGCCATTGTCGAAGCTGTAGCACTTCACAAAGGCAAACGATACCGCGAATTGCTGTGGTGTGATATTGTCGCGAATAATGTCGAGGCATCTATCCCACAAAAGTTTTGGATCTTGTACCATTGATTGTTTGACTTGTTTTTGGTTTGTTGAGATGTTAGGTTTTATATCTCTTCAATTCTTAACGAGTGCAAAGTTCACAATTTTTTTTGAATTGACAAAATTTGAATTTTCACGCGTTTTATTCCCTTTTCAAAAAATGCCTTATTTCAGTCAATTAGGTATTTTAAGTAAAAGAGGGTATTGTTTTGTTGATAAAAACTGTTATATGTTGTCATTTAGAAAGTTAGATGAATGTTTCACGCATGAAACAATTTGGTTGAAATTTATTTTTAATAGACTTAATCTTCTGTTTTTCTAATGCTTCAAAAAGGTTCTAAACTTGTTTTGATTATTAAATGTATTGTTTATACAAAATTCAAATAAAGCAAAAAAGTGACATTTTTATTTATCCTTCTTTCCAAATAGAGAAAAGTGGACATAGCGCTTTGGATGCAAGCGGAAATCCTCAAGAAGAAGTGAGGAGTTGAGCATTGTTGAATCCAAATGAAGAGCAATGGAGTTGTCGTTGAGGAGCATTCCGAGCGAGTTGTCCTTGCTGTTCATAGCTGTATTGAACTTGAATGTCATTTCCTGTACGGAGGTAAGTGTCTTGTCTGCCTTCTGAGCCATTCCCACCATGTCAATCTGGTTGAGAGTACTTGTTGTTGTCTCAAGGTTAGAGCAGATGTTGTTTGTCTTTGCCATGAGCTGTGGCACATCCTTGCCAAGAAGGCTGTTTATCTGACGTGTAGTGACTTTGAGATCGCTGCTGACAGTTTCCATGTTGTGGAGGGAGTTTGCAAGGGCAGGATCATTTGCCATTGTATTGAGAGCTGTGAGGATGGAATCAACCTTTGGGAGCATTGCCTGCACCTGTGGAATCATCTCTCCTGCTGCTGACATGAGATCTGTCATTGGAGTGCCTTGAATAGTGTCGCCAGGAGAGAGCACGTTGGATGGATCAGAGCCGAGCTTGAGGTTCATAGTGGCACTGCCAAGCATTTCCTTTGTCATGAAAACGCTTGTGCCTTTTGGAATACGGAAATCTGGGTTTATGCTCATCTCAACGGTAATGATCTGACGAGCTTGGTCGAAATTGATTGCCTTTACATAACCAACCTTAAGACCATTTGCAAGAATGTTTGATGCAGTCGGCATTCCTTGCACGTCTGTCATTTCAACATAGTATGACACTTCGTTGCTGAAGATCTTAAGTCCTTTAAGGAAGATGATTCCTGCATATACAATAATAACTGCAACTATTGCTGTGATTGCAATCTTTATCTCTTTTGACACTTTCATTTTTATAAAGTATTGTGGTTTGTAATCAAGTTTATTCTTCGAATGTCACGATATAAGCTTCAGGGAACTTGTCAAGGATGGATTTGCGAAGCTTCTTTGCTTCTTCCATTGTTGATGCAGAGCCGTATGTGTAAGTATAGCGCTTGCCGTATTGATGCATCTCACATTTCAATCCCTTGAATTGTCTGTCGTTACTCTTGAGCTTAACGTTTCCTGCAAGAATCTGGACCTTATAGACTGTTCTCTTTGCCTTTGATGCTGATGTTTTTTGTGCAGCAGGCTTGTTGGAATTTGAGTTTTGTGTTTTAGCAGATTGAGGCGCTTCATTGCTTATTTCCTCAACCTGAGCGGCTGGAGACGGGGTAGGGGCATTGCCTATCTTTTCGAGCTTTGATTGCTTTCCTGTGACTTGTGCTTTGTATCGTACAATGGCGTTGTAGATGCTCTTTGCCATTGTTTCTCTTCCCCAGTCGGACATGAGGAACTGCTCTTCGGAAGGGGTGGAAATGTAGCCAACCTCCAATAGTACGCTTGGCATGTATGTGAGTCGGAGAACTGCGAGGTTTGCCTGCAAGACGCCCATGTCGTTTCTGCCTCCTGTGCGAACCATCTCGTTTTGGACTATCTTTGCAAAGTTGACGCTTTCCTGCATGTCTCTATCCTGCATTAGTTCGAACATGATGTCGCTCTCGCTGGAGTTTGGATTGCTGTAAGAGTATTTGCTGTTGCCGTCTATTTCGTACTGAATGACAGAGTTCTCTCGTTTCTCCACCTCAAGGTTTGTGCTTGCTGTGCGAAGGCTGAGCGTGTACGATTGAACGCCTGCAGCTTTTCTGGCTTCCTTAGGGAGTGCATTAGTGTGAATGCTTACGAAGAGGTCGGCTTTCACCTTGTTTGCAATCTCTGCGCGTCTGCCAAGTTCAACGAAGACATCTGTGCTGCGTGTATAGACCAGCTTGACATCAGGACAGTTTGCTTGAAGAAGTCTTCCAACACCAAGAGTTATGGCGAGATTTATGTCTTTCTCTCTGTTCTTTGATGAGGAACCTATAGCGCCAGGATCCTTGCCTCCATGGCCAGCATCAAGCACGACAATGTATTGACCTCCATCTGTTCTTGCAAATGCAGGAACAGTGATAAGCATCGTAAATAAGTAAATTAATATGTGTAGAAATCTTTGCATAAGATGAATTATTAGATGCAAAGTTATGAATTTTTGATTTAATTTGTTTAAAATGAAGAAAAGAATACCATTCTCAGGCATTCTTTTCTTACTTATAGAACATATTTAAGTGTTAAATTATGCTCTTGTTGCTTTTCATTTTATAATTATGTCAGAGTGAGAAATTGATTTTCACTCCTCCCATAAACCAGAAACCTGGTTGTTGTATGTTTGCAAAATCGTAATACTTGTGGTTTGTGAGGTTGTTGCCTTGCACGTAGAGAGTGTAGTTTTTATCAACCCACTGAACCTTCAAGTCAAGATTGCCAAATGTGCCGTATGACTGTGTCTGTCCTGTAACGGCATTGTCAAACTCACCTTCACGATTTTTCAAAACGAAATCCCACTGAGCGGAAAGTCGATCGTAGATCTTATGATTGAGTGATGCAACGAATTTGTTTCTGAGGAATGTCATTCTTGAAGCATAATTTGCTGACTGCTCTTCGTTCACTCTGTATTTGTAGTTGTAGCAGTAGCTGAGAGTGAGGCTCTTCAAATAAGATTCCTTTCCCCAGATGTCTGTGAAATTGAAGTTGACAAGACCTTCTGCTCCTATGTTGTCAATGTCGCTGTTAGCCGTTGTGTAAACCGATGCTCCAGAGTATTTCACCCAGTCAATCATGTCGGTGCCTTTTCTGTAGAAACCTTTAATCTGAGTGCTGATGAATGAGTTGCGGTAACTCATTCCAACATTCCAATCGGTGCTCTTCTCTGGCTTCAATTCGCTGTTTCCTGCCAAGCCAGGACCATTGTAGTAAAGGTCGGTATAAGTAGGAGTACGAAGACTCTGATTGAATGAGGCAAAGAGCTTCAAGCCTTCAGCAGCTTTCCATGAAACGTCAACACCAGGATAGAATCTCATTCCTCCAGCAACGGCTGTGTTATCATTTGCAAGCACGCCAAGAGAGATTGTTACGTCCTGAAGAAGTATGTCGTGTTCAAGATAAATGCCTACGTTGCTTCTTCCGTCTTTATACTTATAATATTTATCGTAACCTGGAACCTTGTAGTTGTGCTGATCTGCCTCTGGAATTTCTTTGCCAAGTCTTGTTGAAAGGATGTTTTCCCTGCGGAACTCAAAACCGATTGCTGTTTTTCCTAATGCCCATGATGTGTAAGCATTAACATTTGCTCCATAGACGTTTGTCTGGTGAAAATTCTGATAAGCTTCAGGATTGCTTCTCACCCATACGTAATGGTCAAGGCTTCTGTTCCAATACATTTGTGGAAGGATGTGAACCTTACCCTTGTATTCTCCCTGAACAGCAACAAGATAGCGTCTGTTCTGCTCATACTGAGTGTTACTTCCTGTGCCATAGAATGTGTTTGCACCATAGTTCATGGTGGAAAGTCCTGCTTGCATTGTTACATAGAAAAGGTCGCTAACGAACTTTCCATTCCAATATGCATTTCCTTTGTTGAAGTCATCGTTTCCGCTTCCTCCGTCACTACGAGAATAACCTCCGCTGAATCGGTTGTTGAAAGCATCAGTTTTGAGGGCAATATGAGCATTTGCTCCGAATGTTCCATAAGAACCGCCTTGCAAATGACCTCCAACGCAGCTTGAACTTTCTGTTCTTGTGACAATGTTGATTGCTCCGGCGAATGCCTGACTTCCGTAAACTCGGCTGGCTCCGCCTTCAATGACCTCAATGCGTTCAACATCGTCCACACTAACAGGAAGATCTACAGTAAGATGTCCTGTGTGAGGATTGCTGATGTTCACACCGTTAAGAAGCACAGTCAACTGGTCTTCTGTACCGCCGTTTACTCCAATGTCTGTTTGAATACCGAAACCGCCTCTTTGACGCACATCTACGCCAGCAGCGAGCTTCAAGAGATCGTTAACACTATTGGCACTTGATGCCTCGATCTCTTTTCTTGTTATAACCTGGACAAGCCTTACCGCCTTATCCGCAGGCAGAGGAACACGAGTAGCCACTACATCAGTGTTCTGAAGCAATGTTGCATTCTGATCGTCATCTTCTGCCGAGATGAGAGTCAGCTGATCTTCTCCATCAGTCATCTGCCAGTAACCCATTGCTACTTTTGCGGATGCTGAATCAGGAGTTGCCATTGCCAAAGTAGCTACGCTAAGCACACCGATGCGTATTTCCTTGCCAAGGCTACGGAAAATTGCATCGCCATGTCGGCTGAACTTCTTCCAGCAAACAACATTCTTCTTTAAATTCATTAGTTGTCTTTTCATTTGTTCTTTTTAACCTAAATGAATCTTTTTGTGAATAAATTTAATGATTTTTATGAAAAGCAGTGCAAAGTTACTGAAATTTTCTATACTTTTGCATTGTTTTTGGAGTTATATAAATATTCTTTGTAAAAGCAACAAACATTATCCGATTATGGAGATAAAATACGACACACAGATAGCAGATTCAGCAAGCAGAGTTTTTGCTGCCATGAAAGGGCGCGTATCCGACGCTGACTTAGATCGTCTTCACCGTGCTTTCGAGTTTGCAAAAGAAGCTCATAAGCTTCAAAAACGTAAATCAGGCGAACCTTATATTATTCATCCGATTGCTGTTGCAAAGATTTGTGCTATTGAGTTGAAGCTTGATGCTAATAGTGTTTGTGCAGCTTTTCTTCATGATGTTGTAGAGGACACTCCTACTACTGTTGACGAGATAAAAGAAATGTTTGGTGACGATGTTGCTTTCCTTGTTGATACAGTTACAAAGAAAAAGAAATCATCATACAGCACATCAAAGCAAGTTGATAATTATCAGCAATTGCTTGACTCCATTCATTATGACATTCGTGCTTTGATGGTTAAGATTGCAGACCGTCTTCACAACATGCGCACTTTGGCTTCAATGCGTCCAGATAAGCAGATGAAGATTGCAGGCGAGACAGATTATTTTTATGCTCCGCTTGCAAACCGTTTAGGATTGTTTGATGTCAAGACAGATCTTGAGAACTTGTCTTTCCAATATCGTTGTCCATTTGAATACAGCGACCTTTCACGCTATTTAGCAGATGAAATGGCTCTCAATGACGGCCGTCTTCATCAACTTACAGCAGGTCTTCGTCAGTTGCTTCTTGAAAATGGTGTTGAAACAGCTGTGAAAGTTTATTATCGCAAGCCTTACAGCATTTGGCGACGAATGAAGACACAGAATAGCGATTTTAAGCACATTAATAATAAATATTATATACGCATTACTTTCAACGAAGATTTTGATTCTCGTACAGCCAAGGATATTTGTTTGCGAATATACTCAATTCTTACAAACCATTACAAGGAAAAGCCTGGCACATTCAATAATCAGATTGACTGTGCAAAAGAAAACAGTTATAAATCTCTGAATGTAATGCTTTTATCATCAGAAGGCATTTGGGAAGATGTGCAGATATGCTCAGAACAGATGGTTGAAAGCTCAAAGATTGGTTGTATGGCTTCTCTTGATCAAAGCAAAGTAGGGGAGTGGATTGAGAAATTTAAATCCGTTCTTCGCGATATTGCCAATGAAACACAAGAGCGTTACATAGAGAAAATAGCTACAACACTTTATTATGATGATGTGATGGTGTTCACTCCTCATGGAAAGGGTGTTATTCTTCCAAAGGGCGCTACAGCCATTGACTTTGCATTTGAGCTTCATAAGGATATAGGCATTCATGCTAAATATGCTCGCATCAATGGTCGCTTGTGCTCAATGAAGACGGTTCTTCAACGAGGTGATTGTGTTGAGATTGGCACAGATCCTGCTATGAAACCTCGACTTGATTGGTATGATAATTGCTGCTCTTATAAGGCAAAGCGAGCTCTTAGAAGCATTGTTACTATTCATGAAAATAACAAGATTCATCGTTGTCCTCATTGCCGACCTATTCCAGGAGGAGAAACAATAGGATTCAAGCAAGAAGATGGCTCAATACTTATTCACAGACGTTCTTGCCAAAGAGCCATTGTTGATGCAAGCAAGTATGGTGATTCTATTGTTGATGTTGATTTCAAGATTGACAAAATGATTCAGTATCCTGTTACTGTGTCAATCCGAGCTATTGACCGCTATCATTTGCTTATTGATTTCATTGACAATATCACAAACAAACTTCATTTGGAAATCGATTCCCTTAATACCGTTACAAAAGACGAGATAGTAGAATGCACAATCACATTTTTCGTTCATTCTGTCAAAGAGCTTACGACGGCACTCTATGAATTGAATCATATTCAGGGAGTGGATGAAGTCAAGCAGATTTTCGAATAAACGAAATTACGAAATAACATAATCCATTTTCACATCGTGTGACTCAGTTGGAATGTCGCTAAAGATTTGGAATGGGAATGCAAGCCCGTAAAGAGGGCATTGAAGATGCGGAAGAAGACGGTCGTAGAATCCTTTGCCTCTGCCGAGACGCTTTCCATCTGCGGTAAATCCCATTCCTGGAATGATTGCAAGGTCTATTTTACTGTAATCATCAAATAGAGGTCCTTTAGATTCTTGAATGTTGAAGGAAGACGAAATAGTCATTTCACTTGCAGAAACATACTCGTGCAGTTCAAGCTCCTCGCCTACAATCGTTGGAAGGAGAACCTTTATTCCTTTATCATGAAGTTCGTTAATAAGAGAATGAGTATTTACTTCGTCTGGAAGAGAATTATAAAGAAGGATGACGCGAATGTCATCCTTCTTTTTTATTTCTTCAAGCAATGTGGCAGTTATTCTTTGACTGAGGCACTCCAGTTGCTCTGGCGTGTAGTTTCTTTTTTGCTCCCGAATGTAAGCTCGCAGCTTTCTTTTTTCCATCTTGCTCTAATACTGGCTTTGTTTTTTTTGCGTTGAAAAGTTCAATAGCTTTTATAATGGTTGCATCATTACGATTTATGTATTCAACATAGTCGTCCATCTCAAGCATATTGTAAATAATTGAACCATAGATAGCATCTTCAAACAAATGCTGTGACTTGAGAATCATATTATTGCGACGTACGACTCCTTTCTTGTCAGCATAACGGACGAACTGATCCAATACTGCATCCTTACGAAGGAATTTCTCAACCTCATTTGCTGTTTCAAAATTCTTCATCTTTCCGCGATTATTGTCTGTATATTCGAAACAGAACTGAGGAACAATGCCTTTGCTGACAATTTCAGTATAGTAAGGAGTAATGTCTGTTGTGTCTTCTGCTACGAAATAGTCTGGCATGATTCCACCACCTCCGTAAACCTTTCGTCCAATGCTGGTTGTGTATTGTTCTCCATTCTGATGAATACTGTCCTGACTGAAGAACTCGCCACGAGTATAACGTGTCACGAGATCCATTTCATAATCTTTAGGCTGTCCTTTGACATAAGGCTTCTGAATACAGCGACCAGAAGGAGTGTAATAACGTGCAATGGTGAGATGAATGAGCGAACCGTCTGCAAATGGAATAGGTTGCTGAACCAATCCTTTTCCGAAAGAACGGCGACCGACAATAATACCTCTATCGTTATCTTGAATTGCTCCAGAGAAGATTTCTGCAGCAGAAGCCGTTGTTTCGTCTGTGAGCACGATAAGGGGAATATCCTGATATGAACCTCGTCCGTCACTACGGTATTCCTCTCTTTGTGACTTGCGGCCTTGAGTGTAAACAATGAGTCTATCTTTAGGAAGGAACTCGTTTACCATCTGGATTGCGGCCTTCAAATAACCGCCACCATTGCCTCGAAGGTCAACAACAAGTCCCTTGAACCCATCTGATTCAAGTTCTACAAAGGCTGTGAGAAGCTCAGCGTAAGTCGTCTCACCAAAGTTCTTGATTTTCACATAGCCAAGATCATTAGTAAGCATGTATGCAGCGTCAATACTCTTAAGTGGAATGTCGCCTCGTACAATTGTAAATGATAATGGCTTCTTTTCTCCATGACGAAGAACACCCACCTTAACCTTTGTACCTTTCTCTCCCTTGAGACGATGAAGTGTTTCTTCATTAGTGACTTCTTTGCCAACATAAGGCTTTCCATCAACAGAAATAATTTTATCGCCAGCAAGCAATCCGACTTTCTCTGACGGTCCTCCCTTGATGATGTTCGTTATTCTTACAGTATCTTCGCGAATAGTGAACTGAACGCCAACACCGCTGAAAGACCCCTTTAGATCATCGTCAGCAGTTTTAGCATCCTTCGCAGAGATGTATGTAGAATGAGGATCAAGCTCTTCAAGAATTTTAGGCATTGACTGCTCAACGATATTGGAAATATCGATAGTGTCAACATATTGGTCATCAATGTAATGAAGCAAGTCATTCAGCTTATTGCTAGATGTGTTTATAATGTTCAGACGATTGCCTGTGAAACGGTTGGCAAAGAATGTGCCAATGACAATTCCCACAATAACACTTATTGCAATGATAAGTGGGATGAATCTGTTTCTTCTATTTATATTATTCTTCATGCTCTTTTTCTTCGTCAGGATTAATGTAGTCAACTTGAATGTTAGCTCTCTTCAAAAGATTCAAACCATCCTCAAGACGATATTTTTCAGAATAGACAACACGCTTGATTCCTGCTTGAATAATGAGCTTGGCACATTCTATGCAAGGAGAAGCAGTAACATACATTGTTGCGCCATCGCTTGAGTTGTTCGAACGAGCAAGTTTTGTTATTGCATTTGCTTCTGCATGTAGAACGTATGGCTTTGTTACGTTGTTCTCGTCCTCGCAAACATTCTCGAAGCCAGATGGCGTTCCGTTAAAGCCATCGGAAATTATTGCTTCGTTTTTTACAACAAGCGCACCAACCTGACGTCGCTTGCAATAAGAGTTCTCTGCCCAAATACGAGCCATTCTAACGTAACGGCAATCAAGAGTATATTGTTTTAGTTCCTTATCTGTAAGAATCATAGTTGATTATCGTATTTATTGTCTTGATTAATTTACTATGTTAATTGTATATTTTATTTCTTTTGTTGGCGAAATAAACAGAATTATCTTTGTCTTTGTTCAAGAAAAGAAAATCAGCGCCACTTTCATACGAATTTGCAGAAGTTATAATGCTGAAAATCTGCTTGTCGAAAGGAGAGCTCATGTCGGGCTTGTTTTTAATGATGAATTTTATGGAATGATTCTTTCCATTAGCCTCCCATGTTCCGCTGAATGTAGCTCCCGAAGCTAAGCATCCTTGGAAAGTGCTGCCGTTAAACTGAATGAAATAAGCATTTCCATCTGCATCTGTGTAGAAATTCTTAATCTCGGAATTCAGCTTAAGTCCATTGATCTTTCCTCCATTCATGTACCAAGTCTTTCCATCAAAGATTTCATCAATATCATCCTCGCGTGAGCATGATGCAAATGAAAGGATTGCAATGAGAGCAAGGGTTGTTATCTTTATTATTCTCGTCATATTGTGTGCAAAATTATTTAATTCCGTTTCTCTCCAGCAAAGCATCAATTGTTGGTTCTTGTCCTCTGAAACGCTTGTAGAGAGTCATAGGGTGTTCTGTACCTCCCTTGGAAAGAATGTTGTCGCGGAAGCTCTGTGCAATGTCCTGATTGAAAATACCATGCTCCTTGAACATAGAGAAAGCATCTGCATCAAGCACTTCTGCCCATTTATAGCTGTAATAACCTGCAGAATAGCCACCAGCCATGATATGGGAAAACTGAACTGTCATACAACATTCTGGGACGTGAGGAAGCACCTGTGCTCTTGCCCAAGCTTCGTCTTCAAACACGAACAGGTCGCTCTCAAATGGCGTTGACAATGTATAATAAGCCATGTCCAACAGTCCAAAGCTAACCTGTCTCATACAAGCGTAAGCAACGTTGAAGTTGCGTGAAGCAGTAATGCGATCAATAAGCTCCTGTGGAAGATCTTCGCCTGTGAGATAGTGTTTTGCAAATGTGTTGAGAAAATCCTTCTCAATGCTGAAGTTCTCCATGAATTGTGAAGGTAATTCTACGAAATCCCAATACACGTTAGTTCCAGAAAGAGAACGGTAAGTGGAGTTTGCAAATATGCCATGAAGCGAATGACCGAACTCATGAAGGAAAGTCTCCACCTCACCTAAAGTGAGCAAAGCAGGCTTAGTCTCTGTAGGTTTTGAGAGATTCATCACAATAGAAACCTGAGGACGTGAGTTTGTGCCATCCTTTTCAATCCATTGATCCTTGAACGAAGTCATCCAAGCGCCAGATTTCTTTGAAGCTCTTGGGTGGAAATCGCAATAGAATAAAGCAAGATAGCTTCCATCTTTGTCAAGCACGTCGTAAGCTTCAACATCTGGATGATAAACAGGAACATCCGGATTCTTGCGGAACGTAATTCCGTAAAGCTTTGTAGCAAGACCAAAGACTCCGCTCTTTACCTTTGAGAGTTCAAAGTATGGACGGAGCATTTCGCTGTTGATGTTGAACTTGCTCTCCTTCAATTTGTTTGAATAATAACCGAAATCCCAAGGCATGAATTTGAGAGGAGAATCGTCAGTAAGAGCTGAACATTCAATGCCGTTTTGCTCGTAATAAAGCGCTTCAACCTCCTTTACCTCTTCTTTTGCTACAGGCATGTAAGCCTCAATGAGATTGTTTAGCAAGCCATAAACATTCTCTGTCTTTTCTGCCATTCTGCGAGAAAGAGCGTAATCAGCGTAAGTGTTGAATCCCAGCAACTGAGCCATTTCACGATGTAGGTTCACAATCTTTCCGACAATCTCAACATTATTATTAGCGTTATCGTGAGTACACATTGTGTTGTAAGCCAGATACATCTGCTTGCGAAGCTCTCTCTTTGCTGAATATGTGATGAAAGGAGAGTATGAAGGTGCGTGTAATGTGAACACATAACCTTCCATGTTCTTTTCCTTAGCAGTTTGCTTTGCAAGGTCGAGCGCGCTTTCAGGTAACCCTTCCAAGTCAGCCTCGTCGGTGATGTGAAGCATAAAGTCATTAGTGTCCTTCAGCTTGTTCTGCGAGAATTGCAGAGAAAGCACGCTAAGTTCGGCAGAAATCTCTCTCAGCTTTTCCTTCTTATCGTCTGTGAGGTTAGCACCATTGCGCACAAAACCCTCGTAAGTGTTCTTGAGAAGCATTCTCTGCTCCACATTCAAGCGAGCAAAATCATCAGCGGCATGATCATCATAAACAATTTTGATTCTCTTGAAGAGGTCTTCGTTTAGAGTGATGTTGTTTGAATGCTCGGAAAGGATAGGGGAAATCTTTTGCGCAAGCTCATCTAGAAAATCATTTGTCTCTGCGCTGAGAAGGTTGAAGAATACCTCAGTCACACGTCCGAGAAGCTCTCCCGAATGTTCCATTGCCTCTATTGTGTTCTCGAATGTTGGTGCTTCAGGATTATTGACAATAGCCTCAATGTCCTTGTCCTCCTCCTCAATTCCTTTCATCATTGCAGGCTCGTAATCTTCCTGGCTGATCTTGTCGAAAGGAATATACATATATTTATTATAAAAAGGATTCATGCCTTAGTGTTGTTTTAGTTCTTAAATGATTGACTGAACCTCGGGGATAATGAAACCTCCTCTGTTCAGCGTTATAATGTCTTTATTCTGCAAATCGTTCAAAGTCTTAGAGACATTAAGTCTCGTTTCGTGAACAATGTCGGCAAGAACTTTCATGTTAATGTCAATGCTCTTATGTCCCTTGTCAGTAATGGAATTAGCCTTGATGAACTTTGCAATCTTCTCCGCTATAGTATTATCAGCGCCGTGGCAGAGAAGCTTCTGCGTCTGCTGAAACTTGTTGCACGAGATGTTCAGCATATTCATTCGAACTATGTCCCGGGCAAGGAACTGTCGGAAGAATTGCTGCTTGTCTATTGCAAGGGTGATTCCATCCGAGTCGAACAGGTAAGTCCTTGAGAATTTCTGGTACATTCCGAACATGTTGAAAGGCTCAATAATTCCCAGATTCTTCAGCTTCTCCCTCAGCACGAACCTTCCTTGCGGATCGCGATATTCTGCCATTACATCTCCGTTGATGATGCAATAAAGCTGCTTGCAAGGCTCGTCCTGTCCAACGATTTCGTCACCTGCCTGATAATTGACAAAGTCAAGGCGGACATGCGACATTAGCTCCGATATTTCAAGGTTTGTTAATCCCTGAAACAGCGGCAGCTGAAGCAATCGTTCAAACATTGTCAATTCTGTGGACATAATGATTTATCTGTTTTCAATTAACGATTTCAGTTCGTCGGAATACCATTCCTTCATTTCGCCGTTCTCATCTGTATAGACAAAGAACACCATCAGTTCCTTATGCTTCTTCAGCACTTCCTTTGCCTTGTCCAATCCCAATACCATAAACGATGTGGCAAAAGCATCAGCCGTTGCGCAGTCTGTTGTCAGTACGGTTGAGGAAAGAATGCTGTGCTGAACAGGATAGCCTGTGCGAGGATCAATAGTGTGAGCAAATTTCTTGCCATCCTTCATGTAGAAGTTGCGATAGTTGCCCGATGTTGCCATTGAAAGCTGAGTGACAGAAATGACCTCCTGAATCTCCGTTCCATCCTCAAGCTCATTGTCCTTAGGCTTGTTGATGGCGATTTTCCAATTCAATCCGCGAGGATTATTTCCCCTCACTCTCACCTCGCCGCCAATCTCAACCATATAGTTCTTCACACCCTGGCTTTCAAGGTAAACGCCTACAGCATCAACGCCGTAGCCTTTGGCAATAGCAGAACAGTCGAGCATTGTCTCAGGGTATTTCTTCTGGATTTTACCATCCACGAGGCTCACATTGTCAATTCCAACGAACTTAAGAAGACTATCAACCTTGCTTTCGCTCACATTGTCAATATTCTTGAAGCCAAATCCCCATAGGTTCACCAGAGGAGCAACGGTAATGTCAAACGCTCCGTCAGTTGCAGCAGAAACTTTCTTTGAAAGGTTGAATACCTCGGCAAACATAGAATCTGTCTCCATGCTCGTATTGTTGTTTATAGCCGTGATGGTTGACTGCTTGTTGAAAGGAGAGAGCGAAGCATCCACCTTTGCCAATGTCTCGTCAATGCCACCTTTCAGCTCCTTGGCAGATTGGTAAGTGATGTGATAGAATGTTCCGAACACCTCACCCTCGCACTTCTGCACATCGCTTTCGTTCCATGGCGCTCCTTGTTGCGTCTGCTCGGCAGAAGGCTCTGCGCTTTCAATGCTGGCAGGTTCTTTTGTCTTTACAATATAGATGGTTCCAGCAATGAGTCCTGCAAGGAGAATCCATCCCCACCACTTTATCTTGTGAGGAGCATAAGGATCAAAAGCATTCTTGTCCTCATTTTTCTTATCCTTATCTTCGTCATCTGGAACAGGCGATGGCTCTGGCTTTGCAGCCAGCTCAACCTTTTCCTCATTGTCCATCTCGACTTTTCTGCTATCTACAGAGAAAGGATTGATGGTCGTATTCTCGTCTGATTCGTGATCTTCCTGCTTCTTAGTCCAAAATTGTCCCATTGTGTATATAAGATGCTTATTCAGTTATTTCTTCCTCTTCCAATTCCTCAGAACCTTCACTTTCCTTGTTATCGGTTTGTTCAACAGGGGAATCGTTAATGTCTCTAATCTCAACGCTCACGCCACGCTTGTGGCTCTTTTTCTTGCCCCAGTTGAGGTCGAAGATGAGGTTGTATGTTCCTCCCCAATTGGACGATGTTGTCGTGTAGCCGTAGCCAGGAATGCACGAAGGCTTGGCGTAGTCGCTCTTGGTTGATGAAAATTCCATCTTGTAGCGCACCGACCATCCCATGTGGAAATTCCTCCAGATGCGCACCTCAGCGCCAAAGACAAACTCGCCCCACTGGCTTGTGCAGTCAATATCCTTAATGTTGAAAGCAGCGCTGCCCCCCCAGATAGGGTCAGTCATTGCAGGGCCAGACATGTCGTACTTGAACTTGCTCATTCCGTAGCGGAAACCGACATAAAGCCTGTTGTCCTGAAACTTGTTCTTCAGCATGTTCATGTCAAAGCCGATTCTTGCGTATGGCGCCTGCGCCTTGTATTCAATCTGAGTGTTGTCGTCAAGCTTTTTCACCTTGCCATAACCCACTTCGATGATAGGGAAGTAGGTGTTCTTGAGATTCAGCCTCAATGCTCCCTCAGCCCATCCATAGTCGGAAACGAGGTAAGCGCCAACGCCGTAGAGGTCGGCAGAAAGAGTGAAGCCTTGGAAGAAAACGAGATGCTCCTTCTGCTCCGTCACTTCAACGTATTTCGTAGGCTTTGGCGTTTCTCCATTGTATGCAGCCTGTTCGTCTGCCTCTTGTCCAAATGCGTTCGAGAACGTCAAAACAGCTGCGGCAATCGCGAAGATGTATTTGCGAATATTCTTCATCATCATTCTTCCCCTCCCACAATTCCGTTAAAATAGATGTTTATATTCGTCTGACCTTCGTAGTTCACATAAGGATTAGCAATCTCTATGTGGTCGATAGAAGCATCTGTAGCCGCAACTGATTTCAGCGTGTGGTAACGGTAAGTGCCGCATTCTGGCAGTTCCACATGAGGGTAGCTGTCGTGCTGGATCTTGATGGTGTCGCGCAAAGAAATGTTGCTGTAGGCAAACACCAGCGTGTCAGCACCGTTGAAGTAGCTCATAGGAATGCTGATGGACGACGCACCCGATTTGTTGTTCAGCAGTATAGTATCATTCCTGTGCTGGGCAATAGTTTCCGTGTAGCCCTGCTCAATGTAGGTAGAATCCTGCCTGTCCTTTGTCACCGTGACATTGCCGAGCTTGCGGTATATGTAAACGGTCTTGTAGCCGGGCATGAGCGTTGAGACTGTCAGCGAACCTGTATATTGGATTGGATTGCCAGCAGCATCAAGGAACTTATAGTTGCAGAGCACGACATTCTCCAAAGGACAGTTGTTTGAATAGCATCCCGTGAGAATCAATGCAGATGCAACGCTGAGAATCACTAATATGTTTCTGAGTTTTGTCATTGATAGGGTGAGTTCTGTTACACTTCTTTCTCCACCTGATACTTGTTTCTCTCCTGGCTGTTTCGGCTGATGAGGTCGCCAAGGAATCCTGCAACGAAAAGCTGTGTGCCGAGAATCATTGTTGTGAGAGAAATGTAGAAATAAGGATTGTCTGTCACAAGCGCATGAGGCTCGTTGTTGCAGAGAGCCACGATCTTTATTGCTCCGACAGCGACGACTGCGATGAATCCGAAGATGAACATCAGCGTTCCGATGAATCCAAAGATGTGCATTGGCTTCATTCCGAAGCTGTCGATGAACCACAGGCTGATGAGGTCAAGGTAGCCGTTGACAAAGCGATTCCAGCCCATGAACTTGCTCACGCCGTGCTGACGCGCCTGATGGTGAACAGGTTTCTCGCCAATCTTGCTGAAGCCAGCGTTCTTGGCAAGGTAAGGGATGAAGCGGTGCATTTCGCCGTAAACCTCAATGTGCTTCACCACGTCCCTGCGGTATGCTTTGAGTCCGCAGTTGAAATCATGCAGGTTGTGAATGCCGCTCACCATGCGAGTTGTGGCATTGAAGAGCTTTGTTGGGATAGTCTTTGACAGAGGGTCGCCCTGACGGCGGTTCATCTTGAATCCGCTCACGAGGTCGTAGCCGTCCGCCATGATCATCTTGTAGAGCTCAGGTATCTCGTCTGGGCTGTCCTGAAGGTCTGCATCCATGGTGATCACCACGTCGCCTTCTGCCTTCTCGAATCCATGGAACAGGGCAGGGCTCTTGCCGTAGTTGCGGCGGAACTTGATGCCATGAACCTCTGGGAACTCCTTAGAGAGCTCTTCAATCACGTCCCACGAACGGTCTGTGCTGCCATCATTGACGAATATTACTTCGTAAGTGAAATTGTTTTCATCCATCACACGCTTTATCCACGCATGGAGTTCTGCTATAGATTCCTCTTCATTAAAGAGAGGTACGACTACCGAGATATTCATATATTGTTTTGTTTTTATTATCTATTTGTTGAGTCAGGGTTTACGTTTCTCCTCTTGTGGGCAGCAAGCAATGCCACGATGAAAGACATAATGCAGCCGTAGAAGAAATTATTGTTGAAAATGATGAGTGCCTTTTCAAGGGAAGAAAGGCTGTCAGCCTCGTTCAGCAGAGCCATCATCTCCTTGTACGAATCGCCCATGCCAATCTGAGTGTAGGTTTCCATCATGTTCGCTTCTTCAAACATTTTCAGGATTCCAGAGGTCAGCATTCCCTCGTCGAAGAATTCGAAATACGCGTAGGTTGTAAGTCCGTTCAGCAGGCAAGCGAAAACAAACATGTTGAAAGCGAAGAATAGCCCTTGTATGTAGCTGAGTTTGTCGTTTACGCGAGCATATTTCCAGTTTATTCTGAAGCCGAAAAGCAGTGGAAGTATGAAGCCTAAGCCCAGCATCGCAAAGCAAAGCAAGAACAGCAGCGGATTGGATGTGCGCACTCCGTAAACGTAGCTCAGGAATATCATAGCCCACGATATGCCCACGAACGTGCCGTATTCCATAGAATATGCTCTGTACAGATTATTTGACGTCATAAGTATCTTTGCAATTTTCTTTTTTTATTCGATTTGCATTTCCGCACGCTTATATGCATGTGTGCTATGTGCGCGAAAAGCTGTGCAAAGATAGTGAAAAGTTGGTTAACAAAGAAGAAAAGTTCTGCTATTTGTGAATCTTGTCTGCGTTTTTCTGCGCAAAATCTTTCCACGAACTGAATTTGTGCTCCACTTCTGGCTTTCCCATCTGGATGAAATGACAGTACGCTGCCCCCAAAGCGTCCGTCGCATCCATCTGCACATCCATGTCCTCCTTAGATATTTTCAGCATCTTCTGCAACATTCCAGCAACCTGTTCCTTTGCTGCCGCTCCGTTGCCCGTGATTGCCATCTTGATCTTCCTCGGCTCGTACTCCGCAATGGGAATGTCTCTCATGATGGCAGCCGTGATTGCCACTCCCTGTGCGCGTCCGAGCTTGAGCATTGACTGCACGTTCTTGCCGAAGAATGGCGCCTCGATTGCCATCTCGTCAGGCTTGTAGGATTCGATAAGGCTTGTCACCCTCTCGAAGATCTTGCCCAATCGCAGGTAGTGACTCTCATATTTTCTCAGCACAATAACGCCCATAGCTAACATTTCTGCTTTGTTCCCCAATACTTTAAGCACGCCGTAGCCCATGACGTTTGTTCCCGGGTCAATGCCGATTATGATTTTCTCCACTTGCGGAGCCGTTGTCCTTGCCATTTTTCTCTTCTATCTTGTTTAATTTTGATTTTCTATGCAAATTTACGAATAATTATTGACATACACAACAAAGTTGTGTAAAAAATTAGCAATTAGCACAAATTAAATGCTCGATATCATTCTGAGCTTTCCCTCGTAAAGCTCGCGAGCTTTTGCTCGTAATCGTGTTGAGCTTTTCGAGGATGTTGTAAAAGGCATGTTGGAATAATGCCAGAAATCAATGTTGCTATTATCAAGAAAATGTTGCGAGATTATGACTAATTGACTAATTGCATCCCTATATATGCAAATTAGTCAATTAGTCAGTCAATCCCATCTCGGGAGAACATTGTAATTATCCAAAACTAATAGAGATTTTGTATTATTGTCTTATCGCACTCCTATATATGCGAATAAGACAATAATACAATACATCTTATCTCTGAGCTGTGCTTGTTCAATAATGTTCAATAATTTTATAATAATATAAATATTATAATAAGTTACCTTTCAATTTCTCCAAACGAAGGATTTCCTGTCTGTAGCTTTCTGCTTCGAGGAATTCCATCTTCTTGGCAGCCTCCTTCATGAGCTTTCTGTTGTGCTCGATAGCGTGAGCGATTTCCTCTTGCGTCATTGAGTTGTAGATGCTGTCTGACTGCTCTTCGGCTGCAAGCGATGCGTTCTCTTCTATGTATGCAGAACCCTTGTAGTCAATCTTCTTATGCTCGCTGATGGCAACCTGCGCTTTCTTGATTTGTGTCGGAGTAATGCCATGTTCTTCGTTGTAAGTCATCTGTTTTGTTCTGCGCCTTTCCGTCTCGTCTATAGTGAGTTGCATAGTCTCAGTTATAGTATCAGCATACATGATGGCGAGTCCATTTACGTTACGCGCTGCTCGTCCGATGATCTGCACGAGGGAGCGGTGATTGCGAAGGAATCCTTGGTAATCAGCATCGAGAATTGCTACGAGCGAGACCTCTGGAATGTCCAGTCCTTCTCGGAGCAGATTGATTCCTATGAGCACGTCGTATGTGCCTGCGCGGAAATTATTTATGATATCCACTCGGTCGAACGTGTCAATGTCGGAATGGATGTAGTTTGCCTTTATTCCAACCTGATTGAAGAAGTCGGAAACCTCTTCTGCTTGCCTTTTTGTGGATGTAATCACAAGGGTTCGCTCGTCTTTCTCTATTCTTTGGTGTATTTCCTCCATCAGGTCGTCCATGAAGTTTTGCTTGCGACGCACTTCAATAGGAGGGTCAAGGAGTCCTGTAGGGCGAATGAGCTGTTCCACAATAACACCTTCTGCGCGCTCCAGCTCGTAGTCAGCAGGTGTGGCGCTGACGTAGATAGTCTGCGGCGTGAGCGACTCAAATTCGTCCAATTGCAAAGGGCGGTTGTCGAGTGCTGCTGGCAATCGGAAGGCGTAGTTGACAAGGTTTTCCTTGCGTTTTCTGTCGCCTCCCCACATGGCTTTCAGCTGAGGTATTGACTGGTGGCTCTCGTCGATGATAAGCAAGTAGTCGTCGGGAAAGAAATCGAGCAAGCAGTAAGGTCTCTCGCCTGCTGCTCTGCCCTCAAAATAGCGGCTGTAATTCTCGATTCCGGAGCAATGCCCAAGCTCGCGAATCATCTCAAGATCGTTGGTTACTCGAAGCTCAATCTGCTTGGCTTTGTCGGATTCTCCACGCTCTTCAAAGTACGAAATACGTTCTTGTAAATCATTCTCAATCATCTTGATTGCCATGTCTGTTTGTTCCTTTGATGTAACAAACAGATTGGCAGGATAGACCTTGTATTCTTCGTATGGGGCGATAGGGCAGAGCGTGTTCGGATCGAGCTCTTGGATGTCTTCAATCTCGTCGTCAAAATAGCTGATGCGGAGCACTTTCTCGTCGTAGGCAAGATGTATGTCAACCACCTCTCCCTTGACGCGGAAATTGCCTCTTTCCAGTTCTTCTGCCGATGCGAGGTCGTTGTTGATGTATAGCATTTCCACAAGCTTTCTGCGGAGTCTTTCCTGGCTGAATTCCTGACCTACTTCAAGACTGAGAATGTTCTGCTCGAAGCTTGTCGGCGCTCCCATGCCATAGATGCACGATACGGACGACACGATGATTACGTCGCTGCGGCCAGAGAGCAGGGCAGAGACGGCTGCAAGGCGGCTGCGATCAAGGTCTGGATTGATGGCAAGGTCTTTCTCTATGTATGTGTCAGTGGATGGAATGTATGCTTCTGGCTGGTAATAGTCGTAGTAGCTGACGTAGTATTCCACGGCATTGTTGGGGAAAAATGCCTTCATTTCGCAGTAAAGCTGATGGGCAAGTGTCTTGTTGTGGCTGAAAATGAGCGTAGGCTTGCCCACATTCTGAATGACATTCGCCATCGTGAAGGTTTTTCCCGAGCCTGTAACGCCAAGCAAGACTTGAGCTTCTACGCCATCTTTCACTCCTTGTGTAAGCTGCTCTATGGCTTGCGGCTGGTCGCCTGTTGGCTTGAATTTTGATGTTAATTGAAATTCCAATTCTTGTGAGTTTTGATATTTTAAAGCACAAAATTACGACTTTGATTTGTAATATGTCATTAAATATGTGTGTTTTTTGCCAATAAATCATAAAACTTTGTTTTTCGTAGTTCAATCTTGGCAAAAAATGCGTAACTTTGCATTTGCAATTAATTAAAATTAATGAAGAAGAATCTTTTTATATTTGCCGCTGCTTTGGTTTTGATGAGTTCATGCAACTCTTACAACAAAGTTCTGAAATCTACCGATACGGATTTCAGGTATGAGGCAGCTAAGGAATATTACATCTCTGGACATTACGTGAGGGCTTACCAGCTTCTTGAGGAGATGGTTGTGCCGCTGAAGGGCACAGACCGCGGCGAGGAGTGCTTGTTCATGGTAGGTATGTGCTACTACAACCTGAACGACTTCGAGTCGGCTGCAATGTACCTTGACAGATATGCTAAAAGCTATCCTAAGGGAGATTACACTGAGCTTGCCCGATACTACAGCGGACGCGCCTCTTACAAGGAGAGCCCTGACCCTCGTCTGGATCAGTCGCCTACATACACGGCTATCAACCAGCTGCAGGATTTCCTCGACTTTTACCCTTATTCTGAAAAGCGCGAGGAGGTGAACGACATGATCTATGAGCTCCAGAACCGCTTGGTGCAGAAGGAGTATGACAATGCCAAGCTGTACTTCAACCTCGGAAGCTACATCGGAAACAGCTATGGCATGAACTCTGTGAGCAACTACGAATCGTGCATCATCACAGCTGAGAACGCTCTCCGCGCTTATCCTTACACTAACTTGCGAGAGGAATTGTATATGCTTATCCTTCGCAGCCGATACGAGCTCGCTGAGCGAAGTGTGGTGGAAAAGGCTGACGAGCGCTACCGCCAGACGATTGATGAATATCACGGCTTCAAGAATGAGTTCCCTGACAGCAAGCACATGAAGGAGGCTGACCAGATATTCAAGCGCGCAAACAGCAAGGTTAAGGCTGAGAAAACTGAAAACTAATTAGAAAAGAATAACAAAATATAATTTTCAAATAATTATGGATTTTAAGAAAACAAATGCACCTTCAACAACTGTAACTCGTAACTTGATGGATTTGTGCCGCGACACAAACAACGTGTACGAAAGTGTGGCAATCATTGCTAAGCGCTCTAACCAGATCGCTGTTGAGATGAAGGAGGAACTTAGTAAGAAACTTGTTGAGTTTGGCTCTAACAACGACTCACTCGAAGAAGTGTTCGAGAATGATGAGCAGATTCAGATTTCACGCTACTACGAGCGCCTTCCAAAGCCAACTCTCATCGCTACTCAGGAGTTCGTAGAGGACAAGGTGTACTATCGCAATCCTTCTAAGGAGTCTGAAAGAAAGCTCTAATTCACCTTTTGAAGCAACAGGAATAAATATGATTCAGAGAATTCAAACTGTTTACTTGGGACTGGTGGCAATATTATCGTTTGTTTGCCTCGTCACAAGAATCGGAGAATGGACTGTGGGCGACGCTGTAGTGGCTGGCTTCTCAAACTTCACTTTCTCTGCTGACGGAGCTTTCAAAGCGCTTGATGCAACCAGCGGACCATGGTGCTTAGGCATTCTGCTCATTGTGGTCGTGTTCTTGTCTGTTGTAAGCATCATGCTCTTCAGAAAGCGCATGCGCCAGCTCCGACTCACAATTCTCAGCACAATCCTCTTGGTAGGCTATGTGGCAACATACATTATGTTTGCGCTCTACTACCACTGGAACCTCGAATCGCTCGTGGAAGAGGGCAGTCAGCTGCTTCCTGTTTTCCACATGAAGTTCATGGCAGCTTTTCCTGTAATTAACATTATCTTGAATTGTCTCGCCATTCAGGGAATCAGAAAAGATGAAGCTTTAGTTCGTTCTTTGGACAGAATCCGATAGGCTTTGCAGACCGATTCTACGCATAAATTAGACTTTTTCTATATATTATATATGTGTGGAATTTGAGAATAAAAAAAAGTGCATTTTTTGGTAAAATTTTTTATGAAATGTTTTGTCAGTTCAATAAAATGTAGTACCTTTGCACTCGCAAACGGGAAATGACACATCCCCAGTGAAAATCCCAGATGCAAAGCAATATAGGAATGCGGAAATAGCTCAGTTGGTAGAGCACAACCTTGCCAAGGTTGGGGTCGCGAGTTCGAGTCTCGTTTTCCGCTCCAAAGAGGAAGTTCCAGGCAAGGCCCATGTGGCGGAATGGTAGACGCGCTCGTTTCAGGTGCGAGTGTTGAAAGACGTGCAAGTTCGAGTCTTGTCGTGGGCACATAAGAACAATGGAGAGGTGGCGGAATGGTAGACGCGCTACTTTGAGGGGGTAGTGGGCTCAGCCCGTGGGAGTTCGAGTCTCCTCCTCTTCACTAAAGTTCGAAAGAAACAGAATGCTCAGGTGTGAGTGTTTGACAAGAAATTTTCTGCGGAAATAGCTCAGTTGGTAGAGCACAACCTTGCCAAGGTTGGGGTCGCGAGTTCGAGTCTCGTTTTCCGCTCAATTATATAAAAATAATGGTTCATAATAAATTAAGGGATTTTTGAGATTCCCGTTTGTGAAAATAGGAATCTCAGTTGTGCGGAAATAGCTCAGTTGGTAGAGCACAACCTTGCCAAGGTTGGGGTCGCGAGTTCGAGTCTCGTTTTCCGCTCTTCATTTAGACATTCGTTTTTTCATAGTATTCATGTATCGGTGGTCGTGAGATTATCGATACAATTTTTTTATATTTATCCTTAGTGAACAAAACTGTTAACTTCAAAAAAACAGGATGCTCAGCACATCCTGTCTCTATAATCTTCGTAAGTATATTTCCGGAACAATTCAAAGGTTCCATCTTCGTGGAGCATTCCGATTGATGGATGCGAGATACCGTTGAACATATTTGTCTTAACGGTGGTGTAGTGAATCATGTCTTCAAGGATAAGCGTTTCACCGATGCTTAATTCATGATCAAACTTCCAGAGTCCCATGAAATCTCCGCTGAGGCAGCTGTTGCCGCCAAGACGGTATGCATTTGCCTCGCTTCGTGCTGTTTCATTATCTTCGTTTTCAAGCGTCTCTGCATAGCGAATGGCTGGCTTGTAAGGCATTTCTAAGCAATCTGGCATGTGGCAAGTGAAGCTTACATTCAGAATCGCTGTCTTGATTCCTTTGTTCTCCACAATGTCAACAATCTTTGCCACCAATGGTCCCGTCTGCCAAGCAAAGGCGCTGCCAGGCTCCATGATAACTTTGAGCCAAGGATAGCGGCTGTGGAAAGCATTTATGGTCTTTATGAGAAGCTCCACATCGTAGTCCTTGCGAGTCATGAGATGTCCTCCTCCGAAGTTTATCCATTTCAATTGTGGAAACCATTTGCTGAACTTCTCCTCTATGTGCTTCAAAGTTCGTTCGAAGGTGTCGCTGCCGCTTTCGCAATGGCAATGAATGTGGAAGCCTTCAATACCTTCAGGCAGAGAGTCGGGGAGTGCTGACGATAGGATTCCAAAGCGTGATCCTGGAGCACATGGATTATACAGCTCGGTTTCAATTTCACTATATTCTGGATTAACACGCAAGCCGAGAAAGGGGTGATTTTCCTTGCTCAGGACAGTCTTTGCGAAGCGTTCGTACTGTGAGAGGGAGTTGAACGTAAGATGGCTTGAGCAGGCTGCAATCTCGTCTATTTCCTCTTCTGTGTATGCTGGAGAATAAGTATGCGCCTTGCTGCCAAACTCATGTAGAGCGAGCTTTGCTTCGTAGAGCGAGGATGCTGTTGTGTGAGTTATGTATTCCCTGAAGATTGGAAATGATTTCCAAAGCGCAAATGCCTTGAATGCTAATATTACCTCCATATCAGCTTGCTTTGCCACGTTGCTGATCAGAGTGAGGTTTCGTCTCAGCAGAGCCTCTTCCATGACGTAGCATGGGGAGGGAATCGCTTGTATTTTTTCTTCAAGTAGTGTCATTTAATTTCTATTTTGTATTTTGTCGCATAATCAAGGGACCCATTGATGATGCATTTTTCACATAAATTAGTTGATGAGTCTAAGTTTTGCGAATTTGAGCAGCAGAATCTTTTCGCCAGAGTTGTCAAACTTGATTCTTGCTTTGGTGTTGTCTCCTTGACCTTCCACCTTCAATACTGTGCCTCTGCCAAATCGGTCGTGAAGGACTGTGCTGCCTGCGCTAATGCCGTTCCTTGATGGATTTGAAGGGGCGCTCTGCGAAGCTGTTGGTGCGCTTGAGGCAGGTATTCCGTAAGAGGATGAGCTGCTTGATAAACCATTTGATGAACTGATTGGCATCGAAGAAGCTGGTCGTCTCAATGGTTCTGGCTGAAATGGAGTGAATGGGCGAGGTGATGTGAAAGAAGAAGTCCTTTTCTTTGCCCATGGAAGACTTACATCGTCATTGCGAGTGTTGAGTGACGAATATAAGGTCTGCTTTCGGTCAATGAATTGCGGATCAATATCGGTGATGAATCGGCTTGGCGAGCTGAATTCCATTTGTCCGTAGCGGAATCTGCTTTGAGCGTATGTTATGAAGCAATGTGTTTTAGCTCGTGTGATTGCAACATAGAACAGTCGTCGTTCTTCTTCCATTTCTCGCGGATTGCCCGACACCATCTGGCTAGGGAAGAGTCCTTCTTCCAAACCTACAACAAACACTGTGTCAAACTCCAGTCCCTTTGCTGAATGTATTGTCATCAGCGTTATCTTGTTGTCGTCGTCGCCATTGTCGGAATCCACATCACTCATGAGCGATACCTCTGAAAGATAGTCGATGAGGTAAATATGCTCATTGCCCTCTTCTGTGCGGCTTTCGCAGAATTCCTGAATACCATTGACAAGCTCCTCGACATTCTCTTGTCTTGAAAGGTCTTCTGGCGTTGCGTCTTTGTAAATGTCGTTGAGAATGCCGCTATTATGCAGAATGTCTTTAGCAAGGTCTAATGCTGATTTTGTGCTGGCTTCCTCGGAGAATTTGCTCATCATTTCTTGGAATTGAACAATTTTTCCAAGTGTGCTTTTGCTTATGCTAAGACCGTATTGCTCTGGGAAACAGATTACATTCCACAGACTTGTTCCATTCAGGTTTGCCTGTGTTGCAATCTTGTTTACCGTTGTCTGTCCGATACCTCGTGCTGGATAGTTGATGATTCTTCGGAAGGCTTCCTCATCATTCGGGTTTACCGTAAGACGGAAATAGGCGATAATGTCTTTGATTTCCTTTCTCTGGTAGAAGGAAAGACCTCCGTAGATTCGATAGGGAAGGGCTTCCTTGCGAAGACTGTCCTCGAACACACGGCTTTGTGCGTTAGTTCGGTAGAGAATGGCAAAGTCGCGATATTCGCAGCCTTCAGCTTTCTTTATTCTCTTTATGTTGTTTATCACAACATTGCTTTCTTCTATATCAGAATGAGTGTCTATGACATGAAGTTTCTCACCTTTGTCATTCTCGGAAAATACTTTCTTCTGAATCTGTTTTCTGTTCTTCTCAATAAGGCTGTTTGCGGCTTGAACGATGTTTTGGGTAGAGCGATAGTTCTGCTCCAATTTGAACAGCTTGCAGCCCTTATATCTGTCTTGGAAAGAAAGGATATTGTCGATATTTGCTCCTCGGAAACTGTAAATGCTTTGAGCGTCGTCGCCTACAACACACACTTTCTGGTGATCTTTGGATAATTGCCAGACAATCTGATGCTGGCTGAAGTTTGTGTCCTGATACTCGTCAACGAGAATATACTTGAACCTTGATGCCCATCGTTCGCGGACATCAGGACATTTGTCGAAAAGAAGGAATGTGTAAAGCAGAATGTCGTCAAAGTCCATTGCGTCGCTTTGTCTGCAACGGTTTGAATAGCGCTGGAAAATCTGAGCAAGTGCTGGCATATTTCGTCGAGCATCGCTTTGAACATTTGCAGGATTTGAAGCATATTCCTCTGCTGTAACCAGCTGATTCTTGCATCGGCTTATCGTATCGAGCACAGAGGATGGCTTGTAAGTCTTTTCGTCAAGTTCCATTTCCTTGACGATGGCTTTTACAAGACTCTTGCTGTCTGCTGTGTCGTAGATGGTGAAGTTCTGCGAGAAGCTGATGTGTTCGTGCTCAATGCGGAGAATGCGCAGAAAGATGCTATGGAATGTTCCCATCCATATAGTTCTAGCCATGTTTTCTCCCACAATCTTAGCAATTCGCTCCTTCATCTCGCCTGCTGCCTTATTGGTGAATGTCAAGGCGAGGATCGACCAAGGTTCTAAGTCATGCTGATTGATAAGATGTGCTATCTTATATGTGAGCACTCGTGTCTTTCCTGATCCTGCTCCGGCAATAACCAAGGATGGTCCGTCGCAAAACTCCACAGCTTCTCTTTGGGGAGGATTGAAACTTTCGAGATATTCATCCATTGGCATTTTATCGTGAATTTCTTCCATCAGCAATTACAGTTTTGTGAAAGTCATCACCTTTGGCAATTTAACATACTTACGATTGTCTATGGTCTTCATGTTCTGCTCGTCGATGAGTTTCATCTGAATGTTTTTGCCTTCTTCATCAATGGTGAATTCTACATCCTGAGCATCAACACCTGAGTCGCTGACCATTCTTACAACAGCTTTTTCCTTGTTAGCCTGCTTAATCTTTAGAATTACCCATGTACCGTTAAGATTGCCTTTGAGGAATCCGTATGTCTCGTCGAAGTCAAGGTCTTTCAAAGGAATGTTTTTAGCTGTTAAATCTATTGTGAGCGTTGTGCTGATTTCCTTGCAATGGAACTTGCCCTTGAACTGTTCCTGACTCCATGCATTCATCGCAGAAAGAGCGAGAATTGATAAAAATAATATCTTCTTCATCATAATTATTTACATTTTATCTACAAAAATATAACAAAAACCTCAAAAAGGGTTAATCTCTCAACATTTTTTTGTTAGTTTGCAACATAATTTAGCAAAAACATGGGAAAATATAAGCTTCTGGCAGTTGATTTAGACGGTACTTTAACAAAACGAGACAAGACAATTTCTCCTCACACTCGTGAGACTCTCATTCGTGCGCAGCAGCAGGGATTGAAGATTATTCTTGCAACAGGAAGACCTACTTGTGGTGTTGGATTCATTGCTGATGAACTTCAAATGGACAAGTATGGTGGTTATATTTTTAGTTATAATGGAGGAGAGATTCGTGATTGGACAACGAAGGAACTTCTCTATGCAACTTCTCTACCTGACGACATAAAGTCTTATCTTTACAACACTACGAAGGCTCATGGCTTTACAATCATAAGCTATCGTGGCGACAATATCGTTACAGAAGATCCCGATAACGAGTATGTGAAATACACGGCTCGCAACAACAGAATGCCAATTATCAAGGTTCCTGATTTCCTTAAGGAAGTGAGTTCATACAGTTTGCCTAAATGCCTCATTGTTGGTGAACCAGAGTCTCTTCATAAGCTCGAAATTGAAATGCAGGAGTATTTCAAGGATAGGGTAGGCGTGTTCCGCAGCGAAGCTTTCTTTCTGGAGATAGTGCCTCAAGGTGTTGATAAGGCAAAATGCCTGAAGATTCTTCTCGACATGATAGGCGAAACTCCTGACCACCTTATTGCTTGCGGCGATGGATTCAACGACATTTCCATGATTAAGTTTGCAGGATTAGGCGTTGCAATGGCTAATGCTCAACCTATTGTTCGTGAAAATGCAAACTACACCACCCTCAGCAATGAAGAGGATGGTGTAGCTTATGTTGTTGAAAAGTTCTTCTTGCAAGATTAGAACTTAAAATTTGAATGTTACAATACGAGATTAAAACTTAAATCCGAATGTTGCCATAATCTGGCTTCGGTTGTTGTTAATCTTTGTTGGCTTGAGAGATTGTGAAGGATCGTTCTCAACATAATTGTCGAACGCATAGAAGTCGCCATTCTGTGATTGATACTGATAAGCAATGTCAATATAACCACCCTTGTAACGATAACCAAGACCTACGCAGAAGCGGTTCATTGCTTTCCAGTTAGTGTAGTCAGTCTCTGTTGCATCGCCTGAATATGCAAGAGGACGGTAAGCATCGCTCTTGAATGGACTTGATACAAAATTGTAACCAAGACGAACGGCGAAGTTGTTGGCTGGCTTAAACTCTGCACCAACCTTTAATGTGTGCTGTCCTCTTAAAACATTCTTTGTGATATTGTTCACACCATTGTAATATGCAGAATAGTAGTTATCAATGTCAGAATATTTTGATGTGCTCATATCTTGATATTCATATTCAGCACCAAGAGCAATCTTCTTGCCGATAGTGTGACCGAGGCTAACTCCGAACAGCCAAGGTGTGTGATACTTATAGTCGTATTCACCTACAGATTGCGAATCGATGAACTTGTCGTTCTTGTAAAGTTCTGAACCATTCGCATTTGTCATGTGATACCATATAGGAGTGTGAACGTGGAAGCCGATGCGGAAAGGAGAATCCTCAATAGGACGAACAATAGCGCCAAACTTAACGTCAAAACCATCACCCTTAGTCTTGTACCAGTTTGTGAAATCATAGACATCACCGTCTGTGTTAAGTTCAGTATAGAACGATTCGCGATTATAATCTAGATCATAAACACCCATAGAAAGACCTAAGAAGACCTGATCGGAGAAGTTGAACGAAAGGTTCACATCACCTTGCATTTTACTTCCGAAAGTTGCCTTTTCATAGTAAGCAGCATCAGCCTTGATTCCATCATAGTAGCCTTCATCGTCATAACTGAGAATACCCTCTCTATTATCTGTCTCAGCGGACATATCAGCAAGCATTCCCCATGATTCGTCATACCAGCAAAAGTTTGCTAATGCTGCAATCTGATAAGTTTGAGAAACATTATAGAAGCCTCCAATGTTCTGGACATTAGTCTTCTGGTTGAAAAGATAATTATTCTTCTTGTTGAAATTAATGCCAAGGTTCACATACTGAAGTCCTTTGCTTGAAGGATTGTCAAGATCGAAGGAAATAACAAGACCTCCCTGATCAAGAGACATGCGAGAGCCATCGTGATTCATTGCTCCGCTTCCTGCGAACAATCCACTGGCTGTTATTGCGGCTTCATTGCTGCGGAACATTGCAATACCTGCAGGGTTTGTGCCTGCAACACTAAGATCTCCACCAAGTGCACCGAGAGCTCCACCCATTGCAACGAAACGTGCTGTTCCGTTCAAATCGCTGCTTGAAAATGTGTGAGCATCGTAGCTATCCTGAGCGTATGCTGTTCCGCAAACTAGAGCAGAAAGCAACATTATGTTCTTTATATTATTCATGTTCAGATTTTTAAGTTGAATAAGTTGACTGAGTTGAATAAGTTGACTATGTCTAATATGCTGACAGAGGTGAATAGTTGTAGAGCAACATTATCTGCGACCTCCGCCACCACGGCTTCCACCTCCACCGAAGCTGCCTCCGCCAAAGCTTCCACCGCTGCTGCGTGAACCACTTCCGCTGAAACCACCGAAACTGCTGCTGCTTCTGCTCACACTGCTGCTACTACTGTTGTTGTATGATGATGTTGAGCGAGTATTGGTGTTGCTGTATGTAGAACGAGGTGTGCTGTTATATGTAGAACGAGATGTACTGTTGTTATTATTGTTATATGTGTTGCGAGAACTCTGACTGTTGTTCTGGATTGAACGGTTAGAGTTGATATTAGAATATCCGCCTCTTGTACGATTAGTAAAACTTTCACGACTGCTGTAGCCTTCTGAACGCTGAGTTACTACACCATCTGTGTTGCCTCGGCGAGATGCTGCATAATCAGAGTATGTGCCTCTTCCGTGAGAATTCACACTTGTTCTTTCGCCTCTCAACTGAGCCATGTGCTCTGCAGGAGAAACCTTGTCTGTACGTCCTCTGAATGCGGATGCTCCATTGTTAGATGCGCTGAATCTCTGGATGTTTCTGCTTGACATTCCTCCTGATCTTGAAGGAATAGAAGCGAATTCACCACGAGGACGATAATGCTGAAGATGGCTTATGTGATGACCTCCTGAGTAAGACCAAATGCCAGCGTGCCAACCTGGTCCCCATCCCCAGTATGTCCAAGCATAAGGATGATGCCATCCCCAGATGCCTCCGTACCAGCAATCCCAAGGGCCCCAGCTCCATCCGTAGCCCCATCCGTAGTGCCAATACCAAGGATCGTATGGATCGTAGAGATAATCCCATGCTCCATAGCCATAGTACAAATCCCAATAGTAAGGACTGCTCAAAGCATAGTAGCGAGGGTTGTGGAAACGAACAAGACGGCGAGAGAAACGGTAATCTATCTCATTGTCGTTAATGTCATATTCATATACTGTGTCGATTCTTGCCACAAGCGTATCTCCTGGCTGAAAACCACCAGCATTCTGATAATTGCCATTGTAGGAATAACGTCGGTTGTATTCATCGTCAGAACGTTTGTTAGACTTATAATCCACAATTGTTGCTGGGGCAACCTGAGCATTAACAGAAGATAATGTTGTCTGTGTGCGTGAAACCGTCGCCTGTGGTGTGCGATTTGTATTCTTGTCCTTCTTGGAAGGAGTAAAATACATATCATCCTGAGCCATTGAAAGCAGAGGAATGATTGCCAAAGCCAAAGTTAATAATCGTTTCATATTATATTGTTTTATAATTATTTTTTGTGAGTAAATAATTTCACCTTGCAAATCATTTCACGTAGTATAAATTATTTTACGATGCAAAAATACTCACATAAAATATTATCTAAAAGTATAAATCCCTATTTCGTGGGGAATTTCCCTACTAATTGTTTTTTATTCATCCATAAGCTTGCGATAACGGATGCGTTTTGGTTCTTCAAGACCGAGTCGCTTAGCTTTGTTTGCTTCATATTCAGTATAAGAGCCTTCAAAGTAGAAGATTTCTCCATTTCCTTCAAAAGCAAGGATATGAGTACAGATACGGTCGAGGAACCAACGGTCGTGACTGATTACTACGGCACATCCGGCAAACTCATCAAGACCTTCCTCAAGAGCTCGCAAAGTGTTCACGTCAATATCGTTGGTTGGCTCGTCGAGAAGAAGCACATTGCCTTCTTGCTTGAGAGCCATTGCAAGATGCAAGCGATTGCGTTCACCTCCAGAGAGAACTCCGCACTTCTTTTCCTGGTCAGCGCCATTGAAGTTGAAACGAGATAGATAGGCACGAACATTGATGTCTCGTCCGCCCATGCGAATTGTCTCATTGCCTTGACTTACAACCTCATATACAGACTTTTCTGCATCAATGTCTTTGTGCTGCTGATCCACATAAGAGAGTTTCACAGTTTCTCCAACTTCAAATGTTCCAGCATCTGCATTCTCTAATCCCATAATAAGGCGGAAGAGGGTTGTCTTGCCTGCACCATTAGGACCAATTACACCGACAATTCCATTTGGAGGAAGATTGAAGTTGAGGTCGCTGAAGAGAGTCTTTTCTCCAAATGCCTTTGCAACGTGCTGTGCTTCAATAACCTTGTTGCCAAGACGAGGGCCATTTGGAATGAAGATTTCAAGCTTCTCTTCTTTCTGCTTCTGCTCTTCGTTAAGCATCTTGTCGTATGAATTCAAACGTGCCTTTCCCTTTGCTTGACGTGCTTTTGGAGCCATGCGAACCCATTCAAGCTCGCGCTCAAGGGCTTTGCGGCGCTTGCTTGCTGTTTTCTCTTCTTGAGCCATACGCTTGCTCTTCTGGTCGAGCCATGAAGAATAGTTGCCCTTCCAAGGAATGCCTTCACCGCGGTCAAGTTCGAGAATCCACTCAGACACATCATCAAGGAAATAGCGGTCGTGAGTAACAGCAATTACAGTTCCTTCATATTGCTGAAGATGCTGCTCAAGCCAGTCGATAGATTCTGCGTCAAGGTGGTTTGTTGGCTCATCGAGAAGAAGAACGTCAGGTTTCTGCAAAAGGAGACGGCAAAGAGCAACACGACGGCGCTCACCACCAGAAAGGTTCTCAACCGACCAATCGCCAGGAGGGCAGCGAAGCGCATCCATAGCACGCTCAAGCTTGCTGTCCATATTCCAAGCATCGGTAGAATCAATAATGTCTTGAAGTTCTGCTTGACGATTCATGAGCTGATCCATCTTATCAGGATCTTCATAATACTCAGGAAGACCGAATTTATCGTTTATCTCATCGTATTCCTTGAGAGCATCATAAACATACTGAACACCTTCCTGCACATTTTCCTTAACCGTCTTTGTTTCGTCAAGGGGTGGTTCCTGAGGAAGATAACCTACGGTGTAACCTGGTGCCCAAACCACTTCTCCTTGGAACTGCTGATCCAAACCAGCAATGATCTTCATGAGTGTTGATTTACCTGCACCATTAAGACCAACAATACCGATTTTAGCGCCGTAGAAGAAGCTGAGGTATATGTTTTTGAGAATCTGTTTCTGGTTTTGCTGGATAGTCTTTGAGACTCCAACCATCGAGAAGATTACTTTCTTATCGTCAACTGTTGCCATATTTTTGTTTTTATTTGATTTTACTATATGTATATGCTCGACTTTGCTTTGAGCTTATGCTCGAAAAGCTCGCCAGCTTTCCCTCGATATCGTGTTGAGCTTTTCGAGGAAATGATAACGCAATTATCGAGTCATTGAAAATTCATTTGTTTTGTAATGGATTATCCGCCATAGTCATAAGCGCAATGTCATATTTCAGCGGGTCATCAGCATCCCACGATTTGAAGATGTTTGTCAATTCCTCACAAGCTTTCCATGTTGGACGTTTGTTCTTGAGTAATGACTGAGTAAGCTGAAGAACATGTGTGTCCATAACAGCATAAAGATCACTCTGTTTGCGAGTTCTCCAGATGCCTAGATCAGGAGTTGTTTTTCTGGTCATCCATCTGACGAACATGCATACACGCTTGCAGGCGCTTTTGTCCATCGTGCCTATTTTTGCAGGTTCAAGCCATTTGCAGATTATTCCGACAGCTTGTTTTGTGGACATTCCTTGGAAAAGCGATTCCATTGTTTCATGTCCTTGAAGCGCATTGTGCAGCGATTTGCAAACAGCTTTGAAAGTATCCACGTTGAGAGTTCTGTAAACACAATTGTTCTTAGCATTCCGATAAGAGCATTCGTAAGCGCCATTAAGAATGAAATCAGCAGGATGCCACTTCATCTCGTCTCGGAGCATGTGCAGAGCAGTAGGAACAATGACTTTCCTGTTCCCCCACGAAATCATAGCAACGAGCAAGGCGCCAATCTCAATGTCAAGTTGACGAGTCGTATGCTCCATAAGCAGATACACAGTTCCGCAAGGATCATTTGCCTTGAAACGCTCTATGTCGAACGTATTATTATAATATGTGTCGAGAACCTCTTTTGTTATCATGCTTGTTCTAGATCTGAAAGCCAATCTGCTGATGAAGCGTCCGAAGGCATTCTCCAATCACCTCTTGGAGAGAGAGAAACAGAACCCACTTTAGGGCCATCTGGAAGACATGAACGCTTGAACTGCTGGGTGAAGAAACGTCGGCAGAACGTGTGAAGCCATTTCTGTATTGTCTCTTCGCTGTATGAGCCTACCTCCATTCCGTTCTCTGGCATTTCTGGATAAGTCTGCTTGATGAATGCTTGCTGAGCAAGATAGAATATCTTTGCAGGACGGAATCCCATGCGGAGGAAATTGTAAAGGAAGAAATCATGCAACTCGTATGGACCTACAAGGTCTTCTGTCTTCTGCTTTATATTGCCGTTCTCGTCTGCAGGAATGAGCTCAGGAGAGATAGGCGTGTCAATAATATCAAGAAGCGTAGCTTTGGATTCCTCATCTACAGCAGTCATTGCAACCCACTTCACGAGGTATTTCACAAGTGTCTTTGGGATAGAGCAATTAACCCCATAGTTGGACATGTGATCAGCATTGTAAGTTGCCCATCCGAGAGCAAGCTCGCTGAGGTCGCCTGTGCCGACAACAAAGCCATTCATCTGATTAGCCACATCCATGAGAATCTGAGTGCGCTCACGAGCTTGTCCGTTCTCGTATGTAACATCATGAACATCAATATCGTGCTCAATGTCCTTGAAATGCTGAATGCAAGCCTCTTTGATGCTGATTTCCTTTATTGTAACTCCAAGTGACTGCATAAGGTTCAGGGAATTATTGTATGTTCGTCCTGTTGTTCCAAATCCAGGCATAGTGATTCCCACGATATCCTTTCTTGAACGATTGAGCTTATCCATTGTCCTAACGCAAACAAGAAGGGCAAGTGTAGAGTCAAGACCTCCGCTGATGCCAAGAACAACAGTCTTTGCATTTGTGTGGACAATGCGTTTTGCAAGACCTTCAACCTGAATGGCAAAGATTTCCTCGCATCGTTCTGTCAGCTCATTTCCTGATGGGACGAAAGGATGCGGATTAATCCAGCGTGTGAGTTCAAAATCATAAACAGGATTTACTGTCTGGCATTGAATGTCCATGCGCTCCTTAAGATTGACAAGACGCATGCTTTCTGTGAAGCTCGTGTTTGTTCTGCGCTCTGTCATAAGTCTCTCTGCATCAATCTCTGAGATAACCATCTGTTCATCAAAGGAGAATCGCTCGCTTCGTGCCAAGAGGGAACCGTTTTCGTAGATAAGTGCATTCCCAGCAAAAACAACATCTTGAGTTGATTCACCGAAACCGCAAGAGCTATAAACGTAACCTGCAATGCAGCGAGCACTCTGCTGACTAATCAATGAAAGAAGATACTGATGCTTGCAGATAAGCTCGTTTGTTGCGCTTAAGTTGAAGATTATCTGAGCTCCCTTGAGTGCCAACTCACAGCTTGGCGGAATAGGTGCCCACAGGTCTTCACAAAGCTCTATAGCAAATGAAGTTTTCTGAGTATGGAAAATGAGGTTCTTGCTTAGTGGAACTGTTTGTCCGCAAAGAAGAAGCTGCTCATTGCTTATTGTAGCAGCAGAAGCAAACCACCTCTGCTCGTAGAATTCCTTGTAGTTAGGAAGATAGGTCTTTGGGACAACGCCCAGTATCTTGCCCTCCTGAATGACGACGGCGCAATTCATCAGCAAGGAATCGAGCATCACAGGCATTCCTATTATAGATATGATTTTCAAGGAACGAGTGAAATCAAGAAGCTTGAAAAGGCTTTCCTCGCATTTTTCCAACAGCAATTGCTGGGCAAAAAGGTCACCACAAGTGTAACCGCTGATGCACAGCTCTGGGAAACATATTATTTCAACACCTTTGCCCTCAGCTTGAATAATAAGACTTTCTATTTGCTGAGTATTGTATGAGCAATCAGCAACCTTGATTGAAGGAATTGCTGATGCCACTTTAACAAAACCGTAGTTCATCATAATAGGCAAACTATTTTATGTATGGTTTCAATATTATACTTTTATTATTAGTCATCATTTTGCATTGATTGTGATTGTAGCAGGCTTTACGCCCTTGCCGCTAACCTTTACTGTAGCAGCACCTTTCTTGCCATTGCTTTGAATACCAATGACAAGCTGTCCGTGAAATACTTTCATTGTTGGGTTTGTGAACACTTCTATTGAAGTAGCATCACCATTACAGATACCTTTGAATGAAGCAGCTCCGCTAACAGATACGTTTATCTGATTGTCAGCATCAGGAACAAGATTACCATTTGCATCCAATACGTTTACAGTAATGAAGGTCATGTCGTTGCCATCAGCACAGAGAGGCTTGATTTCAGCACCAAGATCGCCTGTGAGCTTAATTGCTGATGCTTTACCTGCTGTTCTAACAACTTCTTCTCCTGCTTTATTACCGTTTGCATCATAGACAACAACCTTCAATTCTCCTGGTTCATATTTCACCTCGTTCCAGCGAAGACGATAGCGGTCAAGGGCAGGATCGTTGATATTGTCAATCTTTCCATTCTTGCCCGAACCCATCTTAACGCTTGTGTTCTTTGTTATCTTGCCCTGTGATTTGCCATTGACAAAAAGTTCAGCAGTAGGGTAGTTAGTGTAGCAATATACAGGTGTAACTTCGCCTTCTCGTCCAGGGAAAGTCCAATGAGGAAGAAGGTGAATAGTATTCTCTGCAGGATTCCAATGTGAACGATAGAGATAATAGCGATCCTTAGGAAGACCTGCAAGATCGAAGATTCCGAAGTATGAAGAACGTGAAGGCCAGTATCCATCGTATGGTGTTGGTTCACCAAGATAGTCAAAGCCTGTCCATACAAATTCACCGATAACCCAATCCTTCTCATCCTGAAGCAGCCAATCTTCTTCAGGAATGTTTGACCACCAGCATGCCTCAACATCGTAGCTTGAGCATTGTCCATCATCGTAAGCTTTTCCATCAGCGCGCTGAACAGGGAACTTATACACTCCTCGTGAAGATACTGTAGAAGCTGTCTCGCTTCCAAGCACATAGCCTTGTCCAAGACCTTCGTAAGCCTTTTGGTAAAGGTGAGTGCGGTAGTTCATACCAGGAACTTCAGCAACAGCAGCAAAACCTGATTTCATCGCAGCTTCAATCTTGTCCATTCCGTTTGTGATAGGGCGAGTATTATCATACTTATGAATCACATCTTGAAGATGACGAAGAATCTTAGGACCTATGCCTGTGCTGCCTTGCTCTGGAATCTCGTTGCCCACGCTCCACATAACGATAGAAGGGTGGAGACGGTTTGCCTTGACAAGATTCTCTATGTCCCTGTCACTCCATTCTTCAAAGAAACGAGCATATCCATTCTTGCATTTCTTATAGATCCACATATCAAACGATTCTGCCATTACCATCATACCGAGAGAGTCACACACATCCATCTGCATCTGCGAAGGCATGTTGTGAGCCGTTCTGATTGCATCGCATCCCATTGACTTAAGCAATTCAACCTGACGAACAAGAGCTGCCTTATTTACAGCAGAACCGATCATGCCAAGGTCGTGGTGAAGACAAACACCCTTGAACTTGCGTGTCTGTCCATTAAGCTGGAAACCTCCTTCAGCAGAGCATTTAACAGTACGGAAACCAACCTTCTTGGTGAATGAATCGAACACACGTCCTTTCTTTCCATTCTCTATTTGGAAAAGTGAGACATGGAGGTCGTAGAGTTTTGGAGTTTCTGGTGTCCAAGGAATGACATTTGAGATGTTTGAAATGCACTTAGCCACACCATCTTCACCGATAGTAACCTGAGTTTGTGTTTTTGTGCCGTTTTCTGTTTCAATAGCAAATTCAACTCCAAAGAGCTTTGACTTAAGCTCATTTGTTGTAAATCCTGTCACTTCTGCAGACAGCTCAACTTGCGCTCCGTTAAAGCGAAGATCAATAGTATTTGCAGCAACGCTCCATTGCTCAATTGCATGTTTCTGAGTTTGGATAAGAGTTACAGGACGATAAAGGCCTGCACCAGGATACCAGCGGCTGCTCTCTTCGAGGTTCTGCAAATGAACAGCAAGAGTGTTTGCGCTTCCATCTGTGTGAATATAAGGTGTAATGTCGATGTTGAAAGCATTATAACCATACTTCCATTGACCTGCCACTCTTCCATTCACATACACAATAGGCTCAGCCATAGCACCATCAAAATTGAGAATAGCGCGAGAGCATCCTTTCTCAACCGTGAACGTTGTGCGATACCATCCTTCGCCAATCCAAGGGAGAGAACCTGAACGTCCTGTCTTTTCCGAAGCTTCCTTTTCGCCATTCTGCTCAATAGCAACAGTTTGCTTATCTATTTCCTTGTCGAAAGGGCCAGATATTGCCCAGTCATGAGGAACAGAAACTTTTTGCCATTTGCTATCATTGAAATCAATTTGTGCTTCAAGCGGAACAAACATCAAGTCAGCATCTGTTCCTTCTGCTTTTTTAAGTTCAAGAGCAGAAGAATCTTTCTTTATTTTTGTTTGTTTTTCTCTTGCGTTTTCAGCATGTGAGAACACCCATTTGCTAATGAATGTTTCTTTGCGCTGAGCCATAGAAGACGTTACGCTTCCCATCATGGCAAGAGTAAGGATAGCTGTGAAAAAACGATGAACGTTGTTTGTCATATTAATAGAAATTAGTATGTAGGATTATTTCTGGTAAATTACATAATCACGGAGTTTTACCCAAGACTTGTTTTCATTATATGTTGTCTGATAAGCTCCGACCTTGAGCGTTGCAGCTTCCACCTCAATAGGAGATCCAGGCATATTGTTCCATTCCTTGCCATCAGCGCTTGTGCGGGCAAAGAGTTGATTGCCTCTGCGCTCAAACTGAATGAAACGATCGAAATCATACCCTTTGTAATTAGGGAACTGAGGACGGCCGTGACCAAGTATAGTGAGCATATTGCCGCAGTTGTAGAGAGGGAATGCACCAAGCTGATAGTGCATTCTCTTGCCATCAGAAACAAGAATGCCGCCTTCATTGTATCCGATTACATTACGCTGAGCAAGACCTTCCATATCGGCAACAGTAGCCATCACAACGAAATCACCTGTTATTTCCTTGTATGAAACACCGCCATTCTCAAATGGAGCATCATTGAAGTCTCCACTATTAGCAGAAAGCTTGAATTCTTCCTTCTTCTCGAACGAAACCTTCATAGCTGGATCAAGCGTGAACTTGCTGTCTGGATCAATCTCCTCAAAGTCATCATCGCCAAGAGAAGGAACAGCCTTGTTTGCATTCTGTTCAGCAATAAACTTGCTAACTTCCTCTGCCGACATAGAATATGGAGAAATACTCAAATAGTTCAAATATCCCATGAAGTTGTTTGAACCAGATCCATCAGCACCAATAGTTATCTTGCCGTTAGGACGAACAGCAATGAAATTGTTCTGCTCATGAACGAGTTTGCCGTCAACATAGACATACTCTTTCCATCCATCGAAAGTGACGATCCAAGTTTGCCATTTTCCTTCACCAGCCTTAACCTCATTAGGCAATCCGTAGCTTTCAAACGAGCCATTGTGATTCACTACGCCAGTAGAGCGGTCATTGCCGAGGCGGAACTCTGTTGTTGCGAAATCAGATCTTGAGTCAGATAAAGATGCCACAGTAGAAACAGGGCCTACCTTTGTTGAAAGTACAGTTGCAACGATAGTGTAAGGGGCATTATAGCGATAGCATTCTGGAAGAGCCTTGTCACTCTTAAGATATTGAGTTCCATTGAAGAACAAAGCCCACTTTCCATCCTTTACACGAGCACGTATTGGCTTGTTTGCTGTGAACTTCCAATCAGCAATAGCATTAGAAGATGTGTTCTGGAGAATCAATTCGCTGACATCATAAGGTTCTTTTCTCAATTCCTTATTGCCATTAAGAGCGAACACAGAGCTGGAAATAGTTATCTCTGCATCTTTTCGTGAAGCAGGTTCAACATCCATCTTGTGCATTCCTGGATATCCATCATTGCTTTCTGCAGCTGTTGCAGGCAGTTCAGGTGCCTTGTTCCAAACCTTCACATTCCATATTGCAGGCATGTGTCCATTCTTTTGAGTATCAGTAATAGAAACACGAATGTAGCGAGCAGATGAAGCTCCCTTGTCAATCATAGGAGAACCTTGCATAGTGTTCTCTGTCTTGTCTGCAAAGAGCGTCCAGTTCTTTCCATCAATTGAAGTCTCAATCTTATAGCGATAGAAGAACGTGGCATATTCAAACTGTGTCCACACTTCTGTGAACTTCTGTGCGCTTCCGAGGTCAATCTGTAGCCATTCATCTTGTTTGCCCTTCTTATTATTCCAAGTAGTGTGGCGAGCTTTCCAAAGGGTAGCATTATTATCATCGACAGCATACTCTGGCTTGTGCATATTGTCGTAATAGCTTGATGCTGTTACATTTGCTCCGAATGCTAAGTTCTTGTATTTAGCAGCTTTCTTCTGCATTTTAGCAGAAAGAGGATTTATGCCATCATGAGTAGGGACAATAGGCTTGATGTCTCCATTTGCTTCAAATTCAACCTTATCAATACAAACCTGACGATTGAATCCATGAACAGATTTCTGAATATTATGTCTGTGATACACAATATAATACTCTCCATCCTGCTCAAGAATAGAATGGTGTCCAGGGCCATGAACAGTTCCGTCCTCATTGGTTGTAAGAAGCTCACCCTTATACTCCCAAGGTCCCATAGGACCTGTGGTGCTTGTAGCATATTGAACGCGGTAAGTGTCTGTATGACAAGAACCAGAAGAATAAGTGAAATAGTAGATTCCGTTTCTCTTGAAAACGAAAGGAGCTTCAAAGATGTCCTTCAATTCGTCATTGAGAATGAGTTTTTTCTCTGTAAAGAATTCATCCGCAGCAATAGGGAAAGGATTGTTCTCGTTCCATCGTCTTGCATCACGATATTTCTGAGCCAATGCGCTGATGTCGTAATCACCATCCTTCAGCTTTGCAACACCGCAACCAAAGCCCTTGTAGATTCCCCAAGTAGTGAAATAGAGGTATTGCGCTCCGTCATCATCACGGAAAAGCATAGGGTCGAGAGTGATTACATTATGAATATAACGATCTGGAACCATTACAGCATCCTCCTTGCCAAGGATATTCTTCCAAGGTCCTACAGGAGAATCGCTTTCGCCAATGTTCACATTGCAAGGTTCGCAGTAGTAGTAGCGGTATTTTCCGTTTGGCTGCTGAACCACATCTGGAGCCCATACAACCTCTGTAGTAGGCCAGTTCATCACAAAATTGCGCCAATTCACGAAGTCTTTGGACATCCAAACCTGAGCAGGACCATAGCCATTTCCTGTTCCATCAGTCGTAGCGTAAATGTAGTAAGTATCGCCAAACTTCCTTATTGTTGGATCAGCGAAATATCCCGGAAGGATAGGGTTGATGTTTCCTGGCTTGTCCCATGCACTTCCCTGCACAGGAGAAGGAGTGTACTCCAATCGTCTTTGCCTTTGAGCATTAGCACCAGAGAAGGCAAGAGAGATGAGCGCGATTGATAAAATAAGTTTTTTCATTGTGTTTTTTATATAGCTAATCATTTAAATATCTTTCGTGCATTCAAAGCCATAGTGTATTTGGCTGCATTCTTAAGATGCTCGCCGTACGTTACAGCAAAATTATGTGTTCCAGAGAAATCTTCCTTTGCGCACATATAAAGATAGTCGTGCTTCTGGAAGTTCAGCACAGCATCAATGCTTGCTATGCTTGGAATGCAGATAGGGCCTGGAGGTAGCCCTGGGTTAATATAAGTGTTGTATGGAGAATTAACTTTCAGATGCTCATTGAGTATGCGTCGGAGAGCAAAATCCTTAAGAGCAAACTTAATGGTAGGATCGCTCTGCAGAGGCATTCCTATCTTCATTCTGTTTATGTAAAGACCTGCAATTGCTGGCTTCTCAGCATTGTTCGCTGTTTCACTTTCCACAATAGAAGCAAGATTCATAACATCAGCTTCTGTCCATGCAATCTCAGAATAATCTTTCAGGTTATCAAGCTTTGCTATTCTCTCGCTTGTCCAGAAAGCCTTCTTCTCTTTAGCCATTCTGTCCATGAGAGCATCGAGAGGCATGTCCCACCAAACCTCGTATGTGTTAGGAATGAAGAATCCGTTTACCGATTCGAAGTCAAGGTCGTATTTCTGCAGCATGCCTTCATCGTTGAGGAACGAAGCCACAGTGGCAGAATCAAGCATGATGTTCTTTGTCAATCTGCTTGCAATATCCTCGTTTGTTCTCAAACCCGATGGAACGACGAGATTAACAGGAACCTGATTGTGGTTGCGAATGTTTCTCATCAGATTCAGGATGCTCATGCCATTGTTGATTTCATATTTTCCTGTACGGAATGTGGAATCGAACTTCAGAGGCATCTTCAAGGCATCGAACATACTGATGCATTTAGGCTTTCCATTATCGACGATTTTCTGTCTCACAGAATCAGCATCATCGTCACTATCAATATAAATGTAAGCAGCCTCCTGAATGTCGAAGCCATTTAGTTTTTCGTATGCAATAAAACATCCCGCAATAACAGCAACAGCCAAAATTATAAGCACGATGGCTGACTTTCCTTTTTTCTTAGACATAGATATTGTTGTTTTTTATTTCTTTTGGTAAATGAAATGTTAGTTTTGAGCCTGATAAATCATCGAAAACAGAGTCTTACAGGCAAATAATATTGGCAAAGTTACAAATAAATCGTCAAAATTCCTTTTGTATTACAAAACTTTTATAACTTTGAACCAAATTTCACACGAAAAACATTCAAAACAATGGAAAATTTCAAAGATTTAGTTCAGAAACGACGCAGTATTCGCAAATTTACAGATCAAGATATCAATCCGGAAGATCTCCAGATTATAATCCGCGCAGGCCTCATGTCTCCTACAAGCAAGAGCACCCGAGGATGGCATTTTATTGTTGTTGACGATAAGGATATGCTCGAGAAGCTCTCGCTCTGCCGCAGCATGGGAAGCCAGTTCCTTGCCGAGGCAAAATGCGCCATCGTGGTTCTTGGAGACAATCAGCTCACAGACGTATGGTGCGAGGATGCTTCAATTGCTGCCGTGACAATGCAGTATCAAATTGCCGACCTTGGTCTTGGCTCATGCTGGTGCCAGATTCGCAACCGTTTCATGGAGAATGGCGAACCTTCAGACAATGTGCTACGCTACCTTCTTCACTATCCAGATAACCTCTCAGCCGAGTGTGTCATAGGTCTCGGTTATCCTGCCATTGAGAGAAAGCCACAGAACGAAGATGGTTTGAAATGGGAGAATGTACACATAGGATTATATTCAGATAGCGAGGAAAACTAAACAAAGGGTAGGAAAGTGAATATAATTCTTATTGGCGCAGGCAATCTTGCCACAAATCTTGGAAAGGCGCTCTTCAATGCCAATCATAAGATTCTACAGGTTTACAGCAGAACAGCAGAATCAGCCAATTCGCTTGCAAAGATTCTTAAGAGTGAGCCTGTTACAGATTTCTCAAAGCTCAGAAACGATGCCGACATTTATATCCTTGCTGTAAAGGATTCCGTATTGGAAGAGGTGGCAGAGCAGGTTGTCAAGGGCAGAGAAGGACGCATGTTCGTCCACACAGCCGGAAGCATGCCTATGTCTGTCATTCATGCAGATAGAGCAGGAGTGTTCTATCCTATGCAGACATTCTCAAAGTACAAGGAGGTGGATTTCACCGTCATTCCATGCTTCGTGGAGGTGTCCTATAAGCCCGATCTCATAATGCTGAAAATGCTTGCAAGCACCATTTCCGACACGATCTACGAGCTCAACAGCGAGAATCGCAAGTACCTGCATCTTTCTGCCGTATTCTGCTGCAACTTCGTCAATCATTGCTATGCCATGGGAGCGCAGTTGCTCAAGGAGCACGGAAACCTGCCTTTCAGCGTAATGCTTCCGCTCATAGAGGAAACAGCGTCAAAGCTGCATTATCTCTCTCCAAAAGAGGCGCAGACAGGCCCTGCAGTAAGATGGGACGAGAATGTCATAAACAAGCAAATGGATCTTCTCAGCGAGAATCCAAACATGAAACAGATTTATCAACTTCTTAGCCAAAGCATTCACGATGATCAACTATGATTTGACAAAGATTAGGGCAATGTTCTTCGATGTGGATGGAGTGCTTTCTTGCGAAACAATCACTCAGCATCCTAACGGAGATCCCATGCGAACTGTGAACATCAAGGATGGCTACGCAATGCAGCATGCCGTTAAATGCGGACTTATCCTTGCCATCATCACAGGAGGCAAGACAGAAGCTGTGAGAGTACGCTACGAAGGTCTTGGATTGAAAGATGTTATACTTGGAGCAGCAGTTAAGATAACCACTTATAACGAGCTGAAAGCCAAATATAACCTTGCTGACGAAGAAATACTTTATATGGGCGATGACATCCCCGATTATGAAGTGATGAAACAATGCGGCCTTCCATGCTGTCCTGCCGATGCCGCCCCAGAAATCAAAGCGGTTTCCAAGTATGTGAGTCACAAGAACGGAGGCATGGGATGTGCTCGCGATGTCGTTGAGCAAGTGCTTAAAGCGCAGGACAAGTGGATGAGCAATGCTGCCGCATTCGGATGGTAAAACACATAAAATAGTAAATGTTAGAAAATATTTCAAAATACAAGCTTGTTCTTGCAAGCAATTCGCCTCGCAGAAAGGAACTGCTTGGAGGCTTGGGCTTGTCTTTCGAGGTTCGTACCTTGGAAAGCATTGACGAATCCTATCCAGCTGACCTCAAGGGCGAAGACATTCCGATCTACATTTCGGGCAAGAAAGCAGAGGCTTATCGCGATGTTATGGCTGAGGATGAAATGATCATCACAGCCGACACGATTGTCTATGACAATTCGCAAGTCTTGGGCAAGCCAAAGGATAGAGAAGATGCCATCTCGATGCTTCGCCAGCTCTCTGGTCATGCTCATGACGTGATTACAGGAGTGAGCATCGTGACAAAGGAAAAGACCATTCAATTCGCTTCTACATCAAAGGTGTATTTCGCATCTTTAACTGATGAAGAAATAGAATATTACGTTGATTCATATAAACCATTTGACAAAGCAGGGTCATACGGCATTCAGGAATGGATAGGCTTTGTCGGAGTGACTCGCATAGAGGGTTCATATTTCAACGTTATGGGGTTGCCTATCCAGCGACTTTATACAGAACTGAAACATTTTTAAAATATGACTACAGAATACCTTATTGTTGGTGCCGGACCTTCGGGATGCGCTGCAGGAATCACTCTTTGCAAGCATGGCAAGGAGTGCATGATCATCGAACGCTATCCTTTAGGACGCAGAAAGCTTTGCGCTGGCGTGTTCACCCGCAAATCCCAGCGTGCTCTCGACGAGCTTCTTGGCGCTGAGACAGCTGTGAAATGCTACGGAGAATGCTTGGTGAGCCGAGAGAAGCAGCTGGTACTATGGAAGGATATGGAAAAGCTTGTTGCCTGTGACACCAGATTCCCAATCACGCTCATTGACCGTCCAAAGTTCGACTATTTCCTTGCCAAGCACTTCATGGAGCAAGGCGGCACAATACTCGACAACACCAACATTGTCAGCATTTCTTTCGACGACAGAACCGTCACTCTTGAGAACGGAGAGAAGATCACCTACAAGAACCTCATCGCAGCCGATGGAGCCAACAGCTTTGTCGAGAGAGAGGCAAAGAAGCAAGTCGTAGGCTTCCTGCCTAAAGACGAGAGCATTCTTGCTATGGAGATAAATGTGGATCGCGAGGATTTCAGCATCGACGGAGTGAACCTCTACTTCGAGATTGTTCCAGAAACATACGCTTGGGCATTCTCAAAAGCCGACAAGGTTTGTCTCGGATTGGGCAAGCTTCAGGGCAAGGATTTCTCAGCTCAGGAAGTGTTCACCCAATTTCTAAAGAAATTAGGTGTCAAGAACCTTGACAAGTATCCATTGAGAGGCGCAATGCTTCCGTTCGGAAACACAATGCCAGTACCAGCAATTCCATCTGCCGACGTGATGTTTGTCGGTGATGCAGGCGGACTTGTAGAGCCAGTTACCGGCGAAGGAATCTTCTGCGCACTCCAAAGCGGCATATTTGCTGGCGATTCAAGAAATGCAGAGGAATACCTCGAAAAGGTCAAGTTCTTGCATCGACTCATAAAGAAGGATGCTGGCTATCAGAAACTTCTCACAATGCCTCGCATGATGAGATTCTTCTATCATCGCGTGAAAGACAATCCAGGTTTCATGGAGCATTTCTACTCCACACAGATAGAGGAAGTTTGCTTCGAGAAGTTCATTCAAATATATCTGAAATATAAGCTTTTATATCGTCGTAAGAAAGACAAATCTTAGTAGGACCCGAAGCATACGGAGCAATATCATACTCATTGTAGTAGAACTCAATGCTGTCTTCCCTCAACGCGAAATTAGGGCTGATGAACATCTCCATCATTTCCAGATAACCCATCTTGCGCAGTTCTTCCAAGTTCTGCGCATTTTTGTCTTTCATAAGCTTATTCAGCAGCATATCCTTCAGCGTCTGCTGATGCTGATAGTTGAAGAGATTGTCTATGGAAATGAATTCGCCAGTCAAAGCATTGAAACACAAGAGGGTAGTGGTGACACAAGGATGAGCGCCCCCAGTGTAGAACTCCTCCATGAGACGGTAGTTTATAATATCCCTTGCTCCATACTCTGCCCTGCCTGTAAGGTGGACATACATCTCGGGAGTTATCTCATCAGCGTGAAACTCCTGTTTCTTCACCTCTATGTACCTCTCCACAGCTTCGTCCACAGTCATCTCGCTCGACTGGTTCAGCACAATCTCAATGAGCTGATCATTGATGAGGCGGCACACATTCTCGTTCTCGTCCACATCCGATTTCATGAACTGCATATCCACTCTCACGTCCATCGTGCGGTCAGCCGTATCTCTCATGCTCGCAAACTCATCGTCCTCCTCCGCAAGCGGCTTCTCGGTCAGCTGCTCCAGCTTGTCCACCTGATAGAAATCAATGTCATTCCATTTTGTGCTGGAATTGCATGAAGCAAGCAAAAAAAACGAAAACACGCAAATGTGCAATATAATGTAATATGTATTATGCTTTTTATACATCAAGAACCTTTTTTCGGCTGCAAAGTTACTAATTTTTCAATGTAACATTCTTTTATTCCAACAAGAATATCTAATTTTGCACAAAAATAAATTGCAAAACAATAGTGAAACGCAGAAATCCATACAGCGACCTCGGTCTTACCCTCGCCATTGCAGTCTTTCTCTGCATCGTGGTGAAGAGCATCTTGTTCGGCATGACATGGGTTGGAATACTCTCAATCATCATCTCATGCGCCTATTTCTTCGTTTCTTGGAAATACCCCTCAGACAGCAAGATTGTGCGCCATTCCACCACAACCTTCATCATCCTATCCGTCATGGCTATTGCCGGCATAATCATGTTCGACAAGAACGCACGTCCAAAGATGCACGCATTCGAAGGCACAGGAGACACAATACAGGATCAGGTCATTGATGCCGAAGGCCCACACGTTGACATGCTCGACGATGTCACTTCCGACCCTGCAGCCGACTCAACATCCATCGACACAACCCTGTTCGTCAGCGGCGAAGCACAAGACGCACAAGAATCAGCTATTGAAAGTGAGAACAACTCAGAAAATAAGATAGATACAATATTTAATTAAATAAGAAAATAAGTATTCACCTGTTACGGCACTTATTTTAAGGTAAAAAGAAAATACAAAAATATGGCACTTATCAAATGTCCAGAGTGCGGCAAAGAGGTAAGCGAAAAAGCAAGCTCTTGCCCACATTGCGGTTATCCACTTGCAGCATACGTGGAGAACCTTAAGAAAGGAGCTATCAACCCAGAGGAAATCCCAGCAGCTCCTTCAACCCCATCAACTTCTTCAACTCAATCAACTCCATCAACTTCTTCAACCAAATCAACTCCATCAGTTGATCCAGCGAAAAAGAAGAAGTCAGGAGCAACAGCAGCAGTCATCACATTGGTCATCCTCATCCTTGCATCAGCAGCAGTATGGTTCCTCTTCTTCCGCGGAGGCAGCGACGAAGACGAGCGCACAGCATACGAGAACGTACTTCGCTATCAAACAGAGGAAAAGATGGATTCTCTTGAAGAAGCACTTAATGACTACTTCGACACATACAACGATGATGCCTACCACTACAGCCAGCTCAAGGAAATCCTCGACCGTTTCACACCAGAGAACGACGACTGGAAAAACGTCTCAGGCATGAAATCCGCTGAAGCCGTACGTCACTTCCTAGATGTTCATCCAGATGGATTCTTCCGCAAAAAGGCAGAGCTGCGTCTCGACTCACTCTCATTCTGCGATGCAAAGGAGCTCAACACAAAGGAATCCTACGAGCAATACATCGACCAGTTCCCTAACGGCATCTTCATCAACGAAGCACAGAAAGCCCTCACAAATGTTGACAAGAAAGAGCTCGAGCCAGAGGAGAAAGCAAACGTACGCCAAGTCATCGTAGAGCACTTCACATTCCTCGGCGAGAACGACAAGAACGGCGTTTCCATGACACTCGCAAGCCACATCAACTCATACATCGGCAAGATCAATGCGACAGAAGAAGACATCTTCGCCTTCATGGACAAAACCCACTCATCAGGTCGCACCATCGACTTCGAAGTGAAGAACGTACACATAACCAAGAACGACATGGGCAACGGACGCTCAAGCTACAACGTCCAGTTCGATGTTGACGAGAACACCTACACATCATCCGTTCAGTCATCAGACGAAGGCGGTGAGCAGACAGTAAAATCCAACGTCAACGTCAAGCACCTCCAAGGCACAGGCGTTGTGAACGAAAACTTCAAGATCACAACCCTCGTGCTGGGAAACAAGCCACAAACTGAAGAATAACAATTTATTCATTCATTGTATATTAACGTGAGTTCGATGAATTTGTCATACATGTTTATGCGCTAGCGCCAACTGTTTTTCTAATTGGCCCGAAGGACACTACTACAATTGGTCGAACTCACGTTATATTAGGTATCCATGCGAGCGGAATACTCGTTTCCGTGCGAGCGGAATACTTACTTCCACGCGAACGTAACAAGGCATACATCGCCATGTACACCTATTTTCACACCATTCCCAAACCGAGTACAAAGGTACAACAAAAATAGCACTATTCAAAATTTTTAGAGCGTAAAGTCGGGGTGTGTGTGTTCACTCCGATAACATGATGATGCAATAACAGTTATAACAGATAACAGATAAAAAAAAGAAAAAATAGGCTAAAATAAGGTTATATAATATATATATTATATAAAATTCTGTTTGCATTTTTTTTGACTTCTGTTTATCTGTTATCTGTGACTCTGTGACTGGTTTTTTTGAAAAACTCGCAATGATATGAAAAGTACCCTGAGTTTTCAGCATTATCATTTTGGCAAAGCGAAGAAATGTTGTAACTTTGTACCCGTATTCGAGAGAATGCGATCCGTTCGAGAGAATAGCCATAGCCATACCAACCCAGCCACTCGCTCTTTGAAACAATGTCAACCACCAAAGGTACATCCTCAGCTATGCCGTCACGATTTGTGACACCACATGCCACATTCCAGTCACAGTAATCACAAATAACAGATAAACAGTTGTTGAAAACAGAAACAAGGAATCTGCATTTTACAGACCCCTTGTAATGAGAAAATTATCAGTTATCAGTTTACTACTAAATTTCATATAATTTACAAATTTACATCTTTTCCTCATTCCGACCAAACTTTCTGCATTAAATATTGTAGGACTTACTCTGCATTGCTCTGTTGTTCTGCCAATTCTATGTTTAACAAAAGGCTGAAACAAAAAAAGCACATCGGAAAGATTTTAGTTTCCGATGTGCTTCATATTTATATAAAAGTGAGTTTATTTTACAGGAATGTCTTCAATGCGCTGCTGATGGCGACCACCTGCAAACTCTGTATTGAAGAATTCGTCGAGACATGCGCGGCAAGTTTCTTCTGTGATGAAACGGCCTGGAAATACGATGACGTTGGCGTTGTTGTGCTCACGGATGAGGTGAGCAATCTCTGGCTGCCAAACAAGACCTGCACGAATGCTCTGGTGCTTGTTGAGTGTCATAGAGATGCCTTCGCCCGAGCCACACATTGCGATGCCTGGATATACTTCGCCCTTCTCAATACCCTCTGCGAGAGCATGACCGTAAGTGGCATAGTTGCAGGAATACTCTGTGTATGTGCCGTAGTCCTTGTATTCCATGCCTTTCTCCTCAAGGTATTTCTTTACGAATTGCTTGAGAGGGAAGGCTGCGTGATCAGATGCTAATCCGATAGTTTTAGTTTCCATAATAATAAGGTTCTAGAAATTCTAGAGAACTAGAAAATCTAGAACCATAGTTATTGATTATTCCTAATTCCTAATTACAACATAGACTTAACCTGGTTGTAAACGTTCTCAGCTGTGTAGCCAAGCTTCTCGTCGAGAACCTTGTATGGAGCAGAGAAACCGAATGACTCAAGACCCCAGATCTTTGATGCTGGATCAGCACCGATGAGGAAGCCCTGGAGGTTCACTGGAAGACCTGCTGTCATACCGAATACCTTAGCGCCTGTTGGGATAACTGACTCCTGGTACTCCTTAGGCTGGTTGCGGAATGTGCCCTCAGATGGAACGCTTACGATGCGGCACTTAACGCCATCCTTGCGGAGGAGCTCTGCACCTGAAACGAGTGTAGATACCTCAGAACCAGAAGCTACCATCACTACGTCTGGGTTCTCGTCTGAACCTGCTACAATGTAAGCACCCTTGCGAGCACCTTCGTAGTCGTTGCCCTCTGGGAGGTCGTTGATGTTCTGGCGAGAGAAGATGAGAGCTGTTGGAGTGTCTGTGTTCTCCATAGCCATAGCCCAAGCAACTGTTGTCTCCTTTGCCTCTGCTGGACGAAGAACGAGAGTAGAGTTCTTGCCTGCATGGTTCTTGAGCTTCTCCATGAGACGAATCTGTGCCTCATGCTCAACTGGCTCGTGAGTAGGGCCGTCCTCACCTACGCGGAATGCGTCGTGAGTCCAGATGAACTTAACTGGGAGCTGCATGAGAGCTGCCATACGTACTACAGGGAGCATGTACTGAGAGAATACGAAGAATGTACCACAAGCTGGGATAACACCGCCGTGGAGAGCCATACCTACGCAGCAGCATGCCATAGTGAACTCTGCAACACCTGCCTGGAAGAATGCACCAGAGAAGTCGTCCTTTGTGAGAGCCTTTGTCTTCTTGAGGAAGCCGTCTGTCTTGTCTGAGTTAGAGAGGTCAGCAGAAGCACAGATCATGTTTGGAACCTGCTCAGCGAGAGCAGAAAGACAAGCTGCAGATGCAGAACGAGTAGCGTCGTTAGCTTTCTGGTTTACTACGCTCCAGTCAATCTTTGGTGCCTTGCCTGAGAACCATTCTGCCTGCTGTGCAGCCTTCTCTGGGTTAGCATCTGCCCAAGCCTTCTCCTCAGCATAGCGCTCTGCGCAGATTGCCTCGAGTTCCTTAGCACGGTTAGCATAGAGCTCCTTAACGTCGTCGAAGATCTGGAATGGATTCTCAGGATCACCGCCGAGATTCTTGATAGTGTTGACGTATGCGTCGCCACCGAGTGGAGCACCATGTGTCTTGCAGTTAGCTTCGTATGAAGTACCGTCTGCCTTGAGAGCGCCCTTACCCATGATACACTTACCGATGATGAGAGTTGGCTTGCCCTGAACTGCCTGAGCCTTCTCGATAGCAGCACGAATCTGCTCTGCGTCGTTACCAACGATCTCGATTACTTCCCAACCGAATGCGCGATACTTAGCAGCAGTATCTTCGTTCATAACTTCCTTAGTTTCAGTAGAAAGCTGAATATCGTTAGAGTCATAGAACATGATAAGGTTGTCAAGGCCGAGAACAGAAGCGATACGAGCGCCGCCCTGTGAAACCTCTTCCTGAATACCACCATCAGAGATGTATGCGTAGATTGTCTCCTTTGCGAATGTTGGGTTGCCAGTGTGAGCTGCGAGGAACTTTGCAGCGATAGCAGCACCGATAGCGTAAGCGTGACCCTGACCAAGAGGACCAGATGTGTTCTCAATACCACGAGCTACCTCGAACTCTGGGTGACCTGTTGTAGGAGAACCCCACTGACGAAGCTGAGCGAGCTCATCGAGAGTGAACTTGCCAGCAAGGCAGAGCTGAGAGTAGAGCATTGGAGCCATGTGACCTGGATCGAGGAAGAAACGGTCGCGACCAACCCACTCTGGGTTCTTTGGGTCGTATTTGAGATACTCGCTGTAAAGTACGTTGATGAAGTCAGCACCGCCCATTGCACCACCTGGGTGACCAGACTTAGCCTTCTCTACTGCTGAAGCTGCAAGGATACGGATGTTGTCAGCTGCGTGATTCAATACTGAAATTGGATTGTTTGCCATGATTATTATTTATTAAGTTGTGATTAAATCTGTTTTTTGTTTTCTACTGCGGCTGCCTCGATAGGGAGACATTCCTTATAGTTCTCGATGTACTTGTTGAAGCCCTCAACGTCCTTTGGATCTGGGTCAACGGATGTACCGGTGTTGCCAGCAAAGACAACCTCGTCGAGCCAGTCGGCAAGTGAGAGACCCTTCTCGTTGCTGACAGCGTAGGCTGCGAGAAGTGCGATACCCCATGCACCGCCCTCACCTGCTGTCTCCATGCAAGAGATAGGAGAGTTGAGAGCAGCTGCCAGCATCTTCTGGCCGATGACAGGAGTGGTGAAGTAGCCACCGTGACCTGTGATGCGGTCAACCCTCACGTTCTCTTCCTTGAGAAGGATATCGTTACCAAGCTTCAGCACGCCGATGGCACCATAGAGGTGAGCACGCATAAGGTTAGCAAGTGAGAACTTATCCTTAGCAGAGCGAACGAGCAATGGACGACCGTCCATAAGACCTGTAACAGGCTCGCCTGAGATATAGTTGTATGAAACCAGTCCGCCGCAGTCAGGATCGCCCTCAGCTGCCACCTCGAAGAGGCGTGAGTAGAGCTCCATCGTGGTCTGCTTTACGCCGAGCAGGAGAGCATACTCCTTGAACACCTTTACCCATGCGTTGATATCTGAAGTACAGTTGTTGCAGTGTACCATGGCTACGAGTGAGCCATCAGGTGTTGTAACCATGTCAAGCATCTCGTAAGGCTTGCTGAGCTCCTTCTCAAGAACAATCATTGAGAATGAAGATGTACCTGCGCTGACATTACCTGTGCGCTGCTTAACGGCGTTGGTTGCAACCATACCTGTGCCTGCATCACCCTCTGGAGGACAGAGTGGAATACCTGGCTTCAGGTGGCCTGAGATATCGAGACGCTTAGCACCATGTGCTGTAAGGAAGCCTGCCTGCTTGCCGGCGCATACACACTCAGGGAGAATATCGCGAAGCTTCCAAGGATAGCCCTTAGGTGCTACGAGTTCGTCGAACTTATCGATCATGGTCTGGTCGTAGTCCTTTGTCTTTGGATCGATAGGGAGCATACCCGATGCATCGCCGATGCCGAGCACCTTCTCGCCTGTCAGACGCCAGTGGATGTAACCAGCCAGTGTGGTGATGTATGTGATGCCCTCAACGTGTTCGTTGTTATCAACGATGCACTGGTAGAGGTGTGAGATAGACCAACGGAGTGGAATGTTGTAGTTGAAGAGCTCAGAGAGCTGAGCAGCTGCAACACCAGTGTTGGTGTTACGCCATG
>JAGHUI010000062.1 GCA_018064885.1 Candidatus Minthosoma equi | reverse complement strand
CTGCAGGGTGAGCGTCCAATGGCTGCACAGAACAAGTCTATCGGTCAGTTCAACCTTGAGGGCATTGCACCAGCACGTCGCGGTGTGCCACAGATTGAGGTGACATTCGACATCGACGCCAACGGTATCCTCAACGTATCAGCTAAGGATAAGGCAACAGGCAAGGAGCAGCAGATTCGCATCGAGGCTTCTTCTGGTCTTTCTGAGGAAGAGATCAACCGCATGAAGGCTGAGGCTGAGGCTAACGCTGCTGCTGATAAGGCTGAGCGCGAGAAGATTGACAAACTCAACCAGGCAGACTCTATGATCTTCTCTACAGAGAACTTCATGAAGGACAACGCAGACAAGGTTCCAGCAGAGGACAAGCCTGCTATCGAGGCTGCTATCCAGAAGCTTAAGGATGCTCACAAGGCACAGGACATCGCTGCTATCGACGCTGCTACAGCCGAACTCAACAACGTTATGCAGGCTGCATCACAGAAGATGTACGCAGCTGGTGCACAGCCAGGTGGTGCTCAGGCAGGTCCTGACATGGGTGGTGCCGGCTTCCAGGGCGGCCAGCAGGGTCCACAGGGTGGCAACTCCGGTGCGCAGGACAATGCACAGGACGCTGACTTTGAGGAGGTGCGCTAGTGTTAGGTAACAAACAATAAACATCGATATTCAAATCCGTGTAACTCAACGAGTTACACGGATTTGTCATTTTAAGACATTTGCTGATTCTTACCGATTTCTATGATTTCATCGCTTTTCTGTGTTCCATATTTGTACCTTAACAAAAAAGTAGAAATTCTTGAACAAATAAATACAAATACTAACAAAAGTCCATTTTGAGCAGAAAATGCCGTTAACTTTGGACTTCAAAATCAACATCTTGCGCGTTATGCCAATAGGAATTGAAATTAACAGAAAATGCGAAATCTGCGGAGTCGTTTTTCGCGTAAAGTATCTGGACACTCGGTATTGTTCAGGTAAGTGTAGTAAGGTTGCCTTAAAACGTAAGCGTGATGCAGAAGCGAGAGAGGCTCGCCTTGATGAAGTTGCTACAAGTATTCCTGATATAAGGGAGTACATCTCCGTAAAGGAAGCTGTAGCAATGTTCAATATAGAAAGAGGTACACTATACAGGTTGATTCGCATAGGCCGAATACCTGCTGTCAACATTGGAGTCCATCTCACGAGAATCAAACGCTCTGATTTGGAGAGCATGTTTGCTAAACGACCTGAAGCCCGAGAAGAAAAAAACAAGCCTGTTCCAAAACTTTATAGTTTGGAGCCTGAGGATTGTTATACCATAGGTGAGATATGTGAGAAGTATCATATTCACGATTCTTCTGTTTGGAGTCACGTGCGTAAATATTCCATCCCTTCACGTCAGATAGGCAATTATGTCTATGTGCCAAAGAAGGAAATTGATGAATTATATAAATCTGATGTATAATCAAAAATGATAGAGAAAAGATGAAAAAAGCAATGTTACACACTAAGGTGTCGGTAAAGCTTCGCAAATCTGAGCGACATGATGAATGGTACCTTTATCTTGAAGCCTATCCAGTATTCAAGGCTGGTATGGACAAACCGCAACGTGAACGTGAGTATCTTAATCGTATCGTCACAACTCCAATGTGGGACAAGTCTCGCCCAGCAAGACTAAATACAAATGGAGAACAGTCATTCAAACCCAAGCGTGATCAGAACGGCATCATCATATGTCGTTCAAAGTTGGACAGAGAGACTTGTATCTTCGCTGACAATGTGCGTAATCTTCGTCAGCATGAATATGACAATGCAGAACTATATTCCGATGCAGACCAGGCAATGGCAGATAAGATAGAATTGGGCAAGAAGGACTTCCTTGAATACTTCTCCGAAGTCAACAGGACATTACACCTACATAGCCGAAGTGATATATGCGAAACATGGGATCGAGTTATTCAAATCCTAAAGGTTTTTTCAAAGGATAACCCTGTACGCTTTTCCTCTATTAATTTAAAATGGATAGAGCAGGTAAAGAATTATCTGCCAACAGTAAAAGCGGGAGGAAACAAAAAAGGATTTATATCTATGAGCACCGCGTCATCTTATTTCTCCGTAGTGAAAGCAGCCCTGCGTCAAGCATTCATTGATGGCTATCTAGATGTTGATCTTGCTGCAAAGGTCAAGAATATCTCGTTTGAATCTGCAAAGCGAGAATACCTCACAATAGAAGAACTCAATATGTTGGTAAGAACACCATGCGATCCTCCAGTATTAAAAAGAGCTGCATTGTTCAGTGCACTGACGGGGCTTCGTCATAGCGACATCATGAAAATGACATGGAGCGAACTTGCAGAAGAGAATGGTAAGTATCGTCTCAACTTCAGGCAGAAGAAGACTAGAAATGTGGAATATATGCCAATATCAGAACAGGCTTATTTTTTATGCGGTGAACGTGGCCGTCCGGAAGAACTCGTGTTTGCAGGTTTACAGGCTCCATCGTGGATCAACAGACCACTTCAACGTTGGGTGGCTTCAGCTGGTATCACAAAGCATATTACCTTCCATTGTTTCAGACATTCCTATGCTACGAACCTGCTAACGGAAGGTAATGACATCTACACTGTATCGAAAATGTTGGGGCACACGAAAGTTGAAACTACCCAGATCTACGCAAAAGTAGTTGATAGCAAGAAGGAAAAAGCTGCAGAATCCATCAAATTAGATTCTCTAGATGCTGTCGTTTAATACAAGTCTGCTACCAAATATCATGCCATCCTCGTATTATTACCAGGATGGCTTTTTCTGTAATATCACCTATACATCAATATGGAAAGACACATGGGAATACACCATAGGCAT
>JAGHUI010000030.1 GCA_018064885.1 Candidatus Minthosoma equi | reverse complement strand
TAGCAAGTCCGAAGTGTTAAAATCTAATATCTATTGATAATCAATGTTTTATCTATGAGTGTTTTTCGTTATTCATGGTTGTTTTAGGCTTCATAAATACAGCCAGAGAAGGCAGAAGAGCCAATAGAAGTCACGCTCTCTGGAATCGTGATACTCGTCAAGCCGCTACAGTCAGAGAAGGCTGAAGAGCCAATGGAAGTCACGCTCTCTGGAATCGTGATGCCAGTCAAGCCAGTACAGCCAGAGAAAGCGTTATTTCCAATCGATGTAACAGTGTTAGGAATGGTTACGTTTGACAGGTTGGAATTAAGCTGAAACACTCCATCACCTATTCCCGTAACATTATAAGTGATACCCTTGTATTCAACAGATGATGGAATATCCACGTTACCAACATGGGAAGAACCACCATCCTGCTCCAAGGTGACATGATCCGTGCGTAACTTGAAATATAAACCATTGTGAGAAAATGAAGGAAATGGAGTGTAATATAGCACAGGATTGACAATACTAACCCATTGATGAATGGCATTTGCTTTTGCATTGAAGGAAATTGTAACGTCTCTACCAGATTCTTCCAACACGTCAAATTCAGCAATTTCATATTCATAACCAAATCCGAGACCATCATGTGCGTAGGTAGCACTTGAACTGTATGTAGCATTTCCATTGACGTCTATGCCATAGCCTACATCATTATTAGATGGCAGTGTATAACTTACACCATCAACAGTCATTGTTGATGTAACATCTTCACTTGCTCTTGCAGCAACAACAAATGCATAGTGACCTTCTGGCAGTTTCCTCGTTTGGGAAGCAGAAATAGACCAAGTAGAAGAACTCCACAAGGAACCCTGTTCATATATATAGGTGGTGTTTCCACTCCAATGCTGCACAGAATAGTTAGCAAAAAACTGTGAATTATCCCATATGTTGATAGCTTCAGGATAGTATTTGGTATCCATTTTTGTGTAGGTAGAAACGATTGTTTCGTACTTTTTGACTTTTGCTTCTTGCGCAGCTGTCTGCGACCGAGCTCCTATGCAATAAAATAGGCATAGAAGCAATACAAATAAATTTTGCTTTTTCATTTTTGTTTATTAGTTATGTTACTGATTTTACAATATCTATTAATCATCCATATTAAAAGAGATGACGCATTAGTTAATTTTTGCAAAAATATGTATTTTAAGAAACACTATACTCTTCCTATCTCTTCCTATTGTGGTTATGTATTATTTTTTCTTATTTTGTCTTTGCTGATTTATGAAAAATGTACTAACTTTGTAACAATTATGGAAAAGGAAAAGAAATACCATGAGCTGAGATATGCTGTGGAACTGACGCTGGGAAGGCAAATGAAGACATTTGGCGATTTCTCTTTGTTGGAGAAAGCGATTATGGAGCGTCAGCATGAGCATATCAGCAGCACTACACTACGCAGATTCTGGGGATATCAGAGCGATCAGACGAGCGAGATGCGCGAGGCGTCTCTTTCTGTGCTTGCACGCTTTGTCGGTTATGTGAACTGGCAAGCGTTTGTGCTTTCCGAAGGCGGAAATGCAGAAAGTGTGCGCTTTGACTCACGACGATTGTCGGTCAGCGAGCTGAATCGCGGCGATGAGATTCGCTTGCTTTGGAAGCCTGATAGAGAGGTGGTTGTGAGGTTTGAAGGGCTGGATCTGTTCACCGTGGTTTCGTCGGTGAACAGCAAGCTGCAAGCTGGCAACACTTTCCATTGCAACCTTTTCCTTGAAGATATGCCATTGATGCTAACTTGCTTGCTGCAAGGAGACATGCCGCCTACAAACTATATCTGCGGCAGACAGAATGGCGTTAAATTCTTTAAAATTTAATGACGAATAACGACGCCACATACGAATCGGGTCCTGTAGCTTCGGATGGGGAACTGTCTGCTTTTGCTGAAGGCATGCGCATGCCTTTGGACGAGAACGGAGCGACATGTGTGACGTATAAGTTGTATGCTGATGGGCGCTTCCATTTCCTGAAGGTACTCAGAAATAAATATGATCATGATCCTTTCTACCAAGAGCTGTTCAGAAAGGAATATGAGGTGGGCATGCAATTGAAGAACGAATATTTTCCGAAATACGAGAAACTGACCATTGCAGAGAATGAGGTGTCGCTTCAGATGGAGTTTGTGGACGGAGAAACGCTTGAAAGCTTCATTAGGAGTAATCCGGATTATTTCTGCAAGGATAGCAATGTGGAGCGTTTTCTTGTTCAGATACTTTCGGGGCTTGAGCACTTGCACAGCCAGCAAGTGGTGCATCTGGATTTGAAGCCGAAGAACATATTGTTGACTCGCGTGGACAGGAGTGTGCGCATTGTGGATCTTGGTTTCTGTCACACAGATTCCATGCCGTTCACCGAAGGGTGCACAACGGAGTTTGCTGCGCCTGAGCAAAAAAAGACGGGGGATAAGGTGGATGCAAGAACCGACATCTTTGCTGTTGGTATGCTGCTGAATTATATTAATGTACGCGCGAGGATGCCAAAGCGTTTCGTGAGAATCATGAAACGAGCGATGCAATCTTCGCCGGCATTGCGCTATCAATCGGCAAAGGAAATGCTGTCGGAAATGACCCGAAAAAGAACAAACAGGCTTCTTTATGGCTTTATCGCATCGGCAATCGTCGTTTTGTTTGGAGCAAGCATTTTCTTTTATCAGGAATATGTTAATAATGATGTGTTTGTGGAGTTCTACCGCAGACAGAACATCACTTTCAGAATTCTAAATGAAGACAGCTTGACGGTGGAGATTGTTTCTACAGAATGTGTGGATAGCACGGAAACGGACTACTCACTTCCGTACAGCATAGCGCATAACGGCAAGCAGTATTCTGTTGTGGCAATTGGGGATAGTGCGTTCATGTTTGACAACAAGATCAAAAGACTTGGATTTCCTGCGTCAATAACCAGAATTGGACGTTGCGCATTTGCTTATTGCAAGAATCTGGAAATTGTTTCCTTGCCTCAAAATGTAAATACGATTGGAGAGGATTGCTTTATGAAATGTGCATCTCTCTCTGATGTGTCGCTTTCTTCCAATCTAAGAGAAATTCCACGAACTGCATTTTTAGACGACAGCCTCATAACAAGCATCGTCGTGCCAGAGGGTGTCACGCACATTTGTCAGGATGCGTTTACCAGCTGTGCCATGCTAGAGAGCGTGACATTGCCAAGCTCGCTTGAAGAGATTGACCGAGGCGTGTTTTACAACTGTATTTCGCTGCGTTCCATCACCATTCCTGCCAATGTTTGCACTCTCGGTGAATACACGTTCTATGGTTGCACAAGCCTTGACACCATAGTGTGCATGGCTGCCACTCCTCCAAGCGGCACGTCTTTCATTCCCGACGAGTTTCAAGGCGCTATCGTTGTTCCTGCCAAAGCAATTGATGCGTATCGCACCCATCCTTCTTGGAACAAACATAATATAATCGGAAGATAGGACATAAGCGTCTTATCTTCTTTCATTCGCTTGATACGCTCTCATCCGTATGCTCGTCTTTGTTTCTTGCTTTCGCTCGCATTTATCTCTTCCTTTTGCTCGTGTTTTGCTACATTTCATTGTTTGAAACGTACATTTCAAAGAATGAAACATATATTTCAAACAATGAAATGTACGTTTCAAACAATGAAATGTAGATGATGTCGGGGCAATTGACTTGGTAAATGCGAGGGAATAGTGGAAGCTGTTGCGAGGGAAAGGGGGAGATTGTTGTGGAGAAATGATGGAAGCTGTTGCGAGGATGGGTAGCGGAATGTGTTGCGTGTTGTGGCTTTTGACTTGCTATTATGTGAATTTCAGTGTGTTTTTGATGCGAAAATTTAAATTTTAAGGGGAATAAATGCTTGCGAATCAAAAAATGTTCGTAACTTTGCAGTCGTTTTGGTGAAGCCGCTGTCTAGGGAAGAGTAACCAGAGAATGCTTCGCTGTAATTCTTTAATTAAGGTGAGAGGAACTGAATGAAATACCTCTTGCCACAAAACATTAAGACCAGTTATGGCAGTAGATTTAATTAAAGTTGCTCAGGAAGCTATGCAGACTTCTGAGCCAAAGCAGTTCCCAGAGTTCAAGGCTGGTGACACTGTAACAGTTGCTTACAAGATTATCGAGGGTTCTAAGGAGCGTATCCAGCTCTACCGCGGTGTTGTTATCAAGATCGCTGGTGAGAAGAGCAAGATGCGTTTCACAGTTCGCAAGATGTCTGGTACTGTAGGTGTTGAGCGTATTTTCCCAATCGATTCTCCAAACATCGATTCTATCGAGGTGAACAAGATTGGTAAGGTTCGTCGCGCTAAGCTTTATTACCTCCGTGGTCTCACAGGTAAGAAGGCTCGTATCAAGGAGAAGCTTTCAGGTAAGAAGGCTTAATTTTGCCTTCATCCGAAAAAAAAGGTATTCCCTGCTGCTGTCTAAAGAGAGGGCAGCAGGGAACTTTTTTGAAAACGTGTGTTAATTCAAGAACAAAAGAATCATAAAAACTTAAGAACACAATATGTCAAAGTTAATTGTTAATTCTTACGATGAATTTGCATCATATCTCGGCAAGGAGATAGGTCAGAGCGAGTGGCTGGAAGTTTCTCAGGAGCGCATCAATCTGTTTGCTGATGCGACATTGGATCATCAGTGGATTCATGTCGATACTGAGCGTGCTAAGGTGGAGAGTCCATACAAGTCAACAATTGCTCACGGATACCTCACGCTGTCTCTTCTTCCACATCTTTGGCAGGAACTGATTCAGGTGAACAATGTCAAGATGCTTGTGAACTATGGAATGGATGCAATGAAGTTTGGTCAGCCTGTGTTGTCAGGTCAGCGCGTTCGCCTCACTGCTTCATTGTATGACATCAGCAACATCCGTGGTATCTGCAAGGCTCAGATTAAGTTCAAGCTTGAGATTGAGAATCAGAAGAAGCAGGCTCTTGAGGGCATCGCTACTTTCTTGTATTATTTTGAATAAAGAAAAAGACCCTCTCTCCCCACAAGGGGGAGAGCCATGCGGAACAAATAGAAACAAAAAAGAGAACTTCAAACGAAGTTCTCTTTTTTTGTGGTACCACCAGGATTCGAACCGGGGACACACGGATTTTCAGTCCGATGCTCTACCAACTGAGCTATGGCACCAACA
>JAGHUI010000018.1 GCA_018064885.1 Candidatus Minthosoma equi | reverse complement strand
ATGCCTTACACAACTCCTACATACGCACTTCGCACAGAAGCCTGCCTCTCCCTCAGCCTCTCTCCAATGGGCAAGGGCAGCATTTGGTCTTCTGAACGCTTATTTTGTGCCATAGTGGGGTGCAAGTGATTTAATTTCAAGCAATTACAGCAAACCATACAGCCTGCTGCGAGCACTCTATGCGAGTGTTTGCAGCAGGCTTTTTGTGTATATAAACATTCAAAATAATTACAACTTTACTAACAATTAATACCACTACAACATGAAGAAAATCCTATTTTCATTCATCTTGTCGGCAGCAGCATTAGCTCCAATCCATGCAGATGAGTACACAGGTGTTCTGGTGGACAACGGAACGCAGAAGACGTACTATCTGTTCGAGGAGCAGCCTACCGTCAAGTACACAGAGGTTGGAGGTGTGATGAACGCATGCCTCTACATCACGGGAGAGACAGATCCCGTAGTCAGCGTTCCATTGCAGGATGGAGCAAAGCTGTCAGTCAGCTATGACGCATTCGTCAGAGTCACTCTCAACGATGCTGGCTATGCCACATTCTCAGCAAAAGATCCTTCGTCCATCGCAGCAGAGGGCGTGACAGCTTACAAGGCTAAGGTCGATGGCGAGCTCATCACTCTCACAGCCATTGAGGGCAACATCCCTGCAGGCACTGGCGTATTGCTCTATGGCGAGACACCTGGAGCGAAGGTCAACCTCCCAGTTGCTGAATCTGCTGGCGCTGTAACAGACAATGACTTGAAGCCTACAACATTGGCTGATGGCTCACTCGCTGTGTACGAAGAAAACTCTTGGGCTCTTGGCAACGACAATTTGTTCTATGAACTTCTCGACGACGCATACGTTCCTAACCGTGCGTACCTCGTTCACGAGAAGGCATCAGAATCAAACATGCGCATTGTCTTCGCAGATGATGAGACAACAGGCATCAGCAATGCTGTCAGCGAGAAATCTGCACGCGACGGCAAGTTCATAGAGAATGGCAGAATCGTCATCCTCAAGAACGGCGTGAAGTACAACGTTGCAGGTCAGACAATCAAGTAAGGCCTCTCCCCATAGAGAGGGAGCTTATGTACAAAACAAAAACAATTGAATATATAATGAAAAAGCAATATATAGCACCAAAGGCAGAGATCTTCAATGTGAATTCTTCCGAGATTGTCTGTGCAAGCACAGGATTCGGCGAGGACGGTGTCCATGGCATGCATGCTAAAGACCTTGACTATGACGAAGATCTTAGTAACTTTGCCAACGACATCTTGTGGAACGAATAAAGATACAACAAACATTAGTTTAACGAACAAAACAAAAGAACAAAGAATATGAAAAAGATATTATTCTCGCTCGTGGCACTCGTTGCCTCAATGAGCATGAACGCCCAGGTCATGAAGGTCATGAAGAATGGCGTAGAAGTAGCAAAATATAAAGGTGCGAATTATACAGTAGTGTTTGAAGAGGAGCCTCCTCATGAATATGTAGACCTTGGCCTCAGTGTTAAGTGGGCTACTTGCAACGTAGGTGCGGATTCTCCAGAGGAGTTTGGCCTTTATTTCGCATGGGGTGAGACCACAGGTTACGATAAGGATAATTTAGTCGATATCTATTGGAATAATTATAAGTGGGGAACTCCTGGTAACGATGGACTGAATTTTGGAAGTCTGAAAAAATACAACGACACAAATGGTTATGGCCCAGTCGATAATTTGACTACTCTCGAGGCAGCAGACGATGCTGCTGTTGCAAATTGGGGAGATGGCTGGCACATGCCAACAAAAGCGGAGATGGAAGAACTCGTCAATAATTGTACTTGGACAATAACCACTCATAATGGTGTTTCTGTTTGTAAAGTAGAGGCTTCAAATGGCAACTTTATTTTCCTTCCTATAGCAGGATACAGTAGTAGTGGTAGATTACAAGAAAGTGGAAATGCTTATTATTGGACATCTTCGCTTTCTATATATTCTTATCCTGTGGCTGCACACTGTCTCAGTTTGATGCCTACGATGGATATGAAGAATGTTTCAAACAAAGAACGATACGAAGGTCTGCCTGTCCGTGCGGTTTGCCAGTAATAGAGTCACGGGGACAGTCCTCTGACCCACAAACATAAAATGAGAGGAAATCACGTCGCAATGGCGTGGTTTCCTCTCACTCTTTTATACTTCTTTTATAAGAATTAGAATAACATTTGGTTACGAAACTTTTATTGCATCATTTTTTCTCGTAACCCACAGGATTGTTCATAATAGGAAGCTGCTTGTCTGTAAAACCTAAGAGCTTGCGAATGCCGTCTTTGTCGTGAGTGGCACGAGGTACGGTTGCAAGACCTACCGACTGGCAATAGAGGTTGATATTCTCTGACACGTTGCCAGCATCAACGCATCCCATTTGCATTGCCAGCTCGTTCTGGCTGCCGAAAAGGTCGTAGTCGATTACCATGAGCAAAGTGACAGGAGCATCCATCACAAAGTCTTGACGAAAGCCCGCATTTCCGCCGTTGCTTGCCATAAGCGCACGATGATCGCCATCAGCTTTCTTCTTCAGAACGTTTGCCTTGGCATCATATTCATATACGGCTTTCTTAGTGAAAGCAAACAGGCGTATTTCCTGAAGGTTTCGTGCCGTAGGTGCTGTTCGATGGTTTTCGTCGCGAGCTACACCGCAAGCAGCCCAGCAAAGGTTGCTGAGTTCCTGATCGGTTAATTCTTTCGCAGCATCAAAATCACGTACAGAATGGCGTGTCTGCAAGGCTTCTACTACAGAGAGCGACTGCTGTTTCATATTAGGAACTGGCAGTTTTATGTCTTGAGCGAAAGATGTTGAAGCAATCAATGCAAGCGTTAGTGTTAAAAGAATCTTTTTCATTAGTTTATCACATTTAATTATTCAGTTACTTTATCTTGTATGCAGCAAAGTACTCGCCATGACGGAGATAGAGGATGCCATTGTCGATTGACATGTGTGCCCAGTATGGGCCGCTGCCCTTTGCGACACGGAATTTGCTGACAACGTCGAACTTCTCTGGAGTAGGATTTACAAGACCTACGAAACCGCGACGCTCGTCGTAGATGAAGAGCTTGCTGTCGGCAGAGATGATTGAACCCTTGCCTGCACCGCCTGTCCACTTCTCTTCATACTCTGTCTTGCCTGTCTCCCAGTCGAGGCAGCACCATGCGCCATCGTTGTTGTTGATCCAGTTAGAACCGAAGATCTTGCCATTGACGAGAACGTAGCCGCCGTGGTGAGTGTCGAGTGTCTCTGTACGCCAAACGCAAGTCACGCTCTTGAGGTCGTCGGCAAGCTGGAGCTGGAAGCCGTTGAGGTCGTAGCCATGGCAAAAGAAGATCTTGCCATCCTTGTAGAGGGCAGAGTTAGGAGCGATGTTATCCCAATTGCTTTCTTTGCCAGTATATTTAGGTCCCCAGTTGTCGAATGTCCACTCAATTTCACCATTGTCTGGATTTACGCCAATAGCATTGAGAGAAGTAGAACCAACAATCTGACGCTTGCCTTTGTACTCAATCATGATTGGAGAAACATAACCTGACTTGTCGCCGAGCGGACGGCTCTTCCAGATTTCCTCACCTGTGTTCTTGTTGAGAGCTACCATTGTTGTCTGGTCGCCGCAAGGAGTGTAGATAACCTTATCGTCATACACGAGAGGGCACTCAGATGTTCCCCACATGCCTGGCTTGCGCTCATACTTTGTGCCGCCATCAACCGACCATACGATAGAGCCATCAGCAACATTGATGCAGACAATCTCACCCATGCCGCTGATTACGTATGCCTTGCCATCTACGACTGCAGGTGTGGTACGTGTCTCAGGATATGACTGTTTCCAAGGACGACCATACTCAATGGTGTACTGCTTTTCGCCCTTGAGGTTGTAGCAAGAGAACACCTCTTTGTCCTCGTTCTCGTTAAGGCCTGTAAGGTAAATCTTATCGCCAACAACAAGTGGCGAAGAATAGCCCTTTCCAGCATCTTCTGTTTCGAACACGAGTTCAGGACCTGCCTCTGGCCAAGACGCCATGAGGTCTGTGTCTGGATAGTTACCATTGTGTTCAGGGCCACGCCAACCGTAAGGTGTGACCTGCGCTGCGGCAGAGAGTGCCAATGCTCCCATCATGAGGAGCGAAATGAATTTCTTGTTCATAATGAAAAATATTTATGTTATTGAATTTTTATCCTTTGATATTGCTGTTTATTATTGTTTTTATTCCGTATGTTATGAGGAAGCAGAGCACCGCAAGCGATGCGACTGCGTAGAGTATTGTCGTAATGCCAGCACCGCCCATGTTTGCGCTGATGCTGATTATGGATCCTATCGCTCCGATAAGCACGGAGAAGAGAGGCACTATGGCGTTCTCACGCCACAGCATCTTGCGAATGAGCGACGAAGTGAATCCCATTGCCTGCAACTGACTGATGGTCGCGCGACTTGCCGTAAGATTCTTGCGAACAATGATGATAAGGCTGAAAATGCCGAGCAGGAGACCAAGGCCACCGAGCGTGAGGAAGATGATGAGATAGGTGTCGGTAACCTCAAAGAACATTTTTATTCGCTCTTCCGTGGTTTGAATAGAAAGGCCATACTCACTCATGGCGACGGAAAGGAGTTCGGATGCTGCCGATGGATTTGAGGATTTGACAAGCATTACCTCAATACCGTTCTCTCGTGGCCATAGTGCACGGAAGTCGGAAGCGGACATTATAGCATTTCCATGGAAGATGCCGGTTGGATAGGTGCCTGCAATGAGCACTTTCACGTCTTTGCCATTGCTATTCTTATATAATAATGTGTCGCCAACCGACTTCATCATGCTCCAAATAAGCGCTTCTTCATCAACATAGACAGAAGGAATGGAGTTTTTGATTTCTGCAATTCGAGAGTTCTGGAGTTCTGGATTTCCGGAGTTCCCGATTTCCATAGATCCGCTAATCCCGAACGGTTCCATCTGGCTGAGTTCGATGCCAAGCACCGTTGGAGTTTCTACCTTGTTAAGATTGAGACAGCTCGCTTCATCCTGCGAATGGCGCATGAACTGAAGGAACTGGGTGCTATCTGGAAGGGCGGTAAGAGAGAGCTTGCTCCGCACGTCAGCATTGTTCAAATCGTACTGAACAGGCACTCTGCTGTCAACATAGAAATCATAACCTCCTGTTGCCTTGCTGAAGATTGCAGAGTCGCTGAAATCTGGTCGATTAAGACCTACGGCAAACACAGTAAACACGCCTATTGAAAGCGACCAATAAGCAAGTATGTGCTGTTTTTTGGAGGCGAATATTGACTGCCACATCATCTGCGTGCGATTCCATAGATTCAATGATGGTTTAAGTAGTTTATCGTTTATGAATGCTCGCAAGAAAATACCGTAGGTGCCAATCCACAGCAAACCACAAATAATGAAGAGCGCCATGCTGTGAAGATGGATGAAGTTATAGCCAATAAGCGCAATGACAACTGACTGCAAAAGTATGCCTAACAGCCAATTACGCTTGTTCTGTTTCTCAGTTATCGTATGCTCGGATTGATCTTGTTTTAGCAGTTTTCTCACCACAATCCAGAGAGAGATTGCACACACAATCAAACCAATGGCAAAACTACAAATGATTGTAATAGGATTGAAATGAAGGGCAAAGCCTTCGGTGTGTGTTGCCCCACTCCACACGTTGCCAAGAAGCCAGAGAGTGACTGCAGAATAAATGATGCCTGCAAGAACTCCGAAAGGCGAAGCTATGAGCATGACGCTGAATGCTTCCTTGAACAGCATCGACTGAACTGATTTCGGTTTATAGCCAAGTTGAACATAGAGCTGCAATTCGTCTCTGCGCTGAGTAAACATCTCTACAAGCGGATTCTGCATCAGGAGAATGGCAGAGAGGATAATGAAGAATCCAAGTGCCATGAAAAGGCTTGTGAAGTCGGTGCCGTTAGAGGCAGAATACAATGCTTGGGAACGAGGATGAACGATGGTAATTTGAGAGCTGTGACTTCTGAGCTGCAAGTTGCGAGTATTTGCTCGCAAAGCTGTTGCTGTACCAAAAGTGCTTCCCCAATCAGCAATCACGACATCGTAGGCAACAAGCGCCTTTGGTGTCTGCTTATGCTTATACCAAAAGTCTTCATCTGCCTTGTGAATACGATCCATCTTGATTGGCAGGTCGCTGTCCCAATCTGTACATTTCTCTACGTTTGAAAGTCCTGGGAACTCTGTTGACAAGAGCTTATCTTTCTGAAAAGCAGACAATGACTCAATTGACTTGACATGGAAAAGCTGTTCTTTTGTATCAAGGTTCTTGAGATCGCGAGAAAGGAAATAACTCATTCGGACAGAATCGCCAACAGAAGCATGAAGGTGTTCGGCTGCATAGTCGGAAAGGATGATTTCATTGCCAGAAAGCGGTTCGTTATTCCAGCGATCAACAGCGGTAACGAAGGAGTAAGGAACGGTGTCTGTGTTATTGATAATATCGTTGACGAGATAAGAGAAATATGTGACCTGAGGCTTAACGGATTTCACAATCTCATCAGGAATGAAAATGCCATCGTAGGTGAATGAGGAATCGGTGACATGAATGCCAGAGAGTGCAGGATTCCATATCTTATCTATCTGTTCTTGTGTGATGAGGTCATCAGAAAGAATGATATTGAGCTTGCCCTTCAGTTCCATAACTTCGGCAAGCTGACTACGATTGACAAACACATTGAGAGGGAGTGTTTGCTCATTCTTCAAAAGCAGGTTGCCGCCTTCGTCCACACCCTTGACCCTATTGACACGGATGCGCATCTGAGTAGCGTAACTCTTTGTCACAAAGAGACTTCCAGATGGCACAAGGCTGTGAGAAGGAAGATGGAGCGCAAGTTCTTTTGCTTCGGTGACAGGATTGGTAATGCCAAGTTTTCTTGCTAAAGGCTCGTTGATTACAGCATCGCCAGAAGCAATAGAATCATTGTCTGTTCCCCAAACATAAACAGGAATAAGTTTGCCGTCAGAAGAGATGAAACCTTGTGCAAGAAGATAGCCACGAGCGTTTGAGAGAACAGGTGAAAGCATAATCTGCTCATTCACGAAGGAAGTGCCTGTTGCAATTACAGTTTCTGCCGTTCCTAAGCGTTCGGTAACACGGTCGGTGAGGGTGCCACGAACGGAATCGCCCAATATCATACTGCCCGTAAGCACCGCCATCATGATGATGACGGCAAGCACCACAAGACGGTAGAAACGCTTGTAGTACTTACGACTATTTAATATGACAGTATTCTTATTCACCGAAGTATTATAACTTTTAATTTTTAACTATTAACTTCCCTTGCAAAAGGGAGAAGCACTTGTTTGCCACCTTTGCCATTTCTTGCGAGTGTGTGACCATCACAATAGTGGTATGCAGTTCTGCATTTATCTTCTTAAAGAGGTTTGCAACGAGCTGTGCGTTAACATCATCGAGCTGTCCTGTTGGCTCGTCTGCAAGCAGAAGCAGAGGTTGGTTAATGAGAGCTCGGCAAATTGCCACACGTGTTTTCTCACCACCCGATAGGTTGCTGACATTCTTGTCTTTAAGAAGAGAAATGCCCATGAAATCCATCAATTGCTCTGCCTTTTCGGTTGCTTCTTTCGACACAGAATCTTCGTTGGCAAGCAAAGGCAAAAGGATGTTCTGTAAAGCTGTGAACTGAGGCAGCAGACGATGATCTTGAAATACCATGCCAATCTGCTTATTACGAATTGCGGAGAGCTGATCGGCAGAATCGGTAATCTTTACATCGCCTAATGTGTAGGTGCCTTCGTCGGGAGCAATCAGTGTGCCAAGAATGGAGAGGAGAGTTGTCTTGCCCGAACCTGACTCACCAGTGATGGCAATGAAATCGCCATCATCAACTTGCAGAGACAATCCATCTAGCACCTTGCGAATGCCCGAACCATCTGTGTATTGTTTTGTTATGTTATTTAACTGAAGCATAATAGTGTACCTCTACTTGTTAAAATATAGAAACGACCAGGAACTACCGCTGGCGAGGCAATGATCTGCTCTCCTGCCTCGTAGTGCCAGAGCTCTTCCCCACTCTGTGCATCGAAGAGAGAGACGTGACCGTCCTTCGTGCAAACAATAACTTTATCGTCACACACGATAGGCGAAGATTCGCCTGTGATGCCTCGAAGCATCTTCTTCCAGCGGAGAGAGCCGTCTGAGCGCTCAAAACAACTGATGTACCTTTCTCCAGTCAGAGCGAACACGGCATCGCGAGTAGCCGTAGGCATTGACACAAGGCCAGAATCTTCATTCTTATTGTCTTCGCTTGTGGATACGAGCTTTCTATGCTGTGAGAATCGTCCATTGGCAATATGAATCTCATGGATGTTGCCATTGTAATCTGCCTCGTATGCAATGTCGCCAAGAATGGCAGGAGAAGCAGGCAGATAGGTGTCGAGCTGCAAGGAGTCGGTCGTTGTGCCTGTGGCAGAATCAACAATTCGCAGCCAAGTGTCACATCCTCCAAACACCATATACTTGCCCCACACAGCGGCTGTGCCATTGATGTAATACCCTGTTTCGTGCTGTTTCTTCTTCGTACCCTTCTGTGCATCAAACACGTACATACTGCCATCGTAGCTGCCAACAAGAAGGTTTGGCAGTCCATCAACAGTAATGAGATTTGGCGATCCGGAAACCTGACCAAGTGTCTCGTATTGCCAAATCACACGCTTGCTCTTCAAAGAAAGAGCATTGACAAAACCATCAATGCGACCAACGAAAAGAATTGTGTCATTGACAATGAACGATGCCTCGATAGGCGTCTTGAAGTCATAGACGAGCAAGGAATCACCATTCTCCGTAAAGCTTCGCAACTTGCCTTTTCTGTCGAGCGTGTAAACCATGCCGTCGAAGACAATTGGCGATGCCACAGTGCGAGTGCTTACCGTCTTGCTCCACAATAGCTTAGGTGCACTGTTGATGCTGCATTCTGAATAGCCGCACAGCGAGGGCGAACCACGGAAGATGGCCCAATCGTTGGCAAGGTTGTCATCCTGCAACTCGCTGACAACAGCACAGCTACTGAATAAACAGAGCACCAGTAGGACAAATATCTGCAATCTTTTCATCAACATTCTTTTTACTATCTTCTGGAATGACAACTTGCATGTCAAAGCCTCTATGCTTGAAAGTGAAGCCATCTTGTGAGTTATAGACACAAAGTCCACAGCGGATACATTTGGCAGGTTCAAAATAAAGATTATCCTTCACATGAATCTGCTCTTTCACAACCTGACGCGATGACACACCGTAGCGAGGCGACTTTATCTGTGCCTTTGTAGCACACTCACGCAATTTGCATTTATCTCTTCCCTCACAAGCACAATGCAAGCACTTTGATGGTTGCGAATAAACTTCTTTCAGCCATTCTTTCTCTGCATCCGTATAGCGACCAAGCTTAGAGGCAAACACATCCTTTGAAAGGTTTGCCTGAGAATGAGCATCAACAGATTTTGCATCCTTCATGCTGGCTATTTCCATCATTATCTGACGAATAGAAACACCCTTGTCTATCGTTCCTCGTCGGCAAGCTTTTTCACAAGGTGCCTTGCAGTCAGCACAAGGAATATTGTTCACATCGACAACCGACGACAATAGAGAGAATGCTTCGTTCATTTGTCCTCTATCATAATGAAGCAGAACTTGCGCCGCATCTATCTTTGAAGGACAAACGATAGTGCAAGGAGCTTCACAATCAGCACGATGGTCGCTGAGGAGAAGTTCAATGGACATTCTTCGCATAGAGAGCACCTCTTCAGAATCTACCTCAATCTGCATCCCCTCAGTTGGGAATGTTGAACAGCTCGGAATCATCTGACCGTTTGCCACATTCATTACCATGCACACCATGCATGACGCTTGATGTTTGGCATTTGCATCGTAGCAGAGTGAAGGAATGTCGTAGCCAATCTGACGAAGCTCTTCAATCAGCGGTTTCTGACCAGATACCTCAACGGTTTTATTATTTATTGTTATATTCATCTACGTTTATTGATTTTAATTCTCGCAATCACAATTTGGATGGCGTTCTCTCCATGGAGGGAGTCTTCTTTATTGCATCATAATCGCACTCATCAATACAAAGACCGCATTGAGTACAAGCATCCGTATTAATCACATGTTTCTTATAAGGAGTATATTCAATCGCCTCTGACGGACAAGAGCGAGCACACTTCGTACAGCCAACACAATCGTCGGTAATCTCTAACTTCACCATGTGCTTGCACGAACCTGTACGGCAAATGCCATTAACATGTTCCTCATATTCGTTTCGGAAATAACGAAGTGTTGAAAGAACAGGATTTGGAGCCGTCTTGCCAAGACCACAAAGAGCAGATTTCTTGATGCTGTTGGCAAGCTCTTCCAAACGGTCAAGATCTTCCATCTTTGCCTTTCCCGTTACGAGCTTATCCAAAATGTCCAACATTCTGCGTATTCCAACACGGCAGAAGGTACACTTGCCACATGATTCTTCAGAAGTGAAATTGAGGAAATAGCGAGCAACATCGACCATGCAGCTTGACTCGCTAAGCACCACAAGACCTCCAGAACCCATGATGGCACCCATCTTGTTCAAGGCGTCGAAATCAACTTCAGCATCGCAAAGCTCTGCAGGAATACAACCACCTGAAGGACCACCTGTCTGCACAGCTTTAAGTGCTTCTCCACCTTCAATGCCTCCGCCAATCTCCTCAACTATCTGACGCAGAGTCGTACCCATTGGCACCTCAATAAGACCTCCGTGGTTCACCTTGCCTGCAAGAGCAAACACTTTCGTACCTCGGCTGCCTTCGGTGCCAACCTTCACATACTCATCAGCACCCTTGCGAATTATGTAAGAGATCTGGCTCAGCGTTTCTACATTATTTATCAATGTAGGTTTGTCAAACAAACCTGACTGAGCAGGATAAGGAGGACGAAGATGAGGGAAACCACGTTTTCCTTCGATGGAAGCGATGAGTGCCGTTTCCTCACCACACACAAATGCACCAGCACCCTCAAATACTCGAATGTCGAACGAGAAACCGCTGTCGCAAATGTTATTGCCAAGCAAGCCTTTCTGTCGGCACATGTCGAGTGCTTTGCGAATACGGATCACTGCCTGTGGATATTCCGCACGAATATAGAAAACGCCTTCTGATGCTCCAACGGCAAAGGCTGCGATTATCATACCCTCAATAACTCTGAGTGGATAAGATTCAAGCAGGATTCTATCCATGAAAGCACCTGGGTCACCTTCGTCGCCATTGCAAATCACGTATTTAGCATCGGAAGCATTAGCAGCCACCATCTGCCATTTTCTTCCGGTAGGGAAACCTCCACCGCCTCTTCCTCGGATACCGCTTTTGAGAACTTCGTCAATAACATTCTGCCTATTGTTTTCAGCAAGAACTTTCTTCAACGCCTCAAAACCACCGAAATTGATGTATTCGTCAATGTCAAGCGGATTCAGGTGTCCGAAGCCCTCTGTGGAGATGCGATACTGTCCTTTGAGGAAGGAGTTTATCTTTTGCGTTCTATCTTTTTCTGATGTAAAGAGAATATTATCCCATGTCTGGTCAGTGTGGAACGTGTCAATCTGGTTGAGAATGGCGTTTCTCAATCGACGAAGACGGCTTGCTGGTTTGAAATGATGCAAGAGAATCTCCTTCACCTCCTGAGGCTTGATGTTTGGATAGCGAACGATGTTTCCGTCAGGCGAAGCAACATCAATAAGAGGAACCTGATTGCAAGCACCTACACATGAGATTGGTTTTATCTTCACATTTATGCCCAGAGCCTTGCATGCCTCAACAACTGCATCATAAACCTCGGCTGTGCCACTTGCTTTGCAGCAGTTCTCCATGCCAAGTCTCACCTCACCCTGCACGGGGCCATTGCTATTATCGTCATCTCCATCTGCCTGACTTGCATTCTTGCAGAACTCCTCAAACTCATCAAGCACTTCCCTAACCTTTCCTGGCTGAACATGTCCGTAGATGTTGTTGTCAATCTGCACCACAGGAGCCAGTGCACAGCAACCAAGACAGGCAACTTTCTCGATGGAATACTGCTGATCGTCAGTTGTTATTGAGTCGTCAGCAATAGCAAGCTCACGCTTGAAAGCATCATACACATTGTTTGCTCCCTTCACATGGCAAGCTGTACCCACACATACTTTGATGGTATGCTTTCCGTATGGAACCATGCGGAACTGGGAATAGAACGATGACACGCTTATCATCTGAGCACGATCAATGTCGGTGCGTTCGTACACCCTATTGAGGGCATCCGAAGGAAGGTAATTGAATTCCTGCTGAATGGCTTGAAGAAGAGGAATAATTACATCACGGCTTGTGCCAACTCTATCAATGATAGCGTCGGCGCGTCTCTCCATAGCAAGCTTTGCCTCTTCTGGAGAATTCAATTTACAATCTTTACAATCCGTCATATTAACTCTTCTTTACACAATAAATTGACTTATCTGTTCTAACCACCATCATGCCATCAGAGAAAGCAGGTGTAGCAAATGTCTTCTCGCCTGTCTCGAACGAAGTTATAAGGCTGAAATCGCTTGCCGAGAAGATGTATGCCTTACCGCTGTTGCTGAACAGGAATACCTTGCCGTCAGCCACAACCGGAGAAGAATAGAAAGGAGTTGAAAGGTCATGCTCCTTGGTCACAGCACCTGTCTTGGCATCGTAAGCACAAACCATTCCGTAACTTGTTGCGCAGAATACGAGGTTGCTTGTTGCCGCAAGGCTTGAACATTCAGGAAGATAATCTGATGCTTCCCACAATGTCTCTCCTGTGGCACCATCAATAGCGATGCACTTAGCATATTCACTTGCTCCGAACACCACTCCATTTGATGCAGCAGGGCTTGAACCAACCTCTCCGCTCATGCACTCTACTCTCCACAGCTCTGCGCCATTGCTGAGGCTGTAGGCAGTAATGGCAGGATTGCCCATCACTACAAGTGCTGGCTTGCCTCCAAGCGTTGCAATGATTGGAGAGCTCCATGCAATCTTGTCCTTTACCGACTTACTCCAAAGCTGATTTCCATTTGCTGCATTAAGAGCAAGAACCTTACCGTTCGAATTGTTCTCATATTGGATAATGAGTTCATTTCCATACATAAGCAAAGAAGAAGCATAGCCATAATGGTTGTCAGGCAAACCAAGATTCTTTGCCCAAAGTCGTTTTCCTTCCATGTCAGCGCAGATCACGTCGCCAGTAGCGAAGATGGCGCACACCTGCTGACCATTTGTTGCCACGGTGCTTGCTGCAAGACCTGTATCGGCATTCACCTTTGGCATAGACGAAGGAGATCCTGGAATCTTATCTGCCTTGACTGTCCACTTCAATTCGCCTGTGTAGATGTCGAAGCAGTAGAGTTCGCGAGCCGCATTGTCAGCACCTGTAACGAATACATTTCTTCCGTTGATGACTGGCGAATTATAGCCATGCTTAGGCACAGATGCTTGCCAAAGGATGTTCTTCTTGCTCTTCAAATCCCAGCTTGTTGCAATGCCTTTTGCTGATGACATTGCGCTTGAGTTGTTGCCTCTGAAAGCGTTTGACGTAATCTTTGGAATTGGCAATCCATCATCCTCAGCAGTTGCAACAGAATCAGCAGTTTCCTCTGTCTGAACAGAATCAGCAGCAGTAACGTCACCCGACGCTTCTCCATCGCCTTCTGCATTCTCTGCAAGCAGTTCTTCTTCTGCCTCTCCGCCAAGCACATCGCCACTTTTCTTGAAGTTAAGATTTTGCAGAATGACTATTGCCAGTACAGCAACAGCGGCTATTGATGAAGCCCAAGTGATGTACTTTCTTGAACGACTCTTCGTCATCCATTCATCAATAGGATCAAGTTCTTTCTCAGGAAGATTCATCGACTCCTTGAAGTACATGTTCAAGCTGACAATCAGCACGAGTGCCATTCCCAGAAGAATGTAGATGCCTGTCTTCAACTGACCTTCCTGCACGAAATATGCCTTTCGCGAAATCAAGTCGAGCTGACGAATCTGCAGCTGCAATGACTCATTGTCGGCATTGCCCTCATTCAGTTCCTTCAGCGTTTCGATCACCTCTGTTTGCAGAGGCGAAACCTGCTGCATTTGATAGTAGCTTACTCCAAGCATTGCTACCAGCACAAGCATGAATACTGCTGTGACAATAGCGATATTTCTATAAACTTTTCTCATTGTTATTTCTTTTTCAAGTTTTGAGGACAATAATTAAAACATTTACCGCACATAGTGCATTTTGCAGAACTTATCTCGTATGTCTTGCGCGAACGCTTCAACGAAAGCTTCAGCAGTTTGAAGCCGATGACGAAACCTATCAATGCGCCTATAATATAAGAATAGACAGAATACTGATGCTTTATCTCATCAACCTCCGTTTTCAATTCCTCCACATTGCCGCCCATTGCGTTGAACGTCTCTATCTCAAGAGATTCTTCCATCTCTGGGTTCGCTTCCTTCTCCATCAACTGCTCATACAGATAAACCCTCTTGTTTGCAAGACTTAGAGTGTCGCTGTTAGTGCCTACGAACAAAGAGCCTGCAGCCACGAATAGAGGAAGGAGAACGGCAAAGAGAATGATACGATTTACGCCCTTAGACCTCGCTTCTTTCACCTTGCTTGACTGAGGTGAGCGAATAGCATCAACAGGACATGACTTGCCACAAAGAGCACAATTGATGCAAGTATCTTTTGTAATGTCGAGTTTTTTCCAAGACAAAGAACTAAACACGCTCAGCAAAGCTCCATAAGGGCAGAGGAACTGGCAGAATGGTCGTCCTACGAAAACCGACAGAATCAGCAAACCAACGCCAAAGAGAATCATTCCAAAGTCACCTCCCAAACGGAAGATGCCTACAAATGGGTCGAAGCGACATATTAGGAACTGGCTTCGTGTTGCTGCATAGAGAATAGTGAATGCGAGGTATATCCAAGGTATAACTGAAAGAGTTGCTGAAACGGCTCTTGAAATGCGGAAGTTCTTCACATTCACCAATTCCTGCAAAGCACCCAATGGACAGACACCCGAACAGAACACACGTCCGAAGAGAACGGCGAAAATGATTGGCAGCAAGAACAGCAACAGCACATACCATGACAAGTTGTACGTTGGATCAACCATTGCGAGAATCATGTTCTGAATAGAACCGACGCTGCACACACATCCGCTACGGAAGAATCCATAGTACAACACCGAAATCACCGACATTGAATAAATAACGGCTCTGCTTCTCTTCTTGTAGGCAGCCCACACCACAGCCGACATCATTGCCACAAGCAGCACAATATCAACCACGTTCCACACTTGTTCCATTGGCACAGAATGCAGAATTTCCGGGTATTGATAACCAGAAGTAAAGTCAGGCTTAGGGAAGCGCGCCTCAGCGAATCCTTGCAAGCAATACAGAGCTGACGTTAATGTTATTATTTTTCTACGCATGGTCTTTCAATTTATATGCTTCATCATACGAAACTCTCTTTATCGCATCAGAAGGACAAACCTTAGCAATCTCACACTCGTTGCAGTTCTGGCACAGATCCTGCTGAATCTGAAGGAACAGCGAGCCATTACCAAACGAAGTGCATCCCTTCACGCACTTGCCGCATCCGTTGCAGAGGTTCTCATCAATTGTATATTCAAAATATGGTTCCTCTACAAACTTACGAGTGATGGCACCAGTTGGACACATCTGATTCTCTGCAGCAGTATTCAAGTCCTTCACGCTTGGTCGGTAGTAGCCGCCACACAGGTCGCAATAGCCACACACCTTATTGGCATGGAAACACTTAACTGCCGAAACGGGCAACACACAGTCAGTTGCGCATCTGCCACATTGAGTGCAAGCAAAAGGATCAATCTGCCAGAATACATCACCATCCCTGCCTTTCGCCTTTGTTGCCAAAGCACCACCAACAGAAAGTGCTGCTCCAGCCGCTATGAACGTTCCACAAGTTCGCAGAAAATCTCTGCGATCCATAGGACTCTTCAATTTATCGTCTTTTTTCATAAATATTTAGTTTACAAATTCCTCCGGATGGTCTCCCTCGCCCTTTACGGGAGAGGGTTTGGGGAGAGGGTCTTTTTCAACGGACATTCCTTATCGCAACGTCCGCATTCAGTTTCCTGATTCTTACTTTTATTATACTGGAACACCGACACCTTATCTCCTCCTGCCACAATCAGTTTATCCTTCATCACACGCACATCGTATGCCTTGTGTCCACCTCCAAGTGCCTTGCTATCAAGAAGCAAGCTTCTGAACTTGCCATTCTTATCATAGCAGCTCACGCGAGGCACTCCCTTCTCCGATGTCAGCAATTCGCCTCCATTGGCAGGAGTGATGATTGCTGGATTGCAGCAACCGCTGAACTCTCCCTTGCCAGCACCCGACTTTCCGAATGCCGTCACAAAATCGCCGTCCAGCGTATATTGCTCCACCTGATGTCTTCCTGGGTTTGAGCAGAACAGCTTTCCGTCCATCACAGCAATCGCAAAGCAATAGCTTGGCACAACAAATCCCTTAGGACTATTTATGAACTTCGCAAGCGTTCCGTCAATATTATATTTGCAAATGTTCTTGTTGGCAGCATCAGTTACGAACACACCCTCGCCACACACAGCGAGCGAGCAATAGTCGGAATTTTCGCTGCATGCATCCCAGCTTCGTTCCATCTCTCCGTCTCTATCATACACCTCGATTCTTGTTGGGAAAAGAGCAAAAAGCTTACCATCGAAAAGAGCAATATCTCTCAAATCGCTTGGCACAGGGAAGTTTGTCTGCAATTCGCCGCTCAACCCATACACATAGATATTATTAGGAGTGGCAAGATAGATGCTTCCTCCTTCTACGTCGAATGCAGTAATCTCGTCGGGAGCCACGAAGCCGAACGTGCGTCTGTATGGAGAAACGAAATTGCCGTCATCGCTCACCAAGTCAAATCCCTTGTCCTTTCTGTCACCATAGAACAATTTGTCGGGACGAGTGAACATCTTCCACAATCCGTTTCCCACAACAGAAAGGAACAAGCCTCCTATTGCTACCGAACCAGTTATCTTCAGAAACTTTCGTCTATCTATATTTTTCATTATTCAAATACTTTCAGACATTTTATATTCTTAGAATCTCTCATCACAAGGTAACCATCAGCGTAAGCCATTGGTCCCCAGGCATCGATACCTTCTTCCATCACTCTCTGCTTCTTTATCAAGCTCATGGACTTAGCGCTAACGCTGTAAACGTACAATTCGCCATCTTCCTTGAAGGCAAAGAGTTTGTCATCCACTATGATGTAAGGACCTAAGCCGAAACGCTCGTCAGCAGCAGAAGTCCAAATTGGGTTATGCAGATTTGATGGTGAATACATAGCAAGACGCTCTCTCATGCCACCGCCGTCCTTAGGCAGAATGGTGATCAGTGTGCCTTTGTAGTTGATTGGTGTCTGCTGTTCGCTCGACATGCCTGCCGAAGCCTTGTAGCTGTCGGTTATCGAAGCGTTCCAGCCAGCACCCGACTTGCTCACTTGCAGCATTGCACCGCCAGCACCATAGCCAGCCACGAGGAACACCTGATTCTGAGACACCTGCATTGGCGATGGTGCGACAACCGATGGCTGCCATTTTGTAGCACTCCACAAGAGCTGTCCTTCCGAACCCTTCTCTGCGCTTACGCCACACACGCCACCAACTCCTATATATAAATAAGTGTGAGTTCCTCCAAGTGTCATTGGCATTACTGACGAATGCGACATCTTGAATCCAACCGAGTTTGGCGTACCCCAAACCGTATTGCCAGTATTCACATCAACACCTATCATCAGCGTGTCCTTGCCTGCAGGAGCAAGCACTAACACATCGTCCTCTATCAGCGGACATTGCCCTGTGTACCAGAATGGTATCTCACTTTCAAATCTCTTCTTCATGTCTATCGACCACTTCATATCACCGCTCACTTTGTCGCAGCACATCACATGACCTTCAGGGCCGATAGTTACTATATTATTCTTAATTATGGCAGGAATGGTGCGAGAGAATCCATGATTTCTCTTCATCGGCACTCTATACCTTCTCTTCCACAATTGCTTGCCTGTTGTCAGGTCAAAGCAGCGCAGAGCATCAGAACTTGTTGCTTCTTCATAGTCAAGCACATACGCCTTGCCTTCAGAGATGACAGGAGCGGCATGACCTTCACCTGTCTCCACCGACCACATTTCCTTAAAATCACCTTTTACCAGCGACATCGGCTGAGCATTAACAGCAATGTTGTCATGGTTAGCGCCACGAAAACATGCCCATTCGCCCTTCAGTTCACTTGCAGCCACATCGCCCTCATCCTTGATGAAATACTCACCAATGACCACATCATCTGCCTTTCTCGCACTACCTTCAGGACGATTATCTGCCCCTGGCACTGCCTCTGTAAACCCACGCGTTGGATCATATAAATGCCATCCTACCAAAACTATAAGGTAGAACACCACTAACCCAACTGTTATCAAAGTCAATTTATTTATCTTCATCTTTAATATAAATTTCTCTAACCTCTAACCCCTAACCTCTAACCCCTAACCTAATCGCATGCAGCAGAAATGTCACATTATACATCTCTTCCGAATACCATAATCGAGAGAAATACAAACCGATAGGTTCATTATCATAAAGCGTTCCTTGCTTGAATCGTCCATACAGATAAACCCATCCTCTCTCCTTTGCATCATCATATTTGTTAGGGAAATGAGCAAGGGCTGCAAGCACACGACTCGTATAAGTCACCTTCGACCTCACACCCTTATTGCCTCCCCAGCCACCATCTTCGTTCTGGCACTTAAGCAGAAACTCAACCTTGTCGGCAGCAAGTTCCATGCCTTCTTCCTGCTCACTCTGCATCAGATAGTCAATAGCAGTTGCCGTACCATAAACAGGCGCTTTCTCATCCTCAGCATCCTGATCGCCAAACCACAATGGCACCCATCCCTCGCAATCCGACGTCTTCTTCATCCACTCAAGCATACGTCCGTAGCTCTTCTCAACCTTCACCTTCAACTCGCCTTTCAGCGATGGCATCCACAATCCCATTGCCAGCATGGCATGTGCCGTAATGTCAGGCGTGCTTCTATCGAACGGCAACTTTCCCCATCCCTTGCAGAATGTAGGCATTCCGCCGTCATTATTCTGCAGCCACATCAGCCATTTCAATCCATTCTCAACCTCCTCGCATGACTCACCATTCAAAAGATGATGAAGAGCCACCAGCGCACCACTCGTATCATCGCCATCAGGCACCGAACCACTCAAGTCGCTCCATCCCCAACCACCAGCAATTGCCCCTGTGAAGGGATGAACCTCTTTCGTAGCATTTCGCCTTATAATCGCCGCCAATCTCCTCTTTTCGTTCCCGTTATAGTTTTCGTTTTCGTTTTCGTTTTCGTTATAGTTTTCGTTCAACACCTTTCCCGCCAAGCTCGTCACCCAGCCGCTCAAATTAGTATCAATCGGCCAAGCGCCATCCTCTCTCACCGTACTTACAAGGAACTTCGCGCATCGCTTCGTTACCTCATGTTCTCTGAACCCTCCTTCTGCCAAACACATGCTCACGAAAGCCGTCAATGGAGCTGCTTCAAGATAGCCGCCATCGGCAGGCTGCATCTTCGCCAGCACCTTCATCGCCTTAGGAATGAACAAGCTGCGCACAGGCGAAAACACTCCACCCTTCTTCTTCATCTGACAAATGCCAATGGCAATCAATGCAGGTATAGCATAACTCACCACAGGCAAATTCAAGTATCTAAAGAACCGCTGCGGCAGAGTTGCCAACTCGAATGGAAAAGGCGGAATCTTCTTCCAGTTGCTCACCACTCCAGCCAACGCGCACATCATCAGTATTGGCACAGAGAATGTCAGGTCTTTGCCATAATAATCCAGCACACCCTTTATCAATACTTCCTCCGTATCACCGCCAAACTTACCATTCAAGAACGCTCTCGTCTTCTCCGATGCCTTGCCGACAGCATACATCGAGACATACGTCAGCAGCGTTGCCGTCATGTTCGATGGACTCTCTACCGAATCTCCCCACGATCCATCCTCCTTCATTGTGCTTTTCAGCCACTCCACCCCTCGGTCAACCTCATATTTATATTTCATAGAGTCTATTCTCTGCAACGCAAACACGCTAACCGATGTAGAAATGGCGCTGCTCGAAAGCATGCCCCTCCACATCCCATCTTCCGATCGGCTCTTCCTGAGCCTCTCAAAAGCATCCGCTTGCATTTCCTTCAAATTCTCTCTATTCATTTGCTCCTAAAGCCAATAAACCATAAAACACATACTCCACATCACTATACTCATCAAAAATCGTTGGCGCAAATCCGCCGTTCTCCATCCAATGTGCATCTATAAAATCCCTTGCACTCTTTGCCTTCTCGCCTATCAACCTCAACGTGAATAGCGCCACAGCCGTAGTCAGCAAATCTGGTACAGGAGCCATTTCGCTTGCATAGAATCCTCCCGTCTCGTCCTGTCTATCTTTCAGCCACTTAACTAATTCTTCATCAATCATTGCTCCTCGCTGATGACTCATAGCCAGTATGCTGCACACAGCGTTCGTAGTCATCGTCTTAGGTCTCTCAACATCAACACTCTTACTGCCGCGAAATCTCATCTCATCATAAATGAAACGGAAGAACGTCCCATACAGAGTATCCTTATCAAGCGACTCTTTTACAGCCAAATGCATAGCAGGCAACATTACAACCTTCATTGGCGAGAACACCGCCTCAAGCACCTTTCCAAACTGAGTGTAATACTCATCCACCTTACCGCCGCCATTCACATACTCACCATTCCTCTCCTGCGACTTCACAAACTCTCTCACCAGCACCTTCGCCTCAGGCGTCAACCTGTTCCATCCCTTCCGAAGACCTATATAAACTTTTATTAATAACGGTAATCTCATACTCTAACCTCTAACCACTAACCTCTAACCACCTTCCCCGTCACCTGATAAAGCAAGCGCTTCAGTTCCAAGCAATTCACATCATTCAAAGCATCAAGTGCCTGCTGCTTGTACTCGCCCACCAACCTCTTCATCTCATTCTTCACCTCCTCATCGCTCCATTCTGGGTGCATGCATCTCAAGGCATAGACAGCCGACGGACGCATAGCAAGCTCATTATCATCGTGGAAATCCTCAAGATCATCCTTCAACTGATAAGCAATGCCTAACGCCTCCGAATACGCCTTCAACATTGGTCGCAGATGCACATGATTGCCCGTGCAGGCAAGACCAAGAAGCAGCGAAACCTCAAACGCAGGCACAGTTTTGTTTCTGAATATCCCAAGCGAGAAATCCAGATCTATCGGATGCGGATTAGCGCACCACTCCAGTTCGTCTCCCTGTCCCTTGCACAGCGAAGCATGAGCATCGGCAATCAGTCGCACCAGCTCCACATCGTTGCTCTGAGCCAAGATTCTGTAGCCCTGTCCTAACAGAGCATCGCCAGCATTTATGGCGTATGCATCACCATACATGCTGTTCACCGTTGGCAAACCGTATCGCGTATCGTCCTTATCCTCAATGTCATCATGAATCAGCGATGCCTTATGGAAGCACTCTACGGCAATGGCAGCACGACGCACATTCTCGTTCATGCAGCTATCACCCGTTATTGCCTGATAAACAGAACAAAGCAGGTATGGTCTCCATCTCTTGCCACCGCTCAGCATCCAATCCAAGCACACCTTCGATGTCTTATCCTCGCCTCTGCCCATCACGCACTCAAGTTCCTCTCTCTTGAACCAATTATCTATCTGTCCTTTTATTGCGTCATGGTCAAGCAGCACATGCTCCTCTGGCGAAATCATCGACAACAGCTCTTCCACATACTCGCCATCCACATGCGTATCTCTGCATCCCGAATCGTTCAGCGCAACAGCCAATCCTGGTACGGCATGACTCACCAGCAGCGGAAACGCTTTCTCCAGCGAATCCAAGCAGCTCACGCCGATCACAGCATCCACCACATTATTCTCTATCAGCTCTATCACTTGCGTGAAGCCCTCTGCCACAATGCTCAGCGAACCTAACTGCTCCGCTCTATCCTGAATAGCAGGAATATAGCACCTGCCACATCTATGACAAAGCAATCCAAACTCGTCAAACTCACCCTCACACTCCCCATACTTACTCAAGCACTTAGGCAGCATCAGCAATCGTCGCTCGTATGGAATCGCCGCAATCACATCCACCCACAACTGATTGTTAATCTCCACCATCAACCAAGACCTCAACTCACTCAACCCCCTCAACTCCCTCAACTCATTCAACTCCCTCAACTCCAAACACTCCACAAACTCCTCAGCCAACACCTCCAACTGCTTCAGCGACACTGGCGGACACAACGCCTTGCCTTGCACAAAGAGCCTCAGCTCCCTGCGCAACCTCATACGCTCCTCCAATGTCCCAGGTATCATCATAACTTTTAACTCTTAACTTTTAACTTCCCTTCGGGGTCTTATCCATACGCCCCAAACCCAAAGAAGTAATTCTTTTTCAGCCATCTGTATGGCGCACTCTTCTCTGGCAATGCCTCCTCACCCATATCATGCCCTGCCACACTCAGCATCGCCTTGTACTCCTCCATCGCCGTCTGTCTGCTCGTCGTCTCCTTTACAGGATGCTTCTCAAGCAGTTTCACCATCAGCTGCGGATTATCCATCAATATGCATCCACGAGTAGCGTTTGCCACATCCTCGCGCATGCTCTTCAGATAATCAGATTTCTTATAGAGCTCCGTCATATTGCTCGCATCCTCATTCAGGAAGTCCGTAGCCATCTGAATGACAGGACAGAACTCCAATGCACCCGATGGCGACACATGATGACTCATTCCTGTTGCTCCAGGACACATAGCCTTGCCCTTCTCGTCCCAATACACATCAACCAGCACTACAGGTGCATCTCTTCTCTCCTCAATCAGGAATTCTCTCAATCCGCGAATCTGCTCTTTTGTCAGCGCATTCTCAGGATGAGCATCAGCACCCACAGGTCGGTAGATGTAATACCACAAGTAGGCAGCACCTTCCTTCGCCACACGCTCAATATGCTCACGACTCACAAGTTCCTTATAATTTGATTGACAGATGCTTGCTGCCACGCCGAATATAAGTCCTGCCTTTCTGCAAGCCCTCACGCCACGCAAGGTGCGCTTATACACCTCCGAGCGCTGGCGTCTTCTGTCGCTCTCATCCTCAAGTCCTTCTATACTGATTAACGGAGTCACATTGCCCGCCTCTCTCAGCTGCATGGCAATCTCGTCAGTCAGCATCGTAGCATTGGTAAACAGCTGGAAATAGCAATCCTTATGCTTCTTGAAGATGTCCATCAACCCATCATACATCAGCGGCTCGCCACCAAGAATGCCAAAGAAGTACGATCCATGTCTCTTGCTATCATTTATGATGCCATCAATCTGCTTCACGCTCAGCCTCTTCTTGCCACCAGCCGTAACCCAGCATCCCGAGCACGCCAAGTTGCAAGTTTCCGTCACCGATATCATGTTGAATGCAGGATAGAACTCCTCGCCCCTCTTCTGTCGCTTCTCAAAGGCATGCATATTCCACAGATTGCGCCAACCGAAGTTCCACGCAAACTTCCATAGCAACCTCGCAGGCGTCTGCCTCATCACTCTGCATGCCACCTTTCCCAACGATGTCCAGTCACTCATCATATATTATTAATTTTGAATCATATTATTCCCTTTTTATCCGCATGGCGTCCTCCCCTATGGGGGAGTTAGAGGGGGCCTTCTTCTCGCCTTCAACTTCTCTCTCAGCGCCTCTGCATACATCTGCTTAGCATCTATTGCTGCCCCGGTCTTCTCCTCTTGTTCCTGTCCTCCATTTATCGGACTCTTCTCATACTTCGCAAAGATTATCGCACCAGCAGGACACATGCGAGCACAGGCAGGACAGTTGTTCTTGCAGTTATGAGGATGCACAACCCTTACCCTGTCATCCACCATCTCATACACACCGAATGGGCAGAACTCAAAGCACTTGCCACACTCAGCACACACATCCTTATCTATCGCTGGGTACCATGCGTCTTCACCCTGTTTTGGGTGAAAAGCAGCAAGTTTCTCCTTCCAAAAGCTAATCTCCTCATTATCAACAGCCGACTCCACGCCGAGCTGCTTCATTACCTCATCCGCGCTCAGGCTTCGCAAATCCATGCTCCTGCAGCCATCCTCGCCAGCAAAAGCCATGATGCTCTTAACAGCCCTGTCATGGCAAGCCACAATCGTAGTCTTGGCAATACTGCGAACCTTCTCATCCTTATCCTCACACAACTCGCACAGATCACTCACCAATTCCACCTCATGTCCTGCCTTGCTGAGAAGCGCTGCAACCCGAGCTATTTTATCTAATTTTATGAATGTGCGCGACGCACAACCGCATATAGTAATTTTCATTAGCACATTAATCCAAATTTCGTACAAAAATAATAAAAATAAATCACATTCAACAAATTTCTCCTATAAAAAATGAAATATTCTCCGCTAAAGATGCTTTATGTCGATATTTCGTATCTTAACATCACCTTCCCCAGCAGTCCTCGTTCTCTTTTGCCAAGAAGTACAGTCGTACTTTCGGGCAAAGGACAGTTGTACTTACGGGCAAAGGACTCGAGTACTTACGAGGAAAGGACGACTGTACTTAAAAGCATAGCCGATCTCCTCTTACGAGCATAGAACTTTTCATCATACGAGCATAGAACTTTTCATCTTACGAGCATAGAACTTTTCATCATACGAGCACGCACAATTGTACCGAAAATTGTTCAAAAACCGCAAATTCATTAACAACTCTTAACTTTTTTGCCAAATAAAGTGTTAATTCCTGTTAAAAATATTGCTAAATAAAAAATAATGTGTATATTTGTAATTGCTAAAACAAAAAAAACTTCTACAAACTACAAGATAAAAAAAAACAACACAAAAAGACACTTAAATGAGTGCTCTGAACAAACATAGAAAAAGTCGTACTATGACCTATGCCATCGCAATGCTTATCTGCATGATGGTGTCGCTTTCCGCAAATGCCCAAAGTACGACTGACTCTGTTTTCTTATCAAACGCAAGCGAGGTGATTTTCAAGTGCAACGAAACAAAAATCACTCCAAAATACTACAACTACCTCATCAAAGACGTTGTACCAAGCCTTCGAGTGCTTGGCAAGAATAGCATTATCATCGGACGAAGCGCCGCTTCGCCTGAAGGTCCTTATTTGAACAACAAGCGACTCGCCAACGGCAGACGCGAAACCATCAAATCCATCATCAGCCGCGAAGGCATCGATGTGGACAGAATACGCTTCGATACAGCCATCGAGGAATATGCATTGCTCGTTGAGATGATGCGCCAGAACAACGACCCCGACTACGAATACGTCAAGGCAGTCGTTGACAGCTGCGGCAACAACGACATCCTGACCAAGAGCATACTGAAAAAGGCGCAGAACGGAGCACTCTTTCCTCGCCTGAAATTTCAGTACTTCCCACAGCTTCGTGCCGTACGTATCATGGTCTACGCTGTGCCAGAAGAGTCAATGATCAACGCCGTTGCTCTCCAGCCTGTTGAGAGAATCAAAGGCGACTTCACCTACCCTGTTCTTGTCACAGAGCCAGAAGTTGACTACGAATCCATACCACGACGTGAAATATTCTCCATCAAGACCAACCTCGCAATGTACGGAGCATACGTGCCTAAGTACGGCTACTGCCCAATGCCTAACGTGTCTGTAGAGTACTACCCACGCCATGGACATTTCGCATGGCAGGGCGACTTCGACTGCCCTTGGTGGATTGGCAACACAACAAACCATAAGTACTTCGAGCTGCGCAACTACACTCTCGAATCACGCTTCTACACACGCTCAAGCAACAAGAGCTACACCAACGGACTCCCTAACGGCAAAGCTGCTTTCAAGGGATTCTACCTCTCCGCATACACTCACGCCTTCCTCTATCAGATTGGCTGCAACAAAGACGACGGATGGATCGGCGAAGGCATCGGAGCAGGCATCGGACTTGGCTACGTATTCCCTCTCAGCAAGCGCAACCAGCACTGGCGACTCGAAATCGGCGCACAGGCAGGCTACTTCATCACAAAGTACGACCCATTCGTTTATGGATGTCCTGTTGAGAACATCGAAGACGGACTCTATTATTATGACTACACTGGCGACGCAGACCTCTTCAAGAAGCGTCAGTACCGCTTCAACTGGTTCGGTCCGACACGAGTAGGCATCACACTCACCTACGACCTGTTCTACCGCCGCATCGCCAAGAAAGGCATCAGCTTCAAGCGCTGGGAAAAGAAAGGAGGTGCAAGATGAAAAAGTTCACTCGTCTCACATCTCTCGCCATCATAGTCGCTGCAGCAATAGCAGCACTCGTATCTGTCACATCCTGCGAGCGCGTTCCGCCTCTGCATCTGCACCGCGGACTCCACATGCGCATCCCATTGCCACTCGTACAGCTCAACCTCCACCTCTTCTGGAGCTACGAACTCGGCTACGACTGGGAATCCGAATGGACATACGGATGGGACGAGGTTGACCAGGATCTCTTCGGCAACATCGGCTATACAGAACCTAACGTATTCGACCTCCGCAGATACTACACAGGAATGCTCACCAATGCACTCCATACAACAAAAGACGAGTTCATTGTCAACGGACGACAGTTCATCACCGAATACGACTTCGGCTACTACGACATGCTGGTGTACAACCACATCATCACGCCCGACAACATCCAGAGCCTCTGGTTCGACGAGGAGACAACGCTCGACTCCGTCATGGCATTCACCAACATGTGTCTCATGCCATCAAGCTACCATGCTCCAGAATACCCACGCTCTTTCTATCAGCCAGAAGAGATGTTCGCAGCCTACGAGCGCAACATGTATATCAGCGATAATCCAGACGACTACGACGGCTACGACCCTGTGACCAACACATATATTAAATATATGAACATGACGCTCACGCCTGTCACATACATCTACCTCACTCAGGTGCGCCTGCACCACAACAACGGCAGAATAGCAGGCGTCGATGGCAACGCCAACCTTTCAGGCATGGCAAAAGGCGTAACGCTCAACAGCGGATTAGCAAACAAAGAAGCCGTGGCAGTATATTACAATGTGCGCTTCAAGCAAGACTGCGTCATCAAGCAGACAGGCGAGCACGTTGATGTTGCCGGAGGACGATGCCTCACATTTGGCATTACAAACCAGAACTCATCGCGAACATCCAGAGCCGAAGACGTGCAAGACAACAAGCGTCACTACATGGACGTGAACTTCCAGTTCTCCAACGGCAACGACTCCACATTCGTCTTCGATGTCACCGACCAGGTGCGCAAGCGATACAAAGGCGGAGTGATAACCATCGACCTCGATGTTGACACCATCAAGATTCCAAGCCGCACAGGCGGCTCCGGCTTCGATGCCGTAGTCAAGCCATTCGACGAGGAAACCCACGAAATAGAATTCAAATAGAAAACAATCATGTTAAAATCATAAATATGGCATTAAACTATAACATACCAGAACAAGATGCAACGATGGTGGAAGAACCTGCTGCTATGGCATACGATGTGGTTTCCAACAAGTTGCCATTCAATGACAGTATTTCAGCGACGGATGCCATGCGATTGAAGCCTACACCACAGCAGTCAATGCAATTGGAAGCATTCTGGAATCTGATGCAAACATCAGACGAAAGCGTTCAGTATGGTCTTTATATACTACTAAACAATAAATACTCCGCATCTAAAACCGATGCAGCACGTCCGGTAAAATCACGCACAAGCTTTAGAGATATGAAAGGCATACTCTCCCGTGCTGACGTAGAACTGAAAGACTTGCAGGATGAGTATCTCAAAGAAAAATACGGACTCTAATCATCAACGATATGAAGATCTTCTTTGATACAAATATAATTCTCGAATTTCTACAGCAAAGAATGCAAGCTGATCTCGTGGAGCAGATACTTGAACTTGCAAGTCAACGCGGCGACGAATTGTATATCTCTGTGGGCTCGTTCTACACGATAACATACATTATTGAGCAACATCTGCGTCGAACGAAAAGTTACTCTCCAGAAGATAGGTTGAAAAAGTTGAGAAATATATTGTCGGGGATACTTGATGAGTTCAAAATTATATGGCATAATAACGAAACATTGCTTGCAGGTGTTACAGACTCCGCTTTCTACGACCTTGAAGACAGTTATCAACATCAGGCTGCACTCATGGCAGGGTGTAAGTATTTGCTGACAATCAACGACAAGGACTTCGCGAAAATAGATACAAGCAGAATCACTATCACAACACCCCAGCAATTCCTCAATAATCAGAAAATATAAATAATAAAATAATAACAATAATCTTTTAAACATTAAATCAAACCGTATGAAATCAATCAAAATCGTTGCTGCTTCTATAGCAGCTCTCACTCTCGCTGGTTGTGCCAACGACGAGTACATCGGCAACGGCGAAAGCCCACAGCAAAGCAAAAACACAGAGATTAGCTTCGCCATGAAAACACCTAACATGACGCGTGCAGGCGAAGAAATCATTGGTTCGGCAGCAGCCACAAAGCTGAATACACATTTTGTAGTTTATGGTACTAAGCATAATACTACTGCAGAGAATGGAACAGCCGCAAATGATCAGATCGTATTCAATCAGTATCAAGTGGAATGGGCTGACAATACAGCTGGGACAACAGAATCAAATACTCACAACTGGGAGTATGTTGGTAAAAAAGCTTATGCAAAGAATAATGATGCAGAAGTAACTCAAACAATCAAATACTGGGATTATGGAGCTACAAATGGATATACTTTCTATGCTTTCTCAAGTAAGGATATTTCTTATCCAGCAGCTAATACAGACAAGGTTTCTGTTACAAAAGTTACAGCGGATCCAGCATCAGAAAATCAGTCTGTTTATAAGAAAGGATATACTGTAACTGTTAAAGCAGGCGCTTCGCTTGACGATATCTACTATTCTGATCGTACTCCTGTTGCCAAGGCCGCTTATGGTAATCCTGTAGTTCTTACATTCCGTAACATATCAGCAAAGATACGCGTTGGTTTCTATGAAACTATTCCTGGATATAGTGTAACAATCGATAAGTTCTATTATGATGACAATGCATCTGCTGCTGTAACAACTTACAAAGCAATGAACAAAGACGACGCAGATAATTTCCAAGCAGCCGTTCAGAATGTTAGCGCACCGACTGGAGAAAACACTAACAGCCTTACTGTCACATACCACGACGTTGCTTCTGGCATAGAAAACCGTCCAACAGTAACAAACACTACAGTTAATTATAATTATAACCTTAAGCTTGGAAGTAACATTAAAGGAAAAACTCTCGGCATAACGTCTACCGCTCCAACATGGGATAAGGAGAATGGTGCTTATACATCCATTTATGCATTTGAAGGTAACGCAAACCCAATGCTTATTCGTTGTGATTACACTTTGACTTCAACAGATGGTAGCGGAGAAGTTATAAAAGTAAAGAATGCTCGTGCCGTTGTTCCAACTCAGTATGTAAAGTGGAAGAGCAACTACGCTTATACTTACCTCTTCAAGATTTCAGATAAAACAAATGGTACTACTGGTACAACTCCAACTGACCCAGATGACCCAACAAAACCTGAGAATCCAGAAGATCCTGATAGTCCAAAACCTGACCCAGAAGGTCTCTTCCCTATCACTTTCGATGCAGTTGTCGTAGCTACAGTAGATGGCAATCAGGAAACAATTACTACAGTTGCCAGCAACTCTGTCACTTCTTATCAGGAAGGCAAGGTCGTTACTGCAAACGATGAATATAAGAATGGTGACATTTATGTTGTAAATTCTAATATTACAGCAGCTAACCATCCTGTTATAGCTCCTACTGAAATAGGTGATGCTGCAAAGAATGCACAGATTTATGAAATCACACAGGCAACAACAAGTGATGAAATTTCAGAAGCTACAGTACTCGCAAATCTTAATGGTGCTCAAAATGGATTGAAACTTACTGCTCTTACTGGTGATGGTACTGCAGCTACACTTGTCAAGGAAGTTCCTGCACCAAATAACGAAAAATTCGACTTTGGCGAAAAAGGTGCTGTGAAGTTTACCGCAGCAGCCGGCAAAACATACGCATACGTTTATTGTACAAAAAAGTATGTTGCCACAGTGTATGAGGCTGTTGCTAATGATGCAACATTTAGCTCAGACATCACTTACTACTTCAAGACAACAAACGACGTATATTCTGCAGCATCCGGTTTAAGTGCTGACAACTTTGATACTTACAAAAATAATTTGTTCGTTGTTAAGACAGCTGGTACTACTGGTGTATATGATGTTAAGGTAATCAAAGTCGCAAATTAATCAACTCACATCCTTCCTCTCCCTCCCTCACAGGGAGGGCTGGGGTGGGTCCTCTTCTCTAAGCCAAGTGGGGTTGAATGTCCCCACCTGGCTACAAAACAAAAAAGTCGCTACAGGAAGAAAACAATAACATGAGATAGCGCAAAAACAATGCTCATATGTATGATATGTACGCGCGTACATTTATATAATATATATGAGCACAGGGGAAACTCAAAAACAGATAAAAAAATAATTAAATATGACAACATCATTTCCAACATTATCATTAGCAGAAAAATATATATTGCCATTGATATCCCTCTCAGACAATATAAAGCTGGAGATTATCAGTAAGCTATCTGCGTCAATGGTACGTACTGATATAGCACAAGCCGAAGAAGGAAAAAGTGAGGTGGATCTCTATCATTGTTTCAATGGTGATTGGGGTAATGGGCTAACAACAGAGGCTTATTGTCGTGAGTTAAGAAAAGAAGCAATTCTTGAAGCAGAAGAAATAGAAAACTGGTAAGCGTATGTATTTGCTTGACACCAATGTTATAATAGAGATGCTGCGTGGAAACAAAAGCATTATCAAGAAAATATATTCTGTAGGTATGGACAATTGCTGTATAAGCGAGATGTCTATTGCTGAGTTGTATTATGGAGCTGTAAAAGGAAATAAAGAAAAGAACTTTAAGGATATCGAAACGATAGAGAGTTTATTCAAAATAATTCCTGTTTATAGTTCGTTTAAAGAATATGCGGATATTCGATTACATCTCAGAAATATGGGAACACCTATTGACGTTATGGACTTGTTCATAGGGAGTACTGCTAGATACAACAAGTGTATTATGGTGACGCATAACCAAAAACACATGAAGCACATCCCTGATCTACAATTAGAGGACTGGCAGTAATGCCTCTACTATCCAGAAGTCAACCCACTTGGCTACAAATAACAAACAAACGCTCTGGTGAGCAACAATACAATTAAATATATGTACGCGCGTACATATTATATATATAAAACGTGACAAACAGAATTCATAACATATTATCAACATTAACCCTCATCATGACAATGGTCGTGGTGCTGATGTCATGTGCTGGAGACAATCTGAACGATGATCCCGCAACCTCAGCAGACTTGCTCCCACTGACCTTCAATGCCGCCACAGCCGACAAGGAAGACTACACCACACGCGCCACAGAGGTCGGACCGGATGCAGCCAGTTCACTTGATAAGAGTTTTGTTGTCACAGGCATCAAAATGGCATCTGCCGACATTGCCGAGCAATACGGTCTCCAGACAGTCTTCAAAGAGACTCCTGTATGGTACCAAGACAATACTGCCGGCACGTCTGCCGACAACACCAAAGACTGGATGTATATCAACGAAACCGACGGTGAGCACATCCGCTATTGGGACCAGAAAGCTAAAGGCTATGTGTTCTTTGCGTATGCACCTAAAAGCATGAAAGGTGTTGCTGACGCTGACAAACCATACGCCGAGACAACAGGAAACAGCATCACACTCAGCAACCTCAAAGCAGGAGCAGCCAATCCAACCAAGGCTTTCGTGTCACTCCCTACCGTAGTAAACCCAAAATCTGGCACTCCAGCCTTTGAAGGAGCAGCTACCATGACCTTCCAAAGTCCTCTTGCACGTATTCGCATCGGATTCCTCTCAAAAGCTGATAATGAGGATTTTAACAATTATGAGAACCATGAATTCTATATCACTGATGTGAAGTTCGAACCAATCAATGACGACCCATCATCTGCTTGCGGAATATTCAACCAAAGCTGGATTAAGGCTACTTATGATTGGAATTACGAAAACAGCGCATTCAAGTGCGGAGTCACATTTTCTTCCGATAAAATCAAGGACAAAGATGCTGATTCTCCATCAATTACCAAGTCCCTTGAATTTAACAACTATGGGGCTTACGATAAACAATACTATACCATTACTAAGGACAACTACGTGGAGGATGCCCTCTTTGTATATGCCACAGAGACGAACACGCAGGTAACGCTGTCAAGCAATGCTGCAACCCGTCTCGATAAGCAATGGTACTACGTTTTCCAGACCCACGACGATGACCTCAAAGACTGGAAACTCACCATAAAGGTCAAGACCGATCCTGCCGACGAAGGCGATGAGAAAATAGCCGTCGTGCCTCAGAAATACATGTCATGGATATCCAACCATCAATACACATACCTGTTCAAAGTATCTCCAACGTCACTCTCCATTGTTGGCGTAGATGCTAAGGTTGTGGACTGGGCTGATGGCGGTTCAATGGAAACCGAGCAGCACAACTGGTAGCAGTTTCATATAAACGGAATAATGATAAAACATCTCTACATATTACCTGTCATCCTTCTCCTTATAGCCTGTTCTTCAGACGACTATATCGGTGGGACAACTGCCATCGAGCACCCAATCTCGGTTGGCGGCAATGCCGGCATGATAACACGTGCCACCGAAAATGGTCTGGAGCAGTATCTGCCCGAGGGAAACAAATCCCTTCTTCTCTATGGCATGAAAAACGAAGGAACAGCCGATGCAGAATCATGGCAGGATGTTTTCCAGAACTATGTCCTCACATGGCAAGCCAACACAGCAGGAACAACCACCACGAACACCAGCAACTGGGAATATGTGGGCAACACATCGGTTGGCAATCAGGCAGTTACTCAAACCATCAAATACTGGGACTATAGCACCAACACATACGTATTCAGCGCAACTGCACCTAACTACAATCGTGCAGGCACAAAGAATGAGACAGCCAAGACTATGGCATTCACTTCGCCAGAACTTACCGTTGCAAACTATGCCGCAAACCCCTTCTACTACACCCAGCCTCAGAAGGTTGCGAAAACATCCTACAATCAGCCGGTTAGCCTTCTCTTCCGCAACGTAGCGAGCAAGGTGCGCGTAGGTATCTACGAGACCATTCCCGGCTATAAGATAACAAACATCAAATTCTATACATCTGCCGAAGCCGCAGTATCTCCTGTCACTGCTCCTACCCTTTTCACTACGGGTACAGGCAACAGCTTCTATGCCAAAGGCACATACACCGTCACAGGCAACTACAGCAACAGCGAGACAACAGTTGTCTTCACTGGTGGCACAGATAGCGAAATAGCATCCTTCTTCCACGTAGGCAAAACGGGCGATGAGGGCAACATAGCTTCAGCAGTAAGCGCTCTGGGCACAAACAGCAACCAGGCATCTTTCGGCAAAAGCGACCTTGCCAACGGCTATGTATATGCTTTTTCAAACAGAGACGTTGCCCGCACACTTGCCATCAAGTGCGATTATACCCTTGAGTCTGAATCAAATAGCAGCACCGATGTCATTCACATTACAGGTCAGACAGCATACGTTCCTGAGCAGTATGGCAAATGGCTTCCAAACTATGCCTACACCTATCTCTTCAAGATCACCGATGCTGGTGCAGGTCTCTACCCTATATCCTTCGATGCCTGTGTGGAGACATTCGGCGACAAAGACAATGACGGAACGGTCACTATCGTAGCCAAGCCATCCATCACCACATGGCAGGAAGGCTCCGTTCACTCTGGCGATGCCAGCAACCCTGACAAGGATGTAGAGTATGTCATAGCATCCAGTCTCGACGATGAGAAGCACGACATTGACGTGACAGTAAGTTTCGCCGAAAGCGGTATAACTCCTGAAAGCCAGCAACTTGATGTATGCTACTTTGGTCCGCAGGTTACCGAGGCAGAATTTGAATATTACGACAAACAGGCACACGCCAGCGGCAAAGAATTCGTTTGGGCAGAATTGAAGGAATCACAAGGTGCCGATTTCACCGCTACTGGCTACAACTATCGTGACACAGAAAGCACTTACAGCCCATACATCGCATTCATGGACTGCAAAAAATGTGCTTTCCGTCCACTCCTTGGAGGCTACTACGCTATCCGCTGCACATACACGGTTGCGGATGACACCACCACATACTATGCCTATAAGATTGTGAAGGTTGGCAACTACTCTTTCATCCAATCACCTAAAATATATATTGACGATGACTACCAGAATGGTGTCGTGATAGAATAACAGAAAATGAAGAAAACAATCAACATATTCATATTAGCTATCGCCTTGATTCTCACGGCTTGCAGCAGCGACGACACCGCCTCTGTGCAGCCATCATACATGTCATTGCCATTCACCCTCACCCTCCACGATGGCGGACAAGGCACAAGGTCAATGGGCGACCCTGGCGTTGCTGAAATGCCTTTTGTCAAGCCAGCCTGCCTGTACCTTTTTGCTATAATAGAATATGCCGACGGCAAAACATACATGACCTGCCATAAGGGGAGCACAGCAGCGGATTGGAGCGACTTGCAGGCTACATACGAAAGCGATGTTGCCACAACCGATCATATCTCCACATACAAAGGCACGCTCAAAATCTATTCAGGTGCTATCTCTTCCGGTAAAATATATGCAATTGCCAGCACCGAAGAGCTAACCCTGTCTGGCATTAGCACCGCCACACCACTAAACACGCCTGTGGAGGTAACTGCCACACCAGAGTTCAATGCCGTGACATTCGACATACCAGCCTCTGTTACGGGAAGTGCTAATATCAACAGATTCTTCCGTTCTGTTTACAACACACCTGCCGGCGGATGTCAATTTACAGACCTGTCCAATGTATCCGTGGTGCTCTATCACACCGCTACACTCCTTGACATTCAGTGGGATACAACACTCGCAGGTTCATCGTTCAATGGCAATGCAATAACATCCATCAGCGTCAACGAACTCCCAACCAAAGGCATCCACGCCTTCACTCCTCAGGGCAATGCCGCTGGTACGGAAACTGACATGTATTCTCAAGCGATAACCATCAGCGAAGGCAACAAATACATGGGGCGCGATGCCTATTATGTTCCATCACTCGACGCATACCATCTGACCGTCAACGGAACGGACACACCAAAAGGAACATCCATCACCTCGGGTCTCACCAGTGCGCCTTGGGTACGAATAAATTTGAAGTAAGACGCTGAAAACTAAAACAATATAAGATAACGATTCTATCACAATGAAGATGACAAAGACATATTACCGCATATTGACTCTGCTGACACTATTAGTGCTGGCACTGCCATTGTGTGCAGATGACAACATCTTCTACTATGATCCAAATATCACCACAGACGATGGCGATGGTTCTGACTGGAAGAATGCCATACATAGCAAACTTCAAGACGCAATTGACAAAGCTGCAGAATATCATATTAACCATACAGACAAAACTGCCTATGTCTATGCCAAGGGAAACAGCAACAAGACAGAAGAAAGCATCACTCTACGCAATGGCGTTGTGGTAGTGGGCAGCATCTGCCAGGATGGCACCATTCCGGGACTCCTTTGCCCAAGTACGCAGCGCACCATAGTACAAGGACTGTCAACAGAAACAGACGAAACATACAATGCACCGACAAGCATAGACAATATCTATGTGAATGGCAATATGAACGTATCTGCTACAGCTAAATCTACCGATCCTACCGCCAACATGCTCCTTCGCAACATAGTTGTGACAGGCACAGTAAACCTGCAAGGCGCAGTAGCATATAACTCGCTGTTCCTCAGCGAGACAGAATCACCAACAATTGCTGCTAATGCATACGCAATCCACTGCACATCCGAGAAAGAATTTTCTGCATCAAACAGCGAAAATATAAAATTCTGCAACGCCACTGTGTTTGCCAATCTCTCTTGGCAAACATTCCCTGCCCTCAACTACCAGCTTCCACACAACGACGCCACATGCATCGACAAGGGCAATGCAGCATTTTTCGATCCATTCAACGGCAGTCTTTCCCTGATTCATGACATCAGTTTCCCCACCGACCGCGACCTCCTTGGCAACAGCCGAATGATTGGTGACAAGGCTGACTGCGGAGCTTTCGAGGCATGGATAGTGAAGGCAGGCACAAACGTCACGGCACGCAGCAAAGATGGTTCAAAATCAGTAAACGAATACCCCCACGAGGGCACTAATATCACTATTAAGCCTGGTGCCAACCTCATCCTTGACGCAAGTCTCAGCGGCATCAGTTTCCGTCCTGGTTATCTGCATGTTATGCAGGGTGGTTCACTCTTCTCCGGCGGCAATGAAATCCAGCTTGCCAATGTTGCAGTAAGCCGCATGATAAGAAAGGAAGGCTCGGTGGTTTCCCTGCCATTTCCACATGACTACTCCAACGATGGAGGCACTGCCTATCGCTACAATGGCACTAAGCGAAGCAAGCATGGCTATGACTTCTTCAGCAGCAATTCCCCATGCTGGGAAATGGTGGCAAATGGCACTGTCATTCCTGCCAACGAAGGCGTGATGTTCGTGCCAAATTCATCTGGTTGGACCACTGACGACGAACACGAATTCGTCTTCAAAACATGCGGTGAATCACCATCCAACTACATATATAGTGAAACTGCAAATGAACTCTACAAGACTGTGACACTCAACCAGTTCAAGGAGACAGAAAAAACAGGACCAGCCCACTATACCACGAAGGAAGATATGGGTTGGAACTGCATCGGATTGCCATACCTCGTAAGCAATTACAAGACCAGCGAGAAGGTCAATCCAGAAAACGGCAGAGCATGGAATAAGGAGGCAAACGAATATGCCACTGCACCATACCGCATGAACCTGCCTCACACGCTCTGGCTCTACTACGATGGTGTGTACGATGCTACCGGCAACACCACTGCTGATGGCAATGGCGGTTTCTACTCCGTCAATTCATGGGAGAGTTCTGATGCCACGACCAACGAGCAGCTGAGCGACGGCACACACACCAATCCTTGGCACGTCAACACCCTTGCCGAGCAATGTATCTGGACAGGCGAAGGTTTCTTCGTGCAGACAGCAACGCTCAGCAGCAAAGAAGTTGTAAAGTTCTATAAACCAGAAGATACCAGTGCCGTACTTTCTATTGGGGAAGATGACAGTGATGTGGATGTTGTCGTCGATTCACGTCCACGTCACAGCAAGCGTATCTACGTCACAGGCATCACCAATCCTACGACCGCCGACAGCGATCATGCTAATGCAGAAATCATCGGCACGGACTACTACACAACCGATGGCATCCATCTCGCTGCCCCACTCCCTCACGGCATCACTATCATCCGCCATCGCTACTCTGACGGCACAACAAACATCCGTAAAGTCTCTAATCCTCTTTGATTAAGGTTGGCGGTTAAAATACTATTTATCCAAAAGATTATCGTCTCAATTATCGTCTCAATTAACTTAGATTATTGGAGTACATGATTTTTTTTATAATCCAATAATTATCAATAATTGAGACGATAATTAACGAGAAATAAATCTCAACCTAACCCAACCTATTTTTTAAAACACGAATCTTACGAATTTCACGAACCTCGAAGAGCTCAGCGTAGCTAATAATGGCTCCTCAGAGCCACGCCATCCGGATGGTATTGGCTACGCCGAGCTCTTCGAGGTTCGTGTTCACTTTATTTCACCCCGCATGGTAGGTTGTACTTTTTGACTTAGGTTGGAGGCATAAATCTTCCGCATGGTAGGTTGTACTCTTTGTCTTAGGTTGGAGGCCCCGAAATCCTTTCCCTTGGCGTCCTCTCCCATAGGGAGAGAGTGATATATTTGTGCTTTATTATGCAGCCTAATGCCAAAACACACATTATTATCCATTTTTTAGTGCCAATAACATGAAAAAAGCAAGAAAAACAGCTGCATTTTAAGATATTTTTTATAACTTTGCAAGCAAAGTTGTTCAGAACAAGCAACAAACCGCTTAATCTGAAACATCAAAGCACACAAGAAACCTTTAAGACTAATTGAATGAAATATATTATAACAATCATCACACTAGCAGTTATGCTGCTGCCACAAATGGCAGGAGCACAGAATGTTGCGAAAAATCTCAAAACAGAAACAGAATACACCACTCTCAGAGCAGCATTGCAAGCAGCCACTAACGGTCAAACTGTCCAGTTGATTGCTAATGCCGTTAATGAACCGACTGGAAGTGGTCTCATTAATAATTTGAGTTCAGGACATATAGCAATAAATGCAAATAGCAATTCTGCCAAGACAATCACTCTTGACCTTAATGGATATGTATATAAGACAGGCGTGACAGACGGATGTATGATTGCTGTCGCAGGTGGAAGTAATGAGAAAACAAGGACTACATTGAAAATCAAAGACAGCCGTCCAGACACTCCTCATTATGGAAAACTTGCTGTACATGATAGTTATAAGGATGATGAAAGATGGAACGGCAATCCTCCTATGACATGGATATGGGATGATGCTATCACAGAAGAAGGAGAAGGTATACTGAAAGTTAATGGCGGTATTATTACAGGAGGATATAGTACGGCTGGAGGAGATAATGTCGGCATACTGTTAAAAGGTTATTCCACCTTAGAACTTCAAGGCGGCAATATTATTGGTAACATTTTAAATACAGAAAGAGGCGGTGGATGTGCAATTCGTATGAATTCAGGAACTTGCAGACTCAACATTTCTGGCGGTAGCATTGCATACAATATAAGCACTTCTAATGCAGGTGCTGTACTTGGACACGGCGGTGTTACAATGAGCGGCGGCGAGGTACATCATAATGTTGCAGGCAATCAGGGGGGAGCATTTCGTGTACCTTCAAACATGGCTAATTGTTTCTTCACTATGACAGGAGGCAGTATTCATGACAATCGTTCTGGCACCGATGGCGGAGCATTAAACATTGGCGATGGCGGAGGTACAAATGTTACTAAAGGAAATGTTGAAGTGAAAATCTCCGGTGGAGAAATATATAACAACCATACAGACGGAATGGGTGGTGCTATATGTTCTGTGTGGAGAAACTATGCTGACAATAGCTATAAAATGACTGTAAATATATCAGACAATGTAAAATTCTACAATAACAGCGCCAGCCAAGGAGGTGCAATATATATGGCTTATGGAAACCTGAATATGACTGGAGGTGAAATGTATGGAAATAGTGTAATACCAGGAAATTTCTCATATACAGAAGGGATAAAGAACAGTACAGAACAAAAAACAATAGAAGTAGAGTCAACTGGCGAAGGTGGTGCTATCTACGCTGCTAATGGCAATGTATCTATAGACGGAACAGCATACCTGCATGACAATTCTGCAACTGGCAAAGGAGGAGCTATTTTCATCTCGCCACAAGCTTCTAATAGAACAGACCTTAAGGGAGGCACTATTAAAAATAATTCAGCAGGCTTAGGCGGCGGTCTTTGTACTGATGCGAATGGCGATGCTAAAGGAAACTGCTATCTTTACAATAATCTCAACTTATCTGATAACACAATAGAAAACTCCTCACCGGTAGCAGGTTCCGACCTTGCTACAGTATCAGCTGATGCCTACTTCACCCTTGCCGAAGATGTCAACTATGGAAACATCTGCGTGCAGCGTGGTACTGCTGGTAACATGATCAAGCTCAACAACCATTCATACAATAATTATAAGGCACGTCCTGACATCACTCTCACTGGTGAAGGTGCCAATGGCGTTCTCGCAGTACAAGATTTGGAATGGGTGAACGTAGTGAACATGATTCGTGATAACGAGACACAAAACGGAGGATATAGCGTAAACCCAGACTCTCCTGACAGATTGCTGACAGACAGCAGATTTGCATGGACTGGCGATGATGCAACCAAGACTACAACAGAAACCTACGGCATGGCATACTCTCGCACGGATCGTCCAAACCGCTACGGAACGGTGATGCTGCCTTTCGCCGCAACCATCATGGACAATGTCACTCTCTACGAAATCGTGTCAATAGAACAAGGCATACTCTCTCTCCACGAAGTGAAGGAACCGGAACGCAACAAGCCATATATCTACAAGATAGAGAATGCAGATGACGAGAGTGCTGAGCCAAAGAACTACTCCATGCACCTCGCCACAAACAAGAATACTCAGCTTGCTGAAACGGAACTGAGCGCATCTGAGTTCAAGTATTTCCCAGACAATTCCAGGTATCAGTTCATTGGCAAATATACATTGGAACGAGAAATACCTACAAACGGAGATTACGACATCTATTACTTCAAGAACGACGGCACGACAAGCGGTTTCTATCACAAGAGTGCAGGAACCATCACGGTCAATCCATACCGAGGCTACATCACGCTAAAGAAAGACCTTGCATCGCCTGCTCCTCCAAGAATGCTCGCCCTCTCTTTCGACGACGAGGCAACTGGCATCGGCTGCATGCAAGTGAACATGGCTGACATTGTCCGCACAGAGTATTTCTCCACCGACGGCACCCGCCTCGCTGCCCCACTCTCTCACGGCATCACCATCATCCGTCATCACTACTCTGACGGAACGAGCGACACTCGAAAGGTGAGAGGAATATAACAGAAAACAGAACCACTTAACTTGCTTACAATTAGAGTTATATAATATGAGATATAAATTTGCAATACTCGCGCTTCTGACTGCCGCCATGTTCACCGCCTGCAGCTCTGACGACAGTCTGGACAAGGATGACGAGAATGTCAGAAACGTATCGGTGGCTGTCAACGATGGCACATGGGTTGACGGAAGAAACGACGGCATCGGCACGCGTGCTGATTTAACGGATCTCGATCCGCTGACCACACCGCAGCCTCAAACCATCGGAGTATGGGGACTCTACGCAAATGACTATGGCACTCCAACAAGCCGCAAGCAAGGTTCTGCCATACCTAACGACTATTACGTCTATGACGAAAGCATGGGGCAGACAACCAATTCCAGCAGATATGCTTTTCTCAACAATTTCTGCATGACGCTTGACGAGAACAGCATCTCGCACATGAATCCGGACACTAAGCAGTATCACTACACCTTTGGCTACGATAACCCTGCAGTACAGTCGGGCAGTTTCCCTTGGAACAACACAAAATACTGGTTCTACTGCTATGCTCCTTTTGACGAGAATAACAGCTTGAAGATGAGTCTGATGAAAGACAAATCTACGGTGTTCGACCCATCTGCCGACACACCAGGAGATCCTGCCAGCATCAAGTACCTGAAGATTGAGAATCTCCCTGCCGTAACAGCGACCGACATCACTGTTGCCCGCCAGCATCGTACATGGAGCCGTCTGAAGAAAGACGGCTATGCCAATGCATACGGCGCATGCCCCGACTTCACTGACGATGCTCACATGCTGGAACACCTCTACAGCGCAATGCGATTCTGCTTCGGCCTGGACGAGAAATATGCCAAGATTCGCTACATCCACATCAAGAGCGCAGCACTCTCCATCGGCGGCGACAGGGCAACAAAATATACCCTTTTCAAGGATGTCACAAATGCCAACTCTGCAATGGAAACGACTCCTGTTGAGACATATAATGACAACACCCCTGTACCTGTCATGACTGAATGGACATCAGAGAGCGAGGAAAAATCTTTCTACATCGCAAAAGAAAACGACTATACATTTAAATATAAGGAATTCGGACACATACTGTTCCTCCAGTCAAAGAATCATGAGGACGGCAATGTCAATGCTCTAAGGAAATTCCACCTCACCGTCACATACGACGTCTATGACCGCGATGGACAAATGACGCGTCGTAACGCTGTCGCACAGAACGATTTCACCTTTCCAGCCAACAGTCTGAATGGCAAATGTTCAGCAACTGACGGTTGCAAGAAACAGCATACTAACCAAGAGAAAAATTCATTCCTCGGCGGCCACTACTACAACGTCTATGTCAAGATCAACCCAAACTACTTGTACGTGCTCTCTGACAACGACAACGAACCGCCACTAACAATAAGATAAAAGACCTTAAAACCTTAAGACTTAAAGACTTAAAAAACTAAAATAAAGACAGCAATGACAAAAAACAATACATATATACTCCGATTGATTATCTTCCTCACGATAGCAGTGACGGGAATGAGTGAGGCGTGGGGACAGGATACCAAATGGGATGGAACAACAAAGACCGCACCAGACATGGCCACAAACAACGGTACTTCTGAAACTCTCGCCATTCAAATTACCAATGCAGAAGAACTGGCATGGCTCGGCGACCAGATGAGGCTTGGTAATACTGCTACTGGCAAGACATACGGCAACAAGTACTGGATACTCATGAACGATATTGACCTTGGTGGTAAGTCTGACTTTACAGGTAACGACTGGGCATCAATGATTGGTCACACAGGTAATGCATTCTGTGGTTACTTCGATGGTAACAACAAAACTATCAGCAACATTCAGGTGGCTGCTGTTACCAGTAAAATGTATTACGGTCTGTTCCCAAGTATTCAGGGTAAAAGTACGACTGATCTTTCAACGGTAAACAACTTGAATATTAATGGTGTTTACTTGCAAGCAACAGCAGCAAATATGGCGGCAAACACTCGTCTTGGCGGTCTTGCAGGTTACGTCAAGCAAGCAAATATCACTAATGTTGCTGTAAGCAATGTGAACTTCACATACACCAATACGATAACAAATACCAACCAACTTGGTGGTGCTATCGGTTGTATGGAGAACAACACAACTCTTGACAATGTTGACGTGACAGGCGTTACTGCTACGTTCTCAAATACTACAACAGGCCTTTATGTCGGCGGTATCGTTGGTGCTTCTAAAGGTACTGCAAATACCAACTCCATGACTTATTGTGATGCAAAGACTGTCCAGGTTACTCATACCAGCAATATCACAGGAACAACCTACATGGGTGGTCTCGTAGGTGATGCCAACACCAGCCTTAACGTCATCAACAACAATACTGTAGCAGGAGTTGAAGGGAAGAACGGTGGAAAGGGCTTTGATGTTTCTATTTCAGGAACAGTCTCTACCTTTGACGCAGGTGGTCTGTTGGGTTATACCACAGGTGGAACTCACGAAATCAAGAACAATGCAGTATCTGATATTCATATCACAGTTGGTGGAGACACTAAGGGTGGTAGCATCTATCTTGCAGGCTTGGTCGGTTATGCCAAGGGTTCAGGTTCTCCAAGCACACGTATATTGATGCAAGGCAATACAACGGAGAAAGCACACGTTACTATGAACGGTGAGGTGGGACATGCATTATACATGGGTGGTTTCCTTGGTTATGCTGATGAACATGTCAATGTATATAATAATAAGGTAACAACACCAAATATCTCTATTACTAACAATGTTAACAATGAAACATACGTCGGTGGTGCGGTTGGTCGTCAGAATAAGAATACCATTATCGATGGCATGACAGTCAGTGGTGGTTCTATAAGTGGCCCTTCTGAAAAAAAGACCGTCATCAACAATAAAGTCTTCTTCGTCGGTGGCTTCATCGGTCAGCAGAACTCATCGGGCGCTACTCCCGCTTACGTAACAAACGTATTCAGAAACATTGCTGTCTCAGACATAAACATCAACCTTGGTAAGTATGAGCCTGCTGGCGTTATCAACAACCATAAGTTTGCTGTTGGTGGTATTGCTGGTTCTGTCAATGCTCCTAACAAGGATGCTAACGGTCTCTGCGGTATGCCGGAGAATATCATCTTCAAGGGTGGAAGTATCTATGCACCATACGCTGCTACCAGTCCTACAGTGCCAAACTTCAACTCTGGTACTGCGGCTCACAATAACCTCACAACAGAGGCGGTAACTACCATCGATGCTCTTGACAAGGCAAAGGTGAAGACATGGTATTATAGTGATTATGAGTTAGGATTGTCATCAGAGTTTCTTAACTGCACAAAGGTGAAAGATAATGATGCTACACCTACTACAGATACGTATCGCAAAAACTATACGGTTACTCCAACGGAGACAGGTGGTATCAGTTATATCACCGTCAACAACTCTACCTTCGAGAAGCAGAACCGCTATCAAGACAATGATCGCGACTCATGGACAGTACTGTGGTGGACAACTCAGAACAGTTGGGCTGCAGGTGGACCAACGGCAGCTTTGTTTACTAATGAAGAGCAGCCTATATATCCGCAGAGCAACTTCGGTACAGTTGGTACTGCCGAACTTACGAAGTTCCCTTACTACATGTACTTTTACCAGGGTGTTGCCAATGCAAACTATGTAGAAGATGCCGTTGCAACGAAGATAATCAAAGGTATAGAAGGAAACATGACAGAGGCAGCGAAGTCTGCACCTATCACGCTAACTATTAGCAATAATAAGGAGAACGAGCGTGGCTTCGCTCAGCGCACTATCAGCGTTAAGGCTGTGAGCAACGAGACAGATGTAACAGGCAGCTACACTTACCAATGGTACGTTAACGGCAAAGCAGATGGCACTGGCACTACTAAGACTCTAACTCCACACTGGAGAGATGGTCAGGGTATTACAGTTAATGCGCTCAATGGTGAAACTGTTGTTGCTACAGCTACCTATACTCTCGCCCCTGGTGTGCTCCATACAAAGAAGAGTATAGCTGATGCAAGTGCAGAGAAGGTTCGTTCCGACATCAACGGTCGTGGTACTAAAGCTAATCCTTACATCATCGACAGTGAGACGGCTTTGCGTCAGTGGTCATACCTCTCAACGGCGCAAACAGGAACACGCTGGGAGGATATTGCTATGCCTGTAGACCCTATGACAAACAAGGCTTCTACCTTGGTATATTGTCATTACAACCGTGCCTACTATGAACTCGGATCCGACATCACCATGAGCAATGATGCTTTCGTGCCAATCTCGCATGTAGGCTATGGCAGTGATGGTACATGGGGGTCCTACAGCAACAACTTCATTTTCCAGGGCAACTTCGATGGTAAGGGACATAAGATCTCTGGCCTTAAGATAACATGGGGCGCAGGTCAGTATAATGGTAACAAGGCAAACATCTACCATGGTCTCTTCGGTGCAGTAGGTCATTCCACTGCTACTGCAAAGTGGGGTGATGGCACGACAACAAGCAATACCGTCATTCAGAACCTCGTCATTGACAATGCAAAACTGACACACGACACACAGAACTCCACATTCTCATACAAGAAGAGCTACAGCCACATTACAGCAGACAATTACAACAACTGTATGGTCGGTGTGCTGGCTGGTATTGTTGCTGCTAATACCACTGTTCAGAATATCGAGATTCGTGGCTCAAAGATTACCGATGAAGGTTCAAGCGACTACAGTCTCGCTACAATGGGGCTCTTTGTAGGTGGTGCTATCGGTTCTGTCCAGGCACAGTACAATAATGAAAATATCCCAACCAACACCATCATCAAGAACATCGTTGTAGGAACTAACATTGACCTGACTCATGCAAAGATTCAGGACGTGGCTATAGCACAGCAGGGAGCATACAATGTCGGTGGTATCATCGGTCGCTTTGCTTCAACCAATGGTAACTTAACAGCCACACAGGCTGTAATGCCTAAATACCTCCTCTATACAGGTTCTATCAAGGCAACATCTAATACTGAAGGTAAGAAGGATGCTATGATAAGTCCTGTCATTGCTGCCACACGTTATTCAACCAACCAGACTATAAACCTCTCCAATATCTCAAAGATATGGGAGGGTAACAACAATGGAGCAGAGCAGCTGACGGTAGCTGATGCTCTGTATTATAACTTCCATATCTCGGATGCAAGCGGCAATATGCACCTTGTGACAGAAGACTATCCAAACAATGTATGTGGTAACGGTGCAAGGGCACAGGATACACATACCGATGGCAATGAAACTGCTGCAGGTTATTTGGCACAGCGTTATCAGGGTGTGAACTACAATGCCCGATACATTGACGAAAACACATATAGTGGTGATGCCGATGGTGGTAAGCGTATGGCTGTCGCAATCCTCAACAGTCACGATGACATTACTATGTTTTGGGAATGGAAATCGGGCGATAAAACACCTCACATGACGGAAACACGTACTGAAGGTGCATACATCGTGCGTGATGCAGATACTGCTGACAAATATAATGTAGTAGGACCAGCAGCCACTGCAGGTAAGTACTATAAGTGGTATGTGGACGGTGTTCTTCAGAATAATGAGCACTCTTCAAGCATCACTATTTCTGCTGACATCAGCGACTCAAATATCAAGGCTGAGGTATATGATGATTCTTCTGCTCCTGACCCTATTGCTACAACACAGTATCTCGTTATCAAGGGCGAGTTCAAGGTTAATACTTCAATCAGCAAGGATGGTGATACATATACCGTAGGTATTACTCGCGGTGGTGTTGACCTTACTACAGACAATCTTAACAATCGTATTGCAGTAAGCTATCAGTGGTATAAGGGTAATGCTGTAAATGTCAATACTGCAACAGCACTTAGCAGTACTACAAAGTCTATCACTATCACTAAGGATCAGCTTGGTGAGGTAAATAACCTCTTCTGTCATGTCGTAATCACTACTACAGGAACAGACCCTAAAGAACTCTTCAAGGGTGATATCTCTCAGTATGTTCGTGATGCTACTGTTGTATATCTGCAGTATAATGATGTAACGGTAAAAGTGGATGGCGAAGACAAAACTTATTCTAAGACTAATGCAGGAGCGAATAGTACCAGTACTACCGACTCATACGGAGTAAAGAAGGTTGATTATAACGCTAATACTACTACATATGGTAAGACTCCAGATAATCCAGTTAACTCATGGGCAGAGGCATACGCATTGCTTAATGGTTATACGGAGCCAACAGAGGCTTATATCACTGAGTACAATACTGCTCATGGCACATCTTTCACAACGACAAATTACGATTTCAGTGATGAGTATAATGATGGCAAAGGCGATTATCCTTATGACGTCTATAAACGTGATAATTTCAAGCGTAAGGTTAAGCCTATTGAGGAGTGTACAAACAACTGGGAAAACAACATCATCGTGCTGATGGGTCTGTCAACTGATGAATATTTCAATAAGAGTGAAACCACTATGCACACCATTGATGGTAAAATAGCCAACAAGCCAGTTACTATCACAGGTCAGTGGGATGGTGGTACAAACTATTATGGCTACCTCAGTAATTCCTCCGGTGACTTCTCTATCAATGCCGACCATAAGTTTGAGAATATGGGTATTGGCGTACTTGACAAGGATATCAGTGCAACGGCTTCTATACGTTATCGTATCTATGCTCACCGCTGGAACGTTCATGCAGGCAAGGGTTTGCTCATGGGATGGGCTGCCGCTTTGGAGTGGGGTATAGAACAAACCGATGCAAACAAGAAGATCTATAAGATTACCTCTGCCGACGTAAGTACAGGTACTCCTGTTGGTCAGTATGCCTGTGATATCGCTATCATGGGTGGCTATCTCAATGATAATACCAGCATGAACCCTGAAATGTTTGAGTACATCAACCACGGTCGTGACGACATCGGTCAGCAGATTAAAATTGAGTCTGGTTTCTGGGGACCTGTTTGTCCGGGTAACCGACAGACTGATAGCGGTAATACAATCAACACGTATTACACTATGGGTGGTCCTGACCATCCTGCAAAGACAACTATCACAGTTGATATAGACCGTGAGTGGAATGACGGAATCAATCGCAACAAGTTCAATTCTGCAATGTCTCCTGCCACTGTGGATATTGGCTGTATCCTCACAGGTAACCATGAGGGTACTATGTATGCCGACGTTACTCTCGACATCCTCAGTGGTAATATGGGACGTATCGTAAACGGTATCAAGGGTGCACAGCGACGTCAGATAAAAAATCCTGGTTCATTCACGACAAATGGTGTTTATCGTCATACCGTAAAATATGGAGAGACATGGACACCTATTGCAGCTCCTGCACCTGATTCATACTTTGGTCGTGGTGTCTTGAACTTCGACCCAAGTAGAACTGTTAATAATAATAATGTTAACAAGAATGAACGTATCAGTGTTATCGAACTCTATTGCGGTGGTCTCGGTCGTGGTCACAACGATGGTAGTTATCACCCAGAAGTTCGTTCATACTTCTACGGTCTATCGGAAGTTAACATCAAGGGCGGCACTTTCTATAAGACAATCTATGGTTCTGGTGCTGGTGGTGTGAACGGCATCGGAACAGATAAACACCATACCGATGATGATGGTATTCCTTATTGGAACACTAAACACGAAACTGCGGATGCTAATGGTAAGACTCCTCACGTTTGGTATGCTCCTTACGAATATATCAAGAAAGAAAACAGCTTTAATTTCGTAAAGATTAAGGTAGCCGATAACAACTCAGAGGACGAGAACCTTACTTCTGATGGCTATGTTGACCTTGAGAAGACACGCAACATCATCAACATCACTGGTGGCATCTTTGGTTCTGAAAGCAAACCCGTATCAATCTATGCTGGTGGTAATGGAGAGGCTGATGCCGCTCTCATCAACCCTTCTTCTACAAAAGTGGGTGATGTGAAGAATACATATAACACGCCAAACCATCAGGCTGGTAATATGTATGGCTCTACTGAAGGTTTGACAACACAGATCAACATCAGTGGCGATGCGAAGATTTACGGTAGTATCTATGGTGGCGGTAAGGGATCTATGCGCTACTATCGCTACTTCCTCCGTGCTGCTAATGAAATTGTTGCTTATACTACCGACAACCAGGAATATACTCGAATATGGAATCCAAAAAGTTCGTCTAATGGTGATTACAATCAAAATGGTGGTACAGACTGGAATAACATTATAAACAGCCGTAAGAATGCCGACAGGTACCTCAACCTCGGTCAGGTATATGGCAACTCTAAGGTAACCATCAGCGGCAACGTGGAAATCTTTGGCAACGTATATGGCGGTGGCGAAGGTGTGAAGGATGTTACTGTTGATCAACTATTCTCCGAGACAGATTCTGAGTTCGGATTGTCTAACCAATTATCGTCAAAAGATGCAATCATTGCATATGCCGGTACTGCTACAAACCGTAAGCGCACTGCTCATGTTGACTGGACGAAAGACAACTTCGTCAGTTTCCCTAACATGGGTAAGATCTTCGGAAAAGCTGGTGTGGACATTTCAGGTGATGTAACAATCCACGGCAATGTATATGGCGGTGGACAGTCGGGTTCTATCGAGGGAACTACAGGCGTTGACATCAAGGGAAATGTCAACATCTACGGCAGGGTGTATGGTGCTGGTCAGGGCCTTGAAGTGGATGCAGCTAAGGACTACAAGCAAATCGCAACCATCATTGGCAATGCAACAGTGAACCTCAGCGAGAATGCAACCATCTGGCAGGACATGTTCGGTGGTGGTCAGAATGCTGTGGTTGATGGCAACACATATTTTAATATGAGTGGCGGTCACGTTGCTGCTAATGTCTTTGGTGGTGGCGAAGGTTATGTAAAGAAAGATGCCCAAGGTAACTATGTCAAGGTGAATGATAAACTTGTCATCACTTCTGCCGATGTCTCAGGCAATACCAATGTTGACATCACAGATGGCGAAATCATCTGGAATAGGACATCAATGGAAGAAACTGCTTTCGGTGGTATGATTACTATACATACCTTCACAAAGAATCTCGGAACTGTTTCCGATCCAATCATTGACACAAAGACATACACAGATTCGGAATTGCAAGCACTGGAAAAGACTCTCGATCAAATGAAAATAGAGCTTGCGGGTTATGAATATACATTTGTGCAGGAAGAAAACCATCTTGCCAAAGGTGAGATAGTATGGTGGAATCCAAATAATCAGTCACTTGCTGACAATACTGTTGTTGATGGCAAGAAGTATTACAACAGCAAATTCTACGACGAAGACAAGAAGACCTTCAAAATCGAGCACAACATCTTCGGTGGCGGTCATATTGCCTGTATTGTAGGCACATACAACGAAGGTGTCCTTGCAGAAAACACAGGTCTTGCTACGGTTTCTCTGACAAAAGGCCTCTTCGGCGACAGCCTTACCACTACCAACCAGTGGAAGGACTCGTTCAAGGATGATACCCACCCTCACTTCTATGTGTTTGGTGGCGGTAAGGGCGAACACACAAAGGTGGGAAACTCCGATGTAACTGTAAACATAGAAGGAGAATACGGTGACTATACTTACGAGGTGGAAGATCCTACAGAGCAGTTAGCAAAACCTCGCAGAGCATTGGCAGCAAAACCAGATGGCAAATTACCTGTATTCGACAACACATACGGTATTCCAGGATTTACAGTATTAGGCGTACTCGGTGGGGGGTATGCAGGAACTGTCCACAATGACACCAAAGTAACCGTAGATGGCAAGACTTTCCTTCGCCGCATCTATGGTGGTGGTTTCGGTGACCAAGAAAGCATAGCAAACAACACCACAGGTCAGGTAGGACACGACACAGATGTACACGTAAACGGAGCCCACACATACGGTGACGTATTCGGTGGTGGTGCTGGTGTGGCATCAAAGACCGTTGATCTCTACAACGTAGCACGCGTACTCGGCAAGACCTCTGTCACCATTGCTGATGATGCAAACATCTACGGCAAGGTATATGGTGGTGGCGATATGGCTTGCGTGGGCGTGGCTGGCACTAAAAATTATACCTCTAGTGTATCCAGTGCTTCTAGTAAATCTAGTAATATCTGGACCTACTCCCACTCCAACCATCAGACCTTCGTCAACATCCTCGGCGGTAATATCTACGGCGAGGTGTATGGTGGTGGCAAGGGTGTGAAGAATGGCGAAGCCAATGACTACACCAAGGTTGGCCGCATAGAAGGAAACACACTCGTGCACATTGCTAATTCTGTTTACGACGAGGAAAACGATATATGGGACGTTGTCCCTGAGGCAACAACAGATGCTACTGTTCCAAATGTATGGAGCCGTATCTACGGTGGTTGTGCATACGGCACTGTCGATGGCAACACAATGGTACACACTGAGGGCGGTATGCTCGGTCTTAATATCTTCGGTGGTGGTTATGGTGACGTTGTTATTCAAAACGACCAGACCGATTCATCGTCTGGTGCTTCTACTGCATCTGCCACTCTCGACCAGGTGCTCGGAAGAAAGGCTACAGGTGATGACAATGTGACATACGCCAACATCCTCGGCAACACCAAGGTGCAGATAGACGGTGGTTCATGGATATGGAACCGCAAGGCAGACACCAATGGCAACATCACAACATGGGAGGATGCCAACAAAGAAATTACCAACGGAATGGACGGATTCAAAGAACTCGTAGCTAAGATTCTGCAAGTACAATCGGTAGCAGACCTCGAAGAAATTGAAGCTGTCAAGTCCATCTCCCCTGATTTCTTCAATCTCACCACTCGTCAGTTCTTCAAGAACCACAACATCTTTGGAGGCGGTAACCGTGCCTGCTTCGTGGGTACATACTCAGATGCGGATGCATCTTCAAGCGTTACTCCTGCCGCCAGCACCGGCACATCAGAAGTCATCATCAACCACTCCCCTATCGCAGTTATCAAAGACGACTCTGGCAACGACATCAACATGCTCAACCCAAGCACCGTGGCAGGTCTTTGTTGGTATCTTGGTATTAATAATGTGTCGCATCCTCAGTTCTCTGTGTTCGGTGCCGGCTATGGCGCCAACACCAAGGTGGGCAATGCCATCGTGAAGGCTCAGCCGGGTGTGCAACTTGACGCTTCTGGCGGACTCATGCACCCTGATAGTCCTAAATATCTCAACGAAGAGTCAGACCTTTATGCATACCTTGCATTCGACAGTCAGATTGCTGAATCATGGGAATCGGTAACTACCGATGACAAGAAAAAATATTACGGTTATGCGGGCACCAACGAAGGCAATACATACATGCGCTATCATGCCAGTCAGCTTGCGTGGTCGCTCGGTGCACCAAACTTCACTTTCATGGACATCCACGGTGGTGGTTTCTCTGGCTATGTTGTCAATGACACAAAGGTGGAAACCGACTGTCAGCTCACTGTCCGCAACATCTTTGGTGCAGGTCTCGGCTATAAGCCTTACGGTCTTACTGCTGAGACAACGCAGACCGCAGCAAATGCTTTCAATTTCGGTCAGGTAGGCAGAAACTCTGATGTATTCATCAAGTCGGGCATCGTTTCACTCAACGTGTATGGCGGTGGCGCTGGTGTTGAATCATATTATGTCAGTGATGACGCAACAACAAAAACAGACTTCCCTAACATCGCCCTTGTAAAAGGCAAGACGAACGTAGATGTTTACGGAGAGACTATCAAGATCGATGAAAATTTCCCTTATGCACAAGCCCTCGCTGGCAAGCGCCTTGAACGCACCATCATCTTCGGTAGTATCTATGGTGGTGGCGACGTTGCTAATGTAGGTTCTGCAGCCAAAGATGCCACAGTTTTAACTGGTGCTGATTCAGAGACTTTCACCTCCACAGTCAACATCCGTGGCGGTGCTATCCAATCCCAGATTTATGCCGGAGGCAATGGTCGTCAGGCTGATCAATGCTCAATAACTGGCGATCTTCCCTCTCCTACTTATGGCTACAGGAACCTTGGTGCTGTCTTTGGCAACACCCACCTTGTAGTAGCAGATGCAGATTGGGACTATCCTTATTCCCTCCCTAAGGGGGAGAGTCAGGGTGGGGCTTCCCCTCACATTTGGAATCGTATCTATGGTGGTTGTCAGAACGGTACCGTCTATGGCAACACCCTTGTAGAGGTTAATGGTGGTTCCATTGGTCATAACATCTTCGGTGGTGGATTCGGTGACGACGGTACAAACCTCGGTCACTCAACTGGTGACGATGAAGATGAAGACGCATCAAAAATGATGGGACGAGCAAATACCATCATCACCTCTGCCGACGTTACTGGCAACACCAACATCTTCATCAACGGTGGTGAGATGGAGCTCACATCATACTGGCATCCTGACACTCGTACATGGGAACCTGCCACAATCACTGCACAGGGACAAACCTACTCTCCACAGTATGATGTTATTGCTCGAAAATTCAAGATCAACCACAACATATTTGGTGGTGGCAACGCTGCATGCACTGTAGGAGGCAATACCTATGTCACACTTAACAAGGGCATGCTCAAAGATAAAACACCTACCGTTCCTGGCGAAACAACGGATAAATTCTTCGAATCCAACGAGTGGAAAGAGGTTTACCAGAAGGTAGGTTCGCCTCACTTCGCTGTCTTCGGAGGAGGTTACGGAGAGAACACCCTCATCACCAAAGACACACACCTTGACATAAAGATGAAGGTTTCAGATGGCACAGACATCAGTTCTATTCCTGAAATCGAAGAAGACAAAGAGTACGAGCACTTCCTCGGCGAAAGGGCTGTCATGGATATCGTAGGTGGAGGTTATTCTGGTAAGGTTGCCGGCGACACCCACGTCACAGTGACAGAGGATGTCTTCGCTCGCCGTGTCTTCGGTGGAGGTTTCTACAACACTGTTCATACTTCCAACATCCATCTCAAATCCATTGACTGCTACGATGTATTCGGCGGAGGATTGATGGGTGATGTAGAAGTTGCTACCAACGTAAATATAGGTGAATACAAATCAGGTTCTACCAACAAGAACATCTTCATCCACGGCAATGTCTTTGGCGGCAACGACGTATCGGGGTACATCAACATGAATCTTGACGAAGGCGGTTACTTCAAAGAAGAAAGCAACGAAGGCGGTACAAACATCAGAATCTATGGTGGGCGTATCGACCACAACGTGTATGGAGCAGGCAACGGTGACTACCTCTATGCCCTGGACCGTGAAGGTCACGACAAGGTCACTGTCAACGAGCACTACCCTCTCGACCCTGACGATGCTAACTCACCTGAGTACGACCTTGTATATACAGTACCAATGCGTGAGACAATGCCGTCTGCCAAGGCTGCCAGCGATGCTGCCAAGATTGTCAACATCAACTCTTGGCGTCCACTCACCAATCGTGTCAACATCGAAATCAAGGGCTACTCTGACTCTGCAAACGACCCTGTGACCATCAAGGGTGACGTATATGGTGGTGGAAACTCTGCTACTGTGCAGAAGGTGTATGCATCTGGCACTACAAACATGACCGGCGATGTCACTTTCAATATAGGCAGTCATGTAAATATCGGTCGTGTATTCATGGGATGCAACGGTGATGCCCTCTTCACAGCATCTGAAGACAATGCATACCTCACCGACTTCCAGAAACTCAACAACCTCCAACTCGACGATCCTATTGACTGGGAAACCGATCCATCAAACCATGGTATCAGCACACTCTATCTCCCTACTGAGAACGAGCACCGTCCTCTCATCTACCCTCACCTCCTCGACCTCTATTTCCAGCCTGTGGAGATGAACATCCAGGCAAATCTCAAGTGGGCAGGAAAAGATGAGCGTGTTGATCCTCTCACAGATCTCACAAACTGTACTATCGGCACATTCTGCTGTGGCGGTAACCGTGGTAACATGAACGTATATCCTGAAACCACAGGAGCCAAGCAAGGTAACGTCCTCGACTACCTCTTCCCTGAGAACCTCACCATCACAGAGAAGATTATCGGTGGCTGTAACAATGCTAACTATGAGTGGTTCAACAGCGAGAAGAACACAAAGATCTTCCATGAAGGCGGCTACCTCCTTGGTGAAGGTCACTCCCCATATCCATTCATCAAAATTACCATTAAGAACAAGTTTAATCCAGCTGTTGTCAATGGTGCCTACAAGGGTGGTAACGTTTATGGCGGTTGCTACGAGACAGGTACCGTACGTGGTGATATCACCGTTGACATGAAGAGTGATATGCTCGCAGGTAAATCAAAGGCAACGCTCGAAAAGTCCAACGAACTCCTCGCTACCGACCCTAAATACGCTGCCCTCAATGTCTATGGCGCAGGCTACGGTATGGAGAGCTACGTATATGGCGATACAAATGTTAAGTTTGGAGAAGGTGTAGTGTGCTCGCAGCCCGGGGCTGAGAATAATTTCAATGCTACTGGCGTTTCTGCTAACTTCGTCTATGGCGGTGGTCAGCAGGGTAACGTCATCGGCGTCACAAACGTAGATATCCTCAACGGTCACGTATTCAAGTCTGTCACTGGTGGTTCATACTCTGGCTATGTCTATGGTTCTACCCAGATAAAGGTCGGCTACCCTACTGTCTATACTCTAAAGCCAGGAAATGCGGGTCGCTACCTCCTTAACCGTACTGACGTCAACAACACAGACATTGTGAACACCGATGCAGAAGGCAATACGACTCCTGTCATCAAGCAGTACATCAACCTCATCCCAGGCGATGCCATCACTGAGGGTGTATATGAAGCAATCTATGCTAAGTATAATGGTGAGAATGTTGATGCTACAGATATTTCAACAACCAAGAGCGATTACTTCGCTTCTGATACAAAGACTCCTTCCGTTGGTTGGGACAACATCAACATCTTCATCGACGAAGCATGCTATGGTGGTGGTTACTCACTCGCCCAGGGTTCATCCGTCATGGCAAACAACACCACTGTGCTCAAATATACCGACGATTATAATATAAATAATGTATATAAGTCAGGAGCTCTTGCAGACCTCGTAGGTGGTAACCATAAAGGTACATCAGCCGGCTTCGGTGGCAACACCATGATGCTTATTGCTGATCAGACTAATGCCAATGGCACGCCTGCTTCGCGCGAGCATATCTCAATCTCGCACCAAGAGATGAAAGAGGTTGTTCTTCCTACTGGCACAGACCTCTTCGGCTACTACTACAAAGAACCAGCAGATAAGGGCGGCAACTACCGCTACATCTATCAGGCTGGCACATACACCTATGGCGGCACTATGCCAGAAGGTGCAGACGACAACAAAGTTTACGAATATGACGGTGAAGGTGGCGTCTTCGGCGATGGTCACCTCTCATACGCTGAAGGCTTCCGTGCTGCCGACCTCACCGGTTACGGCTATGCTCAACACGCTCCAAACTCAGCCAAGATTCTCAACACCTTCCAGCGTATGGACATCCTGCGCCTGAAGGACAACTGCCTCGTGCTCCTCGGTGCTCGTGACTACGCAACTAACGCAACCAACAAGACACCTTATTCTATTTCGCGTGTAGGTGAGATACAGATGCGCAGTTCTATCAACGACAAGGTAGCTCTCCCTAAAGAGACATCTACCGTTGACAACAAAACCAACTACACCTACGGTTACCGCAACTACATGGGCCTCTCAAACAACATCCACTATGTGGGAGCCATAGAGTCGGATGTTAAGTTCAATGATGCCACAAACTTCCCTTGGCATGATGCTAACGGAGGCCTCGGTACAGGTAACTTTGCAGCCTCTTACGAAAAAGTCAAGCAAGACTACATCGACCATTATTACAGCGATTCCCATGCAGATAAAGGCAACAACACTATATTCCAGAAGCGCAACGACGGTACGGCAAAGAACATGATTGGCATCGCCTCTGGCTACGCCCTGAAGATTCAAAACGTTTATGAGACCATCGAGAACAACAAAGTAAAAGATAACCTCTATTACGGTCCTATCTATGGTGTAGTACAGATGCGTCTTGTTGATGTTCGTCAGGACGAAGGTGGTGGTTATGTCTATGCCGACAACGTACACAAGCGTACTCCTGCCAACACAAAGACCGCAGCAGACTTCCTCGAAGCTACTGGTAACTTCGTATTCCCATATTCAGAGATGGCAGGCAAATACATCGTTGACGACTGTTTCCCTTCTGGATATGACCAGACTAAGGCTGGCAATGGTGATGCCACAGAAGAAATTCACTATTGGTATGTTACAGGTTTTAATTATTATTACAACGTTCATATCACAGGTTACACATACGACAGTTCTACTGATCCTATTATATTCAACAGTGATAACTCCGATGGTCTTACTGTCCTCTCTGGATTGATGGAAGGACAAACACCAACCATCTATAGTTGGAAAATGAGAAGCGGACATCCTACTGACAAATCATATTCTTGCGACCTTGAAAGCCGCAACTATGATCCTGATGCAAAGGATAATTCTGGAATCAACTTACAGAGAGGTTCTGACGGTAATTATCAGCACGCCTACAATCTGTATTTCTCTGGTTCAAACAACACCACATACGATCAAACTGGTGTATATTATAGTCTCCCTATGAATGAAGCACTTTCAAAAGAGCTTTCAAACAAGAAAATGACAGGAACATTGCCGGAACTTACTGGAGGCGATGCAAAGATTTCATTCCAGCTCACCGACCAAGCAGACAATACCACTTCCGCTTACTACAATCAGCATCTCAAAGAGCCATGCTACGCTACTCTTGTACTTCGTGCGCCATATATTAAATCCGTAGGCGATACTCAGGAGAATGGTTATATTGGCATACAGTACTATTACACAAAATCGGGGTCAGGAACTCAAGAATCGCCATATACTTATACCGTTGTACCAGATGCCACAAAGTCATTAACAGCTACAACTGATTACTATTATTATGATAGTTCCATTGGAGAGTATATACAAATTGACTTTAGCAAAATGTACGTCAAAAATGGGGAAGAATATTCTTCTGTGGCAAAGAACGAAATGTCAATCAATGGTACTACAAACTATTACTTTATGGCTCCACGTTGGTACACCTACACCATCTACCTCACAATCGACTACGTTCAGGGACCAAACATTGATGGTAGCATCACCGTTGAGAATTGTGCTCTCCCAGGTGAAATGGTTCGTGTAAACAAGAAGAACGTCAATATTCATGCAGATGAATCGTTCTCTGCCGATGGCTACTATTGGCGTATCGGCAAGCGTGAAAAGGATAGTAATGGCAAATGGAAGTTCGTTGATGAGACAACTTGGACAAAGGACGTTGCTACCAGCAATTCTGCTGTAGGATATGACACATACATACAGACAGAAGATGCTGCAACAAAAGGCAAGGGCTTCTTCCAAGGATCCAACTACAACAAGACTGGCGACTATCTCGACATCCCAGCATACTACTACATGAATGGCTACGGCATCCAGCTCGGTATCTCGATGACTGGTCTCGACCAGATCTTCCCTGTTGCCATGACAGATGCCGACCAGTTCGTCGTACACAACTATCACCGCATGAAGCCTCGTGGTGCAGCAAACGTGAATCTGCATCTTGCAGAGGCGGTGGCACGTGCAAAGGCAGAACCAACAGAACTCGCCCAGCCACGCATCTATATCAACGACACCGAAGATCTTGCCGGATTCGTAGCATTCCTTGATACCATCGGCACAGGCAAGAGCGACAATAATACCACGGGCCACATAGTTGATGGCAAGGAGTATGTAAAACTCGGTGCAAAGCAAGATAACAGCAGCTGGATTGCAAATCTTTGTGAAGTTCCTCGCTACGGAGAATATGCCCAGTTTGTCGTTCAAAATAACATGAACGTTCCTGCACAATATAACCCTGCCAGCATATTCAAAGGCACTCTCCATGGCAACGGTCACGTCTTCACTGACCTTGCAGAGAATAAACACATCTTCACAACCAACAATGGTAACATCTACAACCTTGGTTTAGCAAGTGGAAATATTGCATCTTCTAATGCAGCTGTAGGTGAAGGCACTGACGGCACTTACCATTGCTGCTTCGAGTACAATGACGGCGATAGCCCTATCGTTTATCGCATGGATGGCAGTTCAGACAATACTTACACTGTAGATGACTTCCGCTACGGTAAGGTAGCTTATGACCTCAACCAGTACTACCTGGATGCAAGATATTCTATAGGAGCTAGTACATCTAGTGACGCCAGCTACGTCGAAAACTACTTCGCCAACGGTGACTACCAGTATGCACGTCAGGCAGACAGAATCACTGGTGCTGTCCCAGGTATCACATATCTCCGCACAGGTCAGCTCAATGCCGAGCCTAACTATGGCAGCAATGAGACTCGTCACGACAAGACTCACACCATCGACAAGGCTCGTGCTAAAGATTATGTGGCAGCACTTCCAGCTGTAGATGAGGTTAGCCATGCTGCTACAGAGGCAGATGTTACTGAAGGTAAGGCAGAGAAAGTCGGAGACAAAGTCATAGACACTCCTGCTTCTCCTGCTGTTCCTGAGTCTCGTACAGGCAACTACCTCCCACTCTTCAACTCTCCACAGTATGAGGACCTTGGTCTCACAGAGCCAATGAACGACTATCTCTTCTGGGGACAGAACCTCCAGCAGACACCTGCTGCATACCCTGCAACAATAGAGTCGCACCAGAACTCTGCCATGACCAACCGTGTCTATCGCGCTGCCGGCTACTACCGCACCACACAGCTCGATGGTTACTACTACAACGCCTATAACATGTACAGCGGAAAGATGGGCACATACGTTCATAATCCAAAGACAACAGCCATCGACTTTACTTGTCAGGCAGACAACGAAACTACAGATCTATCAACTTACAAAGAAGGTTTGCAGACAGCAGCCAATGGTCGCGGTGCAAAAACTGGCGGTTCAATCTTCTACTCTCCTGTCGCAGACAACGCAACATCATTCGCTTCATTCACCGTTGACAATGGCATCACAAAGAACCTCCTCGTCTATACGCCAAACGCAGATGATGAAACAACAAACTGTTATTCTGTTGTTAACTCAACACTCAAATACGACGAGTCAACACCAGAAGCCAACATCAAGGGACATCATGTTGTAGAGAACGGTTCATTATCTACTTCGTACCTCCACCTTGTAGAGCGTGCCGAAGAGTCATCTCCAAACAATGACTTCTGCAACCCTATCGACTTCACAGCTACCAATCGTGCTTGGTACACTCGCAAGCCTCTCTATTACGCCAAATCAAACAACGACGCATGGGAAGGCATCTGTCTGCCATTCACAGTAGATAAAGTCGAGGCATCTCTCAATGGAGAAATCACCCACTTCTACGGCACACCAACCACCGATGAGGTCAGTGATCCAAACACCAACTACCACACCCTCCATCACGAATACTGGCTCCGTGGTCTCATAGCTGTAGGTACAGAAGATGCCAAGACCGTCGGTACATTCATGCGTCCAGGATCAGAAACTGGTCTCTTTGCAGCTACCGATGCTACCACTGTCTCTTATGCATTCAATAATGACTTCTTCAAAGACACCTACGCATCTCATTTCTACAACTACGACCATGCCACAGATGGCGACTGGTATCTCAGCAGTCACACATACCCTGACTACCTACCTCTCACCCAGGGCACGCCATACATCGTAAGCTTCCCAGGCTACCGCTTCTATGAGTTCGACCTCTCAAGTCAATTCTACAATGAAATGCTCAAGAAATACGGTTCCGCTCAAGCACCTGCTCAGACAGTCACATTCAATGCCACAGACAATGTTGACATCCCAGTGACTAAGGCAATTGAGACAACAGCAAACGGCTACGTCCACACAGGTACATTCCTTGCTACAGAAAAGTCAGAAAGCATCTACAGCATGAATGCCACAGGAACAGAGTTCGATAAAGACTATGCCAACGTCCTTCCATTCCGCACCTACATGACAAAAGCGCCAGGAGGCGGAGCAAAGACACGTTCATTCGCCGACACATATATTTATATAGGAGGTGAAACGACAGGCATAGACACCATCCAGCCAGAGATTGACTCCCCAGATCAGGACAACACTGAGGACTCAGGAGACTACCTCAAGGCATACCCTATCGGCAAGGGCAGAATAAACATCGAGAGCACATACAGCACCACCCTCATGGTCTATACCTCAGCAGGTCAGCTCTACCGTGTCATCGAGGTCCGCCCAGGCACCGAAACCTACAGCGGCTTCCACCCAGGCATATACATCGTAGGCAAGCAAAAGCTGCTCATCAAGTAACTCACACAATCAAGCGAACAGCAGAAGAGACCAGCCCCCGCTCCCCCTCCCCTGCCTCCAGTAACATCCAAAATATCAACAAATCTCAGAAATACCCGCCCCCCGAGCCTCATGCTCACCCTCAAGGCACTGAGCACCACGCTCACCTCAAGTCCCCGAGCACCACGCTCACCCTCAAGTCCCCGAGCAACGCGCTCACCTCAAGCACCTGAGCCCCACGCTCACCTCAAGGCACCGAGCACCACGCTCACCCTCAAGGCACCGAGCACCGCGCTCACCTCAAGCACCGAGCACCGCGCTCACCTCATAATTTCAGAGATTCCATTGATTTCATTTTGATTTCGGAGATTTCGTTTATATTTCAAAAAACAACATTTCAAAAAAAAACAACATCCCCTCATGACTGAACAACAACGTCAGCAACTCGAAAACCAGCACAAGCTCATCGGCGAACGTGGCGAAGACTTCGTCCTTGCCTACGAACGCCGCAGGCTCTATGCTCACCCTCGCATCAACGACATCCGTATCGTTGGTCGTGCTGACGTGTCTCGCGGCTACGACATACAGTCATTCATCGGAATGACATCCGTAAGCCCCGACCGCTTCATTGAGGTCAAGACATACACCACGACACCGCACTTCTTCCTCTCAGCCAGCGAACAGGCTGCCGCCCAACGCTACGGCACCAACTACTGCATCTACCTCGTAGATCTCTCACAAGTCTCACTCCCTGGCTACCAACCGCTCATCATCTCGGACCCGCTCCACAACCTCGGTGAGCAATGGCAAGAAAAAGTGCAAACACTGGAGTTCACCTATCACGATGCCGCCCTCTCGACAGTCCCTAAAGACTTCGACACCAAGACCATCCTCATAGGTTGCTTCACCTCCAACGAACATCTCAACTGGATACTTCGCACCCACTGCTACAATGTGCGTCAAGGTCTCATCAACGGCAGTGTACCTACCAACGAGATGACAGAGACACCAGGCTATCTGCTCCTGTACGACGTTCGAGAACCACGCAACTACCGTATCTACGACATCTCAGGCGTCTCGACAGCCACCAGACAGCAGATGCTCTCCATGCGCTATCCCAATCCGCATGCTCAGAACTACCTGCTCTACCGTCTCAACTCACGGCTTACGACTATACCAATAGACATCATGGCGCTCCTTGCCACCCACAACGACAAGAACGTCCGAACCTCAGGCACACCGATATACATGTCAGGAGCCACCCTACTGCAATACATCCTTGGTGCTCCCACCACACCAGGCAGGACCATCAACAGAGTATATACCAACCAAGGCAAGCCCTGGACAGCAGCCACAACAAGCAGGCTCACAGCCCTCTACCAGACAGGCACTGACATCCCAGCATTAGCTCACGAATTCAAGCGCCCTGTCGAAGAGATAAAAAACCAGCTCCACCTCCTCGGCCTCCTGTAACACCCAAAATATCAACAAAATCCCAGAAATACCCGCCCCCGAGCCCACGCTCACCCCAAGGCACCGAGCCCACGCTCATCTCAAGCCCCCGAGCAGCACGCTCCCCTCAAGGCATTGAGCACCACGCTCCTCTCAAGGCACCGAGCAGCACGCTCACCCTCAAGGCACCGAGCACCGCGCTCCTCTCAAGGCACCGACATCTGCCCCCATTTCTGAGATTTCATTGCTATTTCAAGCAAAAAAAAACAAACAAACCACCCCCCCAACACCGCATCCACATGGATCCTCGACAACAATACAACCGCCAATGGGCATTCTTCTATCGTCTCTCAGGCATAGCGATGAACATCTACAACACCCTCCACTTCGGAATGGGCACGGCAATCTACGCCAAATACTTCATCTACCTGACCCAGAAAGACGGCAACAACGTTCAGGTCAATGCACAGCTGCCCCTCTACTGGAAAGACGAGCAGCTCCCAACGACCTGCGACATCCATCTCCTGCTGAACGGCAACATCATCGTCGATCTGTACTCCAAGGATGCTGACACCAACCAAACCGATCGTGAATACCTCAAAAACCGCATGGCAATAACCCATTGTCCCTACGGCATGATAATAAACTTCAAACGCGAGATTCTCTACTCTGAATGGTACGTCCGTGATTCCCAAACCGGCGCCATCGACAAGATAAAGCTTCTTTAGCCAACCCTGTCACAGAGACATCAACATATATTCCTTCAATAAACAGCAAATATCAATCATGCAAATGAACACTCAACATACTTTCCAAACATCTGAACCTATGTCAGAGAACACCATAACTCCTCTAAGGAACCAACATATAATGTCAAAGAGACCATTAACCACCCACCTCCTCACCCTCATAATGATGGTGATCATGCTCGCATGGGGAGAGTGTGCCTGGGCGGAATTTAAAGATTTCAGCGCTATTCTGAATAATGGAACTGGTACGATGCTTCTTCCTTCAGAGTATGCTGCACAACAGACGAAGGTTGAGACCTTTGGCATAGCTGTGGATGCACAAGGTAATTGCACACGTGTTGCAGCTGATGATGCTAATGCTGTGGCTACAGTAGCTGGTAAGTATTGGAATGATCATGGTATGAACAACCTCGTTGTTACTATTCCTAATGTATCAGGTACGCTGAAGATTACTACAGGTAATTGCCAACATAGTAATGACCGTACAGTAAAAGATGCAAATGGTAATACTCTTAATACTATTGCACATGGTTCAAATTGTTATTCTAGCAATGCTGCGAATGTAACAGAGGCGTATGTTGTTCTTGGCAGCACTCCACAGACCATCACTATCAATGGTGGTAATTATTGTGCTTATGTCAAGGTGGAAAAAAGCGATGCCGTTGTAAACAAATATAATGTAACTTATGTCAATAACGATGCACAAGCAATAGGAACTGCCCCTGCAGCTGTTGTGTTTACAGAGGGTGATCCAGCCCTCAAGGCACCTAAGAACTTCACTCTCTACAAAGATGGTTACACCCTTACTGGCTGGACCGACGGCGCAACAACTTATAATGTAGGTGCCGAATTCACTCCTACAGCTGACATGCAGTTTACGCCTGTTTTCAGACAGAACACCAAGACACTTGGGGACCGCACTGAGGCTGTGACCTTGAAGTGGGATTTCCAAACAAAGAACGGGGCTCCTACACTGTCTTATCAGAATGTCGCGGATCTTATATATGTAACGCAGGCTACTGTTGATGACGAGGTTATTGATGTAAAGCTTGACTATTCTACAAACCCTGGCAAGGTGGCTAACGGCAACTGGACGGATTTGTGTCAGATGAACTCTGGGACAAAGTTCATACTTCCTTCGTGCGCAGGTGCAACATTCTCTTTGGAATCATACAATGCAACTACTACAACTACGGTCAATGGTGTTGCGGCAACAGGCAATACGAATACGACCTATCAGACTACTATTGATTCTAAGGCAGAAACCGCAACTGTGGTCATTGGTGACGGTAGTTATTTCCGCTATTTACAGATGGTGCTACCTTATATTCCTGCAAAATTCGACCTTTCCACCGAACTCGCAGCCCAAAACACTCCTGATGGATGGACGGCGGTGCAACTCCCAGACATTACACTTTACAAGACAATAACGCTTGATGGACTCTCTACAACAGACGACAACGCTGCTGCCATCCAGAGTGCTATTGATGATGCTAATGCTGCTGGTGGTGGTATGGTTGTCATACCTACTGGTACTTGGCTCTCTGGTCCATTGGTGATGAAGAGCAACGTGGTGCTGCATCTTAATGCGAACACTACTTTGAAGATGCTGCCAATTGGAACATATCCACACAACAAAGAATCATACTTCATTGGCACAGGCTCAGAAAGTGTCGAGAACGTCGTCATTGAGGGAGAGGACAATACCTCAATCATTGATGGTCAGGGAGCTGACTGGTGGAAAGCATACGAAGAAAAGACTCTGGAAGGTGATCGCCCAGGTGCACTCATCCGATTCCTTAAAGGCTCTAAGTTCCTTGTGCGCAACTTGAAGCTCCAGAATGCCCCTAACACAAACCTCACACTTGGTAACAGTGGCAATGCAAGCAACTTCACCGTTCATGATGTGACAATCGTCAACCCATCATCTATCCAGAAAGAAGCGACAGATGATGGATATACTCAAGTGTCGCACAACACCGATGGTATTCCTGTATGGGGACCTTACACCAACATCTACAACTGTACCATTGACACAGGTGATGATAATATCGTCTTTGACTCTGACTCACAGTATGGTCATGTATGGAACTGTACCTTCAAGCGTGGTCATGGTGCGTCTATTGGTTCGTTCACTGAGCGCCTTCACCACATCATCTTTGAGGGCATTACCTTCGATGGCACAGCACAGGGCTTCCGTCTGAAAACAAATCGTACAGGACGCAGTGGTAATGGCGAGAACTCCGTTCACGACATCATCTGCAGAAACTCTACAATGACTGGTGTGGCAGATCCATTCATCATTACTTCATGGTATGACTATGGCAGTTCAGACAAACCTCTTCCTGAACCTTCTGATGCCACTGCACAATCTGTAGTTACTACAACCCCTGAGTTTAAGGACATACTCTTCCAGAACATAGACGTTACTAACCCAGGCACAGGCTACTCAGGTTCAAACCACCAGTACCCTATCTACATCTACGGTCTTCCAGAGATGACCGTCAAGAACATTACCTTCGACGATGTACAGATTGAGGGCAACAAAGGTATGTTCATGGCATACGTTGGTGAGAATGGTGAGAACGGTGTCACATTCCAGAATGGTTGTAATATTACGAATGTTCTTGACCCATCAGCCCCTGCATTCGCAACAGAATACAACGCAGTTCACAATAATGCATACGTGACATTTGAATGGGAAGACTTTGAACTTGACTTCATGAACAAGTCTGCGCTTCCTGAAGCCCCTGCTTCTGTAACCAGTTACTCAGGAACCCCACACGAGGGAGGTGATGCACATGGTTTGAATAACTTCAAAATGGAAGTCAATGTCAATGGCCCTGTAAAGATAATATTTGGTGGTTGTCAATATGCTGGTTCAAACCCAGTAGTAAAGATTGGCGATAACGTAATAAACGAAACACCAATAGACATAAAGACTCCAGGTTGTTATCATAATGGCGGTAAAGCTACATTCATTTACAAAGGTGAAGCAACAACACTCACCATCATTGGTGGACAATACACTCCATATATTAGGATAGAAAGCTACGACCTGTCATCTGAACCAGAAGAAGATCCTGCTGGCGTCTATGATGCTATCGTAAGCAATGTGAAGCAGTTGAAATCAGCACTTGCTCATAGCGGCACAGCAAGCAAACAGTACAAGATATTCGTGAAGAATGGTACTTACGACCTTGAAACGGCATACAATACTGCTGTAAGCAATTATGTTACAATCATCGGTGAGAGCCGTGATGGTGTGCTTATCAAGAACTATCCAGCACAGGAAGGCCTCAACACCTCTGCTACATTCCAAGTTGCAAGCAATGTTGTATTGCAGAACATCACTTTGAAGTGTACGGTTGATTACGACAACACAACAAATGCTGAGCGAGGTACTGCACTCTTTGACAATGGTGCCAACAATGTATATCGCAATATCTGTCTGCTCGGTCGTCAGGATACATACTATTCAAATGACAATGCCAACTCTTACTTCGAGAACTGCGAGATACATGGTACCGTCGATTTCATCTGCGGTGGTGGTAACGTGTGGTTTGAGAAGTGCCAGATACTTCTGGAGAACAGAACAAGTGGCGAAGATGTCATTGCTGCTCCAAGCACTGCAGCAGGCAAAACAGGTTACGTTTTCAACAACTGTACTATCGACAATGCCCCAGGTGCAAACATGGCAGGCAAGTATTATCTTGCTCGTGCATGGCAACAGGAACCAAGGTGTACATTCTATAAGACTATCAAGAACATAGAATACGCAGGACCATGGGACGCAAAGATGTCAAACGATATTCCTGATGCGAACATTCACTTCACTGAGGATGCCGAAAACGAAGCGACAGGAAGCAAACCAGTTACTGTAACTGTGCCTGCTGCTCCTGCACATGTCACTATTGACGGCACTACCCTCACATGGGATGCTGTAGATGATGCTATTGCCTACATCATTTATCACAATGGCACATATCTGGCTACAACAACCGAGACTTCATACACCATTTCTTCGTCAGCAAAACCAAGAACTGCAGCACGTCGTGCACCTGCTACATCGGAATATTCGGTAGCAGCAATGTCTGCTAAGGGTGTTATTGGTGAAGAAGGAGAAGCCACTACAGAAAAAACTTTGGCTGATGTAACGGAATCAATTACTTGGGATTGGTCGAAAGTGACAGTTGTTACAACAAGTGAACTATATGATGAAAAGAATAAAGGCATAACATTGACAGATACTACTACACCATCAAAATCGGAAGAAGTTATCATGTCAACTTATGCCCCAGACCACCTTACATTTGCAAATGACTTTAATGCTGATGCTATATCATTCAAGGGGCAGTACCCTTCACGTAATGGTTATGCACAAGCAGGTGTGCTTCACTTCCATACAACCGTTCCTGGTAGAATCAAAGTAACATTCAGTTATACTGGTTCAAGTGTAAGCGCTTCTGCCATCAAACGTTATCTTAATGTTAATGGTGAGAATACAGAATATTGGACAAGCCGTCCTACATCAGGTTCAGAAAAATCCAATGACAAAAAGGAAACAGGCGAAATTGCTGTTCCTGCTGGTGATGTTTACATTAAGGCAATGAAAGAAGACGGCATAAGTCCTACAGATGTATGTTACTACAAGGTTATCTTTATTGCAGACGAACCAGAACCTTCTGATGAAGGTATTGAGGGTACTATCACTTGGGCTGTAGGTAACGAAACTGAAGGCACAGCTTCTAATGAAATTAAGGATGCTGTATCAAGGACAAAGGTTACGGTGGGTAGTGACTTGACGGCAACTCAGGTCGGTGCATACAAAGACATCACAGGTTCTGTACCAATGGTGAAATATGTCCCAGCTACATCAAATGCAGGTACCGTTGCTGCTGATATGATTGAGTACACTGTAACCATGAAGAAGGGCATAACCTTCAAGCCAACAAGCGTTAAGTTCGATGCTGTCAAAGGTGGCACAGACGGCGCATACTTCTCATGGTCTTATACTGTGGATGGAGTAGAAAGTTCTATTACTCCTTATAGTGATCCAAAAAATCAAATTCGTCGTGACAATAACGCCAATCCATCTGCCCCTCTCACTCACGAAGAGAGCATCACAGCTGAGGCTGGTAACACCTTCACACTTCGCTTTTATATCTCCAACACAGCTAACAACAAGAATATGTCCATCGGTAATATCAAGATTAACGGTATTGTCAGTGGTGAAGAGGAAGAGCGTACTTTCAAGGACTTCAAGATAGACTTCCGTCCAGAAACATACAAAGTCATTCTTCCTACAACTGGTGTACTACCAAGCAATGTTGAATTGAGCAATATCGCACGCAACGATGGTCAGCACGGTTTGAAATCAGGTACTATCAAGGTAGCTGTTGATGGCCCTGTTAAATTCACTATCGGTTCTTGTCAGTATGGCAGTCAAACAATGACTATAAAGCAGACAGGCAAAGATGATGTCAATATTAACATTAACAACGGATGTGACAGTGATACATCATTCGATCATTTCGTCACATGGACATATAATGTAGAAGAACCAGCAGAACTCACTTTCGTTCTTAATGGTTACCTTCCTTGGTTTGCTGCCGAGGCTTGCGAATTCATCCCTACTGTGGATGTCACCTACTACAATACCAATGGTGCTGTTATCGGTTCAGAGACCGTTGAAGGAAGTTCTGCTCTTGCTTACAAATATGGCGAGAGCGATGTCATAGTGCCTGACGGCAGCAAGTTCCGCGGCTGGTTTGACAAAGCCACAGATGGACACAAGGTAGCAGAAGGTACAACGCTTAACGAAGACAAGAAACTCTATGCTGTCGCTACGCCTATCGAGGTTACTATTCCTGGTAGCAATTTCTCTTATAATTTGGGAAGTGATAATTTCTATCAGGAAGACCATGAGGGAATAACTATTAACAAGGGTGCATTCCACGATAGTCAACATGGTTGGTCATTCAACAGCAATGGAACAATACAGATTCCTGTATCTGGTAATGCAGATTTAACGTTTACAATTTGTTGCTATTCTGCCAAACAAACATTTACTATCACTGATGAAGCTGGTAATGATGTAGGTAATATAGACTTTGTTCCAGAGGTTGATGGAAATGGCAACCAAAAAGAATCATCACCTTTCGAGATTCGTTACGAAGGTCCTGCCACTACCCTCACCTTCACTCTGCCTAATGGTGGCTACATCCATTCAGTGGAGGTTTCCAACGATGCCATCCCAGCTTCCGACCTCGCCATTGTCGAAGGCAAGGAAGTGAAGACACTCTACCCTGGCGATACTTATCAGTTGGAAATTCTCAAGGACTATACCACTTCGAGTGCGGGTGCTATAACCTACACTTCAAGTGATGCGGCTGTGGCTTCTGTCAGTCCTACAGGTCTTATCACTGCTGGCAGCAAATATGGTTCGGCGACTATCACCTTGGCTCAGGAGGGCAACGCCCAGTATCAGGCAGGAAGCGTTGAGTTTACTGTGAAGGTGGTGAATCAGTACGGTCAGACCGACAAGCCATCGGCTACAGTTGGCGATGACGGCAAGGTATATGTGACTGCCAATGCTGCCACCCCTGACGCAAAGCTCTACTACACTACTGACGGTACAGAACCTACCGACCAGAGCACTCCTTATACTGGTGCTATAGAAGGACTTCCAGAGAACACTATCGTCAAGGTCGTTGCATACGATGGCGAAAAGACACCATCGGATGTGGTCAATGCTTATGTCAAGGTGCCAGTGACGTTAATTTGGGACTGGAACAGCACAAAGGCATTCAGTTTGAATCCACGATATTCCGATGAAGCATTGAAACCTTTGTTTGATGATAACACAAGGGCAAATATAGGTAATAATTTTGAGCACCAAGGAGCAAGTAACAGTATAAAAGGCAAGGATTATACCTTTGCAAAATTCCAATTGCTGTCAACCCTTAATAAAGGAGACAAGAATAGTGCAATCCAATTTAACGTGCTGACAAAGGCTGGTATTTCCTTTAAACCAACGGCTACCTCTGCAACAATATCTCGTGGCGGCACAAATGGTGGTAAAACAGATATCTCTATAGCAGATGAAAATACAGAGAAATATCTTATAGAGAATCAGTTGCCAAACAGATATGATGGTTCAGGAACATCAACAGATGGTGGTGAAACAGGCTATTGTACGTATGCGTTTGATGCAACTTATTTCACAGATATAGCAATGACAAGTGATTTGTCAATGTATATTTATACACACAGTGTTGCGAAAGACTATTATTACGCTGACATCACCATCACCGGTTACATCTCTGGTTCAGAATACGATGGCGAGTTCTATAAGGTAGCCTATGACATAGAGCCTGCAGAGGGTGGATATGTGGTACAGAAACCTTCTGTGGCAAGCGTCATGGCTGGTAAGCAGGTTCGCTTTGATGCTACTCCTGCTGAGGGATACAAGTTCATCAACTGGACAAAGACAAGCGACAACAGTGTGCTCTCTACCAACCCATCTCTCGTACGCACCATTACAGAGGACACCTACGTCACAGCCAACTTTGTGAAGTTGCCATACGTTACTTTCACCAAGGCAGGATTGCAGTATGAGGTTGAGGGCAATGATCCTCAGGCTCAATATGTTGATGCAGAGACATACGAGGTGTACATTCCTAAGAACTACATATTCTACCGCGAAGGCTACACCATGATAGGCTGGACAGACGGTGAGAACACATACGAGTTAGGCAAGAGTCAACGCTTTGACGAGGATGTAACACTCAAGCCTAAGTTCCAGAAGAACGAGGTTGCCATCACAGATACTGATGCCAAGGTAACCGTACGCTGGGATTTGAACCACAGAGACAGACCATTGGAGTCACCAGAAATCAATGTGGCATTCAAAGAGAATGATCCAACAAATAATAATGGCATCTACACTCGTACTGCTACCGTCAATGGCACACCTCTCGATATGAAGATGTATATCCTTGCTCCAGACGCTGACACAAAACTTGACAACCGTGATGGCACTGTACCCGTATCTACAGCACAGGTCAACCCTGGTACAAAAGTTACTATCCCTGCAGTTCCTGGCATGAAGGTTACACTTAAGGCAGCAACAGGCAAGGATGAACGAACCATATCTGGCAGAACCTCGCCACGTCATACCCAGTTCCCTGAGGGCACTACCATCCCTTCATACTTCGGCGATGACACAAGTGCCAACCCTACCCGAGTTGATGACTACACTGCTGAATATATATATAATGGTGATGACGAGACTGTCACCCTCACATTCCAGCAGATTGCAGGTCAGGGCGACTGGGGTTTCTACGAATGGATTGAGGTGGAGTACCCAGTGCTTCAGCAGGTAAAACTTGCAAACAGCATTTACGCAAAACTCGAAAGAGAGAAGAACGACAATGCTGGTAGCGTGGAGATTACCGCCAAAGATCCTGTTCATGCCAACACTGGCAAGCGCTACCTTGCTGGCGATGTCGTGACTGTAACTGCTACAGCTAAGTACGGTTACACCATCACGGGCTTCACTTGTGCGGCAGGCGAATCTAATCTCACAGAACAGACTATCGAAGACGGAGGCAAGTCGGCTACAGTGAAATACACTATCGTAGATGGCGAGAACCTCGTCACTGCTATCTACCAGCGTCAGGAAACCAAGACCATACGTGTCACTACTGCCGACAAGAGCCTTGGCGGCGTCACCCTCAGTCCTATATATGAAAACTTCGTGACAAGAGGCATTGACTATGTTGAGGGATATTATGTGGCTGGCACAGAGATAAAACTGGTATCAGAAGCAGGCGAAGGCAATGTGCTGGAGTACTGGATGGATGATGAGGAGACATGGAAGGACGGTGACAATCCGACTAAGACAGATCCAAACATCTATATGACGGTAAGCAACCATGGTTCATATATAGCATATTTCAAGCCAGGTGAGAAAGGTACAGTCATCTTCGACCTTACAGGTTCTGACGTTGACGTTGACCCTGCTACCTACAGCGGATCAATGAGCATCACTCCTGCTACTCTCAAGGATGTACGTTCATTCAACATTCCTACCAACTTCACTTTCTTCTGGAATGGACACAGTTTGGATCACTGGGTAGCAGATGGCAGCAACGTCAAGTATGAACTCGGCCAGCGAGGTTCATTTACGACCCCTAACCAAACCATAACCCTCCGCCCTGTTTTCAACGAGAACCCAGGCACTCAGGAGAACCGCATCAACAACCCTGTCATACGCTATGACTTCGGCAGTGGCATCTTCGATTATGACGACCCTACATCAGGCACTACACGCAAGGTGTCTGCACAGAAAGTCAATATAGGCAAGAACACCAAGACATTCTGGACCAGCACAGTATATACTAACATTCTGCTTAACGGAGTAGAAAACCCACACTGGCGTGACGTGGCAATCTGGGTGAATACCGGCGAGAAGGGATATATCCGCAATGGCGACATGGCAGAATGGGCTTCGTTCGGTCCTGGCACCTCATTCGAACTGGCATCATGTTCGGGCACTAAGATATCCATGATGTCCTACTCCCCTATCACCACCACCACCTTTGATGGTGTTGTGCCTACACTCGATGAGTCCCGTTCCAATCCTGCCAACCATGAGTATGTATATACCTACACCACACGCAGCACCGAAGATCGCGTGAAGATTATCATCGGTGATGACTACTCTTACTACAAATGGATCGAAACAGCCACATTGGCTGCCAACATGGTTGACCTCCACATCAAGACTGCCGACAACGTGGTAGGCGAGATCAAGACAGTAGAGTCTGCCGATGAAGAGAATTTCCCTTCTAAAGATCTCGATGACGGTGGTCGCTCATTCCAAAAGGGCAATAAGGTAAGAGTAGTGTTCTACCGCAAGTTCGGTGCTGAGTTTGACAAGATTATCGACCCTGCCAAGAATGACCTCCCTGTTCTGGAGATGCTCCCTGATGACAAAGTCCGTATGGTGCTCAAGGGCAACGGCACAGATACAGAGGTGCTCGCTCGCAATGCCGATGGCTCATGGGGCGGTGGAACCGACCATGTCTTCAAACTCCAGATCGAAGAACCTACAGACGACAACAGAACAGCCGAAGACAAGGCAAAGGGTTTCCTCACTAAATACACCGTAGAGTTTGAGATTACCACCCACCGCGACCTTGAGATAAGGTTCAAGGAGAAGCCTACATATTATGTCACCTTCAACACTGGCACCGAAGCTGTGGGCGTGGCTCCATTAGCTATATGGGTTGAGGCTGGCGATGCATACACCATACCAAAGAATCAGACCCTCTACTACGAAGGTCACACTCTCGACCACTGGGTAGATCTCGCTGGCAATGTATATAATATAGGAAGTAAATACAACATGTCAGAGGACGCTCCTTCCGACATGCTGCTCTACCCTGTGTTCCGTCAGAACACATTCTCTCTGCTCGACCTTACCGCAAACGCTACTGCCACATGGGATTTCAGAAGAAGCAACGGAGCACCTATCATCTCCTACCAGAAGATCAACGGTATCTATATCGCTCAGGTAAGCAATGGAGAGAGCGAGATAGACGTGAAGCTCGACTTGGTAGGCGAGAATGGCAAGATAGACAACAAGGCTGGCGAAGAGCGTGCCCAGATCAATGGAAGTTCTATCTTCCGCTTCCCTGTTACGGATGGATGCGAGATTGGACTGAACGGTTCGTCAGCAAACTATCAGATAGAGAATACCAAGATATGCGGCAAGAACTCGTCAAATGGCGGTTACGTGAAGGGACAGAACGTGACAGCTACATACAGCGGTGCTGCTGGTGAAGGCGATGTTGTCTTTGCTGACGATGGCAAGTATTACACTCAGTTCAGTATTACATACAAGCCACAGACAGCAGAAAAGCCAGAACTCACATCGGTGACATACGGCGAGACTGTACTGGGCACTACAGACCTCAACACTCTGAAGACAAACGGTACCATTACTATCACTATAGATGCTGATGTGGTAAACAACAGAGTGCCTGCCGTAACTGCCGTAGTAGAGAATGGTACTGCAGAGGTAACACAGGCTACATACGATAACCCTGTGGCTACGCTGACACTGAAGACTGCTGGTGGCATGTCGGTCAAGACATACGCTGTCAACTTCAGTTTTAATACTCCGACTTCGGCTCCTCTGCTTGCCGGCATTAGGGTAAGAAATGCAACTGTGGCTAACGGAGTGGCAGCAAACGCCCCTGTCAGTGGTAGCATCGAGATTCAGTTCGACAGAATAATGAAGGCTGTTGACATCACTCCTACCGTAGGAGGAAACTCACTCTCTGCCATCTCTACCACTAAGGGCAAGGTGCTGACATACAACTACTGGCATCTACCTGTTGACGAGGATGTGGTCATCAATATACCTGCTAATACCCTTGAGGATGTGTATGGTGCAAAGTATGCTTCGCCTATCACTCTCACACTCCATACAGCCGCTACCAATATGGCTATCGAGCACAAGCCGTTTGACTATGTTGTGGGCTATGGTCCTGTCTCTGACATCAATGCTATAATCAAGACTGTAAATGCAGATAGAGGTACTAGCCGTCTGCGCATATTCATCCCTGACGGTGAGTATGAACTTACAGGTAACGAAAAGTCTTCATGGAAGGCTGGCGATGAGACTACCGATGACGAAGGAAATAGTTTGTCTGTTCCGGCAGGCGGTTTCAAGTATGACAACCACATGACGGTTATCAGTCGCTCAAATGTTTCACTGATAGGTCAGAGCCAGGATGGTACATTCCTCTATAATCGTCCAAAGTATGAAGGCATCGGTGCGACTGCCACCATACACCTGAGCGGAGTAGATGATTATCTCGAGGATTTGACTCTTGAAAATCGCTACCCTTATAATAAGGCAAACTTTGCAGGTCGTGCCGTGGCATTCTGGGATCAGGGCAACCGTCAGGTGCTCAAAAACGTCTCGCTCCTCTCTTATCAGGATACATACTATTCGCATGGCAATGGCAACTATCGCGGTTACTTTGAGGATTGCGTTCTTGCCGGCGTTGTTGACTGGCTCTGTGGCAATGGTGACATCTGGCTGGAGCGCTGTGGCATCATGGTTCGTAACCGTAGCGGTAACAACATTGCAGCCCCTGCAACTCAAACATCGTGGGGCTATGTATTCAACTATTGTAGGGTATATCCTGAGGAGGGCGCTGACCTTGTGACAGATAAGAGCTATACACTTGGACGTCCTTGGCAGGGCACACCTGGAGCGACATACCTCAATACGACATTTGACGTGCTGCCTCGTGATGAAGGCTGGCAGGCTATGATGGAGTCGCATGTGCTCAAATTCCACGAGTACAACTCTATGGATAGTTATGGTCACCCTATCTCGCTCGGTACTCGTACTCTTGCTGGTGCTGCTCCTCTCAAGGGTTCTGACGACCTCATCCTCACAGAGGCTGCCGCACAGAAATACACCATAGAGAATGTGCTCGGCGGCGGCGAAGCATTCGACCCTCGCATCTTCACTCAGCAGATTGATGCGGCATCCAACAACGACCACAAGGATTGGGATGCCAACAACTCACTCACATGGGACGATGACATCGAGATTGACGATGACCGCCTCCAGTGGCATACTGAGCCTATGGCACTCTGCTACTTCGTGTTCAAAAAGGATGAGGAGACAGGCAAGTGGAAATATATCACTAATGTGGCACAGAGCACTGAGGACGAGACGGTGACAGGTCTGAGCATTGAGCGATATGGTGATGGATTCTACTGCGTTCGTGCTGCCAACCAGCGTGGTGGTCTCGGCGCTCCTACCAAGGAGGTTGAGTTTAAGGTGTCAGAGAAATATACTCTCGAAATCAAGAAGGCTGCCACTGTGGACGGCGTTGACTATGGATGGTCAACTCTCTGCTTGCCTTACAACTCTAAGGTACCAACTGTCAATATTGATGGCATTACACAGGCTGGCTTCAAGGTTTATGCTGCAAATGGCGTTAATCCTGATGCAACTTCTGACTATGATAAGTTTGACACTGCAAAGGAGAATAAGGTGACAGACTACTATCTCTATCTGAAGAGCGTGACAGTCATCAACAAGGATCAGGGCTACGTTGTATATGGTCCTGTAGGTCAGTACCAGTTTGCAAGCTCATCTCACACATCTGACGTTGTCACTATCCTCGAGGGCAACTCGGACAAGGAGACAATCCCTACTGGCAACAACAACAGTTATGTACTTGCCAACAAGAGCACATACGGCATCGGATTCTACAAATACACAGGTTCTACTCTTGCTGCTTATCGTGCATGGTTGCCTGTTGACATGGTAGATAACAAGGTACAGACAGCAACAAGCGGCAACAATGCAAGAGCCATCGAGTTCATCATTGTTGACGACGATGAAGCATCGGACATCATAAATCTTCATGGCAACGCTGAAGGATTCGGCAGGGATGGAATCTACGATCTGATGGGTAACAAAGTTCTCCGCCCTATCCCTGGCCACATTTACATCATTGACGGTCAGAAGCGCTTGTGGAAATAGTAAGTTTCGGAAGAAGACCAAAAATTATTGTTAAATTTTATCACATTTCGAGACAAGATGATAGGGAAGTTTGTGTGTGAATGGAAAATTTGCTAACTTTGCAATTCGTTGAACGAAAACGGGAGACGAATAACTATTAAATGTTAATGATGTTAAAATAAAAAAGATTGCTAATAAATAAAAAGAAGATAATATGAAGAAAGTTATATTTGCATTGTTTGCCATTGCCCTGCCAATGATGATGCAGGCTCAGAGTGAAGGTTTGCTTGCTCGCAAGACACCTAGGACAAAGCAGGATTTGTCTGCTTACGCTAAGCCAGGCGCAATTCCTGAGGTTAACGGCAAAGTTGTGTTTGCTGACGTTATTGCTGCTCCAGGCAAGAGCAAGGAGGATATCTTCAAGAAGGTTGCTCAGTGGGCAAGCCTTCGTTACGATGCCAACAGCATGCGCGGCATTTATACTGATGATGATTTCTTCAAGAACATCGATTTCAGCAAGGTTAAGACAGCAGACAAGAACTCTGGAGAGATCGAGTGTCAGGGTGCAGAAGAGCTTATCTTCTCTGCCAAGGCATTGGCAAAGAACTTCACTCAGGCATTCTATCTGCTCAACCTGAAGGTTAGCGACGGCAAGGTTGAGTTCAACCTCAATACACTCTCATTCAATGTGGATGAGGGCGAAGGCAAGTTCACAAGAGTGACTGCTGAGGAATGGATCAGCGACCAGGAATGTCTGAACAAGAAGGGCGAGATGAGAAGAATCCCTGCTAAGTTCCGCATCAAGACTATTGACCTTGTCAATGAGCTCAAGAAGGAAATTGCAGAAGCTATCAAATAACATTTCATTATTATTGCGAAATGAATCAGGAAGACGTAGATAAGATTATTGCTGAAGCCGTTGCTGACAGCAAGAAGCAGTCGGCAGCCAAGTGGCACAAGGGCGGCAAAGGCTCCAAAGACAGCGTGCTGACAGCCCGTAAGGTGCTGAACTGGGCGTTCATGATTGGCGGACTTGCTGCCGTGATTCTCTATTTCGCATGTCCGGAGAACAAAGTGCTGTTTTTCAGCGTTGGCTTTGGTGCTGTGGTACTGAAACTTGTAGAATTCTATCTCCGCTTCATGTTCTAGCGCAAGCGCACTTTCCGATATTCCGAACAGCCTCTTTCCGATGTGCTGTACAGCATCCTTCCGATGTGCTGTGCAGCCTCTTTCCGAAACATAAATTACTTTATCAAGAAGTTTTGAAAATCAGGTTACTACTCATATTCTTCATCAGTATTCTATGCTCCGTCAGCACGAAAGCTCAGCGCATTGTTTCCGAGCTTGAGACCAACTCTGACATGAGCATGGACTCACGTCCCGACTCTGCATCTTCGCGCGACAAGAACAAAGCTGTTCCTAACGATGTGTACGCATGGACGATTGACGAGAAGTTCGGCAACATACGTCCAACATACGTTGACACCCTTCACCATCAGTTTCACAATGCAGACCTTCCTGAAGGCAAATACGGACACTACAACACCTTGGGCAACGTAGGTTCTCCACGCATGTCGCGCATCTTCATGGAACGCCCCATCATGTCCGATTTCTGTTTCACAGATCCATTCGACATGTTCTTTGTTGATGCTGAGCAATTCCGCTTCTACAACACAAAGTCCCCTTTCATGTATGTGAACTACAACTGGAACGGAAGCAAGACAACAGGTTCCGACCATGTAACAGCAACCTACACAAACAATGCAGGCAAGAGGATAAACTTCGGTGCGCTATTCGACTACATCTACGGTCAAGGCTACTACGACAAGCAGTCAACCTCATTCATGAACGCATCAACATGGGCTTCATACCTTGGCGACAAGTACAACTTCCATTTCTACTATCAGCACAACTTCATGAAGATGGGTGAGAACGGCGGTATTTCCGACATAACATACATCACCAATCCTGAAGCCATAAAGAATGCGTACACAACAAGCGATATTCCTACGTTCCTCACAGACACATGGAACAGACAAGAGCACGACATGGTGTTCTTCAATCATCATTACAACATTGGTTTCTATCGCACAGAAGAGATTGACTCTACCAAGACTCGCGAGGTCTTTGTGCCTGTGAGCAAGATTTTCCACACGCTGAAGTTCAACAAGATGAGCAGAAACTACCGTTCGTTCAGAGAGACTGAGAACTACCACTCATACACTTACCTTCCAGGCGACAGCACGCAGGATATGACGAAGCATCTCTACGTTAAGAACCTTGTCGGACTTAGCATGTGTGAAGGCTTCAACAAGTGGGCAGTCTTCGGTTTGAACGCATACGTAGGTTACGAATACAACCGCTTCTCTCTTCCCGACTCCACTCGCTTCGGTGGCTTCTACACCAACAAGAGCGGACGCATTGAGCATAAGGACTACACCGAGCACAATGTGCTTGTGGGCGGTCAGATTATTCGTTCACAAGGAACAACGGTTCATTACGACCTTAATGCCGAGTTTGTCGTTGCAGGTGAAGATATGGGACAGTTCGATGTTAATGGACATGCAGAAGTGAACATTCCTCTGCTTGGCGACACAGCGCAGGTTGCCCTCAACGGATTCGTCAAGCGAGTTGCTCCAAGCTTCTACATGGGCAGATACCACAGCAAGCACGCATGGTGGGATGCTGACAGAGACATGGAGTTCCGCCAAAGAGTTGAAGGCGTAATCACCGTTCCTCACACAAAGACTGTGCTCACCGTTGGTGTGGAAAACATGAAGAATTACTGTTATTTTGCCAATACAGGCATTGTGCTGAATGCAGGAACCGACAAGGCGATTGTCACCAACAACACTTCAGCAAAGCAATGCGGAGAGAACATTCAGGTTGTCAGTGCAAACCTGCGTCAGGACTTCCAGTTAGGCATTCTCAACTGGGAGAACGATGTTACTTACCAAAAATGCACTAAGGACGAAATACTTCCACTTCCAACGCTCTCCCTCTACACAAACCTTTACTTGAAGTTCAAGATTGCAAAGGTGCTGAAGACAGAGCTTGGAGCCGACATGAAGTATTTCACAGAATATTACGCACCCGATTACTCCCCTGTGCTTGGAATGTTCATGAACCAGAACGTAGCCAAGCGAGAGAAAATCGGCAACTACCCTATCATCTCAGCCTACGTGAACTTTGACTTGAAGCGCACACGTTTCTATGTGATGTATTATCACGCAAATCAAGACACAGGCAGATACTTCTGGGCGCCAAACTATCCAATGAACCCAAGCGGAATACACTTCGGAATCAGTTGGAATTTCTACGATTAAAAGTACATTAATTCATAATAGCAAAGTAATCCACAATGCCGACAAGCTTGCCCCTTTCTACAACAAGCAGAGAGTGGATCTTGTGGCGTCGGAACATCTGCTGAATAGTTGTCAGCTTAGCCTCAGGACTGATAGTCTTAGGAGTGCGCGTCATTGCGTCGCTGACAGAAAGATTGAGGAAATTCTCGCGAGCACCCTCCACAGCACGTCTTATGTCGCCATCGGTGATGATTCCGAGAATGTCATCGCCATCCATCACGATTCCCAAACCGAGCTTGCCGCCGCTGATAATGATAAGAGCCTCCGACAGCAGCATGTTCGGAGGAACAATAGGGAAATTGTCCGTGTACATCACATCCTTCACCTTCACCACGAGCTTGCGTCCGATGCTGCCGCCTGGATGGAACTGAGCAAAGTCCTTAGCCTTGAATTTGCGAATCTCCATCAGCGCGCAAGCCAAGGCATCGCCCATAGCCATTGCAGCCGTAGTGCTTGACGTAGGAGCAAGGTTGAGCGGACAAGCCTCCTTCTCCACCTTCACCAGAATATGATAATTGGAGTTCTGCGCAATGAGAGACTCCGAATTGCCTGTCATCGAAACGATTGGAATGTGGCGATCCTCGACAGCAGCAATGATGCGCAGCAATTCGTCCGTATTGCCCGAGTTGCTTATAAACACAAGCACATCCTCAGGCACAAGCATTCCAAGGTCGCCATGAAGAGCATCAAGAGCATTCAGGAAGAAAGCAGGAGTACCAGTAGAAGCCAGCGTAGCCGCAATCTTTGCAGCCACATGACCAGACTTGCCCACACCAGTCACCACAACATGTCCCTTGCACCTATGCAGCAGCTCAACAACCTTGTCAAAATTACTGTCAAGACAAGGAATGAGGTCGAGCAAAGCCTGCGCTTCCTGACGAAGGCAATTTTCAGCAAATATCTTTGTTTCCAATAAAGAACAGATTTATTAAGTTACTTGAAAGAAATAACTAAATTAACAGTTTTGCAAGCAAGTCATCAAGCTCTGAGAGCTGAAGCATGTTTGGACCATCAGAGAGAGCATTGTCAGGATCAGGATGAACCTCGAAGAAATATCCGTCAGCACCAAAAGCCTTGGCAGCCAGAGCCATCGCTGGCACAAACTCGCGATTGCCGCCCGTCTTGCCGCCAGCAGCACCCGGACGCTGCACAGAGTGCGTGCAATCCATTATTACAGTATCGGTGAAATGATGCATGTCGGCAATGTTTCGGAAATCCACAGCAAGATTGTTGTAGCCATAGATGTTTCCACGCTCCGTCAGCCACACATTGTTGTTTCCGCTCTCGCGAACCTTCTGAACAGGAAACTCCATATCCATACCCGAAAGGAACTGCGCCTTCTTGATGTTCACCACTCTGCCTGTGCGAGCAGCAGCCACAAGAAGGTCAGTCTGTCGGCAAAGGAACGCAGGAATCTGCAGCACGTCAGCCACTTCGCCAGCAATAGGCGCCTGATAGCTCTCATGAATGTCGGTAAGGATTTTCAATCCATACTTCTCCTTAATATCACCCAGCATCTGCATTCCCTTCTCAATGCCCGGACCACGGAAAGAATGAATGCTCGTACGGTTAGCCTTGTCGAACGAAGACTTGAAAATTATCTCTATCCCATGCTTCTCGTTCAGTCGCACCAGCTCCTGGGCAACCTCTTCGAGACATTCCATGGATTCTATGACACAAGGCCCAGCAATAACTACCATAGATATTGTTCAATTAAAATGGATACGCATTGTTGTTATCAGCAGGAGTGACAGCCGAAGGAGTCTGAGGCTGAGCAGGAGCAGCTTGCTGAGGCTGACCGTCAACAGGAGCAGCACCACCGCCGCTGTTCTGCTTAGGAGAAAGCATTTCCATCTGATCCACCATCACCTCTGTCACACGTCGGGAAATGCCCTGCTTGTCCACCCAGTCGCGGCTCTGCAGCTTGCCCTCCATATAGAGCTTGTCGCCCTTGCGCACATACTTCTCCACAGTCTTTGCCAGATTGCGCCAGAAGATGCAAGTGTGCCATTCCGTGCGGTCAGGCACCTGAGTGCCATTCTGCAGCGTGTAGCCGCGCTCAGTCGTAGCGAGACGCACCTGAGCAACGCAAACATCATTATCAAGATATCTCACCTGAGGGTCAGCGCCCACATTGCCAATAAGCATTACTTTATTCATGGTTATAGTTATTTTGCATCATCAAGGGGTCGGCCACCTTGATGACTTATTTTTAGTTAGATGTTAATTGTCTTATTAAGCAGATAATGGTCGAGGATGGTCATTGCCGCCATAGCCTCGACAACAGGAACTGCACGAGGCAGCACGCAAGGATCATGGCGTCCCTTCACCTCGAGGACAGTCTCATTGCCATCCTTATCTACCGTTGGCTGCGGACGAAGCTGAGTGGCAACAGGCTTGAAGAGGACACGGAAATAAATGTCCTGACCATTGCTTATGCCGCCCTGAATGCCGCCCGAATGGTTAGAGCGAGTAGTGATTCTGCCGTCAGCATCCGTGCAGAAAATGTCGTTCTGCTCAGAGCCCCTCTGCCCCACTCCGTCAAAGCCCTCACCATACTCAAAGCCCTTCACAGCATTGATGCCAAGCATTGCCGCGCCAAGCTCAGCGTGAAGCTTGGAGAAAGCAGGCTCGCCAAGACCAGCAGGACATCCGCTGACAACGCAAGTGATGATTCCGCCAATCGTGTCGCCAGCCTCCTTCACCTCAAGGATAAGCTTCTCCATCAGCTTTGCCGCCTCCTGATCAGGACAGCGTACAGGATTATCCTCGATCGAAGCAAGGTCAAGCTTGCGGTAATCGCGCTCAATGCCAATGCTGCCCACCTGCGATGTGTAAGCAACGACATTTATTCCCAGCTGACGCAATGCCAGCTTAGCAAACGCACCGCCCACACAGCGAGAAATCGTCTCACGAGCAGACGAACGACCGCCGCCCCTGTGGTCGCGCAAACCATACTTAGCAGTATAGGTATAGTCAGCATGCGAAGGACGATAGACGTTGCGCACATTCTCATAATCGCGAGAATGCTGATTCGTGTTGCGCACCAGGAAACCTATAGGGCACCCCGTGCTCTTGCCCTCGAACACACCCGAGAGGATCTCCACCTTGTCGCCCTCCTGACGCGCCGTCGTAAGCTTGCTCTGTCCCGGCTTGCGTCGGTCAAGCTCACTCTGGATGAAGTCAACATCAATCTCAACACCCGCAGGCATTCCGTCAACAACACCGCCCACGCCAGCACCATGACTCTCACCGAAAGTAGTAAGCGTGAATATATTACCGAAAGTATTTCTCATCCTTCCTTTTTTCCTTTTAAGTTCCCATTTTAATGGCAACCGCCACAGCCGCCCTCGCAATCGCCACCACAGTCACCGCCGCAATGACCACCGCAACCGCCACAGCCGCCGCTCATAGCGTTCAGCATCTGAGAAACCTCCTCATTAGTAGCAACGCGGCTTTCAACGACAGTTCCCACGAAATGAAGATCCTCGCCAGCACGAGGATGATTGAGGTCGATAGTCACAGCATCATCCTTGATTTCGATGATAGTCGCATTGAAGCGGCTTCCGTCCTCACCCTGAAGCGGAACTACAGCCCCCTCATAAACATGATCAGTATCAATCTTGCCGTTAACCTCAAAAATCTTCTTCTCAACATCAAACATGAGCTCATCCTCAAACTCACCGTAAGCATCCTTGCAAGGAATGACAAAATCAAACTCAGCACCCTGCTCAAGCGCCTCGATATTCTCCTCAAACTTAGGGAGCACCATACCAAGCTTGCTCATGAACATGAAAGGATGCACCTTGTCACACTCCTCCACAAGAGTCTCCTCCGTGTCTTCTTCGTCTTTGATGTACAGTTTATACGCAACTGTAATGTACTTGTTTTCTACCATAATAATACTATATATTTAATGCAAAGATATGTTATTTCTGACGATTATCCAAAAGAAACTTGCAACTTTCGTTATTTTTTCCTTAACTTTGCCCATTATAAAGACAAAATGAAAAATATGACAACAATAAACATCAAATCATTAGCCCTCATCAGCACAATGCTACTCCTCTTCTCGTGCAACGGCAGCCAGCCAGCCAACAGCCCTGAAAGCCAAGCAAACGCAGCAGAGAACGCATCCAGCGAACAAACAGAAAATGCCGCTGCAAAACAGAACATCATCAGAAGACACATAAACATTCCACGAGACTTCAATTACATAACCAACCTCGGCAGCATCGACATCATCTGGTCGCAAGGCGACTACAGCATGGAGGCAGAAGGCGACAGCGCCCTGCTACAATACATCGTCACAGACTTCGACTCCAACCTCCTGACAATCAACCTTGAGAACGACACCCACATGGATTCAAACCTATACGGCATCAAGAGCAACCTCAAGGTCTATATCTCCAGTCCCGACCTCAAATGCATCAGCATCTGCGGCAACGGCAGCTTCGAGACCACAGGCACCTGGAAGAGCGACGACATCAAGACAGGCGTAATGTCAAAAGGCAGCCTTAAACTCGGACGCATAGAATGCTCCACCTTCACCCTCCAGTCCACCGACATCGGCGATATCAGCATCGACGACATCACAGCCGAAGACATCACTCTCTACTCCAACAGCAGCGCCAGCATCAGCGTCAACGCCACAGCCGAAAACATGGCAATCCTCAACGACGGCACACAGCACATAACCATCAGCGGCAACATCAAAAAACTCCGCGTGAAGAACGAAAACGATCCAAACCTCACAATCAAAAAGTTTGCCCTTTTGTAATTATCGCTGCCATCTTATCCTTGATATTTGTTGTTCAAAATCTTGTTCCTGACGTTTTTGACCGCAGGAGTGTAATAGGAGACTTCCATTGCTTCGAGTATGCGTTTCAATTCCGTCAACAATTCAGGATAGAACTTACACATCTTGTAGGCGAGTTTCATGCAGAGCGACTGTACGCTGGGCACTTCATCTGGATCAACCATTTTGCCGAGGCAATGGTCAAGAAAATCGGTACGCACATCATCTTCTTTCATGTCCAAACGTAGAATGACACCCAACAGAGCCCTTCTAATGGAAGAATTGTTGCAGATGATTGCCATGTCAATGAGCTCTTCTCTAATAGGATTAAGTTGTGATAGTTCATCGTCAGTTGCTTTTGTAAGTGCGCTCAAAGCATTGCGTACAACAATGGGGTCATCGTCGTACATGTATTCCTTGACGAACGCGAGGAAATCACCTGTCTCTGCAACCATGAAACAGAGGTTGGTGACTAACTCCTCACTATAATTCCCTTTTATGTCATTACGGAGTATATGCATATTATTCTCCTATCAATCCTTCTTTCAAGCATTTATAACATCCTTTAAGGTGTACATTGATGACGTCTATGGCTTGGTTGATGATATTGATTATTTGATTACATTCAGAATTTGCTCAGCATGAATCTTAGTTTTAATCTCCTTTGGAGTGAAGATGCGTTCGATGATTCCTTCCTCATTAACAAGGTAGGTAGTGCGAAGTGTACCAATGGTTCTGCGACCGCAAGCCACCTTTTCGCCCCATGCTCCAAGTGATTGGAGGAGTTCTGTGCTTGTATCTGCAATAAGCGGGAACTCCAAGCCTTGGGCATCAGCAAATTTCTTCTGCAATTCCTGCTTGTCCTTACTCACTCCGATAATCTCATAGCCAAGTTCTACCAGCTCCTGCTTATGTGCCTGGAGCGAACAGGCTTCTGCCGTACAACCGCTTGTGTTCGCCTTTGGATAAGTGTAGAGCACAATCTTGCGACCACGATAATCACTTGATTTAATCTCATTTCCGTGCTGGTCAATGCCAAGCACTTCAGGTATTCTATCTCCTATATTCATAATTGTTATGTTATGTTATTTATTTCCATGTTATCGCCACAAGCCAGATATTCTATCTGTCTGCCCATGAACGATTTGAGTTTCTTGTATTGCTCTTCGCCTGTGCAATGCATGGTGTAGAACATCGTATCTTTATACTTCATCAGTTCAGCAGCAAGGTTTGCAATGAAGGCATCCTCTTCTGTTGTGCTCAATCCGCTCTTGACAAGATGCATTCCGGCAAATACATGAGTAGGTGTTTTACCAGCAACCTCTTCTGCTTTTCTCAGGATGTTCACAATACCGCGATGAGCACATCCGGCAAAGAGCACTACATTGCTGCCTTCTTCGATGATAAGACTTTGTTCGTGACAGAACGAATCGTTTTCTGTTTCAGAAGGCCCAAACAGTAGTTTGTTGCCAATGGGATTGCAACAATTGCCTTTAACATTAGCAAATAAAGTCATGCCGTTACTAATACATATGACATCATCGCAGAATACCAGTCGCTCATTCCCCTGAAGTACTCTGTCCAATCCGATATACCTTAATCTTGTATCACGCAAAGAGTAATGGGGTTGGAAGGCATCCTTATGAATGTACACTTTCGCTTTCTGATTCTCAGTCAAGAAAGTCGATAATCCACCACCATGATCATAATGTCCATGAGATACTACAGCATAATCTATGTCTGCAATGGACAATGACAATGTCTCTGCATTACAAGCGAATAAGTTACTTTGTCCCATGTCGAACAATATCTTCTGCCCTTCATGTTTCTCAATGTATATGCTTAGGCCATGTTCAACAGGCAATCCTTTGTTACTTGTGTTCTCTATGATGGACGTTATTTTCATTTATCTATATATAGATGGATGGAATTCTGTTAGCATGCTTTCCTCAATTCGGTTGGAGTTATAGGCGAGCTGCACTTGAGTCTTATCTTATTTTTTCCCCTTGCAAAGTTACGAAAAAATAATAGAAAAAAGAAGTAGTATGTCCAGAATATTGCTCGAAAAAATAAAAACAAATTTCAAATTATGCTACCGAAACAGATAATTGATAAGAAAAGAATGGAAAAATATGCAACTTATGTGATTCTATAAACAATAATAACAATATCTGTTCTAATATGGCTGAAGGCTAATGCTCGCATAACCAAGAAAGAGATAGAAAGCAATCGATGTGACTATGCGGAATAAACGCAAAAGTGGTGTGACTCACACCGCATACACAGGTGTGACTCACAGCACCTATACCGATGTGAGTCACACCACTTTTGTGTATTGCTCTGCAAACAAACCATAAAGATTAGAACCAGGATGTTGTGAAGAAACTACTTTCAATGTTGGCTCTTATAACATTGAAACCTCGCTTGCCTTATACAATAATTCGGAAGGTTCTTCGTTATATAATAATGTATGGAAAGAATAAATTGGAAAATAAGGATATTGGCTTTGATAACCTGCTGCTTCATGACATTGGTGGCGGCGGCTCAGAGCGTGGTGATCAAGGGTAAGGTGATTGATGACCAGAAGTCGCCTTTGGAACTTGCTCAAGTGAGGGTTGAGGGTACTGGATGTGGTGCTGTGTGTAACCTGAAGGGTGAGTTCAGATTCAGTTGTGAATCTGCTGATTCGATGGTTGTGATTTTCTCGATGATAGGTTACGAGACGCGCCGCAGGGTGCTGAACAATCCTGTGGATTCGGTGACGCTGAACGTGATGCTGCCAAGCGCGGGCTATGAGCTGGGCGAGGTGCAGGTAAACGAGATTCGCCGCCAGACAAGCACCATGACGGATGTGAACATGGCTGACATGAAGCACATGGGCAATGCGAGCGGTGGCGGCGTGGAAAGACTCATAACAAGTCAGGCTGGCGTAAGCACTCACAATGAATTGTCGAGCCAGTACAATGTGCGCGGAGGCTCGTTTGACGAAAATTCCGTTTACATAAATGGCATTGAGGTTTATCGTCCCCTGCTCATCCGCAGCGGTCAGCAGGAGGGACTGAGTATCATCAACCCAGACATGGTGGAGAGCATCGGCTTCTCTGCAGGTGGCTTTGAGGCGAAATATGGTGAGAAAATGTCGAGCGTGCTTGACATTAAGTATAAGAAAGTCAAGGGCTTTGAGGGCAGCGTGAGCGCCAGCATGCTTGGCGCCAGCGCTTACGTGGGATGGGGAAACGATAAGTTTTCCATGACTCATGCTCTTCGCTACAAGACGATGAAGAATCTGCTTAGCACAACAGACACAAAGGGAGAATATGATCCGAAAGATTTTGACTATCAGACATATTGGAGCTGGACACCAAGCCAGCGATGGACGATTGACCTGATGGGGGTGATTTCCACGAACGACTATGATTTCACGCCTAAGAACAGAACGACGAAGTTCGGAACTTCGGAGGTGATGAGAGAGTTCAAGGTGTATTTCGATGGCTCGGAGAAGGATAAGTTCCACACGTATTTCGGAGCTTTCTCGCTCACTCACAACTTCAACAAGATGAATTCCCTCACATTCAACCTTTCTGCATTCAAGACAACGGAGCGAGAGACTTACGACATCAACGGCGAGTACTGGCTGAGCGGTGAGGACCAGAGCAGTCTTGCCATCGGAACGTATCATGAGCACGCTCGCAACCGACTGAATGCTACGGTGATGAGCACAGGACTGGCTGGACGCAGCAGGTTCACTTCGCACGACATCCGCTATGGTCTTCTCTACAAGACGGAGAAGGTGACGGAGACGATGCGTGAGTGGGAAATGAGAGATTCTGCTGGATATTCGCTTCCCCACACAGGCGACAGGCTTGACCTCATCTACAACTTCGCTTCGCGCAATGAGGAGAAGTCTAACCATCTGGAATTCTATTTGCAGGACACATGGAGAAAGGAGTTTGACGAGGGTTCTTTGGTGGTGAACTACGGAGCCCGACTGACGCATTGGAACTGGAATAAGGAGACGCTCTTCTCGCCTCGCGCAACGGTTGCTTTCACGCCAGCTTCGAACGACAACCTGACTTACCGCTTCAGCACGGGTGTTTACTATCAGACACCGTTCTACAAGGAAATGCGAGACACGATTGCTGTTGACGGAAACACTACGGCGTTCCTGAACAAGGACATCAAGTCGCAGCGAAGCATTCATTTCCTGCTCGGAATGGAGTATAAGTTCAGGGTTGACCAGCGTCCGTTCAAATTCACAGCAGAGGCTTACTACAAGGCTCTCAGCGACCTCATTCCTTACAACATCGACAATGTGCGTGTGGTTTACTACGGAGGAAATATTTCCAAGGGTTATGCTGCAGGAGTTGACATGAAGCTCTATGGCGAGTTCGTGCCTGGTACGGACTCTTGGGTAAGCGTGGGACTCATGAAGACGGAGGAGAAGATCAATGGCGGAGCGTACGTTCCAAGACCTACTGACCAGCGACTGAACGTGAGCCTCTTCTTCAGCGACTATTTCCCAAACACCGACCGATGGAAGATGACCATTCAGGGACATTATGCTGGAGGCCTGCCTTTCGGCCCACCCCACTCCGGACGAGAGAAGCAGGTGTTCCGCATGTCGAGCTACAGACGTGTTGACCTCGGTCTTTCCTACCGTCTGCTGAAGAATGACGACCGTCATATCTACACGGGAGTGGGCAAAGCTTTCCGCAACATTTGGCTTGGCGTGGATGCGTTCAACATACTCGACATTAACAACGTGAACAGCTATTATTGGGTAACCGACATTACAAATAATCAATATGCTGTGCCAAATTACCTTACAGGACGACAAATAAATGCAAGAATTTTGTTTGAGTTTTAAAAATAATGTGTAACTTTGTACCTGTATTTTTATAACCCAAAAAGAAATGGCAGGATATTTAGTTGATGATCAGCGCAAGGTTACTACCCACAGACTGATTCAGATGAAGGCTGAAGGCAAGAAAATAGCCATGCTTACATCTTATGATTATACAACTGCCAGCATCACCGACGGTGCTGGTATTGATGTTATTCTCGTCGGCGACTCTGCCAGCAACGTCATGGCTGGCAACTGGACTACCCTTCCTATCACTCTCGACCAGATGATTTACCACGCAAAAGCTGTGGTGAGAGGCGTGAAACGCGCGCTCGTAATCTGCGACATGCCTTTCGGAACTTACCAGGTAAACGAGACAGAGGCTGTGAGCAATGCCATCCGCATCATGAAGGAGACACATTGCGATGCGCTCAAGCTGGAAGGCGGAGTGGAGATCCTCCCTGCTGTGAAGAAGATTCTCGATGCTGGAATCCCAATCTGCGGACACCTCGGTCTGACTCCTCAGGCGATAAACAAATTCGGAACATACTCTGTGCGAGCTAAGGAAGAGGCTGAGGCTCAAAAGCTCATCAGCGATGCACACGCTCTTGAGGAGGCTGGATGCTTTGCCATCGTGCTTGAGAAGATTCCTGCAAAGCTTGCTGAGAGAGTGTCAAAGGAACTCACCATTCCTATCATCGGCATCGGCGCTGGAGGCGGCTGCGACGGTCAAGTGCTCGTCATTGCTGACATGCTGGGAATGACTCAGGGATTCTCTCCAAAGTTCCTTCGCCGCTATGCAGATCTTCACACCATCATGACTGACGCTATTGGCCGCTATGTAGAGGATGTGAAGGAAGGTGATTTCCCTAACGAAAACGAACAATACTAACAAGCTAATAAAGAACATTTAAGTTTATTAACATATTAAAAAACAATCGCGATTATGACTATCAATGAGTACAACTTTGCCGGTAAGAAGGCAATCGTTCGTGTTGACTTCAACGTGCCAATTCAGGACGGCAAAATCACAGACATGACCCGTATCAACGGTGCTCTCCCAACTCTTAAGCTCATCCTCGAGAAGGGCGGTGCTCTTATCATCATGAGCCACATGGGCAAGCCAAAGGGTAAGGTAAAGCCAGAACTCTCACTCAAGCAGATCGTTCCTGCTGTAAGCGAGGCTCTCGGTGTTCCAGTACAGTTCGCTGACGACTGCCAGAAGGCTGACGCTCAGGCTGCAGCTCTCAAGGCTGGCGAAGTTCTCCTTCTTGAGAACCTCCGCTACTACCCAGAAGAGGAAGGCAAGCCAGTAGGCATCGACAAGGAAGATCCTGCTTACGACGAGGCAAAGAAGGCTATGAAGGCAAGCCAGAAGGAGTTCGCTAAGAAGCTCGCTTCTTACGCTGACTGCTGGGTAATGGATGCATTCGGTACAGCTCACCGCAAGCATGGTTCTACTGCTGTTATCGCTGACTACTTTGATGCTGACAACAAGATGCTCGGTCTCCTCATGGAGAAGGAAGTACAGGCTGTTGACAACGTACTTTCTAACATCAAGCGTCCATTCGTTGCTATCATGGGTGGTTCTAAGGTTTCTTCTAAGATCGGTATCATTGAGAACCTCCTCGGCAAGGTTGACAAGCTCATCCTCTGCGGTGGTATGACATACACATTCGCTAAGGCTCACAGCGGCGAAATCGGTGACTCTATCGTAGAGCTCGACAAGCTTGATGTAGCTCTCGGCGTTGAGAAGATGGCTAAGGAGAATGGCGTTGAGCTCGTTCTCGGTGAGGATTCTGTATGCTGCACAGGCTACGACTTCAAGACTTTCTCTGTTAAGGAAGGCGCTCAGATCAAGACATTCCCATCAAACGCTATCGAAGCAGGCTGGGATGGTCTCGATGCTGGTCCAATCTCTCGCGAGAAGTTCGCTAAGGCAATCGAAGGTGCTAAGACTATCCTCTGGAATGGTCCTGCAGGCTGCTTCGAGTGCGAGGACTTCACTCCAGGTTCACGCGCAATTGGTGAGGCTGTTGCTAAAGCTACTGCTGAAGGCGCATTCTCACTCATCGGTGGTGGTGACTCTGTAGCTTGTGTAAACAAGTTCGGTCTCGCTGACAAGGTTTCTTACATCTCTACAGGTGGTGGTGCTCTTCTCGAAGCTATCGAGGGTAAGGTACTCCCAGGTGTAGCAGCTGTAAAGGGTGAATAATTAAATTATCACTTACATAGGGCAATGCATCATATCCTTTCAGGGGACTTGTGCATTGCCCCTTCTTTTTAAAACTCTTACATGCTCCTCTATTAAAAACTCTTGCATGCGTAAACTTCTTTTCCTCGTCGTTGCTCCTTTGTTAGCAGCGATGGCTATAACATCTTGCGGACAAACAGAAGCTGTTGCTGAGAACGACTCGCTGTCGCTCAAGCTCGGCGTGCTCCCAACCATGGAATGTCTGCCTTTCTATTATGCTGATTCTCTTGGGCTTTTCGACTCTCTCGGGGTGGATATCAAGCTTGTAACTTTTGATGCTGCAATGGATGCTGACACCGCTTTCCAGCGCGGACACATTGATGGCATCGTGAGTGACCTTGTGAAGGATTGCATTTGGAAGGGCAATGGCGATTCGCTAACCATCGTCATGGGTGCCGACCTCAACTTGTGGCTCGTAACCTCTCGCACCGCTCGACTTGTAAAGGCTGAAAGCCTGAAGGATAAAATCATCGGAATAACTCGTCATTCGTCTGTTGATTTCTTCGCAGACAAGATTCTGGAATCTGTTAAGATTGAGAGCATTGACCTGAACAAACCACAGATAAACAAGTTCACGCTACGCACTCTCATGGTTGACCAGAATCAGTATGACGGCGCTATTCTCCCTGAGCCATTTGCCAGCGAAGCTGTTGCTCGTGGAGCGAAGAGGCTCAACGGCACTTCGGAAATGAAGATTGCCGACATGATGTGTGTATTGTTCCCTGACTCGCTGATGAAGACACGCAAGGATGAGATTGAGAGCATTGCTAAAGTTTACGATTTAGCGATTGAGAAGCTTAATTCTGACACTGTGTCGAACGTGCTTGAGTTTTTTCCAAAGAACAACACGCTCTTTCTGCCTGACACTCTTTTCACTTACACACCCCTCAAACCTTCTCACATGCCAAGCGACTCAACACGACTGATGGTTGAGAAGTGGGCTAAAGGCAGAGGATTGATTAAATAATAATGTTCATCTTGACACACAATGACTTACGACGAAATAAAAGACTCACTCAAGAGTAAAGATATTGCCGCAGCTTTTCCTACCATATTGCAGAAAGCCAATTCGATAGGCAACTGGGATGTGACTGAGGAGGTGGAGAATCTTTGGACAACCTATCAGCAGATGCTTCTTTTCATGCTTAATGGCGCTAAAGATCCTCAGGCAGGAAAGATTCGTGAGGAAATCTGTCGAAAGCTAATGTTTGCTACTCAGCGGTTGGAGCGTCTTGAAAGAGTGAAAAACAATGCAAACGAAAAATATACGGCTGCTGCAAAAAGTCTCAGCAGCATCCCTTCGTTCGAAGTTGTTGTGAGCAGGATTGAGCATAACGCAAATGAAATTGAAAAGGCAAAATCTGATGAGCTTCTTCGTGAGTCAAAGCGCGAATACTCACTAAGCAACTTGAGGGAAGAGCATGAGCAGAACCTATTGAACCTTTTCAACTGGACTTGGACAAGCGAGGCGTGGACATCGGCAGATGTTGACCAGGCAAATAGAATTGTACTTTCAGATACAATCTCAAGCAACGACAAGGCTGTGTTTATCAGCGCAGTAACACTTTCTCTGCTGGAATATATTGATACTGTAAAGATTATTTTCCTGCTTGATTGCTATTTGATTGACGACACGCAGGTTTCCCAAAGAGCTCTTGTCGGCTTCATCATCATTCTGCACCTTTTCTTCGATAAAATCAGCGACAATAACGACATAAAGAATCGCCTTGCAATTTATCGCGAAGACCAAATATTCATCCACGATTGCTATTCCACAATGATGCAACTTCAGCTCAGTTGCACAACTGACTCTGTTACGTCAAAAATGAGAAACGACATTCTTCCCGCCCTCATGCAGAATCAAATAATGAAGAACAAGGACTTTGCGAACCTGGACATTTCTGAACTGACCAAGAATGGAGAGAACCCAGAATGGGTGGACGATGCAAAGTTTGACAAGAAAGTTCGCGAAATGGCAGATCTTCAACTTGATGGAGCTGATGTTTACTATTCTTCTTTCGCAAGCTTGAAGGGTTACTCATTCTTTCATCAGATGCCGCATTGGTTCTATCCATTCTCAAGCGACAACCCATGCATACCTGAGATTTCAAGCATATTGAACGGAAAGATGGGAAGAATTATTAAGCTAATGCTCAACGGAAGTCCTTTCTGCAATAGCGACAAGTACTCACTTTGCTTCACTTTCAAGCAGTTAGGATCGTTTGGTGAAGCAGCAATAGAGCAACAGGTGAAGCAGCAGATTGACGAAGAAAACATGAATGACTTGATTGAAGATGCTGAGCAGAAGAAGCTGAAGAAAACAGACATCAGACGTCATTACATATTCGACCTTTATCGTTTCTATCACTCTTATCCATATAAGATTCAGTTTTTTAACCCATTTAATTCTCTCAAGCAGAACCCTATAACTCCGTTCAGCAACATTTGGATAAAGAACCTCCTTGCTGACAGCACAGAGGAATTGTCACAGTATGCTGAATTCCTTATGAGAAAGGAGTTCTACTCTACAGCACTTGAATTGTTCGATAAAGTGCCAAAGAACGAATTTGAGGAGGAGTATTCAAGCATCTGGCAAAAGATTGGTTTCTGTCAGCAGAAACTCAACAAAACAGAAGAGGCTATTAAAGCCTACACTATTGCTAATAACTTGAAGCCAAGATCTAAGTGGACATTGCGTCATCTTGCATCACTTTGTTTCTCAAACAGCAGAGAGGCTGAGGCTGCAATACACTATCAGGAACTGCTCGAAATTGAACCTGAGAACATTAAGTTTCTCATGAATGCTGCGGAAGCTCTCGCCAAATCTGATCAGTTTGACGATGCTCAATCTCTTCTTTTCAAGATTAACTATCTTGACAGCAATAATATGGAGGCAAAGATAATGCTGGCATGGAATCTTATTGTCTGCAACCAGAAGGACAAGGCAATGAAGCACATTCTTGACATCCTTGCAAGCAATCCTGACAATAAGGAGGCAAACAAGCTTTATGCTATTGTGTTCCTTCTCGATCAAAACACTCGCGAAGCTTACGAAAAGGCAAAGACTTTCTCAGACGACAAACTGGTCATGGATAGCTTGATTAACAATCTTTGTGTACTATGCAAGCATCAGCTGCTCGACAAGAATCAGATGAGGCTTTTTATTGATGCTATTACCTTGAACATCATTTAGAATGCAAAACAGCACATTATATTTACAGCGCCTCCGCAATCTCTTGCAGATGGAATATGATTCCGAAAAGGAGGAATTCCGTCTTCAAACAGAGAAGATGGGTATAAAGCGAAAGATTCATCGCGGAATCTGCTGGTACCCTATTGAAGCAGGAAGAAGCTACTATAACTCTCTTAACCAATATGTTGTCGAAATAAATAAGAAGATCCAAAGAAATGAAAATGGCGAGGTTATTGACGATGACATTGAACACAACTTTGAATACGGCAAACCTGTTCAGTTCTTTTCCTTCAACGCTAAATACACTAACGATGACATAAAGGACAAGAACGACATTCACTACTACCCTTTTTCTTGTACAGTTTCATTCGTTGATGGCAACAGAATGGTGGTAACTCTACCTTCTTCGCAAGCGCTCATAGACCTTCAAAATGCAGAGAATCTTGGCGTTCAGCTTTACTTTGACGAGACTTCTTACAAGACAATGTTCCATGCTCTTGATGATGTTATTAATGCAAAGAAGAATCGCTTGGCTGATTTGCGAGACATTATATCAGGACAGATAAAGCCTCAGAAGCGCTCGTTCACCCCTATGCAGTTCCCTTGGCTTAATCGTACTCAGGAAGCTGCTGTGAATGAGGTTCTTTGGGCAAAAGACGTTGAGGTTGTTCATGGTCCTCCTGGAACTGGCAAGACAACTACTCTCGTTGAAGCAATTTACGAAACTTTGCGACGTGAAACACAAGTAATGGTGTGCGCTCAAAGCAACATGGCTGTGGATTGGATCAGCGAAAAACTCGTTGATCATGGCATTCCTGTGCTTAGAATCGGCAACCCTTCGCGTGTGAACGACAAGATGCTAAGCTTCACTTACGAGCGCAAATTTGAATCGCATCCCGACTACCCTGAATTGTGGAGCATTCGCAAGACAATCCGCCAAATGAAAGAGAACAGAAAGAAGGGGGAGAACACTCATCAGAAGATTGCTCGCCTTCGCGACAGAGCTTCGGAAATAGAGATGAACATCAATGCACAGCTTTTCGACGAAGCACGTGTTGTGGCTTGCACACTCGTGGGTTCTGCCAACAAGATTCTTGTACGACATAAGTTCTCCACATTATTCATAGATGAAGCAGCACAAGCACTCGAACCTGCATGCTGGATTGCTATTCGCCGCGCCTCACGAGTTATTCTTGCTGGCGATCATCAGCAGCTGCCTCCTACAATCAAGTGCTACGAAGCAATGAAGCAAGGGCTTGGCAAAACGCTTATGGAGAGAATCGTAGATAATCAGCCAGACGCAGTAAGTCTTCTCAAGGTTCAATACCGTATGAACGACGCAATCATGAAGTTCTCTTCCGACTGGTTCTATCATGGCGAAGTGGAAAGCGACGATAGCGTTAAGAATCGCAGCGTGCTTGATTATGAACGCCCTATCCTATGGATTGATGGCAAGGAACTCACCACAGAGGAGGATACAGACATTGATTTCTGCGAACAATTCGTTGGTGAAAATCATGGACGAATAAACAAGGCAGAAGCTGAGCTCGTGCTTGCAACGCTAAAAGATTACATAGAGAAGATAGGCAAGGAACGCTTCCTTGAAGAACGCCTTGATGTGGGAATCATCTCTCCTTACAAGGTGCAGACGCAATATCTTCGCCAGCAGATACGTAAGCGAGAGGAGTTCCGCCTTTTCCGAAATGTTATCAGCGTAAATACCGTTGATGGTTTCCAAGGACAAGAACGAGACATAATCATGATAAGTCTTGTACGAAGCAACAACGACGGACAAATTGGTTTCTTAAGCGACTTGCGAAGAATGAATGTAGCAATGACACGCGCTCGCATGAAACTCATAATCTTTGGCGACAAGGAAACTCTCCAGCACCACGCTTTCTACCGCAAACTGATAAAATATGTGGAGGAAACTGAATAACAATAGTTCGTTAAAAATTTGAATAATCACGCAGCGTCCGAGACGCCATAATATAATAGTTCTTTGAAATCGTTGGTATTTAATAGCCTGTGTGGGCGCA
>JAGHUI010000097.1 GCA_018064885.1 Candidatus Minthosoma equi | reverse complement strand
TCTTCCTTTCGCACTCAGGGCATGTGCCTTTTGAGCCTGGGCGATAGGGCTGAAGTATGTATTTGTAATCAGTCATAATTATAGTGTTTTTTTGCGAGATTATGCCTAATTGACTAATTGCATTCCTATATATGCAAATTAGTCAATTAGTCAGTCAATCTTATCTCGAGAGTGTGTGCCAATTGGTCGAAATGACTAATGTTAGGCATCATTTTTAGTCACAATATAATTGCTAGAATTCTTTACTATCCAACCATCTTTCAATCCTTTTGCGATGATGCTGTCAGCAGTGCCTCTTCCCTGAGCTTCTTCAAACTCCCAACTAACCCCTCGTACCGCACGGCACCCCCTCCCACAAAGGGAGGGTTGGGGTGGGGCTTCCACTATGCGAACCATCAACGAACTCATAATTCATTGCTCTGCCACAGCCGAGGGCAAGGACTTCACTGCCGCCGTGACTACGCCAACAAGGCATGCCCATGCTTTGATGTGAGGAAGGAGCTGTGAGAGGAAAGAAAGAGGACACCTGCGCTTGGTGTCCTTTATTCTTTATTCATAGGCTATTACAAAAAGTGCTTTAACGTTCATAAAACGTAAATACAATTGCAAATAGTTGATATTTAATAAAAATAGACTGATTTTATTAAATTTAGCAAAACAGATTTGGAGTTTACAAAAGATACTTGTACTTTTGCACCATCGAAAATGTTTGTCTATAGCATTTTGATGGCATAAACAAGTGTTTATAGAAGTGCCGGCAGCACTATAAACTCGGCATTATAAATATGAAAACAAAAGCAACTTATCTTGACCCGAAAAGGGTTTTGGTGGAAACACCGCAAGGTGACAAGTTCATTATTGGTTTCCATTCCGAGATGAACTACCAATGGGAACAACAGGTTAATGTCCCATTTACAGACTTTCTGGCATCACTCTTCGACAAATATTACAAGGGGGATGAAAATGTAATCATGGGTGAGATTACTCGACAGCTCATGATCAATCGTTTTGAATCAGTTTTCTCATTCCAACGTGATCCCATCCAGAATCGTGTTATCATGGGCGATAGAATCCGTGAATTGCGCGAACAGAAAGGTATGGACATCATGACACTTGCCTTCAAGTCGAATATCCAACCCAATACACTCAAGCGTATTGAGGCTGGTAAGTTTTCGGCAGACCTTGACATTCTTTCACAGATTGCACAAGGTATGGGAATGAAGATTGACTTTGTTGAACTCGAAAACGAAGAAAGCCATGAAAGCATATCTGACGTACGCTCTTAATCAGAAAGGTGACTTAGTACACATCAATAGTGTACCTAACGGCAATGATTGCGGATGTATTTGCCCTCATTGCAAGAGTGAATTGTGTGCCAAGAATGGTGGTACAGGTGAAAAGATGGTTCATCATTTCGCCCATTTGAGTGGTGCTGATTGTGTCGGCGCAATAGAATCAGCCTTACACAAGATGGCTAAGGATGTTATGAAAGATGCCCTTTGTATTCAGTTGCCAGATAGATTGGATGGTAGAAAAGGAGAACTTTTGAAATTGGATCGTGTAGAGGTCGAATTTTACGACAAAGATACACACCTTCGTCCTGATTGCATTGGTTACTACGGAGATAAGATTATATGGATTGAGTTCAAACGTACTCATGCAGTTGACACAAAGAAACGAGGCAAGATAATCTCTGCAAAGATAGATTGTGTAGAACTTGATATCAACGTTTGCCCTCTTGATCCTGATGCTGTCCGCAAATTCATCACAGAAGAAAGCGACAACCGCATTTGGATAAGAGATACGAAGACAAAGCCACGCCATGCGGGTTCGGGTAGTCGTTACAGTTCGGATTACGACGATTACTGCGATTATTATGGCTACAGACATATTCAGCGAGTGTTTGCGCTTGATGAAAATGGTGCTTTAGTGAATTTGTTGAGTGATGAGTTTGACATGAATACTCATAGTTACTATTGTGTAGCTTGTGGCAAGGAATTAACCATTGATGTAGATGCTGCTGGTACGTATAGCTTTGCTCATATTGATGAAGGTGTACATTGTGAAGATGACCTTTATCTGCATGAAGCAGCAAAAGAGATACTTCATTGGCGATTCAATTCAAAGGATGAATTTGAGATACTTGTTCCCCAAAAACAGTATTGTGCAGAGAAGTTTAATTGCAATCTATTCCTAAAAGAACTTTGTTCAACAAGCAAAATCGTACCCTATAACCTGAAGGATTATGGGTACAATGAATGCGCTAAGAACTTTCTGCTACCTGATTTCAAATACAAGTGTGATCTTGTAATCAAGAAAAAAGATTCTTTGAAAGACGCAATCATCATAACTATTGATGCTGGAAATTGTCATGTTGACGTTGATACAGAGGACTATAGGGTAATTGAATTTCGCGTGCGCAATGACTTCTCACTCTTAAAGTTAATAGATTCTCCTATTGGGGAACGAGCGACCTTTAATAAGCAATTCTATCGAGAGAATAGCAAATCAATTCCACGAACAGAAATGGATAGAGAAGTTTTGAAATTTTCGTTGTTCTCAAGCGGAAAGTATTATATTGACGAAATATCATGTACAAAATTCAATGAACACAAATTCAGTACAGTACTTGAATATGTTTTTGTAGATGGCATCAATATCAAAGACGAAGCAAAACGGTATTCATTACTCAAATGCTATGAGCAGAAACGCAAAGCTTGTTATTGCGAAATCTGTTGGTTCCTTGTAAAAACATCTGGATTCTATGGGATGTCGGAAACGATTTGCAAGCGTTACAAGACAAAGGGGACACCGCATTATCCTTTGGTAACGATGCCTCTTGATTGTCCTTATTTCAGCATAGACAAAGATCTTGTTAGTTTTGCGCAACTCAATTATGGTAATGTAAAACTAATAGAAAATAGGTTCGAATAAATACATTTAGACTAAAATTCATATAGTTACGTTCCCTTCATGCAAAACTAACAACACAAGTTTCCAAAGACCACGAAGCTTTTGGGATTTTTTCTTTTCTCTCTTCAAATGGAAGCATAGCGGTCAGATGAACAAAGATGGAGGAAGAACATAAAAACTCCCGGGAACTGAGGTGTTCATGGGAGTTTGCTATATGCTAACTAATCTGCTTTAAGAACTCTTGGATAGATGTGACAAGTACTTTCGGCCAAGGAATACTTTTTAGAACACTAAAATGCGAATCGTTTGTGACAATGTATTCCGCGTTTGATGCAATTGCACAATCAACGAATTTGTTGTCATCCAGATCCTGCTCTATTAACTCGAAGTGAATATAGGATTCCTGATATTTTGTTGTAGATAAACGCGCTATTGCTTCTACAACATTATGAGCTATATCAGGAGTAGCTTTTTCCGAGATCTTTTCTTCGTACTCTTCAAGTATTTCTGTGTTTACGCACAAACTGATTCTACCGCATATCACATCTGTCCATATTTTATGGTATGGACTACGAGCTGGCAAAGACTGCAGCAAGCAATTTGTATCAAGAACGATTAGCCGCATAACGATATGGGGTGCGCATGTGCTCCTTACCCCAAGCCTCTATTGTGTCTTCGTTTATTGCACCTTCGTCCCAAAGAGCGTCTATCGCTTTTTGTGCTTTGTTGGCAAAGAAGCGTGCTATCATGTCTTTGAACTCATTGAGTTCTGCCTGTGATGTGATGCCTCTTACGGCATTCAGAACTTCAAGTTTTGCTATCTGGTCGTATGACATATTTTATTTTTAGTATTTTCATGTGCAAATATACAACTTATTCCACAAACAACAAATTATTCGCCATAATTTTTCAAATGGAAGCATAGCGGTCAGATGAACTCTGATGGAGGATAAAGCAAAAAGTCTGCTTTTCCTTTGGAAATTTGAAAATAAATGTGTTACTTTGCAAGCGATTAGTAAGAATACATAATAAAAACTAACTTGATATGGAATATACTGAACTTACAACGGCACGATATTCGTGCAAGAAATTCAATCCTGAGATGCAGGTGAGCAAGGAGCAGCTTGCTGAGATTCTTGAGGCAGGACGCGTGGCGCCTACTGCTAAGAACTTGCAGGAGCAACGTGTTTATGTGATGCAGAGTGCTGAGGCGCTGGCTAAGATTGATGGTCAGACACCTTGCAGGTATGGTGCGCCTACTTGTCTGGTGGTGGCGTATGATAAGAATAATGTGTTCACTTATCCTGGCGACAAGAGAAACTCGGGCATAGAGGATGCGTCGATCGTGGCTACTCACATGCTGCTTGCTGCTAAGAATGCTGGGGTGGACAGCTGCTGGGTGAATTTTTTCGATCCTGATAAGCTGCATGCTGACATGGGGCTTCCTGAGAATGAGGAGATTCTCATGATTCTTGACCTGGGTTTCGCTGCTGAGGGGGCAGCTCCTATGCCTACTCATGCTGACTGCAAGCCATTGAACGAGACGGTGACTTATATGTAGGGTTGCAAAGGGGAGAGGGGCGTTTCCTCTCTTTTGCAAAACCTATAACACAAAGTTCCCAAAGACAACCACGTCTTTGGGAACTTTTCTTTTTTCTTTTCTTCAAGTGTAAGCGCAAGCAGTCGGATTCACAGGCTGTCGATAATCTTTATGAGATTAGGGTCGCTTGGGCGGAGGGCATCGGATGAGTAGATTTTGCCGTTAGGGGAGATCATGATGAAGCGTGGGATGCCGCTGATGCCCCAGTCTTTGGAGGCGCGGGCGCTCTGGGTCTCGTTGAAGATGTATTGAGGCCATGATGGGTTGTCTTTGGCTATCATCTTCTCCCATGCGCTGCGGTTGGCGTCCATGGAGATGCTGATGAAGGCGATCTTGTCGCTGTCTTTGTATTTTTCTACGAGTTTTGCAAGATGTGGTATCTCTGCCTTGCATGGGGCGCACCATGTTGCCCAGAAATCGACGTAAAGGTATTTGCCTTTGTAGTCGCTGTATTTGTGGATGTTGCCGTCCTTGTCCTCAAATTCGTTGTCGGGTGCGTCCATGCCTGCTTCGGTGTTCTTGGCTGATTCGAGCTGTATGCGCAATGACTGCACGAGCTGCTGGTCGCCTGTCTGCTCGAAGTGCTTGAGGAAGTCTTCTTTTTCTTCTAATGTTGCGCTCTGGAATACGAGAACGGCTATCTGGCTTTCAAGATCTCGCTTCACCTGCGGGTCGGTCAGGTATTTGCTTGTTGCATCGAGGAATTCGTAGGAGAACTGGATGACGTCGTCGTCCATGCTTGTCTTGCATTTGCCCTTGATGTATGCGGAGATGAGGCTGTAGGATTCGTAGCGGCTGTCGTTAATGTCGATCCAGGAGAGAAGGTCTTGGAACTCTTTGTCCTGGGTGACGTCCTTGCCCTCGTTGCGAAGACGTGCGCTGAGGAGCGCCACCTTGTAGCGCAGGTATTCACAGCAGCTGGAGAATTCGAGCTGTTCCTTGAATTCCTGTGGCTTGACTTTCTTTGCCATCTTCTGGAGTAGGGCGTAGTATTTGTCGAGGTTCTTGCATTTCTGCTCGTTGTCCTGGAGTGCTACGCTGCGGTCGCCTGTGAGGGAGAAATACTTTGGGTAGCTGTAGTATGAGCGGATGGAGTCGTTCATGACGCATCCTGCTGCAAGCGTGCCTTTGTATGACACTTTTGGCTTTCCTGCTGCTTGCGGTGTGACGGTGAAGGTGAGTGTCTCGCCCTCTTTGAGATATACTTCCCAATAGTCTTGGTCAATGCATACAAAGTATTTCTTGATGCCTTCGCCGAGTGGGTCGTCAAGCTTGAATACTCCGTCGTGGAAGCTTGGGCGGATGATGTTCATGTTGCCGTCGGCGCGGCGGTCGAGGCCTACTATGGTGCATTTTCCCTGCAACGCTTTGTCTGCCAATACGACTTCAAGATCTGGTGCTGTCGCCTGGCTGAAAGCATAAGGCAGGGCAAGCATGAATGTGAGCAGAGATAGAATGAGTTTCATTTGTGATTCTTTTGTTTTTTATGGATCTGAATGTGCAAAGGTACTGTTTTTTCTTTCCTTGTCAAAAGTTTCTGTTCCTTTTTTTGTGATGGAGGAATGAAAATGGCTGCACATTAAAATAAATAAGCTGTGGATAAGGGAAAATTATCAGCGTCTCTTTGGCAGAAAGAAAAAAAAAGTGTATCTTTGTAGCGTAATATAATCGTTCCCAATCTCACCATGACACCAAAAGAAGAAATAGAACAGCTCAGAAAGGAGCTGGAGCAACACAACTATAATTATTATGTGCTAAATCAGCCTACAATCAGCGACTATGACTTCGACCAGATGATGTATAAATTGCAGGATCTGGAGATGTTCTATCCGCAGTATGCTGATCCTAACTCGCCTACGCAGAGGGTGGGCAGCGACTTGAGCCAGGAGTTCAAGAGCGTGCCTCACCGCTATCCTATGCTGTCGCTTGCGAATACATACAGCGAGCAGGATGTGCGCGATTTCTACAGTCGCGTGAAGGATGGTCTTGAGGGCGAGGACTTTGAGATATGCGCTGAGATGAAGTATGATGGCTTGAGCATTTCACTGACATACGTGGATGGTGTGCTGACTCAGGCTGTGACTCGCGGTGATGGTGTGAGGGGCGATGACGTGACGGCTAATGTGCGCACCATTAAGAGCATTCCTTTGCGACTGAAGGAGGGCAGCGGTTACCCTCATGAGTTTGAGATCCGTGGCGAGATTCTCTTGCCTTGGCAGAACTTTGAGAAACTGAACGAGGAGAGGGAGCGCAAGGGGGAGCAGCTGTTTGCCAATCCGAGAAATGCTGCCAGCGGCACGCTGAAGAGCCAGAGCAGCAAGGTTGTGGCAGAGAGAGGACTGGATGCTTATCTGTACTACTTGCTCGGCGATGAGATTCCTGCTGACGGCGCTCATTACGAGAACTTGCAGATGGCGGCAGAGTGGGGCTTCAAGATTTCACGTGGCATGAAGAAGTGCCGTTCTGTGGAGGAGGTGCTGGAGTTCATAGAATACTGGGACGTGGAGCGCAAGAATCTGCCTGTGGCTACTGATGGCATTGTGCTGAAGGTGAACAGTCTTCGCCAGCAGAGGCACTTGGGATTCACGGCGAAGAGCCCAAGATGGGCGATAGCGTATAAGTTCAAGGCTGAGAGGGCTTGCACAAGACTGAACGAGGTGACTTATCAGGTGGGCAGAACGGGTGCGGTGACTCCTGTGGCAAACATGAACCCTGTGCTCTTGGCAGGAACGGTGGTGAAGAGGGCTTCGCTGCATAATGCTGACGTGATGAACGAGCTGGACTTGCACATCGGCGATATGGTATATGTGGAGAAGGGAGGCGAGATCATCCCTAAGGTTGTAGGTGTGGATAAGGAGCAGCGCACAGCGGATTTGCAGAAAGTGGAGTTCATAAAGACATGTCCGGAATGTGGCGCTCAGCTCATCAGAATTGAGGGTGAGGCTGCGCATTACTGTCCGAACGATAGCGGCTGTCCTCCGCAGATCAAGGGCAGGATAGAGCATTTCATTTCGCGCAAGGCGATGAACATAGACAGTCTTGGCCCTGAGACGGTGGACGACTATTACCAGAGGGGACTCATCCATGATGTGAGCGATCTCTACGATCTTACCGTGGCTGATATCTGCGGCTTCAACCGCAACAGGGTTAAATCGGCTCAGAAGGTTGTGGATGGAGTGAAATCTACGGTCAACGTGCCTTTCGAGAGAGTGGTGTTCGCTATAGGCATACGCTTTGTTGGTGAGACTACGGCAAAGCTCATTGCCAAACATTTCAAGAGCATGGAGGCGCTGAAGAGTGCTACGCTGGAGCAGCTGCTTGAGGTTGATGGAGTGGGACAGGTGATTGCCGAGAGCGTTATCCGCTTCTTCCATGATGAGAAGAATCTACAGATTGTTGAGAAACTTGCAAATCAGGGCGTTCAGATGCAACTCTCAGAAGAGCAGCTGGCTGGGCGTACGGATAAGCTGGCAGGGCAGAGCATCGTGATAAGCGGAGTGTTTGCCAAGCATTCTCGCGATGAGTATAAGGCTATCATTGAGCAGAATGGAGGCAAGAATGTGGGCTCTATAAGCAAGAAGACAACGTTCGTGCTTGCTGGTGAGAATATGGGACCGGCTAAGCTGGAGAAAGCTCAGGGACTTGGCGTGAGGATTGTGAATGAGGATGAGTTCTTGGAGATGCTTGCTGATTGAAAAAGTGCTATCACGAGTTTGCAAAATGGCGCGTATTGTTCATTTTTACTTGAAAATGTGCAAAATGTCGTTGCTTTGTTTCTTAATTAAGTTTAAAATGCATAACTTTGCAGCCGAAAACGAAAAGATAGGTAAATATACTTTAAAGGTAAAAAGGGAATTTATTCTCACACACACAATTTTCTATGGCTAAAAAGATTCAAATTCAGGATCCTCATTATATTTTTGAGTCAAGCTGGGAGGTTTGCAACAAGGTGGGCGGTATCTATACTGTACTTTCTACACGTGCGAAGACTCTTCAGGACAAGCTCAATGATAAGGTGTTCTTCATAGGACCTGATTTCTGGCAGGACAAGAAGAACCCGCTTTTCAAGGAAAACAAGACTTTGCTCGCAAAATGGAGAAAGAGCGCTGCTGAGTATGATGGCGTGAATTTCCGCATCGGTCGCTGGCAGATTCCAGGCGAGCCTATCGCTATCCTTGTGGATTTCAAGCCTTTCTTCGAGAAGCGTAACGAGATCTTCGCTTGGGCATGGGAAAACTATCAGGTTGATTCACTTCATGCTTACGGCGACTATGACGAGAGCCTCATGTTCTCGTGGGCTGCAGGCAAGGTGGTTGAGAGCTACTACAAGTTCTTCGGTCTTACAAAGGAGGACAACGTCGTTTTCCAGGCTCACGAGTGGCAGACTTGTCTCGCTGCTTTATATGTAAAGAAATACGCGCCTGAGGTGGCGACTATTTTCACCACTCATGCGACTACTATAGGACGTTCCATCGCTGGCAATGGCAAACCTCTCTACGATTACCTCACTCAGTATAACGGCGACCAGATGGCTGCTGAGCTGAATGTTGAGGCTAAGCACTCGGTGGAGAAGAAGGCAGCATGGAACGTTGACTGTTTCTCAACAGTGTCGGACATCACAGGCGCTGAATGTGCTGCATTGTTGGATAAGACTCCAGATTCCATTCTCCTTAACGGTTTTGAGAATGCCTTTGTTCCTACTCCTGCTGCTAAGTTCAACGAGGCTCGCAAGGAGGCAAGAAAGACTCTTCTCAAGGTTGCTAACACACTCATGGGCACAGAGCTTGATGATGATACTATCATCGTGAGCACAGGCGGTCGCTATGAGTACCAGAACAAGGGTATCAACGTGTATGTGGATGCTCTCAACCGTCTCCGCTGGGACAACCGTTTGGAAAAGAACGTGCTAGCGTTCGTCATGGTTCCTGCATGGATGAAGGAGGCGCGCGAGGATCTTAAGGCTGCTCTCAAGAGCAAGAAGGCTCAGGAGGGTTCTGTTGGCGATCCACGCATCACTCACGTACTTAATGAACAGGACAATGATAAGGTTCTTGGTCAGATGAACTGGCTCGATATGCACAACCGCCCTGAGGATAAGGTTAAGGTAATATTCGTGCCTTGCTACCTTGATGGTGCTGACGGCATCTTCAACAAGCACTATTATGACCTCCTCATTGGCAACGACCTTACCGTATTCCCATCATACTATGAGCCATGGGGCTACACTCCTACTGAGTCTGTGGCATTCCATGTGCCTTGCATCACTACCGACCTTGCTGGTTTCGGTCTCTGGGCTAACAGCTTAAAGGGTGCTGAGAGCGAGATTGAGGACGGCGTGAAGACTATTCACCGCAGCGACTACAACTTCGATGAGGTTAGCGACACAATTCGCGACACTATCCTCAAGTTCTCTCAGATGGACAAGAAGCAGGTAAGCGCTGCAAGAAAGAATGCTGAGAAGGTGGCTGAAAAGGCTCTTTGGAAGCATTTCATCGCATACTACTACGAAGCTTATGACAAGGCTTTGAAGAATAGAGATATCAGAACAAAATAACCCAAATTCAATAAATAAAAAAATTATGAGAATTCAGGCAAGCAACGCTAACACTCCAAACTGGCGTGAAATCAGCGTAAGATCATCTGTTCCTGCTGCATTCGAGCCTCTCAACGAGATCGCTCACAACATGTGGTGGACTTGGAACAACGAAGTTGGTCATCTTTTCAACGAAATGGACCCACAGCTCTGGCATGATGTACAGCAGAACCCAGTGCTCTTCCTCGGTCGCATGAATCACGACAAGCTCCAGGCTCTTGCAGCTGACGAGAAGATTGTTGCGAAAGTAAACAAGATCTATAAGGAGTTCCGCGCTTATATGGATGTTAAGCCAGACAGCAAGCGTCCATCTGTAGCATACCTCTGTATGGAATACGGTCTCAGCCACGTGCTCAAGATCTATTCTGGCGGTCTCGGAATCCTCGCTGGTGACTATGTTAAGGAGGCTTCTGACTCTAACATTGATTTCTGTGCTGTAGGTTTCCTCTATCGTTTCGGTTACTTCACTCAGACTCTTTCTATGGAGGGTCAGCAGGTTGCTAACTACGAGGCTCAGGTATTCCCAACTCTTCCAATCGAGCGCGAGCTTGACGAGAATGGCAATCAGGTTGTAGTTGATGTTCCTTACAACAACTATACTGTACACGCTCTCGTATGGCGCGTAAATGTTGGTCGTGTTAAGCTTTACCTCCTCGACACAGACAACGACATGAACTCTGAGTACGACCGTTCTATCACTCACGCTCTCTACGGAGGTGACTGGGAGAACCGTATCAAGCAGGAGATCCTCCTCGGTATCGGTGGTGTTCTTCTTCTCAAGAAGCTTGGCATCAACAAGGATATCATCCACTGTAACGAGGGTCACGCAGCACTCGCAAACGTACAGCGTCTTGTTGACTACGTTGAGAGCGGCATGACATTCAACGAGGCTCTTGAAGTTGTTCGTACTTCTTCTCTCTATACTGTTCACACTCCAGTGCCAGCAGGTCACGACTACTTCGACGAGGGTCTCTTCGGCAAGTACATGGGTCAATATCCTGCTAAGCTTGGCATCAGCTGGGATGAGTTCATCGGCATGGGTCGCGTAAACCCTGACGATAAGGGCGAGCGTTTCTGTATGTCAACATTCGCATGTAACACTTGTTCATGGGTTAACGGCGTAAGCTGGCTCCACGGCAAGGTTTCTAAGGATATGTTCAATGGTATCTGGAAGGGTTACTTCCCAGAGGAGCTTGACAATGTAGGTTATGTAACTAACGGTGTTCACATGCCAACATGGACAGCATCTGAGTGGAAAGGTGTTTACGCTAAGTACTTTGACAAGAAGCACCTTGCAGACCAGAGCAACCAGAAGATTTGGGAATCTATCTATAATGTGCCAGATGAGGAAGTTTGGAACACTCGTCTCCAGCTCAAGGCTAAGCTCTTCGATTATATCAAGAAGGAGTTCAAGGCTGACTGGCTCAAGCATCAGGGTGATCCTTCTCGCATCGTTTCTATCGTTGAGAAGATCAATCCAAATGCTCTCACTATCGGTTTCGCACGTCGTTTCGCTACATACAAGCGTGCTCACCTTCTCTTCTCTGACCTCGATCGTCTTGCTAAGATCGTTAACAACCCTAATTACCCAATCCAGTTCCTCTTCGCAGGTAAGGCTCACCCAGCCGATGGTGCAGGTCAGGGTCTCATCAAGAAGATTTATGAGATTAGCCGTCGTCCTGAGTTCCTTGGCAAGATCATCTTCCTTGAGAACTACGATATGAAGCTTGCCCGCCGTCTCGTTACTGGTGTTGATATCTGGATGAACACTCCAACTCGTCCACTCGAGGCTTCTGGTACATCTGGTGAGAAGGCTCTCATGAACGGTGTTGTAAACCTCTCTGTTCTTGACGGCTGGTGGCTTGAGGGCTACCGCGAGGGTGCTGGTTGGGCTCTCACAGAGAAGCGCACATTCCAGAACCAGGATCAGCAGGATCAGCTCGATGCTGCTACTATCTATTCACTCCTTGAGAATGAAATCCTCCCACTTTACTACGCTCGCAACTCTAAGGGCTACAGCGAGGGCTGGATTCGCACAGTGAAGAACTCAATTGCTCAGATTGCTCCTCACTACACTATGAAGCGTCAGCTCGATGACTACTTCACTAAGTTCTATTGCCCACTCGCAGAGCGTCGTCAGGATCTCTTCGCTAACAACTACAAGAAGGCTAAGGACATCGCAGCATGGAAGGAACTCGTTGCTTCACGCTGGAATGACATTAAGGTTGTTTCTTGCGAGAAGGAAGAAGACATGGTTAAGGGTGACGTTCTTTCTGGTAAGACTTACCACGTTAAGTATGTTATCGATGAGCAGGGTCTCGATGATGCTGTTGGCTTCGAACTCGTTACTATCTTCAAGGATGAGGACGGTCGTGAGCACATCAACAAGGTTGAGCCACTCGAGGTAACTAAGCGTGAGGGCAACCTCTACACATTCGAGGGTACTCACGTAATGCCTACTGCTGGCAGCTTCAAGGTTGCTTACCGTATGTATCCAAAGAATGCTGATCTTCCACACCGTCAGGACTTCTGCTACGTTAAGTGGTTCAACTAATCTGCAGATTAGCATAGTTTGAATCCTATGATTGGCTTTGGCTTAATAGCTTCGGCTTTATCTATGGGTTTATACATTACTTATATATACAAATGCGCCATCTCTGAACAAGGGGATGGTGCATTTTAGGTTTTTTGTTATTTGGGAGTTTATCCCACAAATTATGAGACAAAGTGTCTCTGTATGTGATTGTAGATGAATAAGAAAACATTATATAGCTTCTTGTTTTTGCTGATTGCATTCTCTTATGTTGCTTTTGCTCAGAAGAAGGGTGATGATGGCAAGAAGGTTGCAGAGCCTTTCAAGAAGGGCAGTGTGGTGAAGAACTACAGGGGCTATATGAAAGCTTCTAACTTTGCGAAGGCTAAGGATGAAATGGATGGGGCGATGAAGAAGTTTGATGTGGCAAGAAAAGACCCACAATTGTATAAATTCAAGGTTGATGCGTTGAATGGGCTTGTTGCTGCTGAGAATAAAAAGATTTACTTGAAGCAGAATCCTGATACTGTCAAGTACTTCAATTACATGTATGAACTTTATCAGACAGGATTGAAGTGCGATACCGTGGAACGTGCTGCTAATCAAGAAAAAGTTGCTGAAGGAAAAAAGGCAGAGAATAAATACGGAACATCGGTTGCTGGCATTATGATGCCTTACAGAAAGAGCATCTATGCTGCGGGCAAATACTTTTACAGAAAGAAGGAATACGCCAAGGCGTACCAATATATTGATCTGTATGTCAATACGAAAACTGCGCCTGTCTTCAAAGATAAGAATGGCGAGGTGAAGGTTGATGATCCTGATGATTTGACAGAAGCTTCTGTTCTTGCTGTGCTGAGTGCGTACGGTTCAAGCAATTATAAGGGAGTTATGGCTCATCTTCCTGAAAGCTTGAACGATAAGGATAAGGAATGTCAGTTCTTGGAACTTGGCAGTAAGGCTGCTGCTGAGATGAAAGATACGACAGAAATGGTTAATTTGCTTGAGAATGGCTTTTTCCTCTATCCTGAAACGGAGTATTTCTTTGTCACCTTGACTAAGTACTATAACGATCGCGGCGATTTCGAGAAAGCTCTCGCTACTGTGCAGAAGATGACGGAGAAGAATCCTGGCAATCGTGACTATTGGTTCATGTGCGGAAAGGAGCAGATGCTTCTTGGCAAGTATAAGGATGCCTTGGTTTCTTTTGAGAAATGTGTTGAAATAAAGGCTGACGATGCTGAGTCGTTTTCTGCTATTGGCAATATCTATCTTCATGATGCTCATGAGAAATACCGCAATTTCAACCTTCCGATAACTCATCCTGCTTATGCTGAGGAAAAGGCTGAAATTACGGAATTGTATAAGAAGTCGTGCGATGCATTTGAACAATCAAAAAAGTTTGACGAGCAGCATACGGAACTGTGGCTTCTGGAACTTCGTGAACTTTATTTCAAGCTTAACAGAGGGAAAAGTCTGAAGGCTTTGGATAAATATAAGTAGAGAATTGATTAAAATCTCTATTTAATTATTGTGTGTTTCAAAGAATGTTTGTAACTTTGCAACATTCTAATTGATATTTGAGTAACAACCAAATGGCTACAACCAAGAAAAAGATAACAGGTAAAAAAGGAAAAACATCATCCAAAGATAACGATAGGTTGACGACGGAGGATTTCTTTAGCGGTTTTGGCAAATGGGAACTGGTGTCATTCTGCATCGGTTTCTTTGTTGTCATTTTTGCTCTCTTTATGATGGTAGCCTTCGTTTCCTATCTTATCACAGGTGACGCAGACTTCAGCCTTCTTGAGCAGAGTGCTGATCCTCTCAATGAGAAAATGCAGTACAAGAATGTCTGCGGTTCATTGGGTGCTATCGTGGCTTATTTCTTCCTTAACGACCTTTTTGGGCTTGCATCTTTCATCATTCCTCCATATCTTGTCATTCTGGGAATGAGAATGATGCGTATTTTCAAGTTTACTCTTGTACGTAAGTTTATTTTGTTCACCCTCTTGATGGTTTGGGTGAGCGTGTTCTTTGCTACTTTCGGCTACCTTTTCCCATATTTTGAATCTTCGTTCATCAAGCTGGGAGGTAATCATGGAATAAATGTGGTTAGCATTCTCACAAAGACAATAGGCACACCGGGACTTCTTGCTGTGCTTGTCATATATGCTGTTGGCTATCTTATTTATTTGAGTACCAAAACAATTGAATGGATTCGTGATGCTGTTCGCATGAAACATGTGAGAGAATGGCTTGCTAGCCGTTCCACTAAGAAATTCTTGGATGAAGAAGAGGGTGAAGATGAGGATGAGACCGATAATGATGGCAACAATGAGGGTGATGAAACACCAGAGAATGACGCAGATCCTATTGAATTTGATGTAGAAGGCACCAATGAGATTGCTCCAGATGTGACTTCTCCAACTGTTTTGAACTTCGATAATCTTGACTCTGAAAATAATGGAGAAATAGATGAAGTGCAGAGCAATGACAATGATGGTGAAACTATGGAAATTCAGACAGAACTGAATTTTACTGACGATGTCAATGATGCAGAAGATGATGAAGAAGAGGACAAGAAAGACGAAGGCATTGGCGAGACGGAAATGGCCATTGAAACCAAGGAAACAGAAAAGGGTAGCGGTAAGTTCGAGCGTGGTGACATCAACACTCCTTACGATCCAAAGCTTGATCTTGAGTTCTACAAATATCCTACATTAAGCCTTTTGAGGAAGGCGGATAATCAGGGACCTCAGATTGATATGATTGAGCAGAATGCCAACAAGGACAGAATCATTCATGTGCTGAAGAGCTTCGGAGTGGAGATCTCAAGCATCAAAGCTACTATCGGTCCTACCATCACGCTTTATGAGATTGTGCCTGCAGAGGGAACCCGTATCAGTAAGATTCGTGGTTTGGAGAATGATATAGCCCTCAGCCTTGCAGCAGAAGGTATTCGTATCATTGCGCCAATTCCTGGAAAGGGAACTATCGGTATTGAGGTTCCGAACAAGAAGAAGTGCATTGTCTCTATGGAGAGCGTAATCAACAGTAAGGTTTATCAGGAGAGCACGATGGAATTGCCTTGTGTAATTGGTAAGACAATCTCTAACGATGTGTTCATGTTCGACCTTGCCAAGGCTCCTCACCTGCTTGTTGCTGGTGCTACAGGTCAGGGTAAGTCTGTAGGTCTTAATGCTATTGTCACATCTCTCCTCTACAAGAAGCATCCGTCAGAACTTAAGATTGTGATGGTTGATCCAAAGAAGGTGGAGTTCAGCATCTATTCTCCTATAGAAAATCATTTCCTCGCTCGTCTTGAGGAAGAAGAAGATTGTATCATTACTGATGTTCAAAAGGTTGTGAAGACTCTCAACTCTCTCTGTGCTCTCATGGATAGCCGCTATGATTTGCTGAAGAAGGCTCATGTGAGAAACATCAAGGAATACAATGAGAAGTTCAAGAGCCGTCATCTTAACCCAGAGAATGGTCATGAGTTCATGCCTTATATCGTTGTGATTGTCGATGAGTTCGGTGACCTTATCATGACTGCAGGCAAGGAGGTGGAGCTTCCAATATGCCGTATTGCCCAGCTGGCTCGTGCTGTAGGTATCCACATGATTATTGCAACTCAACGTCCTCAGGCAAGCATCATCAGCGGTGCAATCAAGACGAACTTCCCAACGCGTATTGCGTTTAAGGTGAGCTCAATGATGGACTCCCGTGTCATTCTTGACCGTCCAGGTGCTAATCAACTCATAGGAAAGGGTGATATGCTTTATCTTGGCGGAGGCGAACCTGTGCGTGTTCAGTGTGCATTCGTCGATACTCCTGAGGTTAATGATATTTGCCACTTCATTGCTACTCAGCAGGCGTTCCTTCATCCAATGTATTTGCCAGAAGTCGCAGATCCCAATGTGGATAGTGGAGTAGACATGGGTACAGTGGATAGGAATCATCTTGACCCGATGTTCTCTGATGTGGCAAAGTTTGTGGTGAGCAACCAGAGCGGTTCAACTTCAATGATTCAGCGTAACTTCTCCATCGGCTACAACCGAGCAGGCAAGATTATGGATCAGCTTGAGAAGATGGGAGTTGTAGGACCTCAGATTGGTGCAAAGCCACGAGAGGTGCTCATCAAGGATATGCTTACGCTTGAGGGATTGCTCAACACTTTATAGATTTAGTGCAAGAGCTTTCTTTCTGTTGGAACAAGGCAAGCCGTTCGCTCCGAACAGGGCAAACCGAACAATCGGAATAAGGCAAACCAAACGATCAATTACGAGGTAATTAAATAATCAATTCAAGGGAAATTAAATAATCGATTTAAACGAAATTGAAAATGCGCAGTCATAATGATTGAAATTGAATTGATAGAACAAAATAAAAAGTTTGATGATGAAAAAGATTATTCTTCTTTTCGCTTTTCTCCTCTCGCTTTTCACCGTAGCAAAAGCACAGGATGCAACAAGGATTCTCGATAAGTCAGCTTCTACACTCAAGGCTGCTGGAAACGTGAAGATTGGCTTCACGCTCTCTGCCGATGGAGGCTCATCTGTGGGTTACATTAAGCTTCAGGGACAGAAGTTCGTTGTGAATATGGCAGGCCAGATTACATGGTTTGACGGAACAACAATGTGGAGCTATGTCAAGAAGAACGAGGAGGTGAATGTTACAAATCCAAAGCCAGAAGAAGTTGCAAAGATGAATCCTTATGCTTTCCTCACTTTCTACAAGAAAGGCTATCAGGCAAAGATGGGAAAGGGTACAGCAAAAGAGCATGAGATTGTGCTTACTGGCGATGGATCTTCTCCATATACAAAGGTTGTGGTTCGTGTGAATAAGTCAACAAATTATCCTTCGTACATCAGCATGACCTCATCAAAGGGAGCAACAACATCTATCAATTGCAACTCCTTCATGAAAGGTCAGAAGTTTACAGACAATACATTCAAATTCAACAAGAAGAACTATCCTAAGGCAGAAGTGATCGATTTGCGTTAAAGGATTCTATTTGGATTACAGTAATGGATTTCCAGCGAGCAAGGCTTCTTTACAAGCTTATTTCACATAATCAGCGCTTGCACGACCGCAGGCATCCTATGTTTGAGAAGAACAAGGTGATGAAGGTATTTGGTTATATCTTCGTCGCCTTTTGGGCTGTTTATCTCATGATGTTCGGAGTGTTTTTCTACAACATCTTCAAGGATTCTGCATTAGAATCTTTCGACTGGATTGACGGAGGAATGATATGGTTTCTCATCCTTGATTTCTTCTTGCGTTTTGCAATGCAGGAAACGCCTGCTCAGAACATCAAGCAGTACAAGCTGCTGAATGTGCCGACAAACTTCCTACTGAACGTATTTTTGTTCCGCATGGGATTGCAGCTCTACAATTTCTTCTGGGCATTTTTCCTTGTGCCGTTTGGCTTTCTTGCAATTCCTCAGTTTTACGGAATAACAGGCTATATTGGTTTCTTGATAGGATGGTGGCTCATGTTTGTGCTGAACAGCTATTGGTATCTCATTTGGCGAACAATTCTCAATCGCAACATCCTCATGCTGGCAATTCCAGTACTGATCTATGCCGCACTCGTTTATTTCGGAATCTTCTTTGACGAAGATGATCAGTGGCTTTTCCAAGGCTCAATGCATCTGATGCGAGGATTCTGCCAATGGAATCCGCTCAGTTTCCTCTTTTTCGTTGTTTTGGTTGTGCCATTGTATCTTATTAACTACAATGCCCAAAAAGCAGCAATTTATGTTGAGATTGCCAAGACGGAAGTGGTGAAGAGTTTTAAGACAAACAACATGACTTATCTCGATAAGTTTGGTGTTATTGGTGAATACCTAAAGCTGGAGATAAAGTCAACGATGCGCAACCTTGTCGTGAGAAAACAGTTCCTCACAGGATGCTTCTGCATGATTATGCTTTGCTGCCTTTTCGCTTTTACGGATGTTTATGACAGTATGCCATTCATGAGGGTGTTTATCAGCACTTATTGCTTCTCATGCCTTGGCGTTATGACTTGCACCTCAATCATGTGTGCTGAGGGCAATTATATTGATGGTCTTATGGTGAGGAAAGAGACGGTGTTGTCTCTTCTTAAGGCTAAATACTATTTCCATTGCGTGATGCTCATAGTGCCGCTGATTTTTGCCATGATGCCTGTGATACAAGGCAAGATTTCCATTCTCACAGCAATAGGTTGCTTGCTGTTCACTCCAGGTGCGGTGTTCCCATTCATTTTCCAGCTGGCTGTATATAATGATTCTGCTATCCAGCTGAATGAAAAGGTGACAAAAGCAGGGCACAATACAAAGATGCAGCTGATAATGTCTTATCTGGCATTGTTCATTCCAATGGGAATAATGTATTTGTTTGTGGTGCTCTTCGGAGAAGATATTGCTGATATGCTGATGATAGCCATTGGCGCTATAGGCATTTTGCTTCATCCGCTTTGGCTTCGCAACATCTACAACAGATTTATGGCTCGCCGCTACCAGAATATGGACGGCTTCCGCAATTCACACTAAACCAAACAAATCCTTACAGGATTATGAATATAACAATCGAAAACCTAAAGAAAACCTTTGGAGAAAAGGTTGCTCTTGACATAGATTACTACTCTGTTCACAGTGGTGAGATTATTGGACTTGTCGGCAATAATGGTGCAGGCAAGACAACGTTGTTCCGCATCATTCTTGACTTGCTTCATGCCGATTCTGGTTCTGTGACTATTGACGGCATGCTGAATGGTCAACCAGTTTCTTGCAATACGGCAAATAGTGAGTCTTGGAAGGAATACACAGGTGCTTTTGTAGATAGCGGTTTCCTCATTGAATACCTCACGCCAGAAGAGTATTTCCGTTTCATAGCAAAAGTTTCTGGCATTAGCGACGATGTGCTGAAAGACCGCTTGCTCCAGTTTGATGGATTCATGAATGGTGAGGTGCTTGGACAGAAAACTCTCATCCGCAACCTATCTATGGGAAACAAGCAGAAGGTGGGCATCATTGGTGCAATGCTACATCATCCGCAGGTGCTTATTCTTGATGAGCCTTTCAATTTTCTTGATCCGACATCGCAGATGGCTATGAAGTATTTGCTGGAAACTTACCATAAGGAACATGGGGCGACCATCATCGTTTCTTCTCACAATCTCACGCACACAATAGACATTTGTACGCGTGTGACTCTTTTGGAACATGGCAGCATAATCAAAGATTATGATAAGGATTATGCTCAGTTGACTTCCGAAATCGAGGCGTATTTTATGGGAAACGTAAATATTTAGCAGTTCTTTGTGTACTTTTTTCGCTTTTGGCTTTCGTGTGAAAATTAAAAGCGTTAAATTTGTGAGCTTAAACTGACCGGCCATTTAACCGACAGGTCAGTTTATGAGTTACTAAAACCGAATAATTCAACAAATCAACATTAACAATAAATAATTAAATCGTATGAAGATTTCACGTATCGATCACCTTGGTATAGGTGTTGAGAGCATCGACGCTGTGCTCCCTTATTATGAGAACGTACTCGGTCTCAAGTGCTATGCAGTAGAAGAAGTTGCTGACCAGAAGGTAAAGACAGCTTTCCTCAAGGTTGGTGAAGTTAAGCTTGAGCTCCTTGAGCCAACATCACCAGATTCAACTATCGCTAAGTGGCTTGAGAAGGGTGGCAAGGGTGTTCACCATGTAGCTTACGCTGTTGAGGACGGTGTTGCAGAAGCTCTCGTAGAGTGCGAAGGCAAGGAAATTAAGCTCATCGACAAGGCTCCACGCAAGGGTGCTGAGAACATGATGATCGGCTTCCTCCATCCAAAGTGTACAGCAGGTATCCTCACAGAGCTTTGTGAGCCAGCTAAGTAAATAATTTAATGAGGAAAGAGGAATTAGGAGTTAGGAATTGATACCAAATGTACTGAAGTGCAGTAACAAACAATTCCTAATTCCTAATTCCTAACTCATAATTCAACATATAATTATGTCTAAGCAAACAGAACGTATTAAGGAGCTTATGGAGCTCCGCGCAAAGGCTCGCATCGGCGGTGGTGAGAAGGCTATCGAGAAGCAGCACGCAAAGAATAAACTCACAGCTCGTGAGCGTATTGCACTCCTCCTTGACGAGGGCAGTTTTGAAGAACTCGACATGTTCGTTGAGCATCGTTGCAGCAACTTCGGTATGGAGAAGAAGCACTATCTCGGTGATGGTGTTGTTGTAGGTTCAGGTACAATCGACGGACGTCTTGTATATGTTTTCGCACAGGATTTCACAGTATCTGCAGGTTCACTTTCAGAGATGCTCGCAAGCAAGATCTGTAAGGTTATGGATATAGCAATGAAGGTTGGCGCTCCTGTTATTGGTCTTAACGACTCAGGTGGTGCTCGTCTTCAGGAAGGTATCAATGCCCTCGCTGGTTATGCAGAGATCTTCCAGCGCAACATCATGGCATCTGGTGTTATTCCACAGATTTCTGGTATCTTCGGTCCATGTGCAGGTGGTGCTGTTTATTCACCAGCCCTCACAGACTTCACTCTCATGATTGAAGGCTCTTCATACATGTTCCTCACAGGTCCTGGCCCAGTTAAGGCTGTTCTTGGCGAGGTTGTTACTCAGGAACAGCTCGGTGGTGCATCAGTTCACGCTACTAAGTCTGGTGTAACTCACTTCACTGCAGCTACAGAGGAAGAGGGTATCGCTATGATCAAGCAGCTTCTTTCTTACATTCCACAGAACAATCTTGAGAAGACTCCACGTGTTGAGTGTACTGACCCTGTTGGCCGTATGGAGGATTACCTCAACGATATCATCCCTGACAACCCTAACATGCCTTACGACATGTATCAGGTTATTGCTGGTATCGTTGATAATGGTGAGTTCTTTGAGGTTCAGCCAAACTATGCAAAGAATATCATCGTAGGTTTCGCTCGTTTCAACGGACAATCAGTAGGTATCGTTGCTAACCAGCCAAAGCAGCTTGCTGGTGTGCTTGACTGCAACGCTTCTCGCAAGGGTGCTCGTTTCGTTCGTTTCTGCGATGCATTCAATATTCCAATCGTTACTCTCGTTGATGTTCCAGGATTCCTTCCAGGTACAGGTCAGGAGTACAATGCCGTTATTCTTCACGGTGCTAAGCTTCTCTATGCATACGGAGAATGTACAGTTCCAAAGGTTACAGTTACTCTTCGTAAGTCTTACGGTGGTTCACACATCGTTATGTCTTGTAAGCAGCTTCGCGGTGACCTCAACTATGCATGGCCATCTTCTGAGATTGCCGTCATGGGTGCAAGTGGTGCAGCTTCAGTTCTCTATGCTAAGGAAGCTAAGGCTCTCAAGGATGCAGGCGACGTTGAAGGTGCAAAGGCATTCATCAAGGAGAAGGAAGATGAGTACACTAAGCTCTTTGCTAATCCTTATCAGGCTGCTAAGTACGGATACATCGATGATGTTATCGAGCCACGCAACACTCGTTTCCGCATTATCCGCGCACTTGCTCAGCTTGAGAATAAGAAGCTTCAGAACCCAGCTAAGAAGCACGGAAACATTCCACTCTAAAGAATAAACAAATGAATTTTCTATCAATCAGCGATCCGAATATTTGGTTACTGGCAGGTGTGAGCATCCTCGTGGTGTTTGCCATCCTGGTTATTCTTGTTGCCATCCTCGGCATCTTTACAGCTGTAGCAATGAAAACAACAGATAAGGTGAGCGACGTTAAGGCGGAGTACAAGGAGAACAAGCAGGCTAAGGCAATAGAAAAGGCTGACGATAAAGATAAGGCAGCCGTTGCCATGGCTCTCTACCTCTACTTCAACGAGTATGAGAACCGCGAGAACCGTATCCTCACAATTAAACCAAATCCAAATTCTGCTTGGGGAGCACGTCTTAACCCAAGACTCTAATAATAAGACAATGAAAGAATTCAAGTTTACCATAGGCGGTATCGATTATTCCGCACAGGTTGAAGACCTCAAGGGCGGCAACATGACTGTCACTCTCAACGGTCAGACTTATCAGGTAGTAGTGCCAGAGAAGAAGGCAGAAGGACCTCGTCCAGTAAAACCTGCTGCTCCTGCAGGTGGTCAGAAGGGTGGTCCTGCAAACGTAATGTCAGAGCTTCCTGGTACAGTTACAGAAGTAAAGGTTGCTGACGGTCAGCACGTTAAGCGTGGAGATGTTCTCCTCGTTATTGAATCAATGAAGATGGCTAACGACATCGTAAGCGAGGTTGACGGTACAGTTCAGCGTGTAGCTGTTGCTCAGGGTCAGAACGTTAATCAGGGTGACCTCCTCGTTGAGATGGTTGCAGATTTCGTTGCAGCAGAGGCTCCAGCACTTGCTCCAAAGCCTGCTCCAGCAGCTCCTGCACCAGTTGCAGCAGCTCCTGCACCAGCAGCACCAAAGCCTGCAGCAGGCGCTAATGCTGTTACAGCTCCGCTTCCAGGCACAATCACAAAGATCACTTGCAAGGTTGGCGATGCTGTTAAGGCTGGCGACACAGTTTGTATGCTTGAGGCTATGAAGATGGAGAACAGCATCACAGCTGAGGCTTCAGGAACAGTTAAGGCTATCCTCGTTGAGACAGGTGCTCAGGTTCAGGGTGGTCAGGCTCTCATCGAATTAGCTTAATATAGAACAGTTCAAACTTGCATTAAATGAATATTTTATCTTTAGCTACTCCATTGGCAGCAACAGAATTCAATCTTACAGAAGGACTTGAAAAATTCTTCCATGAGATGGCATTCGTGCAGTTCTTTGAGGGTGATGGATGGAAGTCACTCGTCATGATTGCACTTGGTTGCTTCCTCCTTTTTCTTGCCATCAAGAAAGGTTACGAGCCATTGTTGCTTCTGCCAATTGCCTTCGGTATGATTCTCACAAATCTTCCGGGTGCAGAAATGTTCCACGTGAATTTGTGGAACGATGAGTATCTTAATGAGAATAGCGAATACTATCATGATCTTCGTCACATCTTTGCTACTGGCGGACTTCTTGACATACTCTACATCGGTGTGAAGCTTGGTATCTATCCATGCCTCATCTTCCTCGGTGTAGGTGCAATGACAGACTTTGGTCCGCTGATTGCAAACCCAAAGAGTCTTCTCCTTGGTGCAGCAGCTCAGATTGGTATCTTCGCAACATTCCTCGTTACTCAGATTGATTTCTTCGGATTCACTCCAGCTCAGTCAGCTTCTATCGGTATCATTGGTGGTGCAGATGGCCCAACTGCTATCTTCCTCACGTCAAAGCTTGCTCCTGAACTTCTTGGTCCTATTGCTGTTGCTGCATACAGTTACATGGCACTCGTACCAGTTATTCAGCCACCTATCATGCGCTTCCTCACTACAGAAAAGGAACGTAAGATTCGCATGAGCCAGTTGCGTACCGTTACAAAGAGAGAGAAGATTATCTTCCCAATCGTAGTTGCAATTGTTGTTTCACTCATTGTTCCATCAGCAGCAACCCTCATCGGTTGTCTCATGCTTGGTAACCTCTTCAAAGAGAGTGGAGTGGTGGATCGTCTTTCTAAGGCTGCACAGAATGAACTCAACAACATCGTCGTTATTTTCCTTGGTGTTACAGTTGGTGCAACAGCCACAGCTGCTTCATTCATGAACCTTCAGACAATTGCTATCCTCTGCGTTGGTATCGTAGCATTCGGTATCGGTTCTGCATCAGGTGTTATCATGGCAAAGATCATGAACATCTTCCTCAAGGAGAAAATTAACCCACTCATTGGTTCTGCTGGTGTTAGTGCCGTTCCAATGGCTGCGCGTGTAAGCCAAACGGAAGGTCAGAAAGCTGATCCTCGCAACTTCCTTCTCATGCATGCTATGGGTCCAAACGTTGCCGGAGTTATCGGTTCTGCCGTTGCTGCAGGTATTCTTCTCAGTTTCCTCGGCTAATAAGGTTAAATACACATATATTATATTAAGGGCTGCTTCAACCGCGAAGCAGCCTTTTTTCGTATTTGTTAGTGTTTTTTATACTAAGTAATTTGTCATTTAGAATAGTTTGTCTTAACTTTGTGTCTAAAATAGAAATTACATTACAATTATGAAGAAGTTTATTTCCCTCTTTGCTGCTATTGCTTGTGCAGCGTCATCTTTTGCTCAGCAGAAATTACCATGTACAGTAGCTGATATCAATGCTGCTTTGGACGAGTATGACAAGAAAGTATTATCAACCAGCCAGTACCTACTTCTTGACATCGATGCTGATGGTGTTAAGGATATTATTGTTCGTGACAGCGATTTGCCAAGTGCAAGCTATGCTGTTTTCTTGCTTAAGAATGGAAAGCTTGAAATGAAGAACTTTGCTTATGACGGTTATGAAACACTTGGCTATGCAAAAGGTGGATATTCTTTCTATGAGCATGATGACCACATGGGAGCAAATCGCACATGGGACAGAGGATTCTCTCGCTACCAGAATGGCAAAGAAATCATGAAAGGCAATTTAACAGTATCTATAAGAAAGCCAGAACGTGAAGATGATGAGGAATTTTCAGAAGATGGGGAACAAGATTTTGAAGAGTATTGCTCAATCAACGATAAGACTGTAACTCGAGAGGAGTTCGATAAGATTGTGCCAGAGCCTATATGGTTCTATCAAATCGATAAAGGTTGGAGAATGGTCAAGAATAATCAGCTGGTCACTAAATACTCTGAAAATGATTACGATATCTATGACGGTACAATTGGCGAATACCCGGTAGTTCTTTGCTTCAATAAAGGTAAACAGGACGGATTCTATTTCTACAAATCTCGTCCAGAGAATAAGTTTACCTTGAAGTGCGTCAGCAAGACAGATGACGATGATTACGCAATTATCGAGGTGAAGGAATATCTTCCTGATGGCAATAGCACAGGAACTTTCAAAGGAAAATACAGAAAGGGCTCAAGCTTCACAGGCACATTCACTAACTCAGAGGATAAGACATTCGGATTCTCAATGTATTGGAAGTAGAAAACTTATCGTAAACATGTCATAATGTTGTAGTTATGAACAGCAGTTTAACACCAATACTTAGTGTCAGCGGATCTGACAGTACAGGACAATCAGGTATTCAGGCAGACATCAAGACCATTGCTGCTCTTGGTGGCTATGCCGTTACTGCAGTTTCCTGCGTTACGGTTCAGGACAGCTGTGGTGTTAAACAAATGTTTGATTTGCCTGCTGATATTGTTGTAGAGCAGGCAAAATCCATTATCAGCGATGTCCATCCTAAAGCCATAAAGATAGGGCTTGTTCGTGATTCTGATGCTGTTAAGAGACTCAGAAATGAAGTCATTGGATGCAGTAAGCTTGTTGTTGCTCCTGGCATTTATGCTTCAGATGGTACAATGATAGTTGATGAGTCGGCTATTGTAGCTATTGCTTGTTACCTCATTCCACAGGCTACGCTGCTCATGCTTCGTTGCAGGGATGCAGAGAAAGTTCTTGGCATTTCAATTTCCACAGATGATGATATGCAGGAAGCTGCTAAGCGTTTGCATGAAATGGGAGCAGAATGGGTGCTTCTCCGAGGAGGTCAGTACACCCAAGGTCGTCTGAAGGCCTTGCTATATGGAAACACTCAGTATTTCTTTTCTTCTTATAATACAGAAGGATGGCAGCGCCATGGTGTTGGTGGCGCACTTTCTGCAGCAATAACCACTCGCTTGGGAATGGGCGATGATGTGCCAACAGCCATTCGCAATGCCCATGATTTCATTCATTCTCAAGTTGTTTACGCCAAGAATGATGGCGATGTAAATCAGCGTCCTGTCGATTTGTATAATGGTTTTGTAAGCCTTGTGGCAGAACATTATACCTTTGCCCACGATGTGGCATTCTATGCAGATAAACTCTGTATCACTCCTCGCTATCTCTCACAGGTGACGGACAAGGTTGTGGGCAAATCGCCAAAGCAGATCATCGCAGATTATCTCATGAGCGAGGCAAGAACTTATCTTTCAACCACCAGATTGACAATGCAGGAAATAGCAGACAAACTGGGCTTTTCCTCACAGGCAATGTTCTGTCGTTTCTTCAAGAATCAGTCAGGGCAGTCGCCTAGTGAAAATAGAAACTCCTTTTAGGCAGGCAAAAGCAAGCGCTTATGATTATCGGTACATTGTTTTACTATATGAGAACGGACATTTGTTCGTTCTTTTTTTTGTCCATACCTTTGCATCAAAATCGAAATGTTGAAGTATCATTTGCGAAATTATCCAAATATCGAATTATAAATAAAACCTCAAAAACAATGGAAGATAGATCAACATTGAACCGCCAGTTAGCGCAGATGCTCAAAGGTGGTGTTATCATGGATGTTACAACCCCAGAACAAGCTCGTATTGCTGAAGCTGCAGGAGCATGTGCTGTAATGGCATTGGAGCGTATTCCTGCTGATATTCGTGCAGCAGGAGGAGTGAGCCGCATGAGTGATCCAAAGATGATCAAGGGTATTCAGGAAGCCGTGACAATCCCTGTAATGGCAAAGTGCCGTATTGGTCATTTTGTTGAGGCACAGATTCTTGAAGCAATTGAGATTGACTATATTGACGAGAGTGAAGTTCTCTCGCCTGCTGATGATGTTTACCACATTGACAAGCGCAAGTTCAATGTTCCATTCGTATGTGGAGCAAAGGACTTAGGGGAAGCTCTCCGTCGTATCAACGAAGGTGCAACAATGATTCGCACTAAGGGTGAGCCAGGAACAGGTGATGTCATTCAGGCTGTTCGTCACATGCGCATGATGCAGAGCGAAATCCGCCGTCTTGTGTCAATGTCAGAGGATGAACTCTATGAAGCAGCAAAGCAGCTTCGCGTGCCATTCGAACTTGTTCAGTATGTTCACGAGAACGGCAAGCTTCCTGTGGTGAACTTTGCAGCTGGCGGCGTGGCAACTCCAGCCGATGCAGCCCTCATGATGCAGCTTGGAGCAGAAGGCGTATTCGTAGGCAGCGGTATCTTCAAGAGTGGAGACCCTGTGAAGCGTGCTCAGGCAATCGTTAAGGCTGTTACCAACTACAACAACCCAAAGATCATCGCAGAACTCAGCGAAGACCTTGGCGAAGCAATGGTAGGCATCAACGAGAGCGAGATTGAATTGCTCATGGCAGAAAGAGGAAAATAATGAAAATAGCGATATTAGCATTACAAGGAGCATTTGCTGAACACCAGCAGATGCTCTCTCGTTTAGGAGTGGATAGCGTGCAAATCAGAAACTTAAACGATTGGAATGACTACATCCAGAACGCTTCAATCGATGGCAAGGGAACAGGTCTCATCATTCCGGGAGGAGAAAGCACAGCCATGATGCGCATTATCCGAGACGAAGAGCTTTTCGTGCCAATCCAGAAAGCCATTCGTGAAGGTCTGCCAGTATTCGGAACTTGTGCAGGTCTCATCATGCTCGATCATGACCACCTTGACACAATGAATATCACAGCAAAGCGCAATGCATACGGTCGCCAGCTCGGCAGTTTCTTCTGCCAATCCGACTTCGAGACACTTGGTGAAATACCTATGACCTTCATTCGTGCTCCATACATAGAATCTGTAGGCGATGGGGTAGAGGTTCTTGCCGTTGTGGATGGCAAGATTGTAGCAGCACGCCAAGATAATCAGCTCGTTACAGCCTTCCATCCAGAGTTGGACAACGATACTCGCATCCACGAACTCTTCATCAGCATGGTGAAATAACGTTTTTGAACAACATATCCAATAGAATCAGAAGAATTATAGCATGAAAAGTGGCAACAAAAGTACGCTTGTTGCCACTTTTTCTTTCTTCATTTATTCCTGTTTCTCTACTTTTTAAAGCATGAAAGCTTTTTTTTACATTTAAGTTATCGTTATTTGTGTAAAAATAATTAAATTTGCCGACGTGTCGGCTTCCTTATATGTTACCCGACATTTCAGCCATGCCTTAAAAAGCATAATTATAAGATGTAATATAAAGTAAAACCTATAAACAAAGAAAGGAACAAACAAGTCTTAGCCTCCAGGCTTTGACGTTACGAAACAGACAAGTACAAATCATTTGAACAACAGCTTATCGCCAGATGGTGATACCGCCTCAATAAAGACGAACAACCAAATTAACTAAAACAAATTATTCACCAGCGAAGCTGCTGCAATGACTTTATAACATATTTATACTTGGACTTATAGTCCTTGTTCTCGACTTCACGAATCCGCCAAATTCAACACGTGAGAACAAGCTATGAAGGTTCACGTCTGTATAGGCGTGAACTGTTCATACTTTTCTACGTGTAAGGTTCTTGGCGGAGCCTGTGAAGCGGAAAAGCATAGAGCAGTTCCGCCTTTTTTGTTTCTATGAATCACAAACTATTACTCTCTTTTCTCTGCCTGTTCTTGGGTACAGCCACTTGCTTCGCCCAGAACACGCTGAATGTCCATCAGAAGGATGGGGCAGTGGTGAGCTACGGGTTCTCGGAGAAACCTGTGGTCACTTACACAGAGACAGGCATCCACCTTGCGACGACAAAGGTGGAAGTGGATTACCCCTTTGCAACGCTTGATAAGTTCACCTTCTCTGATGCGGCAAACAGCATTGATGTTGTCACAACAGATGGCACAAACGACGATGTCCTCATCTACAACATCAATGGCATGTTGCTCAAAACCATCAAGCATAGCAATGGCGCATCATCATTCTCCACATCAGATTTGCCAAAAGGCATCTACATAATCAAAAACGGAAAAACAACTTATAAAATAACAAAGCGATGAAAAAGATTCTTTTTACACTAATTTCCATGCTTGCATTCTTCTCAACAGCAAGCGCACAATCGATGAAAGTCTATCAGAATGGTAAATTGAAAGCCATCTACTATGTTTCGAAGGACGATAAGGTGGAGTTCAGCGAAGACTTTCCTTTCCCAGAAGAACAGGGCAACAAGGTGGATAATGGTCATAACGGTCATGAGTACGTTGACCTCGGCTTGCCAAGCGGATTGAAGTGGGCGACAATGAATGTTGGCACTACAACTCCATACGACTATGGCTATTATTTCGCTTGGGGCGAGACAGAGCCAAAGTCAACTTATGATAGGGATACATATTTTGACTCTAACTCCAGCAAGTATGCCATCAACAAGAAAACCACCCTCGACCCAGAAGATGACGCTGCTCATGTCAACTGGGGTGGTGACTGGCGTATGCCAACCAAGGCAGAACAGGACGAACTTTATACAAACTGCACATGGACGTGGACAACTCAGAATGGTATCTGGGGACACAAGGTTTCGTCAAAGACCAACAGCAATTCCATTTTCCTTCCTGCTGGGGGCTATCGTAGAAGTAGCGGCCACTACGGCGCTGGTTCGCTCGGCTACTTCTGGTTGTCGTCGCTCGACAGGAACTATTCGTACGAAGCGTACTGTCTATACTTCTATTCGAAAGAAGTTGTCAGTTACTACAACCTCAGTCGTTACGAAGGGCTCTCTGTGCGCGCTGTTTGCCCGTAGCCTTAGAAATTACAACCTGTCACCAACAGGCAAAAGACTCTAACCCAAAAGATTTCAAAAAGTATGCAAGAAGGGGACGGTTCTCTCTTGCATCTTCGGGAATAACAGGTGCGTTTACACTATCCGCTAATTTTATCAATCGAGGCATCCTTGCTATTCATTAGCACAGGATGCCTCGATTTCTTTCACCATTCCCCGATAACACCACTCTCTGGTTGGAAGAACATAATGTTATAGATTGGCATGTATGTGATATTTGTAAAATTTAAGAAAGATAAATCCTTGTCCTCTTTTTTTCTATTCGAAGAACAAGTCCTTGGCTGTTATTTCTGAATGGATGAAGGAAGAATGTAATCCTTTTTTGAGACCATTAGGAGTAATCATAGTTAGCACAACGCCTTTTGATTCGCTTGTGGCATCCATAAACAAGAGACGGCGAGACTTGAGTTTCTCTTCATAATCTTTACTGATAACGTAAGGATGCTCACGCAGTGTACTGCTAATTGACTTTTTACGTTCAAACGGTGCTCTGCTCGTAAGTGCCAAGATCATCTGCTCGTGTGTCCTTAATGCGTATGCTCGTGTGTCCTTAATGCGTATGCTCGTGTGTCCTTAATGCGTATGCTCGTGTGTCCTTAATGCGTATGCTCGTATATGCTTTTACCTTTTGCCCGATAATGCTTTTTGCTCTTGCTCGGTAAGGAAATGATTCCAAGCCTTGGAATGACTATTTCATGGCTTGGAATGATGATTTCATGACTTGGAATGGTGATTTCACGCCTTGGAATGACAAGGCTTGTTGGGGAATGTGTGAAATATTGCAAGGATAAGCCTAAGCACTATTTTACAACACAAAGTTACTACTTTTTATTGAGAAAAACAAGAGAAATGAGAGAAAATGTTGATGACTGCTACAATAAAAGGCAGGACTCAAATGATGAATCCTGCCTTATTGATAAAAGTATGTATTATGTATGTTGCTGTTTTAGACTGTATGCCCGTTCTCTTACAGGTTGAAGTTCATGATGTATGGCATGCTTGCCTGAACGCCTGTCTTACGGTTTACATTCTTGAGGTTGTTGAAGATGTTGTAGTATTCGCCAAGGTTGTTCTTGAGCTGAGCATCTGCATAGCTGTTGCTGGAAGTTACTTCGTTCATGAGTTCGTCGAAGAAGTTAGATTTTGCTGGATAGCCGATGACAGATGCGTCGTCAACTTTTGCAAGTTTTTTTGCTTTTGCAATGGCTGCGTCAAGACCGCCAAGTTCGTCAACAAGACCGATCTGCTTTGCGTGAACGCCTGTCCATACTCTACCTTCGCCAATCTTCTTGATGTCATCCTGCTTCATCTTTCTTCCGTCAGCACAGCGCTTTGTGAAGAGCTCATAGCCGCGGTTTACGTATGCCTGTGCGATGCTGCGCTCTGATTCTGTGAATGGACGTGAGATGTCGCCGAAGTCAGCATGCTCATTTGTGTTGACTGTGCAGAAGTTGATGCCAAGCTTGTTGCTGAGAAGCTCTCCTGCTGTTGGGAACATTCCGAAGATGCCGATAGAGCCTGTGATTGTTGTTGGCTCGGCAAAGATGTAGTTGCTTGCACAGCTGATGTAGTAGCCGCCAGATGCTGCCATGTCGCCCATTGATACAACGATTGGCTTCTTTGACTTGATGTTCATCACCTGATGCCAGATCTGCTCGCTTGCGTATGCTGATCCGCCTCCTGAGTTTACACGGAGCACTACAGCTTTTACATCATCATCTTCTGCAAGTTTCTGAAGATCCTTGATTACTGTCTTGCCTACAATCTGTGATTCATTGCTGAATGCATCAGTTTCGGATTCTTGTACGATGTCGCCAACAGCATAGTAAACCGCAATGATGTCACCGCTTGTGCTCTTTGGCTCACTTGCTGCAATGCCTGCAAGGTCTTTTACGGAAACTGTGTGGTAGTCGTCAGCATCGTCAACCTTCATCATGTTTGCAATGATTTTTGGCATTTCGTCAGAGAAGGCAATCTTGTCAACAAGTTTCTCTTTCTTGTATGTCTTTGTGTCGCGGAAGAGCATAGCTGAATCTGCAAGTTCGTTGAGCTTGTCGGATGTGATGCCACGGCTCTTTCCTACAGCCTTGAGCATTTCACCCCAGATCTCGCCGTCATAAGTCTCAATCTGCTCACGGTTGGCGTCTGACATTTCTGAGATAAGGAAAGGCTCTACGGCACTCTTGTATGTACCAACCTTCACTACCTGCATCTGTACGCCAATCTTATCGAGGAAGTCTTTGTAGTAAGTCACCTGGCTTGAGAGTCCGCACCAGTTGATCATTCCTTCTGGATTGACGATGATGCTGTCTGATACAGAGCAGAGGTAGTATGCTCCCTGTGTGTATGTGTCGCCATAGGATACGATGAACTTACCATCTTTCTTGAAGTCAACAAGTGCATTGCGGATAGCCTGAAGAGTGGCTGGCATTGCGCCTGCAAATTCTCCTGCTTCGATGTAGATACCCTTAACCTTGTCATCATTCTTTGCGTTCTCAATGGCTGCGAGAATATCGTCAAGTCCCTGAGATGCAAGGAGGCTGCTGCCAAAGATTTCGTCGAACGGATTGTCCTGCGAGCGCTCTTCTATTGAACCTTCAAGCTTGAGGATAAGCACAGAGTTGTCCTCTACTACTGCTGTTGTTTCGCCCATTGCTGCCATGCCGACAAGGCTTACAAGGGACATGATTGTGATGACTGCCACCACTAAGCAAATGCCAACGATTGTGGCTGCTACATACTTGATGAACTGTTTCATGTTGAATTGTTTTTATTTTATTTTTTCGATTATTCGAGTTTTCGTTATTTCGGAAATTCTATAGCTTAACGATTTTATTCTTCAGAGATTTCAAGCTTTGGTGTCTTGCAGTTCTTCCAGAAGAGATAGAGGATTGCTGCGCAGATGACAGAGCATGCAATGATGTTAATGATGGCGCTTGTCTGTCCTCCAATGAGATCTACGAGAGATGCGTCTTTGGAATCTTCACCCATTGATGCCATAATGATAACAGATACGGAATTGTTTATCATGTGAAGGATGGCTGGGAGAATGATATTGCCTGTCTTATAGTAGAGTATGCCAAGCACGATACCCATGATTCCTGCAAAGACAATCTGAGCAGGATTGCCGTGGATAAGTCCGAAGATTACTGCAGAAATGATGATGGCTGTCCATTTGTTCACGCCCTTGCGAGTCATATAACCAAGGATGCTCTCACGGAAGATAAATTCCTCTACAATAGGACCAACGATGCCTATGGCAATGAATCCGATAGTTGTCTGGGAAATGCTGATGAACTGATCTTCAAGGATGTTAGGGAGGTCGAGCATTTCCTCAAGGATGTCGCTTGCAAAGACTCCTACTAATGCTCCTACAAGACCGATAATTGCCCACTTCCAGTCAACTTGCTTGAAGTTTACGGCAGTTTTCCAGTTGATGAGTTTGAAAAGGGAGATAATAGCAACGGAGATGACTCCTGTGATTGCTACAGTCCATGCGAGTGCTTCAGGAGTCATGATTCCCATGATTGCTGCCTGATCGTGAGTCTTGAATGCAGCCGTGGCTTTGTCTATGTCGCTGATAGCGTCAATAGCAAAGGCTATTACGCCGCCTATTGCTTGGAGTATGTTAAAAACCAAGATAGGGATGAGTGGCATTAAATACTTTTTCATTTTCTTCTTTTTTAGTTTTATGTTTTAGTTTTTATATTCAAGAATATCTCCTGGCTGGCAGTCAAGGGCTGTGCAGATAGCTTCAAGAGTGCTGAATCGCACGGCTTTTGCCTTACCAGTTTTAAGTACAGAGAGGTTGGCTTGCGTTATGCCAATCTTCTCGGCAAGTTCGCCAGATGACATTTTTCGTTTTGCCATCATGACGTCAAGATTGATAATAATACTCATACTTGTGTCTTCCTTTCTTTTCTAGATTGTAAGTTCCTGTTCTTCTTTCATCTTGCGACCAATGCGGAAGATTTGTCCCAAGAGCAACATTCCGAAAGCGGAGTAGAGCAGGGATGGTTCTGGCACTTGATAGATGGCAATGTCAAAGTCAGCGAAATCAAATTCCTGAACATTGAGGAAGTAATTGATGAAAACAGAAGCGAGTTCAAGGATATAGATTCCGAATACGGACCATCCTCCCCATTCCATCTGCTTCTCCATCTTCCTTTCGAAGAGTTGTCCTTTGTTTACAGTAATGATGAACTTGATGAATGCAATCCAGAATACAACCATAAGAGCCATTTCTATCCAGCCGATAAAGCCCATGAATGTATTGCGGTTTATATGTGTTGCATCGTTTGGTGTGGCAATTACATGCAAAGGTTGTATGCCAACCATATTGCCAGTTTTTTTGTTGAGAATGCTGTCGTTCGTTCCTGTCAGAAGATGCTTTGGAAATAATTCAATTGATGTCATTGTGTTTTGAGGATGTGTGTTGTCGAGTACATGTGTTCCAGGGTGATTCTTTTCATATATGACAGCATCAACGCCTGCTTCTATTCCATACCACATAAAGGATGATAATTGGAAAGCGTGTATTCCAATCCCAAAGATAATTGCAGAGATAAGCAGTCCGCAGTAGATATTGAATTTCTTTTTCATTGATTATTTCTCTTATATATTAATATATGTGTAAGCTTGATTCTTGTATTTCAACAATAATTTATCGTTTATCAATAACAAAATCTAGTGCAAAGATAGATGATTATTGGAATATGAGCAAGAAAAACAAGAAAAATTTATTGTAAAACGATAAAATAGGGATAATTTGTGTGTAGATTGGAGGAAAAATGGGCAAATAGGACTCATAAGTCTTATGGGGCTAATGAGTCATATAGGTCTAATATGACTTATGAGATTCATTGGGCTTATGAGACAATTGATCTAAAAAAAGAAAAAAGCGTTAGTCTCACGACTGACGCTTATTCTTAATAGGTATTGATTTTTTTAAGGTAAAAAGATTGTTTTTAGGATGCTGCAAAGGTACGGACTTTCTATAGAGTGAGCAAGCCAAATTGTGTGTTTAAAAACATGTGTGTACGAACACAGTGCGAAAAACAAGCATTTTCTTGCATTTTTTGAGAAAGAAAGTCGTTTTTTCTTAACAAGAGAGTGATATTTTTCTTTAGTAAAGCTTATGTGTTAGGCTAATAGTAAAGCTTGTGTTAGGTTAAATCTCTTCCATAGAGAATGTGAGAAATTCTCCTGTGATAGGGTGGGCGAATTCTATGCTTTGAGCATGAAGATACAAGCGATCTGCTTCTTTCCCATAGAGGCTGTCGCCTTTTATTGGACAGTTGAGACCTTCTGGGTGAGCACAATGAACGCGAAGCTGGTGTGTTCTGCCAGTCTCAGGTATGAGTTCTACTTTATTATCATTGAGGAAACGGTAATGGGTGATGGCTGTTTTGCCTCGCTCGAAGCTAACCATCTGGCGTGGGCGATCTAGAGGATTAGGAGCAAGAGGCAGGGTAATTATGCCTTCCGTCAAGAGGGTGCAATTTGTAGAAGTTACATTTTCCTTATGAGCAGATTGTGTATCAATTATATCAGCATCAATATTATCTGTATCAATCTTATTAATACCAATCTTATCTAATATCGCAACATATGTTTTCTTGATTTCATGACGGTAGAACTGAGCTTGCAGAATTTTATAAACAACAGGTGTCTTTGCTACAAGCATCAATCCAGAAGTGTCCATGTCCAAGCGATGAGGAACCATGCACTCCGGATAGCTTTGGCGGAAATGGGAAAGGAGCGATGGCTGATCTTCGTCTTTTGTTGGCACAGAAGGAAGTCCTGAAGGTTTATAGACAACAAGCAGATTGTCATCCTCATGCACAATCTTTATGTGGGACAGCATCTGCTGACTGTGAATGAGCATTGGATCAGCTTCTACGTTAAGTCCAACAAGCATGTGTCCTAAGATTGGACGGCATTTGTGCTGACAGGCTGGGTAGTAGTTGCCTTCGCTTCGCATCTCATCTTTAGGAGATGGACCAATCCAGAACTCAGCCATGCAGATAGGCTTAAGCTTATGCAGATAGGCATATTGAAGGAGCTTTGGAGCACAGCATTCACCAGCACCACCAGGAGGAATGCCAATCTTTGATTTTGGTTTTTGTTGCGTTCTGCCTTCCTTGTAGTCAAGGTATTCCTCGACGGAAAATGGTGATTTGAAGTCTTTGAAAATCTCCGTCAGATCTTTTTCTTCCATATGGGCATTGAGCATACGGAACTGACGGAATGTCCACATTTGCAAAGCATTAGACTTCTCCTTGCGTAGAATAAGTAGCTCCTTTTTGATTTCTCCTTTGAGTGGAGGTATGCTGTCAAGATTGTTAGCAAATTCTTCGTCTATAGCTTTTATCTGTTGGGAAATAGCATCAATACGTTTTTCCTCTTCATAGAAATATCCATCAGGGTTCTGAAGGTCGTAGATGGTTGGAACAAAGCCTTCGTGATGGTAAGAGCCGTTGTAAATGCCAGAAAAAGCCCTAAGATAGTATCGTTGCCCTTCATGTTCAACAACGAGCACACCAAACATCTTCCCTTCTTTTGGATACATCTCCTTGCTGCTGTAGCAGTAATCCATCACTTCCTTTGCAGCAAGCTGGCAAAGAGGATGAGGAGTGTAGCGGAAAGGAAAAGTGAATTGCTGAGGTGATGGAATGGATGATGCTGAGGGAGGAAGAGGATGGAGAAGAGGCATTGGATTGGGTTGTTTGGTTGTTTCGATTAGACGATTACTCGATTATTCGTTTAGTGTTTATTCGCTTGGCGCTTGCTCGAAGAAGATGCTACAGTCCTTTTCCTACTATCATTGTGCCGTCCGTGCTTGTTCCTTGCGCATCGACAGAAATCTTGTGCTGACTGCCATTATTCCAGAACTTCACGTCCGCATGGCCATTCTTGTCCAGCACGAGGAACGGATTCCAGTACAGCGTGCGTCGGTAGTCCTTAGGCTTCTCATCCAGCTTGCGCTGTGAGTAGTCTGGATTGTAGAATGTGTGGACGTAGGAGAATCCTGGGACGACGTAGTGACGGTTCTTGTAGAACCTGCGGCGTGAGTCGTCAGGGAACACGTAGGTGGCAATGCGAGTGTTTGGCAGGTTGCTGCCCCAGTATCGGCTGCTGCCAGAGAGTCGCGGCTGATAGTCAGTGTATAGGATGTACTTATCTATGTTTGATAAGTCGTACCATTTCTGCAATTCATATTCGTTGATGTTCATTACCTTACGTCCTTCATCGTCGAAAGGTTTGAAAGACTTCAAATTCTGATAGAGGTAGGCAGAGTCACGGTTGGTGGTGATATCGTGTATGCCACGGCGGACCACGTCGTAGCCGAAGATTTCCTGAATTCTGTAACCTTTGCTGTTGTAAGGATTTTCCAGTCCGTAATCGCCAACATAGCTGCGTACAATATACTCTTGCTGACCATTGAGAAAGCCAGCATCAAGAGCTTCGTTGTAGGCGTCATACGCATCGACAATGATTGTTGGAAGCGAGTCTTCCTGAGAGTGGAGCACATTGTGCTTGCCCCACACCGACACGTTGTCAATCAGGATAGAACCATCAGATTGAATCGTTTGGCGAAGCAGAGGGTCGTTGCTGTAATTGATGTGCGTCTGATAGTAGTTGTATGGCTTCACAAATCGTGGGTAAGGCCAGTTTACTCTTATGGAGAAGTTGTAATAAGGCCATTTGTTCTCAATAAAGCCTTGTATGTCCTTCTCCTTCATCATTTGTATCCATACGTCTGGCTTGTGCTTTTTCAGCGTATCGGCAGCAGAAATGTTGAGAATATAGTCGCCATATACTCGTGGCAACTGGAACTTGAAGTGACCATCCTCTGTTGGCATATCTTTTGAAGCATGCTGCTTCGTGTCCAGCGTTTCCACATTAGCATGTACCAGAATTCCCTTGTTCTTGAACGCCTTGTTCTTTTGGCCTGGGAAATAGCGCACTTCGGCAAGATTGCTTGTATTGTTGCTGAATCCATATACGATGCCATCCACATTGCCTTGCCAGTGGTTCTGGCCAAAGTTTCTTGTGTAATTGCTATTGCTTCGCCCTTCATAATCCGTTTCAAAGCGATCTATGCCAAATATCGACTTGTTGGTCTTGGTATCGATGAAACTATATCCCATGTACGTATCGTTAACATCAATATCCTCCGTCGATGGCAGCAAGTCCTTATTTGCATCATATTCGTCAAAGTCTTTAGCATTTGTCTGCAAGAATCCGGATATTCGTTCTCGCATCTTGTCATCATCAAAGAATCTTTTTGTCCTTTCTTCGGCAATCTTGAATTCTCTTGACAGGTCGCGACAGTATTCACCTTCTTCAATGTCATACACTTGTCCTTCGATGACTGGCGTCTTCTCTGCCACCTGAGTCATCTCCCATGCACCGCGCACAGCCATCTCCTGCCAGTCAAAGCGACGCCATCCCTGTGTCATCATCAGGAGGTCGAGAGCACGGTTGTGCTCGTTGTCGTTAGCCTCGAAGAACCATTCTGGGTCTTCTACGAAACCTTTTATTTCAGAAGACAGAAGCATCTCGCTTAGCATGGTGGCGTTGTCATACAGGTTGTCGCGGTGCGAAGCATCCCTCACCGACATTGACATGATGCCTCGTCCCTTAGGAGCGTTGATGCTGAGGTTGATGAGTTCGTATGGCTCGTAAGAGTCCTTCACGCCAGAGATGCTGACATTAGGTTTGCCTGTCTCGTTGTTTCTGACGAAGAAGAGACGGTCAGCCCATACATGACCATGAACATCAAATACTGTGGCTTGGTTCACACCCTCCTTGAGGTCAGTTAGTGCAATCGCAAGCCTGAGGCTGTCGCCGATGATAGGTTCAAACTTCTCCAGCACGCCTTCATGCATCACAGTCAGTCCCTTTGGTTCATCAGCAAGGTCGGCAGTGGTGCGAATGTTGATATACACGGAGTCATAATCTTCGGTCACTCTCAGCGAAGCGCCAGTCTTCTCTGCTTTTGGCAGCTTAGCCTTCACTACGGTGCCATCCTTGGCAGTGAATATCACTTCACGCTCAAATTTCTTTTCTGGCACAATCTCAAAAGTTCCTCTGCCTCGCTTCTCGCTCTTTGTCTCTCCAAGCTTGCCTTCCAGAGCCTGGCCAGTGTCCCACGCAGCCTCGTATGCCACTCTGCAAGGCAGTCCTTCCACAAGGTTGCCTCCTTCGGGGAAAAGGGAAAGCACCATCTTGTGCTTGTCTGGGTCGTGCGTGAAAATTCTGCGCATAGGGCGCAATGACATCATTTTGGCATAGTTGCCTTCCTCTTTCGGAGCATCATATACAGGGAACACACGACTGTATATCTTGTGATAGTCGCGCAGATAGTTCTGCATCAAGTCTTTGGTCAAGAACCACTTCTCGCTTTCTTTTGAGTGGAAATGCTCGTAGAGTCCCCAGTTCAGCTGCCAGCGAGTGTAGGCACGCAGCTCGTAGTAGCCAGCATAGCTCTGCTTGTCAATCACGAAGTTGGCATAGCTGCGTCCGTTTGACATCTCCAGCAGCTTGCGCTCCACGAGATAACCGTCCTGGTTGTAAAGCTCAACGTAAAGCACACCGCTGATGTTTGAAGGCATATTGTCATTCGTCTGTCGAGTGTAGGCAGCAAACCAGATAGTATCGCCAACGAAATAGCAAGTATTGTCCATGTGCAGATACACCTTCTCCTGAGGGATATTCTTGCCAAAGCGAGTAAGGTGGTCAACAAGCATTTCCATGCTGGAATTGACCTTGCTGATAGAGTCGTTCATAGCCATCTGTTCGGCAAAGCCTGCTATGCGTGCTTCGTCGGCAGTGCGCTGCACAATGTTGGAACGCTCCCAGAGCAGGGCATCGAAACCTGCATCATCGATAGATGCAAGGACATTGTCGCTCTTCTCCTGCTTCTTTATTTCCTTCTTCTTCTTTGCTGTCTTCTTATTGCTGTTGTCATTAGCATCAATGTTGAGGTCATCCACATTATATAATAGTGAATTGACGGTGACGCTTTCGTTGGTCATGCTGTTGGCAATGCTCTCAATTTCGGTATAGCCTCTCTTGTGAGTGAAATTGATTTTCACTTTTGAGATGACAGGAGTGGAGTCCACATAGAAATCCTTGATGACATCGAGAGTGAGGTTCTCCACCTGACCATCGAAGCGCAGCACATGCTTCGTCTTGGCATCAATGTAGAGAGTGCCCGTGAGTATTGCGCGTTTCTTTTTTATTCCCAGCAGGTCTGCAAGTGTGGTTTTGTGTTTTTGTGTCTGAATGTTCAAAGGATTTTCCTTCTTCTGCGAGAAAGTTATCTTGTAAGTCTGATTGCCATCTTCGTCTTTCAGCTTCTCGCTTTCCATATCGTAGTAATGGTTGAGCGAGTTTACATCAACGGTCTTGTATAGCCCATTGTACACATTAGGCAGGATGAATGGCGTGAGCAGTCTTGCCCAGAACTTAGAATCAGCGGTTCGAGGACTTACCTCCATCATGTGGTGCAGGTTCATATTGCCTATAGCTGTCTCGTCAAGTCCATAGAGCGTAGCCTGTCCTCTTCGTCCCTTCAGGAAGAGCAGATCGCGCAAGTTGCCAGCCGAGCTTGCCTCCACAAAAGCCTCCATCAGCTCGTTGCGATAGGTGGTGTTCATGCGGTAGAAGTATGTGCTTCTCTCCTTCTTGTGTTTGCTATACTCCTTCTCCAGAAGCTTGGCAGCAGCGACAATGATGTTCTCCTGTGCCAGCACAGTCACCTCGCCAAGAGCCAATGACAAAGGCTTCAGCCTCACCGTATTGCCAATGGCATTGCGCGACAAGGTCAGCGACTCATATCCCACAAACGTGAATCGCACCGATTCATCCTCATCCATGCTTATAGTGAAGTTGCCATCGGCATTGGTGATAGTGCCGATACCTGGAGAGACATACACGTTCACGTATGGCAATGCCTCGTTGGTTGTTGCATCCACCACATGAGCTGTCACCTCTATCTTCTGCGCCATTATCGACAAGCAGAAGAAGAAAGAATAGATGAAAAGTGAAAAGAACCTTCTGAAAGCCATGTAATCTATTGTTCTACTTCTTCTCAACCACCACGCGCTGAGTAGGCGCCTGCTCAATGTTGCGCTTGTCAACCTGAGTGACAACCTTAGCAGCAAGAGTCATGAAGGCAATGCCTTCTGGTGAAGCTGGATCGAGAACGGCAGGCGTTCCTTTGTCGCCTTCTTCGCACACAGACTGAATAAGAGGAATCTGAGCAAGCAATGGAACGTTGAGCTCTTCTGCAAGTTTCTCGCATCCGCCCTTGCCGAAAATATAATACTTATTTTCAGGAAGCTCTGCAGGGGTGAACCAAGCCATGTTCTCCACAAGACCCAGAATAGGGATGTTTACCTTGTCGTTCATATACATGTCAATACCCTTGCGTGCATCAACGAGAGCAACCTGCTGCGGTGTGCTTACGATTACTGCTCCTGTAATGCCAAGTGTCTGGATGAGAGTGAGATGGATGTCGCTTGTGCCAGGAGGTGTGTCAAGGATGAAGTAGTCAAGCTCGCCCCAGTTAGCATCAGTAATGAGCTGCTTGAGAGCATTGCTTGCCATTCCGCCTCGCCAGAGAGTGGCAGTATCTTTGTTTACGAAGAATCCGATTGATAGAAGCTTAACTCCATATTTCTCAATAGGCTTGATGAGGTCACGTCCGTCAATGCTTTCTGCGTATGGACGCTCGTCCTCAACATCGAACATTTTTGGCATAGAAGGACCGAAGATATCTGTGTCAAGCAATCCCACTCTGTAGCCAAGCTTAGCAAGACCAACGGCGAGGTTGGCAGTAACGGTGCTCTTTCCAACTCCTCCCTTGCCAGATGAAACAGCAATGATATTCTTCACTCCAGGAAGCAGCTTGTCAGGCTCTGGTGGGAGCGAAGTCTTTGACTTTGTTCCGATTGTGACCTCAATGTCTGGGTGAACGAAAGTCTTTATGGCAGCTTCTGCGGCTTTCACCACAGACTTCATGAATGGATCTTTTGGTTTCTCGAAGATAAGAGAGAAACTTACTTTCATTCCATCAATGCGAAGGTCATCTTCAAGCATCTCGTTCTCCATCACGCTTTTTCCGTTTCCCGGATAGCGAACTGTAGAGAGAGCATCATGTATGAGTTTTGGATATATTGTCATAGTTGTTAATTTTAGCAATGCATTGTCTTGCATTGAACGGGGAATAATTTATTACTCTTATTTGCCTGTTTTCTTTGTAGATACAACCTCATGATTATAAGAACGATAACCATCAACAGGAATCTCAATGTCTGGCTCTTCAAGAGCGCCTTCATGAGGCAGGCAGAACTTCAGATACTTGATTGGAATGCCTCTTTCCAGCCACATGCCTTCGTAGTATGTGCGGATGTCTGTGAGAGAAGAATCGATATTTTCCTCAGCATAAAGGTCGAATGTGCATTGCTCAAGAGGAAGTTTGTTCTTCTCCACCATATATTTAGTATATGTGGCAAGGAAGTTAGAATCAGTCTTGACATTTATGACACCACCATCCTTGACAAAGCGGCGGTATCTCTCCATGAAGAATGTCGAAGTGAGTCGCTTTGTAGCCTTCTTCATCTGAGGATCGGAGAATGTTAGCCATAGCTCAGCCACTTCATCAGCAGCAAAGAGTCCGTCAATGCACTCAATGTTAGTACGAAGGAATGCAACATTCTTCATTTCCTCATGCAGGGCTGTTTGCGCGCCTGTCCACATTCGTGACCCCTTGATATCCACACCGATAAAGTTAATTTGAGGAAAACGGCGAGCAAGCCCGATGGTGTATTCTCCGCGTCCACATCCCAGTTCCAAGACGATAGGATTGTCGTTCTTGAAGAAATCCTTATTCCAGTTGCCGCGCAAGCTGAAACCTTCCTTTTGCAGCATCCAAAAAGGACACTCAACAACAAGAGGGTTCTGTGCCATGTCGGCGAATTTTGCTAATTTACCTTTGCCCATATAGGAAAGCGTTATCTTATCAGTTCAAGCTGAAGTTCCGATTGGAGTTTGCGGAGAGCGTCGCTCCTTTCCAAGAGAAGATTCAGCTGTTCAGTTTTTGTGAGTATTTTCTTTCGTTCTTCAATCTCGCTCAATCTGACTTCCATCTTCAGGGCATTGTTCTGGAGTCTCTGGTGAAGGTAAGCCAAGATTTTGTTCATGTGCCTCTTGAGGTCTTCCATGATGATAGGATTGTCAGCAAGAATGAGGAATGAAGATTTGTCTTCAGAAAGCTTAGGCTCCATGTTGTCAAACTGAATTGACAGAGCCACTTCTGTGCTTTTCAACGACTGTGCATATTCTCTCCATGCCACCACGAGTTCCGTATCCTTCACTTCTTTATTTGTGAATGTCGCTATTTGCTCTGCTTGAGTTTGAACAGGCTGAGTGACAGCAGGTTTGGTCTGTTGTGCAGAAGCAGAAGTGTTCTGGCGAATAGAGAAAGACGTCACTCTGTTCAGCGTAGGAGCAACAGACGATTTCTGTGTGGCGATAGGAGAAGATGCAGGCATTGCAGCAGATGCCGTAGGTCTGTTCTCTGCAGCAGGAGTGCTGGCAGGAGCAGAAGCTGCTGTGCCATTAGGAACGACAGCAGGGGCAGCCTGATTGCTTGCAATCTGACCACCATTCCCAGCAGCCTTCAACTGGGCAAATATAGGCTTAAGTATCCTTTTAGGGCCACGCCCCGAAGAAGGTGTCTCATCGGAGGAGAGTTGCGCCATCTCGATGAGAGTGAGCTCTACGAGCAGTCGCTTGTTCTGGCTCTGCTTGTAGTTGAGGTCGCAGTCGTTGGCAAGCTTCATTGCTTGGAAAAGGAACTGCGGTTTGCATTTCTGTGCTTGCTCCTTATACTTGTTTCTCACTTCCTCGCTTGCTTCAATCAAGCTAACTGTCTGAGCATCACGACTGACGAGCAGATTGCGGAAGTGGCTGGAAAGACCTGTGATGAAATGCTGTCCTTCAAAACCCTTGGAAAGAATCTCGTTGAACGTGAGCATGCATTCTGTTATTTTCGCTTGAAGGAAATAGTCTGTAAGGCGGAAATAATAGTCGCTGTCAAGCACATTGAGGTTTTCAATTGTGCGCTGATAGGTGATATTTCCTCCACAGAAACTTGCCACCTGATCGAAGATAGAAAGCGCATCTCGCATACCGCCATCAGCTTTCTGGGCAATGACGTTGAGAGCAGATTCCTCTGCTGTAATGCCTTCCTTTTCTGCCACATTCTTGAGGTGGCGGACAATGTTGTCAACAGACATTCGGCTGAAGTCATATATCTGACAACGAGAAAGAATGGTAGGCAAGAGCTTATGCTTCTCGGTTGTTGCAAGAATGAAGATAGCATGATGAGGAGGTTCCTCAAGAGTCTTCAGGAATGCGTTGAAGGCAGCCTGGGAGAGCATGTGAACCTCGTCGATGATAAACACCTTGTAGGCGCCAATCTGAGGCGGAATCCTCACTTGGTCTATGAGAGCACGGATGTCCTCTACAGAGTTGTTTGATGCGGCATCAAGCTCATGGATGTTGTAGGAACGCTGCTCGTTGAAAGCCTTGCAAGACTCACATTCACCGCATGCCTCGCCATTCTCCAGAGGAGAGAGACAGTTGATTGTCTTTGCAAAGATGCGGGCACAAGTAGTTTTTCCCACTCCGCGAGGACCGCAGAAAAGGTAAGCATGGGCAAGTCGTCCGCTCTTGATGGCATTCTTCAAAGTCACGGTCAGAGAATTCTGACCAACGACAGAGTCGAATGTGACAGGGCGGTACTTGCGAGCTGAAACTATATAGTTGTCCATAGATACTACATTATATATTATTTGCAAAGATACGATTTTTGATGAACAAGAGACGCATAAACGGAATAAAATCTCCTTTTTTCTTTTACTTGGCACGAATAGTAATGAAATAATGACTATATTTGCAATGTCTTTTGGCAAAGTGGTGCAAGAGTTGCCCGCAAATCGGATAATCACTTACGAAGTAGGCAGAATTTCGCTTATGGAGTAATTGCTATAACATTTACGAGGAAAAGCTCAGCACAAATACGAGGAAAAGCTCGCGAGCTTATCGGGCAAAAGCTCGATGCAATTACGAGGTAATGAATAAAGCATAATAATATGGTTCAAGAATATCAGATAAGAGTTCTGCCAGAACAGGCAGCGAACGAAGACGGCATCAAGGCTTATCTTCAGGACGAAAAAGGCATAAGCGTGAAGGAAATCACAGCAGTCAGGGTGTTGAAGAGAAGTGTGGATGCTCGTCAGAGAACAATCTTCATCAATCTCAAGGTTAGGGTTTACATCAATGAGCTTCCAGACGATGATGAGTACCAGCGAGTTGACTATCCTAATGTCAGCGGATGTCCAGAAGCCGTCGTTGTCGGCGCTGGTCCTGGCGGTTTGTTTGCTGCCTTAAAGCTTATTGAACTTGGCGTAAGACCAATTGTCGTTGAACGTGGAAAGAATGTTCACGATCGCAGGATTGATATTGCTCAAATATCAAAGAATCATGTTGTTGACCCAGAATCAAACTTCAGTTTCGGAGAGGGTGGTGCAGGTGCTTTCTCCGATGGAAAGCTATACACAAGAAGCAAGAAACGCGGTAATGTGGATAAGATCCTCAGCGTGTTCTGCCAGCATGGGGCGAACACAAACATCCTTGCTGATGCTCATCCTCATCTCGGTACGGACAAGCTGCCTACAATCATAGAGAACATGCGCAACACCATCATCAGATGCGGCGGTGAGGTGCATTTTGAAACAAAGATGACAGGCTTGATTGTTGAGAATGATTGTGTTGTGGGCATAGAGACACCATCTGGACAGTTCCGCGGACCAGTCATTCTTGCAACAGGACATAGTGCGAGAGACGTTTACCGCTATCTTTTCAAGCAAGGCATAGAGATTGAAGCAAAGGACATTGCCGTAGGTGTACGATTGGAGCATCCGAGCGAGTTGATCGACCAGATTCAGTATCATCGCAGAGAAGGCAAGGGACAGTATCTTCCAACAGCTGAATATTCTTTTGTCACACAAGTGGGCGGACGAGGCGTTTACAGTTTCTGCATGTGCCCTGGCGGTACGGTGGTTCCTGCTGCAAGCGGAGCGAATCAGATTGTTGTGAATGGTATGAGCAACTCTCAGCGCAACAGTCCTTGGAGCAATAGCGGAATGGTGGTGGAACTCCATGTCGAGGACTTGCAGAAAGATCTGAGTCTTATTAACTTGCCTCCTGCACCAACTAACGAGCTGACAGCGATAGACTCTCCGCTTGCCATGATGGAATTTCAAGAGAGATTGGAGTATGCAGCATTCCTTCAGGGAAACAGAAAGCAGACGGCTCCAGCACAGCGAATGGCTCATTTCGTCAATGGCAAGATGAGCTATGATCTTCCAAAAACAAGCTACACTCCTGGCATAATAAGTACTCCGATGCATTTCTGGATGCCCGATTTCATCAGCACCCGACTTCAACAAGGATTCAAGAACTTTGGCAAGTCAAGTCATGGATTCCTTACAAACGAAGCTCTCATGATTGGTGTGGAAACAAGAACCAGCGCTCCTGTTCGCATCATTCGTGACAGAGAAACTCTCCAGCATGTTCGCTTGCAAGGGCTCTTTCCATGCGGAGAAGGAGCTGGCTATGCAGGAGGCATTGTCAGCGCAGGCGTTGATGGTGAACGATGTGCGGAAATGTTGGCAGAGTATTTGAAACGATAGTACGGCTTTGAATATAAGGGATAAACAGATATTTAACATTGCCTTGCCAAGCATCGTCTCAAACATAACGGTGCCTTTGCTTGGCTTGATAGATGTTGCTATTACTGGCCATCTTGGCTCTGCTGCTTTTATTGGTGCCATTGCTGTAGGAGGTATGCTGTTCAACATCATTTATTGGATGTTCGCTTTTCTCAGGATGGGAACCAGCGGAATGACGGCACAAGCATTTGGAGCAAGAAATTTCACAGAAGTTGTCAGCGTGCTTCTGCGAGGCTTGTTTGCTTCTGTGGTTATCGCAGCGATAATGCTTTGTCTCCAGATGCCAATAAGAGAACTTGCACTGGCTATAATATCTCCATCGGAAGAGGTTGCAGAACTCACCCGCACATATTTTAATATATGTATATGGGGCGCACCAGCTGCTCTTGCATTGTTTGTTCTCACAGGATGGTATGTGGGAGTGCAGAACTCTCGGATTCCAATGATTGTGGCAATAACCCAGAATGTGGCAAACATACTAATCAGCCTTGTCTTGGTGTATGGGTTAGGAATGGACATCAATGGGGTTGCGTTGGGTACGGTTATAGCTCAGTATGTTGGCTTGCTTGTTGCAGTTCTGATGCTTGTTTTCTGCTATTCCCGATTGAAGAAATACTATTGCAGCCAGATTGTTATCACGAAGAAGGCAATGCTTAAATTCTTCCTTCTGAATAAAGACATTTTCTTGCGAACATGCTGCTTGATTCTTGTGCATTTCTTCTTTATAGCTGCAGGTGCGAAGCAGGGAGATACAGAGCTGGCTGTCAATACGTTGCTAATGCAGTTATTCACTCTTTACAGCTACATTATGGATGGTTTTGCATTTGCTGGCGAAGCTATGGTTGGAAAGGCTATCGGCGCTCAGGCAAGGGGCATTTATGATGATACAATAAAGCGTCTTTTCCGCTGGGGATTTGCTATGGTGGTTCTTTTCACAGCAACCTACCTTTGTTTCGGAAAACCATTCCTCTCCTTGCTTACTGATAGCGAGGAGGTGTTGGAGGTTGCTCAGGTTTATCAGCCTTGGACATTGCTGTTCCCCGTTTGCGGCGTGGCTGCGTTCATCTGGGATGGCGTGTATATTGGAGCAACGGCAACGAAGGGAATGCTGATTTCCATGGCGTTGGGAATGGTTGTTTTCTTCTCATTCTATTTCCTGCTTGTTCCTGTTTATGCCAATCATGGATTGTGGGTTGCATTCTTAGCTTACCTCACGACAAGAGGTGTTGTGCAGACGGTGCTGAGAAACAAAGTGTGGAAAACGATGCAATAATTATGGCTGAAATAAGTTCTATTTATAGTCTTTTGTACCAAAAACACATTATTATATAAAAAAACATACAAAAATGACACAGATTAAATAATTATTTGTGTATCTTTGCATAACTATGAGTTCCGCTAACCTAAATATCATGAAACTGTTTGTTGCCTTGATGACTCTTTGTACTGTTCTCCTCATATCATGCGGAGATGAAAAGACAAAGATTGAAGAGCAGCAAAAGTACAGCGTTGTCGTTATCCATTCATGGGACAGCATTGGCGAAGAGAAGGATCTTTTCACCAATACCATGAAAGAGGCTTTTGACAACGAAGGACTGAATGTTGAAATTCACCATATTTATGCAAACATGATTCATCGTCCTGCAAGGGTGTTCGATGAAACCGATTGGCCTGTTATCAAGGATAGTATTAACAGCTTCAAGCCTGATGTCATTCTTTTGAACGACGATCCTATTCTTGACTGGGTTTTCACTTATGATAGCGCAGACTCTCTCTTAAGAAGCACGCCTTCTGTTTTTGCTGGCGTGAATTGCCTGATGAGAGATTCCTTGTATAAGTTCCCTCTTATGACGGGGTATGAGGATCGCATAAACTATGAACGAAACCTGAGCCTTGTCTCAAGCATGGCAAATCAGCAAGACCCAACTATTGAGTTGAGCTATAGTCATTATGACAATAGAATCCGCAAACAGATCTATTCTGTGCTTGAGGATAGTTCGCGATATGTGAATAATGGCGATTTCCACATACAAAGGTTTGATTCTGCATATCTTGCAGAGAATTTTCCTGGGAAGATTATGGTGAATTTCATCTCTGCAAGTACACCATATACTAATCATGCTGAGAATCAAACCGATTCTGTTGGCAACCTCATAACTATGCGTGTTTACCAGTTCGCCAGAGAGAGGGCTCAGCTTCAGGTGAAGTATGATATCTACAGCAACAACATCATTGACCGCACAAGAACACCTCAGTTCACCTGCATACGTGAGCAATTCAACAATCCTAACAACATTCGTTTTCTTTGCGGATATTTCACAAGTACAGAAACTCAGGTTGTTGATCAGGTTTCTTGCGCTGCCCGCATTTTGAGAGGAGAGAATCCGCGAGCTATTCCTATCTCAATCCATTTGTCAGATTACTACATGGATTGGAATGCTATGCAGCTGATGAATCCGCAATTGTCATACGGCGATTATAGCGATAAATTTAAGATTGTCAATGCTCCTTATCACCAGGAGCATCCTATTTTACTGGGTGTTCATATCATGATTAATCTTGTCATCGTTTCTCTCGTAATATACATGATTGTGTTCCTTGTTTCTCGCTGGAAGAGAAAGGGAGAGATTGATATGATGGATAATCTCATGTACGAGGAAAAGGTTCACGACCTCTTGTTTCTCAATTCAATGGACACTATCTGGTCATTGAAAGATGGAATAATCAGATACAATAAAGCTTTTGCGGAAAGCGTCCTCAATGGCAAGGAGTATCTGACAGAGGATGAGTTTGCTGAGATGGTACATCCAGAAAGTATTCCTTCGCTCATGCTTATCAGAGATTTTAAGAACCAAAGAGGCAAGCAGTCTATTCGTATGAAGGTTTCAGCTGATAAGGGTAAGAACTGGCATTGGGTAGAGGCAACATATACTGTTACGGATATGAGTGCAAAGCAAGGCGAGATACATGGTCTTTTGCTTAATGTGGATAGCAAGAAGGAAACTGAGGACAAGCTTCGCAAGGCTCAGGAACTCGCAAGTCAGGTTTCTCTTAAGGAAAACTTCCTTGCAAATATCAGCCATGACCTTCGCACTCCTCTTGGCGCTGTGACCGGATTCTCTTCTCTCCTGACAATGCCTGGCATGCAGTTCGAAGAGGGAGAACGCGAACAGTATGGCCAGATTATACATGAGAATACAGACATGATTCTCGGCATGATTGATACCGTGATGCATAAGGCTGCGATAGAAACGGGAGAGATGGAGATTATCTGCAAGCCTGTATCTGTTAAAGCTCTTATTGAATCTTGCTATAAGACAAACAGAATCATTGCTCCTACGAATCTCATGTTTAATCTTGAAGATCCAGATGGTGATGCTATGATTAATATCGATGTTACAAGAACTAAGCAGGTTGTGAACAATTTCCTTAGCAATGCATTCAAATTCACGCTCAAGGGAAGTGTTACTCTTGGATGGAAGATGTTGCCAGACGGCAAGACTATTGAAGTCTATGTAAGCGATAGCGGTATCGGCATCCCTGAGGACAAATGCAAGGATGTCTTCAGCCGATATGTGAAAGTTACTGAAAACGATAAGGGTACAGGTCTTGGATTGAATATCAGCAAGGCTATTGTTGAAAAGCAGAATGGTACTATTGGCGTTGAGAGTACATACGGAAAGGGCAGTAAGTTCTTCTTCCGCTTGGCTAAGTATGTAGAGTGCTTGCTGCTTATCGCTACAGTATGCTTTGGCGCTATCTTCACGTCATGCGATAGCAATAAGTTCAGCCGAGATCCTGCCAAAAAGGCAAATGTGCTGATTCTTCATGGATATGATGAGGACTATGGTGCTTATAAGTCTTTTAATGAGACAATAAGTCAGACACTTCGCCATAACGGCATAAACCCAAATATACGCAACTTGTTCTTCGAGCAAGAGAATCCAGGATATGACAACTCAGCATTATTGTATGCTAAGAAAGATTCTGTTCTTCGTGATGGATGGATGCCAGATATTATTCTTTCTGAGGGCGACCGTACAGCAAGAATCTTCTTTGATTATATATACGAGAATGGTGTTGTAGATATTCAAGGCGTTCCTGTTGTTCTTGGAGGATTGCATCATCCAAATTGGGATGAGATAAGACAGCACAAGAACATCGTTGCTATTTATGATCCTATTGATTATATCACAAATATCAATCTTGCTGTAGAAATGAGCGGTGTTAACTGCGTAGAGGTTGAGCTTGACTATTTCCATCAGGATTCACTCATTCGCAAAGAGCTTCGTGAGGCAATAGCACGTCCTCCATACCTTGACAATAGCGATTTCCACCTTGACACCATAAGACATGAAAGATTCTCAACGGATTGGAAAGACAGCATCGTTGTGCTTACTTACTCTTGTGCTCGTCCAGAGATGAATACTCGAAATCCTGGTGAGGACACAGAAGGATTAGGTATTGCAGGATTGAGAAACATCTATACACATGCTTGGCAATACCCATCATTGGCATTAAAGATGGATATCTTCAGCTCTGATATTGTTGACAAGACAGGGGCTCCGCAGTTCACTGCTGTGAAAGCAGGTTTTGCCGATGGTAAAGGACGTTATCTGTGTGGATACTTCTCAGGCTATGAAACAGTTGCAACCGACTTGGGAGAAATTGGCTCTATGATTATTAATGGAAAGAAGAGCCCTGGCGAAATGTCTGGTCTTACTCACAAGAAGCAGTTCTACATGGACTATCAGGCTATGCAAGCATTGGATTTGAAATACTCAGACTATTGCGACCGTTTCGTCATCGTTGGTGCTCCTATGGAATGTACGATGCCTGTAGTGTATTATGGAACATGGGGCGTGATAATAGTATTTGTCATTAGCGGTATTTTCTTGATAATGCTTCTTTTGCAGACATGGAGGGAGAAGAGCTCGCAGAAGTTGTACGAGAATGTGAGAAATAGAGCCGAGATTAGAGAGCTTGCAATTCATGGTGCCGACTCAAGAGCTGTTCGTACAGAGGATAATGTAAAAGACATCATTTCTCACATTCATCCAGAACACTCAAGCGAGATTCCTCTTATGCTTCAATCCATAGACATTGCTGGAGCTCATTCTTACGAAATATGTGCTGATATTGAAGGCGATGGCAATTATCGTTGGTGGCAGCTGAGATTTGTTGTCCAGAATTTAGGTACAGACAATAAGCGTGTTGATGGTATTCTCATCAACATTGATGAGGCAAAGCGTTATGAGGAAGATTTGCGTCACGCTATGGTTCTTGCAGAAGAGGCAAAGCAGAAAGAAGACTTCCTTACAACTATCAGCCATGAGATTCGCACTCCTTTGAATGCTGTTGTAGGATTCAGCGATGTCATCATCTCACTTCCTGAGGAATACTTCACTCCTCAAGAGCTTGCAGACTATGGCAAATATATAAAGAAGAACAATGCAAGCCTCACGTCTATGATTGAGGACATCCTTATGTTCTCACGCATTGAGAGCGGACGATTGAAGTATATAGAAGAAGATTTCTGCATCTATGATCTTTTGCAGGAAATATCAAATGAATGGAAAGATCTTATGCCTGATAATGTGAACTTTATAACAGCGGGGTTCCGTCATCGTCCTCATGTGAAGAATGACAAGGTACGTCTTCGCTACATTCTCAACCAGCTTCTGCATAACGCTACAAAGTTCACAAAGCAGGGCAGCATCATCTTGAGCTCTATCTATCATTTCAACGAAGATGAGGTTGAAATCATTATTGGCGATACAGGTATTGGTATTCCAAAGGATAAGCAAGAGGCCGTGTTTGGTCTTTTTTGGAAAGACAATGAGTTCGTTCCAGGTCTTGGTCTCGGCTTGCACATCGTCAGAAAGCTTGCTGAGGGCATGAGAATACGTATTGTCGTAGATTCTAAGGAGGGTTATGGTTCACGATTCTCAGTATTTATTCCTGCTTACCTTCACGATGCGACTGTAGAGAAGATGAGCATTTAATATCTTCTATGTTATGCTTTTAAGGTCTTGATTTCTTAAGGCTTTAATCTCTTAAGGGAGCAATTGTCTTGCAATCATTTCCACAACATGAACATTTACGGCATTTCCAAGTGCCATAAACTGTTGTGTGCGGCTGAGTGTGGACAGGTCGAGCATGTCCATGCTTTGTATTCTTGCGGCTTCCTTAGGCGAGATGTATCTTCCCCAGCGAACATCGTGTGGTGTGAGGTTTGTTCCTTTTATCGGGATGCGCACCCAAGGAATTATTGGTGTTGCTGTGGTGCACAAGGTTATTGTTGGGACATAGTTAGTCCTTCTAATTCTAACGCCAGAGGGACGCAGCTGTATTACGAAATGGTGCAGGTCGTAATCTCCCTGATCCGTTGACCATTCAAATGATTGCTGAGTGCGTGGGAACTTCATAATCTTCTTTTTCCATGGCTCTATCCAGTCCTTATGTCGCTCATAGAATTCACGGTTCTGGCGAGTGAGAATCACTTTTGGCTCGGGCCATACTCTCTGCTCTTTTTTCTGTGCCATGTCGGGAAGCCCGCTGATGAGCTCTTCTCTTGTCTCTCCTTTGAGCGGTATGCCGTATGCCCCTTTTCTGCCAACGAGCTTTTCTATTGGCTGATGTGCTGGTGCAACATCCTCAAAGGCGTAGTCGGCTCCAAATTCCCATGTCTTCAGGCAGAATGAAGGCATTATGCCGTCGCGCTCCACGGTGTTGTTTACAAACTCTTGCCAAAGGTCGAACACCTCGCATATCTGTGGACGAACAACATGAAGTCCATAAACATCGTTCTCATCAACTATGGTGTGCACATCGCTCTTTCTGCTTATCTTCGGGAACTTGAAGCGGTCAAGGCAGATAATGTCGGCATCTCTTCTTTTTCCTACAATATAGAAGCGAGGACGATGCTGAGGAATGCCAAACTCATGAGGAGAGATGACCTTGGATTTTATGTCGTAGCCAAGCTCATCAAGCTTCTGCTGAATCACTTTCCAAGTTCTTCCTTCGTCATGACCGGGTAGGGCAGATACGTTCTCAAGGAAGATGTATGTAGGCTTGTGATATTCCAGTACTCGGCATATCTCAAGGAATAAGTTTCCGCGCCCTTTCTCATCGTCAAATCCAAGCTTCTTGCCTGCAAAAGAGAAAGGCTGGCATGGGAAGCCTCCGCAGAGTATGTCGTGAGCAGGAATCTCCTCCATCTCAATCTTGGTGATGTCGCCTTCAATAGGCGTGTCGGGGAAATTCTGTTTATATACCTTTCGCAGCCTTGGCTTTATCTCCGAGGCAAAGACACATTCATGCCCCAATCGGCTCAAAGCCAAATGGAACCCTCCTATGCCTGCAAAAAGATCTATAAACTTCATGTGGTTTAACTAAAACGATAACTAAAACTAAAACGAAAACCAAAACGATAACTATCTTACAGTAAGATGGAAGCATCCTTGTTTTCTTTCATACTTCACATAGCACAATCCCTGTCTTCGCAGATCGTCCAGCACCTCGCTGAGAATTTGTTTCCTTGTTTCGTCCCAGCGGATGAGAGTGCCTTTACTGTCGTAACTTCCTGTAACGGGAACAAAGCGGTTATAGGCGATGTCAACAGTTGTGCCGTAGCAATGGCATGAATTGGTTGTGGCATTCTTGTTTCCCCTTTGCAGTTTTGTCACATCATCAGTAGTTCGAAGTACAGAACTGATCATAGGCAAGCAGAGGGGAATATTCTTCACTTGACAAGAGTCGATGAAATTCAAGCATATTGTGTTCACCAAGTGCTGGGCTCGGGGAACAAGGTATGGTATTGAATGTGTGAGATTGTCAACAGTATAGAATGGAGAGTGCTGTATGTTGACCAGCTTGTGCGACTTGACCAGTTTGTCAGCTTCGGCGCGAGTCTTTACTGGCTTTATTCCATTCTTCTTTGCTGCTAAAATCTGAACATCCTGAATATCAGGGAAACACGCATCGTAGCTCCACACTCCGCGAACCCTGTGCGCATTGCTGTTTTCCTCATTGCTGTCAGCGAAAAGAGTATCTGTGTCGCTGGTGTTCGCAGAGTCATAGATGCTTGCAGAATCCTCAGGAATGCTATCCATTGGGTTTGCCTCAGTTTCCTCCATTGGTATTTCAGGAAGTTCATCCTCTATGTATTCCACATCAGGAAGCGAGTCAACCATCTCTTCCTGTTCATAATGTTCAGGAATGTGCAAAGGAATGTCTAGCGAGAAAGCATGCCTTATTCCCGCAAAGAACCCCATCGCTATAAGAAAAGCGATGAGGAACTTAGGTTTGCTGTATTTTGATTTCTTATGTTTTTCCGAGCTCATATAATTTATCCGCGTCCAGAGTTCTCAATCAGATCTCTCAGTCTTTGGTTGAAAGAATTTGAGTTCAATAATTGCTCTATTGTCAAATGCATGCGGTAACGCCAGTAGTGACGAGGGTTTGCTGGAATGTTGATACGCTCTGCTGATGCATCTGGCAAGCGAAGATCCTCATCCATGGAAAGGAGGTCTTGCAATGAGAGCAAGCACAGGATTGAAGGACAGAACAGATGAGTTGCTACAACATCCTCGCAGAGCCATCCTGGAGCAGGATGAGGTGCTGGGCCATCTTTGTAGAGAGCATTGTTGTAGAACTGCTGAGCACGCTCTTCGTCTTCGTCCCACCAGAGTCTCAGCGGACTCATGTCATGAGTAGAGATAGTTGCTACTGAACGGTATGGGTTTTCCCACAGATGACCAAACTGCAAAGCTGGTGACTTTGGCATTGTCTGAATCTCCAGAGAAAGAACCTTCAGATTCTCCATCACCCAAGGCACACAATCTGGCACCATGCCGAGGTCTTCTGCACAAACCAGCATTCGTGTTGACTGAGTGAGAACAGGCAGTTTCTTCATGGCTTCCTTATACCAGAAGTCATTATGACGGCGATAGAAATAGTCATTGTACAGACGGTTGAATGCTTCCTTCTCGAAATCAGAGAGAGCAGCATAAGCATAATCCATCTGGGCAGATATTCTTGGATGATATCCGTCTCTGCTCTTTCTGTCAGGAACAAAAAGAACGCAGGATGCCAATGTGTAAAGACCATCGCGCAATGCGATTGTGTCCTCGTCGGTTTTACCAATCTTCTGGAACTCAGCCTCTATTCGTCTCTGGCTTGCAAACATGTCTTTCAAATCATATCTGCCGTCAGATCGTTTGTCAAGATAGATACTCTTCACCAAATCAGCACGATAGCCAAATATCTGTTCAAGGCTGCTGTCTGTAATGTAAGGACGAGTCATTTGCTCAGCATTGAAATGCAAGCCGTAGCTCTCTATCTCTCCAATACTCATTGGCATTGCAGGAGAGAACTGGCCCAGCAATCCATGCACGCTGTGAGTAGGAATTTCCCAGATGCGGAAGAATCCGAGCACATGGTCAATGCGGTAAGCATCGAAGTATTCTGCCATCTTCTGGAAACGGCGAATCCACCAGCTGTAACCGTCTTCTGCCATTGCATCCCAATTGTATGTTGGGAATCCCCAGTTCTGTCCATTAACGGAGAAATCATCAGGTGGGGCACCTGCCTGTCCATCAAGGTTGAAGTATTTTGGCTCTGCCCATGCTTCCACACTTGTGCGACTGATGCCAATAGGGATGTCGCCCTTAAGAATCACACCTTGCTTGCGAGCTTCGTTTCTTGCATCAAGCAACTGCAAATGAAGCTGATACTGAATGTAGTAATAGAGTGCAACCTTGTCGTAATCCTTACTGTCCTGAGCTGTGAGCTTATCTATTTCTTTCTTATTATATGTGCTGTATTCAGGCCATTCCTGGAATACAGGTGTGCCATAAATGTCTCTCAAATATGAGAATGCTGCGTATGGAACCAACCAATCCTTATTGCTGTCGAAGAAAGACTTAAACCCGTCGCTTTCAAGCACTTTCTTGCTTTCCTGGGCATAAACCTTGCGGAGATAATCCATCTTCAAAGCAATAACCTGCTCATAGTCAATCTGTGTGAGAGCATTAAGCTCTTGCTGCTTCATCATGAACTTCTCCATGGCAAGTTTGTCGCTAAGCTTTGGAAGAGCATTCAAGTCGCAGTATAATGGATGGAAAGCATAAATTGAAATGGAATTGTAAGGGTAGCTGTCTTGCCATTTGCCTGTCATCATAGTGTCATTGATAGGCAAAATCTGAATAGCATGCATCTTTGTCTTGACAGCCCACTGGATAAGAGCTTTAAGGTCTCCAAAGTCACCAACACCATAGCTCTTGTTAGTGCGGATAGAGAAAACAGGGATTACAACACCTGCTGCTTTCCAATTGTTGCTGCTGAGGTTTGGCTGACCATCAGTCTTAATCCACATCTGCTTTGGCATAAGCTTTGGAGTGCGGAGACGACGGTTGCTTCCTTCTTCCCAGCGCAGAATATCACCATTCTTGTCAACCACCACATATTTATATTCTGCCACATCGAACAGCATGTCAGCATCTATGTTCACGGCCCATTCCTGAAGATTTATCATCTCCATTCTCTTTGCTTTCTTCCATTCGCCTAACTGAATAGAACTGCCGCACACAGCAAGGTATTCACCCTTTCTGAGTCTTGGCTCAACGGTGCGGAGCTGAAGGGTAGAGGAGTATAGCGTATCAGTAGCCTTATAACCATCGCTTTGCGCGCCGACACATTCTGTGTATGCAGACGAGAAGAGAGGCAGATCGTCAGGGATAGGCCTCCACTTGTCTGAGAGAATGTAGCTGTTTGTCACGCCATCGAACATGAGCTTGTGAGGTGCAACTTCCCATTCAGTCCACACCAGCTCGCCCTGATTGTACATTGCGTATTTGTACTCAATGCCAGCAGCGCCAGTGTTTTGGAAAGTAGTTTCTCCTTCCCACGTTTTGCCATCGAAGGTGTCAAGCTGAATTTCCTTCATAGCTTTCGTCTGCCCATCTTTGGCAATCTTCGTCAATTGCACACGGAGTTCCTCGCCCCATTGTGTCACATATTCTATGTTAAAACGGATTTTCATGATGTATGGTTTGTCTATTTAGCTGAAAGTTCAGTACGCGAATTAGAACTGGAAGTAGTTCTTAGCGTTGTTGTAGCTGATGTCTTCAATCATCTGGTTCACACGCTCAGCCTCATATCCTGTGTAAGGCACCTCGCCGTTCTCGATGTCGGTAGCAACGAGGTTGCAGAGAATGCGGCGGAAATACTCGTGGCGTGGGTATGAAAGGAATGAGCGAGAGTCAGTAAGCATACCAACGAAACGGCTCAGGAGACCGAGTACAGAAAGAGCGTTCATCTGCTTTGTCATGCCGTCCTTCTGGTCGAGAAACCACCATCCAGAGCCGAACTGAATCTTGCCAGGAACAGAGCCGTCCTGGAAGTTGCCGAGCATAGTAGCGAGCACTTCGTTGGCGCATGGGTTGAGGTTGTAGAGGATAGTCTTAGCAAGCTTGCCCTCCATGTTGAGACGGTTTAGGAACTTAGAGCACTTCTTTGCAGTAGTGAACTCGCCGATAGAGTCGAAGCCTGTGTCAGGACCGAGAAGCTTGAACATCTTTGTATTGTTGTCGCGGATAGCTCCGTAGTGGAACTGCTGAGCCCAGTTTGTCTCTGCATCCATCACGCCGAAGATGAACATCATAGCGCTCTTGAACTTGAGAATCTCCTCCTGTGTGAGCTCTGCGCCGCCATAGACTTTGTCGAAGATAGCCTTGATCTCAGCATCTGTGTAGTCCTCAGCATAGAACTCCTCGATTCCGTGGTCAGAGAGCTTGCAGCCCATAGATGCGAAGAAGTCGTGACGGTTCTGGATAGCATCGATGAAGTCATTGAAGTTGCTGATGTTCTTGCCAGAAGCCTGTGAGAGAGCTTCTACGTAAGCCTTGAAGTTTGCAGGAACCTCAACAGCCATAGCCTTGTCAGGACGCCATGTTGGGAGCATCTTAGTCTTTGCTGTAGGATCGTCTGCCACCTGCTTGTGGTACTGGAGAGAGTCGATAGGATCGTCAGTTGTGCAAACAACCTTCACGTTGTAGTGCTCCATGAGTCCGCGTGGGCAGAACTTAGGATCGTTCTTGATCTGCTCGTTGCACTCCTCATATATCTCCTTTGCTGTCTCAGGAGAGAGAAGCTTGTCGATGCCGAAAGCAGTCTTCAGCTCAAGGTGTGTCCAGTGGTAGAGAGGGTTGCGGAAAGTGTAAGGAACAGTCTCAGCCCACTTCTCAAACTTCTCCCAGTCCGTAGTGTCCTTGCCTGTGCAGAATCTCTCATCTACACCGTTAGAGCGCATAGCGCGCCACTTGTAATGGTCGCCCATGAGCCATATCTGAGCGATAGACTCGAAAGGCTTGTTCTCAGCCACCATCTGTGGGATGAGGTGGCAGTGATAGTCGATGATAGGCATTTTAGCAGCGTGCTCGTGGTAGAGCTTCTGCGCAGTCTCGCTCTGAAGCAAGAAGTTTTCGTCCATAAATGGTTTCATGATCAAATATATGTTTTTAGGTTAATTTCGCCTTTTGTTTTGCAAAAATACGCAATTATTTTTGAATTGTTGCAATAAAATGTCTAAATTTGTCGCAAATATTTGCTAAACTATAAATAACTAATAGAAAAATGAAATCTTTAAACGCACGCACAGCTCCTAAGAGCAACGCTCCTGAGCGAATCATTCAGTTTGGAGAGGGTAATTTCCTCCGTTGTTTTGTCGATTGGATCATCTACAACATGAACCAGAAAACAGACTTCAATTCATCTGTTGTAGTTGTTCAGCCAATCGAGAAAGGTATGGTTGACTGGCTCAATGGTCAGGACTGCCTCTACCATGTGAACCTTCAGGGACGTCTCAACGGCGAGGCTGTGAACTCTCTCACACGTGTTGACTGTATCAGCCGCGCCATCAATCCTTACAGCCAGTTCTGGGCATACGAGGCATTGGCTGAGCAGCCAGAGATCCGCTTCGTCATCTCAAACACAACAGAGGCTGGTATCGCATTCGACCCTGCTTGCAAGCTCTCTGACGCTCCAGCATCAAGCTACCCAGGCAAGCTCACCCAGCTCCTCTACCATCGCTTCAAGACATTCAACGGCGACCCATCAAAGGGACTCATCATCATGCCATGCGAGCTCATCTTCCTCAATGGCCATCACCTCAAGGACTGCATCAGCAAGTACATCGAGCTCTGGAAAGATGATTTCGGCGCTGACTACGAAGCATTCAAAGACTGGTTCTTTAAATATAATTATGTATGCGCAACACTCGTTGACCGCATCGTTCCAGGTTTCCCACGCAAGGAAATCAAGGAGATTCAGGAGAAAGTATGCTACAAGGACAACCTCGTAGTTCAGGGCGAAGTGTTCCACCTTTGGGTTATCGAGAAGCCAGAGAACATGGACATTGAAGACCTCAAGAAGGAATTCCCAGCAGAGAAGGCAGGCTTGAACGTCCTCATCGCACCATCAGAGAAGCCATACCATGAGCGCAAGGTCACTCTCCTCAACGGCCCACACACAGTGCTCTCTCCAGTGACATACCTCTCAGGCGTGAACATCGTCCGTGACGCATGCAACCACGAAGTGCTCGGCAAGTACATCCACAAGGTGCAGTTCGACGAGCTCATGCAGACGCTCAACCTCCCAATGGATGAGCTTCAGCAGTTCGCTACAGACGTTCTTGAGCGCTTCAACAACCCATACGTTGACCATCAGGTGACATCCATCATGCTCAACTCCTTCCCTAAATACGAGACACGCGACCTCCCAGGCGTGAAGGTATATCTCGAGCGCAAGGGCGAGCTTCCAAAGGGCCTCGTATTCGGACTTGCAGCAATCATCACATACTACAAGGGCGGCACACGCGCTGACGGCGCACCAATCGAGCCAAACGACGCACCAGAAATCATGCAGCTCCTCAAAGACCTCTGGGCAACAGGCGACACACAGAAAGTTGCAGAAGGCGTACTCGCAGCAGAGAACATCTGGAAGGAGAACCTCAACAACACCGTTCCAGGTCTCACTCAGATGGTCAAAGAATTCCTCGACCTCATCCAGGAAAAGGGAATGCTCGAAGCAGTAAAGACTATTTTGTAAAAAAGACCCTCTCCCCCGCTTAGCTCCCCCTCTCCCGTTAAATAGGGAGAGGGAGTTTAGAATGTGAGCAATGGAAAAGCATACATTGATATAATTGACAAAAAACAGATGTTGCAGAGGTGAGGTTAGAAATTATCGTCTCAATTATCGTCTCAATTCTTGTAGATTATTGGATTATGAACTCAATCGCTGTGGTGCTATGCAACAAGCTTTGGTCGCAAGCGACCACGCTATTTTTACTCCAATAATTAAAAATAATTGAGACAATAATTGAGACGATAATAATTACTCTTAGGATGTCCCAGTTTAGGTTTGCCCTCGTCCCGCATGGCACTCCCTCTCCCTATTTAACGGGAGAGGGGGAGCGAAGCGGGGGAGAGGGTCTTACTCCTCATCCAGTGTCTTGCTTGCGCTCTGCACCTCAAGGTCATTGAGCATAGTGCGGAACGCCTTGCCAGGACGGAACTGGATCTTCTTGATAGTCACCGTGTCAGCCGTAGCCTCCTCAGCAGTCTTCACGCACTTAGCGTTGAACACAGGCTTGAACGAGCCAAAGTCACCCAGACGGATAGAGTGGCCCACCTGCATGAACGCCACCATACGGTTGATGAGAGCATCGATCACCGCGCGAGTCTGGCTGGCATTGACACCGCAGGCAAT
>JAGHUI010000106.1 GCA_018064885.1 Candidatus Minthosoma equi | reverse complement strand
TTATTCTTGATCTTATTCAGTTGTTCCGTGCCGATAGCATAGTTGTTAGCTGCATAATCAAGATTCTTGTTTACAGGTTCTACTTCGATGACATCCGCATTAATCATCGTTTTGAGGTCATCAACAATCTGCTCCGTATTGTTCGTGTAGCTGTAATACACGATTAGCGTCTTGTTGTCACCATTGGCTGAATTATTATCTGCTGGAGGCATTGCATTTGCCTCGTCGCTCTGGCAAGCCATCATAAGAAAGGCTGTCAGCATAAGAATAATGTGTGAAAAATGTTTTTTCATAATGCTTACAAGTTATAGTTTCTGGCTGCAAAGTTACTCACATTATTTATATTAGGGCATACCATTTTTTGGGAACTTATAACCAATTTATAGGTTTTTGCACTTGCGGTGCTCAGAATTGCTTACATTCATTAATTTAATATCTCCACACAAAAGGATGGCAGAGATTGGAAAATGTCGAAAAGAAACTGACATGTTCACATATAAAATAAAAAGTGAATCCCGTTAAGCATTTGCCCCTCATGGATGATGCTTGACGGGATTCTTGCACCTTATTGTTTGTAAAATGCGGTGTGAGTCACAACGGTATGGGTGGTATGAGTCACACCTATATAGGTGGTGTGACTCATACCACTTTTGAATTTATTACGAGCAGTCAAATGATTGGTTAGAATGTCTCTGAATTCATTCATTCCATGCGTTGCCATTTCATTTCTTCTCCTTGACGGTCGTATTGCTTGCGCTTGCCGATGGGTGGCTCGTTCAAGGTGATGCGAACGACTGCTGTTCGACTGAGGCTACGTGCGATAGATGTGTCGAATGAATCCATGTGTTGTGGAAGGAAACGTTCACAGATGGCACGCAAGGCTGCAATCTTCTCTGTGTCTTCCTTTACTATTTCTGCAGTTCCGAATGCGATGGCTGAATTGAATTCGAGTGTGAAGCTGCCATCCTTCGGACCTATTGTCGGTTTGCACTTGGTTACGGCACTCAGGCATACACGAGGTTTTTTACTCAGAATGTCGAGCTTCTTTCCTTCCTGTGCACAATGGAAATAGAATGTGTTCTCGTCCGTACGAACCAATGACAGGGGCACTCCGTATGGTATGCCCTCTTCGTCAGACATGCTGACTGTGACGTATGGAGCTTTGTCAAACACCTCCAGCGCCCATTCTGCGCTCATTTGTCTGCTTTCTTTTCTCATTGCATTACTTTATCGCGTTCTATTTTATTTTATACTCAAGTTTCTCCAGTTGAGAGAGGACAAAGATTATTATTTGATCTGAACTATCTCTGCACGATTGATTCTCAAATAGTTTTCAATAAAATCCTTGCGAGGCTTCAGATAGTCTTGTTCCCACAGTGGACGCCAATAGCCTTCTGGCCATGCGTGGGTGCGATAAGGGACGCAAGTGACGGTCTTCTTGCCCTTGGCGGCATTGAGCGATGACCACACGGCAGAAGGGGGACAAGTGGTGTCGATGAGGCCTATCTCGCAGAAGATCTCGGCATTGGAATGAGCGAGGAGAAGGGAACCGTCGAAGTAGGGCAGAGTGGAGTCGAGCATCACTTGGCTGAGGTTTGGATGATTCTCGATAGGGTGTGGCCAACCACCACGGCGACCTGCACGTGTGCCTCCAAGATCTTGCATGGCTGGCACATTGAGTGCAACGGCAGACACACGATTGTCAAGACCTGCAGCAGCAGCTGCCTGACCACCGCCCTGGCTCTCGCCAATGACGAGGATGCGCTTGCCATCCCACTCTGGCTGCTGAGTCATGTACTCGATGGCACGCAGCACACGAAGATACATGCCCTTGAAGTAATAAGTTTCGCGGTCGTAAGCGTTGTACTCGTAGTATTCCTTCAGCATACCGTTCTCCAGCATCTCGTAATACTCATCCGATTGACCGTTCAGATAGCCATGCGCATTGATGTCCAAGCTCAGCGCACCATTGCCTAAGGCTGCATTGCCCACGCATTCTTCCACCTGACAGCGACACCAGTTGCCCTTCACGCCTGCTGCACGGCAAAGGATGATGATAGGCAATGACTTAGGTTGAGCACCTATCGGCTTTGCCACATAGCCACGCACAGGAGCAGGACCGAGACAGTTGATCTCCAAATCCTTGCACTCATACTTGCTCTTTGCCCAATCTGGCACATCGAGTGCCTTCGTCTGTACCTGCATAGGCAGAGCCTTGAGCAATGCCTTCTGGTTGTTCCAATACTGCATAAGGTCGGCAGGTTCAGTATAGCCCGCTCGGAACTCCTCTGGAGCCACCACGAAGCCAGCGCCGCCTGTCTTGCCATCGGCTTGAGTGACCTCGACCATCACGGCACAGTTCCTGACGCACCACCTCTCGTAAACCGTAAACTCAGCTTTTTCGGCAAGGATGCGGCTTTCGCTGACCTTCTGGTTGTTCTCCGAGATGCGGACGGTGAGCGAATCGCTGAGCGGTGCGTCGATGTGGCAAGTGACGATTGCCTTCTCGCCTTTCTTGTAGATGCCGCTTTGGTTGTTGATGGTGAGATGGAAATCCTGCGCAAGTGCAGGAATTGCGATGGCGCAGATGGCCAACGCTGTTGTATAGAATCGTTTCATGTCGTATGTTGTTATTCTTTTGTGTGATTTTTTGTTTATAGTGCTATTTTGAATCTTGCTGACAGATGCCTTCTTAGGTAGTGCTTACCCAGAATAATTGGTATCTGTTGTGATGTGTATTCTCTTGCCTGGATATTTCTTTGTTATCTGCTCTTCAAGCCATTGGCAGATGGCAGGGGCGTCGTGATCGAAGGAAATGACAATGTCGAATGCCATCTCTTCCTCATCTACGAAGAAGCCATGCATCTGCTGCACACCATCTTGCGACATTGCCATCTGGCGAATGTCCTCGCGCATGTCAATCACTTCCGGGTTGGTGTCGTTCATGACATAGATGCCTACGGTCATCACCGCCTTGAATTCCGAATAGATAAGGGCAGCAACGTTGCGACAGATCTTCTGAATCTGATGTGAAGGCAGCGTGTCGGACACTTCGATGTGAACGGAACCGATGGCTTTGTCAGGGCCATAGTCGTGAAGAATGAGGTCGTATGCGCCAAGCACACCAGGCACCTCTTTCACCTTGCTCTTGATGGCTGTGGCGAGATCACCTTCCACTCTCTTTCCAACAACCTTGCCGAGAGGGTCGAGAAGTGTTTCTATTCCTGTCTTGATGATGAATGCCGAAATCGCAGCACCGATGTAGCCATCAATATTGATGTCCCATAGCATCGACACCGCAGCGCCCAGAAGCGTGGAGGCAGAAAGCATAGCATCGTATGACGCTTCAAGGCCGCTTGCCACAAGTGCGTCGGAGTTGAGCGCCTTGCCACGAATCTGAAAGTATCGTCCCAGTATCAGTTTCCCGACTATGGCAACGACGATGACCATCACCGAAACCCATGTGAAAGAGGTCGGTTCAGGATGGATGATTGCCTTTACCGATTCAATCATAGAAGAAACACCAGCGGCAAAGATGATTCCTGCCACAAGAATGGCGCTGAAATACTCCACTCTGCCATAGCCGAAAGGATGCTTGCTGTCTGGTTTCCTTCCTGCCAGCTTCACGCCTATTATCGTGATGGCAGACGACAATGCGTCCGACACATTGTTGATGGCATCGAGCAGCACAGCAACAGAGTTGGAGAGAATGCCAACAACGACCTTGAAGGCGGCAATCACCGCATTCGCGCCTATTCCCACGATGCTGACTCGCGTAATTTGGTTGTTCCTGCTTTGTTTCATTAGTGAATCGCCTCCTTTATTACGTCATTATTTCTTTATTGCTTCCATCAACTGATCACAGATAGCCTTCATGCCCTTTATAGAAGGGTGTCCGTTCTGCTTTTCAATGTCAACAAGTTCGATGAGCTGCACATTATAATGCTTGCAGATTTCACGGCTTGATTCGTTTATCTCCTCCTTGAGTTCGGAATTGAGTATTGAATAGATCTCAGCCTTAGGGTAGAAGGTACGGAGCTTATTGAGCAGGCAAGCCAATGCAGGGCGGAATGCCTTGCAGTCTTCGTCTGTCCAGTCGGCATACTTGTATTCGCCAATCGGAGAGTTTGCCCAAGCATCATTTGTGCCGCCAAACAGGAAAATGATGTCAGGATTGCCAAGAAGACCAGCGCGTGCATTGAACGACGTTTTTGTCACATCTCTGTGTCCGTAACCCGTGTTGCAAATCGTAGTGCCACCCCACGAGTCATTCTTGTCGAGTTCATAACCCATAGCCTTGATATAGAGGCTCCACCACGTCTGTGCCACCTCTGTCACATCGTTGCGGTCATTAGGATAGAATGGGGCGTAACCTTCTGGATTCTCACCCTTGAAAGTTGAATACGAATCGCCAAGTATAGATACCTTCTTGACTTGAGCTGAAGCGATGACTGAAATTGCCATCAACATGAGCAATGTGAAAAACTTTTTCATTCTTTTTACAATTAGCACAATAACAGAATTAGAGTATTACGCCGTAGGGAAAGAAATTCGTGGAATTTCGCTTGATACGTCAATACTTCTTTAATTGTGCAAAGATAATTATTTTTTATGAAAATGTCATAGCTCGGTTCATTTTATTTACTATTGTTAAAATCAAACCAAGAAATAATCGTTATCTTTGCAATCAATTCATTACATAGAAATACAATTAAAAGCATGAACGACATACAGAAGGTTGCAAAAGATACAACATACAGATTTTAAAGAGGCAGCAATGCTAAAACCGTTGCCGGCTTTTCGATTGGAGCTGCAATTACTATTGTGTTGTATGTCTGGATAATATCAGTAAATATGGCTGACAAGCCGTTCTTCATGTATAAATCAGACCTTTTTGCCCTGTCCGTCCTCTTCTTGCCTCTCATTGGATTGCTAATTTACCTTGCCATTTATTCGTTAATAAAACAGTCGGATTACATCATCGTCTCACCCAAAGGGATGGAAATCAAGATGCGCACTGCCTCATTTAGATTTGTTCATGATTTCATCAATTGGGAACAAATTGCCGACTACAAACTTCACGAATTATACACAGGAAGGGGGAAACTCCAACCATATCTTTTCATAAAGCTACGCGAAGAATATAAACTTCGTAAATACAACGTTCTGGGTTTTGAAAGACGTGGCAAAGCAATCATAGAGTGCACATCGCAATACCTTGAACCAACTGAGTACTGGAGCCGCCTTTATACAGAATATAAATTTGGATACAAGTTAGGATGGAGAGAATACACATTCATAGTATGCAGCGTTCCTTGTGGCTTTATCTTGGCTCACACGATAAACATATACGAAAACACCTTCATTCCATTCTGGTGGTGGTTGGCAATCGCCATGGCAATGATAGTTATTGCTGTTGCGACTCGTCCCAAATCCGATGAGAAACATATGGGTCACTTCGCATTATTCATTATTATTAGCGTAATCGTCTGTTGGCTTTTCATTACTGTCAACTACTACTTTGCTGCATGGGACACACCTGCTGTGAGGAAGAGATACGAGATTTGCAGAGTAACACCTCATCGTTCGAAAGACGGCAGATTAAACAAATACATCGTCAAAATAAAATACAACGATAGCGTCAGAGACGTATATTTCGGAAAAGAAAGAATCAATGACCTCCGCTTATCACAAGGCATAGAATTCGATCTACACAAAGGCTTCTTTGGCTTTGACGTATATAAGGAATGCAGATTATATTAGGGGCCGCTATCGCTGTTAGAACAACTTCTTCTTCAGCCACTCGCGAACTGGAACGTCATACAATCGGAACGATGCCCAAGCCATGGCAATGGCTATGCAGAAAATGCTGATGGCAACGAGGATGTGCTGGTCGAGAGGTGCGTCTTGATGTGTTTCTTTCCATCCCATCTGCATGTAGATGAGTGGATAATGCGTGATGTAGAGAGGATAGGAGAGGTCGCCAAGGAACTTGCAGATTTTCTGCGACTTCTCTCCAACCACCTTACTGCCAGCACCCATAGCCACAACCAATGGGAATACGGCAAGAATGACAATCGACTCATAGAGACCATTCATCCAGAAATTGGCAGGATCAGCACCGCCTACACGTGGCATCGACTGACAGATGATGATAATCAATGCACACCACCAGAAACCTCCTTTCACCGTGATGAACTTACCCATGCGACAGAGCAATAAGCCAGCGAAGAATGGATAGAGCAATCGGGTGAAACCGATATAGAGCTGAGCTGCATCAACACCCCAACCGCCAATGACGGTGTAAGCCGCATAATTTCCACTCTCAGGGAATACTCCGAAAGAATCGAGATTGAACGTCAGGGAGAGTGTAAGAAGAGCAAAGATAGCAATACAAATGCCCAATGCCACCTTGCCCAAACGACGGATAATGAGCACATAAAGCAGATTGGCTATGTATTCGAGCATCAACGACCACGTGGCACCGTTCAGCGGATAGGTCTCACTCCATCCTCTCACATCCATGCTGGCAGGCACTGGAATCATCGTGAGGGCAATGAGCAGCAACACGATGAGCTGTGACCATTGCGCATCTGACATAATGCCAAACTCAGGACCTCCGCCAAAGTGGAAGAGCAGGAAGCCAATGAGCGCTCCAATGCACACCAATGGATGCAGACGGATGAAGCGGCGCTTGAGGAAATCCCATGTGGTCATCTTTCCGCTTGCAAGTCGGTCGTCGTAGGCATAGCCGATGACGAATCCCGATAGCATGAAGAAGAAGTCCACAGCCAGATAGCCATGGTTGATAATCTGGTGTGTCACACCTGCCGAATAGGTTTCAAACAGGTGAAAACACACTACAAGGATAGCTGCTACGCCACGTAGCCCGTCCAGAATCTCATATCGTGGCTTTGAAGCGAGATAATTGCTACTCATTTTCACTATAATATTCTGTATAATAGTTATTTCTTTATATTGCTATTGCCCATTAAAAGAATCTTGCTGTCCAACCGCCACCAGGAGCCAGATGGATGTTGAGCTTCTCTGATGGAGACACCTTGCGGCTTGTGTGCTTGTAGTCGGTTGCCTCACGCTGAGCATTCATGCCATCGGCAAAGCAATCCATGTTCATCTCGCCTTTGAGGAACTGAGAGAGGTCGATGGTGAGGTCGCAAGCTGTCCAGTTGTTCATGGCTGCAACATACCATGTATTGCCTTTGCGACGAGCAATTGCTACGTATTCGCCCATCTCGCCTGCAAGAGGAATGGTTTCGTCGAAAGTGGTAGGCACGGCTGCAATGAAAGTGGTACATTCCTGATTCTGCATGTAGTGAGTAGGGGAGTCGGCAAGCATCTGCAGAGGTGCTTCGAAGATGGTGTACATTGCCATTTGGTGTACGCGTGTGCCTTGACTCATAGGGTGGCTGTTGTTGCCGAAGAAGTGGTCGCGTGTGGCATTGAGCATAGCGCCTGGCGTATAATCAAGAGGACCAGGAAGCATACGCAGGTATGGGATAGAAACGTCGTAGCGAGGCATGTCATGCACAGGGCCATTGCTGTCGCGAGGTTCCCACTTGCAGTTCTCCAAGCCCTTCACGCCCTCGAAGTTGACGACATTAGGGTATGCACGCTGCACGCCGTTTGGCTTCAATCCATGGTAATCAACCAGCAGATGATGCTTGGCAGCTGCGGCAGCAATCTCGTAGCACGAATGGATGACCTCGTAGTCATCACGATCGAAGAAGTCAATCTTGAAACCCTTTACACCTGCTGCTGCATAGTGACTCATGTTGCGATCCATGTCCTTGATGAGGTTGCGCCATGAGCTCCACAGTATCACGCCCACATTGCGCTCCTTGCCGTATGCCACAAGCTCTGGGATGTTGAGTTCGTCGTTGCTGTATTGCAGCAGGTCTTCCTCGCTGCTCCAACCTTCATCCACTATGATGTACTCCAATCCATTCTTCTGCGCAAAGTCGATGTAGTGCTTGTATGTTTGGGTGTTGATGCCAGCACGGAAATCAACGCCAGAGATGTTCCAGTCGTTCCACCAATCCCATGCCACCTTGCCTGGTTTGATCCATGAGGTGTCGGTCAAGCGGCATGCAGGTGCAAGACAATATGGTGTGTCGGTGTTGAGAAGCTCTGTGTCGGCAGTAGTGACCAACACCAGTCGCCATGGCAACGCCTGTTTCTTCTGTATCTTGGCGATGTAGTCGGCACGTTTTGTTGGCACGAGGTTCAGACGGTCGAAGCCACCTACAACGGTTTCAAGCGGCAGCGGCGCGAAGTCGCTTTGCAGCGTGTTGGCAGGAGAATTGTTGTTGCGATAGAGAAACATGCCAGGGTAGTCTTCCACGCTTGTTTCCATCACCACAGCTTTCATTCCCTTAGGCAAGCAGACAGCAAGTGGCGTGATGGCAATAGAGTCGGAATACATTGCCGAAAGCTTCTGTTCGTCATAGTATGACTCAAAACTGTAGCAGTAGCGCTCGCCGCCACGATTGTCGTTGACGTATGGAACGAATGCCTTGTAGTCGCCAGAGAAAGAGAATTCAGGCGATTCGCTAACGACTGTCAGCACCTTGCCTGCCTTGCTGACGAGGCGGTAAGCACAGCCATCGTCGTAAGCACGCACGATGAGGTTGAACTCGCCATTGCAGTCGAGCGACAGTTCATTGCACTTATTGTTCACCACAGCACGCTTGTATGCCACCGTATTTATCGTCTCGTTGATGCTGCGTTGTCGAGCTTTCTGGATGCGTGTTTTCATGCCCCAACTGCCCGTTGTTGTCTTTATGCTGATGGCAGAAGGGGCAAGAACGGTCACGCCGTCGTGCGTGATTGTCCATTCCATTCGTTCGTTGTCACTCACGGTGGCCTTCAAATGCCCATCAGGCGATGTCACCACATAATCCTTTGCTTGCAATGCCATGCATACGAGCGAGCAGAGCAGCAATGCTGCAATTCGATTGTAGTTTTTCATTTGTTTGTTAGTTATTTGTATTGTTATTTATTGTTCTTACCTTATTGTACGGCACACTTGACTGGTTCTGATAGACAAACATTTTTTATTCGTTATCAATTTCCGTGAATCTGCTGAATGTTCTTCCGTCTCTCGTGACCTTTTCAAAGAACATCTTTTCTGGACGTACCCAGTAGTTCTGTTCGCCATATAATGCTTGATATACAACCATACGCTCCTTTGTTTGACCTTCGACCTTCTTCCTGCTCGTAAGGTATAGCTCAAGCTCACTTGGCTCTACTCTTACTTCGTGCGTCAGTTCAGAGTCAAATGCAGTACGAACAAACCTGTACTTACCTCCCTTGAAGTGTTGGAAGTAACGCTCTTCTGGTCGTTTGTAAGTCATCAGCATCTTCTTGATAAGAGGCACGTACCATGTCTTAACCTCCTCAGCTGTTGGTGTATGACCGCCAGGGAAGTCGAAAGCATTGTTGTAATGCTCCATGAACAACGGCTTGTAATGAGTCAATGTATCCTGTTCACCGAAGATGCCCCAAATCTTATCTTTCCAATAAGGATTGTTGTATTTGAACTGCTCCTGTTGTAACTCGGCATATTCGGTGTAAATTCCGCTCTGCTCTCGCTGTTCCATCGGTTCAAAAGCCTCTCGCAAAGCATTTGCAGGTACGCAGCTTCCACTTGCAAAGAACCCGTGTAAGAACAGAATTGTCTTCATATCTTTCTATTACTGATATTTACATCTTACAGTTTTGGGGAGTTTAGAAACAACCAAGTCATACGACTCCTTTATCCATGCAGTTACAATGATTTCTTCCAATTGTTCGTAATACACATCGCTCCAATGCTTCTTGTTCCAATGCCAGGCAGGAGTAACAGCAGAATACTGTTCCCGAAGTTCCTCATTCCTCTCTGGAGTCAGCTTCAAGGCAAATCTTGGCTGGCCATCCTTCATGTCATGCTTGCCACCACCTAACCACAGACAAAGGAAAATCTTGCCCTCTATACGGTATGTTATAATGTCATCACCAAAGGGTTGGTCTTCTGTCACACCGTTGATGGAGAGTGTGTATTCTCTTACTTGTTCAATATCCATGGATTACTTTGTGTAAACACCTTCTATCTCAACTACATAGACGGTATGCCAGCCACCATGTGCACCATACTGCTTTTCGATGATTTCACGATCAATGAAGTTTGCTTCTGTCATCTCTGTCTTGAACAGCTTACGACAGTCAAGCGTCATGCGTGACTCTGCGAATGTCATTGCACCCGACTCCAGTTTCAAGGGAGTGAAGTTACATTCCTTAACCTTGTCTGTGTCACGACCAGACTTTGTTCCACAAATCTGCAATGCCTTGCGGTATTCCTCGCCATAGAACGAGAGAGTCACACGGTCGTTCTCCTCCAAGAATCCATGAGTATAACGCTCTGGGCGAATGAAGAGGAAAGCCACAGGCTTGTTCCAAAGGATTCCCATGCCACCCCAAGATGCAGTCATGGTGTTGAACTTGTCTTCAGTACCAGCGGTAACTAGCATCCACTCTTTACCTATCAAATCAAATGCGTTCTCTTTGCCGAGTACGCTAATGTCTTGCTTTGTCATATCTGATTGTAATGAATTATATTTTGCAAAGTTACAATTAAAATTCTTATAGAGACAAAACTTTTATGAATTATTTATGCATTTCTTGATGTCAATTGCTGTTTCAATTACTGTTTAACTATGATTTCTTTATCCACACAAATAAAATTATATTATACTTTATCACTTTCATTGGTTTAGGCCTGCCTGATTCTCTCTTTGGCACTGCCTGGCCTGCTATTTACAATGACATGGGTTTGCCGTTCTCATTCGGTAGCTTTGTAACGCTTATCACTTCATGTGGCACAGTCCTCTCTTGTTTCAAGAGCGACTGCCTCATTAAGCGATGGGGAACGTATCGTGTGACGCTCGTCACCACGGCACATACTGTCATTATTTCCTTGCTGGATGTTTCGTCTTAATGGTTATAGCATTTAAGATGCGACCATCTGTCAAGAAAGAGGATTTCTGTTAGACTTTTCCCGAAAAATGGTTATAATTCCCAAAATTGAGGTATAGCTAAATATAAATAATGTGCGTATCTTTGCAACGCAATTTATGCAAATTTGGTATGAAACATTTATTTATCATTGCGATCTCGGCACTTCTTCTTAGTGCCTGCTCACAAAACAAGACAACGAGTATGAACGAACAAAACATCTTTATGACTCAAGAATGGGACAAGACATTCCTGTTGAGCAAAAAGGTTAATCACGAGAAGGTTACCTTCAAGACACAGTATGGATTTACACTTGCGACTGATCTCTACATTCCGAAGATGTTAATGGCAAGATGAAAGCGATTGCCGTATGCGGTCCTTTTGGAGCTGTCAAGGAACAGTGCTCATGTCTTTACACCATGACAATGGCTGAGCGTGGTTTTATCACTCTTGCTTTCGACCCTTCGTTTACTGGCGAGTCATCTGGTGAACCTCGCCGCACGGCATCACCTGACATTAATACTGAGGATTTCCTTGCTGCCATTGACTATCTCTTTATGCGTGAAGACGTTGACGCAGAAAAGATTGGTATCATCGGCATCTGCGGTTGAGGTGGCATTGCTCTCAATGCGGCATCTATCGACCCTCGCATCAAAGCAACAGTCGCTATGACTATGTATGACATGAGTCGTGTGAATGGTAATGGTTACTTCGATGCTGATGACAACGAGGATGCACGTTTTGCTGCTCGTAAGTCACTTGCTGGTGAGCGCATGAAGGCGGCACAGACGGGTAATACTACTCCTGGCGGTGGAGTTGTTGATCCATTGCCAGAAGATGCTCCACAATTCGTGAAGGATTACTACGATTACTACAAGACTCCACGCGGTTATCATGAGCGTTCGGGCAACAGTAACGATGGTTGGCACACCTTCGGCTGTCAGGCATACGCAAATACTCGATTCCTATATTACATTAATGAGATACGCTCGGCTGTACTCATCGTTCATGGAGAGAAAGCTCACTCACGCTACTTCGGTGAGAATGCTTACGAGTATATGATGACTGGTAAAGCAGAAGGTTACGATGCTGTTCGCAAGCCAAACCCGGTACCTTAGAATAAGGAGCTGATGATTATTCCTGGTGCCTAACATAGTGACCTTTACGATGGAGGAAAGGACAAGGTTATTCCTTGGGATAAGTTAGAATC
>JAGHUI010000074.1 GCA_018064885.1 Candidatus Minthosoma equi | reverse complement strand
ATAAACTTGCCTGTAAAGATCAACTTTGTCCATATTCTTTTTGGATGCAAAATTAATACCTTTACAGGCAGGTTACAATATGCTATCGCGGATGGTTATACATCTAGTGATTTGTGGGGGCTTTTTTGTACCTTTGCCATGCGTCTTTGGGCGGGCGCAGATTTTGGCAAAAGGTATAACATTAAAAACAAATGTAATAATGCACTGCAAAATTACACAAATTCTGCGACTTTACAGTCATGGAATAGGGATAAAATGCATCAGTCGTATGCTTGAGTTGTCCCGAAACACAGTTAGAAGGTATGTCCGTCAGTACCAGGAGATGGGAAAATGCATGGACGAGTTGTTGAAATTAGACGAGGAGCATCTGCGTGAGTTGTTCTCTTATGGCGAGGAGAAAATCAAGGAGCCATCGCCATGCGAGCAGAAACTGCAAGAGCTGATTCCAAGTTATGCTCTTCGCCTTAAAGGCAAGAAGAAGGTTGCCAAGAAAGACCTCTATGAGGATTATGCACTGAGATGTGATGATCCTCTGAGCTACTCACGTTTCTGCCGTCTCATAAGCCAGTACATGAATCACGAAAAGGTGATTGCTCATGTGGAGCATATCCCTGGTGACCAGATGTATATTGACTTTGCTGGTGACAAGCTTTCCATCGTGGATTCCCGTACAGGCGAGATCGTTCCTTGTGAGATTGCCGTCATCGTACTGCCAGCGAGTAAGATGACATACGTGGAAGCAGTTTCTTCACAGAGCAAGGAGGATTTGATTCTGGCATGCGAGAATGCACTGTACTATTTCGGTGGTGCGCCAGCGGCCTTTGTTCCTGACAATCTGAAGGCTGCCGTCGTAAAGGCTGACCGTGTGGAGCCTGTCATACAAGAGGATTTCGCGGCCTTTGCCGAGCACTATGACTGTGCCGTCTATCCAGCAAGAGTGCGTCATCCTCAGGATAAGGCACTTGTGGAGGATGCCGTCAAGCTTGCATACAAGGAGATTTACCCAGCGGTTGAGAACAAGGAATTTCATAGTCTTACTTCTCTCAACAGGGAGATTAGGAAGGCATTGGAGGCATTCAATGACAAGAAGATGTCCGACCGTCCTTACAGCCGTCGCGAGCGTTTTCTTGAGGTTGAAAAGGAATGTCTGCGTCCTCTGCCGGCAAAGCGTTATCCGATGAAGAAACGCAAGGTGCTGACCGTAAGGCGCAACAGCTACTTTACACTCTTCCTGCATAACTACAGCGTACCTGCCAAATATATCGGTAAGCGCGTGGAGGTGATCTATGATGATGACACGATAGAGGTTTACTACGACCTGCGCATCGTGACCACTCATCAGCGTGATGATACTCCATATGAGTACACAACAAAGGAATCTCACAAGCTCCCAGGTCATCATGGCAGCTATGAAGAGGACATCAAGGCTCAGTTCAATAAGGCTGCCGAGATACACGATGACGTATATCAGTACCTGAAACTTGTGGAGCAGGACAAGAAGCATCCTCCGCAGGTATTCCGTTCCATGCGCTCAATTCTCGCACTTGGCGAGAAGTACGGAAAGGAGCGTCTTACGAAGGCATGCCGTATCCGCCATGGAATGTGGCGAATACAGCTACACGCAGATACAGTGGATGCTGCGCAACGGTGAGGACTACGACCTCATGCCGGAGGAAGAAAAGGAGGAGCGTCCTGAAATGCACAGCAAAACCCACAAGAATGTGCGTGGAGCTGATTATTACAAGTCAAATACAAACAAGAATCTGAACAATGGAGACAAATAGCAATTCCGTACAGACAGGTGGCAAGGACATGAATGCCACCACCCTTGACCTCATGTCCAAGATGCACCTCAATGGCATGAGGGATGCATTCAAGAGCAGCCTTGGCAGCACGTTTGCCGAGAACATGACACCTGATGCATTCATTGCATCGCTCATAAGCAGCGAGTGGGACTATCGTAACGAAAAGATGGTCTTGCGCCTGACCAAACAGGCATGCTTCCGTTACAATGCACTCATTGAGGACATTGACTACAAGTTTTCCCGTGGGCTTGACCGCAACCAGATTGAGCGACTTGCCTCACTCGACTTCATACGTGACAACCAGAATGTGATCATAACTGGTCCTTCTGGCATTGGCAAGAGCTATTTTGCTACTTGTTACGGACGCGAGGCTTGCAAGAACGGCATCAGGACAATGTATGCCAATACGCAGAAGATGATGAACAAGCTGAAGGGTGCCAAGGCAAAAGGTACATACGAGCAGGAGATGAAGAAAATCGAAAAGGTACAACTGCTCATACTTGATGATCTCTTCCTCGTCGGATTGGATGCCAAGGAGCGTGCCATCCTCATGGATATCGTAGAAGACAGACATGGTCGGAAGTCCATGATCATCACATCACAGATACCTGTGACAAACTGGTACGAGGCTATCGGAGATCCAACGATTGCAGATGCGATTCTTGACCGTATCGTACACACGGCACATCAGATAGAACTCTATGGAGAGTCACTCAGAAAGAGCAAGAAATAAGGCTCTTCACCTATCATAAATTATTGCCATAATCTGACCCCACCTAACAGACGCAAATGAAAAAAAGACACTTGGAACATGCAGTAAGAACATAATTGGAGAATTTCGGCAGATTTGAATATGACGACCCGGAATCGGAGAACGAGATCAGGCATGTAGATGTAATTCCGCTCTATGCATTGAGCAATCTTTGAATAAGTCCGCATTCACCAAGAGCAGATGGTGGATGCGGACTTCTATAATATATAACAATGTGTAGTTACCCTTGGATAACCAGCTTCATGTTTGTTTCATCGAGAACTATATGATGAGCAAAAGATATTGTGTGTCCGTCAGAAATAAATAGCAGACACATCAACGCCACGACGTACAAGCTCATCAATGAGAGCATGATCGTGTGCAGCACGAGCAGAGTTGAAACCACGATTTCCAACCTGTGCATTGAATGATTCAACAAGTGAAGTGAGGGATGCTTCAGCAAACTGCAAAGCGAATTGGGATAAAAGATTCTTTTCCATTTTACGTTG
>JAGHUI010000021.1 GCA_018064885.1 Candidatus Minthosoma equi | reverse complement strand
TTTGCTACATTTCATTGTTTGAAACGTACATTTCAAAGAATGAAATATACATTTCAAAGAACGAAACGTACATTTCAAACAATGAAATGTAGATGATTACGGGCAAAAACAACTTGTATATACGGGGGTAACGATATTGTATTTGCCTCGGTAAAAAAAAGCGCAAGGTGAAACATTGTCGTTCCACCTTGCGCTTTACTTGTTTTTACAGTAAGTAGTTACTATTTCCTTCTAAATGCTTTAATCTTACCCAACGCTTTGTATAAGAGGTGATTACGTCCTCACGAAAAATAATTAACAACCATCAGAAGGAAAGCGAGAATAATCAAGATAATAGCCAGCCTGACACCAAACTTATTGAACTTGTTATTTGGATCGCCAGAGTTCCAGCCGCCACCGCCGCTGCCACCATCAGAATTACTGCCAATGCTGTTACAGAACCAAGAATAGTCAGCGAAAGAATCGTCAGAATAACCAAAATCACTCATACGCAATTTGTCTTAAAGTTAATATCTTCATTTGTCTGTGCAAAGATAAAAGCATTAGTGTATCATTATGCGATACAGTACAAAGAAAAATACAACTAAAACAAGAAATTATCTGCTTCTTGACATCCTGTCCTTTATATTGTAAATGTTTAATAGTCTTCATATTATTGCAATCGTATCATTTTTGCACTTTTTGACTATAGGATGTTAACGCCACTAATAGGTTTAATTCGTTAACATTATTTTCAATTGGAACGATTTGAGAACAACAACCCCACTGACAATCGGCATTTCTGCTGAAAATCAGTGGGTCTGCTTATTCAGTTGTCAATCTTGATAGGATGAATTGATTGTCAAAATAGAAAAAAAGGTTCACTTCCTCAATACCAACTTCAGTAGTGCCTCGAACTGCTTCAGGTGACGAGGATCGGCATTGACATCGAGGATGGTGCCATCGGTGTCAACAAGCTTGTAGGTTGGAAAGCTGTTGACGTTGAGGAAGTGCTCAATGGCTGTCTGCTGTGCCTTTGGCAGATTGTAGTGAGCCACATTATCCCCCACCACATTGTACTGCTTGATGACATTCTTCCAACCTTCTTCCTGCGAATTGTTAGCAAGGTACAGATACACTATGTCGTACTGCTTCAGATACTCATATTCTTCCTGTGAATGAGAGAGAGCTTCCTTGCAAGGGGTACACCATGTTCCCCAAATATCGATAAGTACGAGTTTGCCCTTGTATGGTTCAAGAATCTTGCGGAGTATCTGTTCACCCTCACTCATGTTCTTGAGGTCATCATTAGATTTGAAGACATCAGCTTTTACACTGCGGTTGGCAAGTGCTGCATAAATGTTGTTGGTAGCAAGCACCTTCTCCTTGAGGGCAGGTGTCTTTATGTATTCGTTTACGATAGCAAGATGAGCATCAGAGAGTTGCGTACGACTATTATCTATCCTCTCTATCATGTCACGGCAGATGTAGATATCGCAAAGTGTGGAGTTCCATCCCTTTGACTTGAGCGAATCCATTTGGGCTGGATACATCAGACGTGTTTCCTTATTAAGAAGATAAGTCTGAACTTTCTCCCCTTCAAGCACTGCCTTGAAATCATCAGTATGTTTCTCTTCTTTCAAGTATTTTTCGAAGAGTTGGCGCTCCTGGTCCGTGAGCTTAAGTTCTCCGTTTTGCAGCCCTTCCTTAATCATTTCGATTGGGCGGAACGAGAAGGTTGTGCCTTTCAAGAGATCCCGTCCAATCACATCTGAATAATCACGAAAGAACGTATTGGGGGCTGTCATGGTGTATGGCTGCTGAAGTTTGTTCCAGTAGTTTTCTGTCACAAAACTGACGTATTCCTCCGGCAACTGATAATTCTGCACACTGAAACGAGCTTGCATCAATTGTGTAGCCACATCGACAAGTGAGTATTGTTCGGCAAAGGTCTTGTAGCGTTGTGAGAGGGTGGGATGCTGCTCATAGAAATCGTTCATGTACTGCATAGCACTATTCTTGATGCTATCGTTCTTCATCAAGAATGGCATTAATCCACCCTCCCTATCCACATATTGATGATGGATTGTACTGACCATCATCCACTCCATGTGGTTTAGCATCTCGTTCGTGAGACGAGATGACCTACCCATCACTAACGTCTGATCGTTGGCATAATCGCAGAGAAGGTAATAGGTTTCGTTTGGTTCTACAAACAACATCATTGGGTTTCTTTCCATTTCCACAAAGAGACTCAGGGTGTTGTCAACTGGTAAACGAAGCACGAACTGCCCGTCAGGCTTGAGCGGAGCAGAGTAAAACTTATCAACATCGGCAAAGATGCTTCTGACACCTACAGAAAACTCATTGCTTATCTCAGCAGCTTCTTTCGGCATATCCTTCAGCCAACCGATTATAGTCACGCTGTCACCCATTCGGAAGTTATTGTCGACAATGGTGGTGTTTGTATCTGATATTGGATAATCAGGTAGGCATGCAGTTGTGATTTTGTTGCACACAAACTTCTGGTCGTTGACCGTTATAGTGCGCATGCCTCTTTTTTCCTTGCTTACAGAGACTTCCAACTGCATGTCTGCATACTTAGCCGTAAACTTATAACTGTCTTTCTTCTCAGCTTTCTGTATAATGTCCCACACCTTGCAGTCGTAGATGATATTGTCTTTTGCAAAGCCGATGGCCCAGTCGCCTGTCTGTGAATTACGCCAGTAAGTATCGGTGATGCCTTGATTATTGCGGCTGTGGATGTTCGTAAATTTAAGTGGAGTACCTTCCATCTCGAAGTCGAAACTACGAGTGTCGAGCGGCAGAGGTGCAAATATCATGTGTATGTCCATGCCTCTTGAACCTGCTGGTATAGTAAAACCTTCATTAAGGTTCATTTCCTTGATGGACTGAATAGCATATTCTTTACCTTTTGTCTTGAGCTTTGTGCTACTTGTGAAACCGATGGTCTCGCCCGAAGGTCGCTTAATATTGAATGTCAGTACAGTCTTATCCTGGTAAAATTCAACCTTCGTAGGCTTCATCATCATCTTCATGCGGGAATATCCCATTGCGGGATCATCCCACACAATTGTCTTTTGTGCTAGAACACTCATCATACAAAGCATCACGAGCAATGTCATTACAAATAATCTTTTCATATTATTAAATATTATATTCAATCAATAGTAATCCTTTAATCTGCGTAAGTTGCACAATATTTGTAGGATTTGCGTATGCATGGTACAAAAGTAGTAATTTACTTTATCATACACAAATCATTATGCATTTAGGAGTCATTATCTCAACAGTTCCAGAATCTCCTCCTGCATGTAGTCAACGATGGATAAGGCAATTGCACGTGACCATTTCTGCCACACTTCGTTTTCATGACGCCACTTTGCGTCTTCTGTGAAAGTAGAAGTTCGATCACTCTGATGAGCCTCCAAGAACTCCAATGTCTTTTGTCTCATAATTAATATCCAGATTATAAGTTCTTGCTATCTTTAATGGAGCCTTGCTGCAATGCAAACAGAGCCTTCTGTTGTTCAATTTCTTGCTTTAACTCTAATTTAGAAGGAAGCATCAGCATGTATTTTGACATGAAGATGTTCTTCTCATCATTGAGCCAGAACTCTGCTATATCTTCGTCTGTCTCAGAACATAGCACGATGCCAAGTGTGGGATTGTCGTCGTCACCACGCATCATCTTATCGTACATATTCACATACATCTTCATCTGGCCAACATCCTGATGAGTTATCTTGCCAACCTTAAGGTCAACAAGCACGAAACATTTCAAACGGAAATTGTAAAACACAAGGTCTATGAAATACTTATCGTTCTCTGTACGAACAAGTTTCTGTCTTTCCACAAATGAGAAACCTTTGCCAAGTTCGAGTAGAAATTTCTGAAGGTTGTTCAGGATGGCTGTCTCCAACTCACTCTCAACGAATGCCTTTGTAGGTGACATTCCGAGAAATTCTGCCACCACAGGGTTTTTGATAAATTCTAGTTTGTCGGTATCAAAATCCTTTGTCAGTGCCTTCATTTCCGCCACTACTGGCTCTTTTTGTTGCGACATCAACAGACGCTCATAGTATTGCGTAGAAATATTGCGATTTAGCGTTGCATAACTCCACATCTGCTCGGAGGCCTCTTTTATGTACCAGTTGCGGGCAACCTCGTTTGTGACACTCAATAATCGTCTATAATGTGACCACGACAAAATTCCACATGGTGTGTGGAATATTTCGGGGAAGACAACATAAAACTGTCGGAAGTAATACAGATTCTGAACAGAAAAGCCTTTCCCGAACTCTTCTGTCAGAGCTACAGACAACTGCTTGAGCAACTGTTTGCCGTAATCTGCACGCTCTTTGCCTTGCTGTTCTTCTTCCACAATACGCTTGCCAATGTTCCAATATGCCTCTACCATGACTTGGTTCACAGCGGCATAAGCTTTACTACGTGCCTTGTTGACCAACGACTTAATATCATTGATAAAGTCACTATTCATATTTACTATTTCCTTTGTCATTTACTTGAAAGATTGATTGCAGTTGTAAGCTTTTGTTGAGCAAAGATATACAAAAGCATCAAAACGTGCAATTTATAGGTTTCACTTGCGTTGGTATTTAATACTATTTAACTGCAAATATACAGAAACAACATAATTAGTTTCATTTTGCGAGGCTTTATGCACTTAAATCCTACTAATTCAAACTCAGTAACAACAATTTAAATTTGTATTCCTAATGACTGAAAATGAAAATTTCCGTTCATTCCCGTGTTAAGATATGTTAAGCAGATGTTTTCATTTTTGGGTTTTTGAAATTTTTGTTTCCAGTTTGTTTCTTTTGGGTGTTTTTGGTTTCGTGGAGTATTGATATTCAGCACCTTACAACTTGGAAGCAGATTCTCAAGAAGAAAATCATGTTTCAAATGGGATAAGCTTATAATGTAGTATAAAAAACGGGTAAATGTTGGGTAAGTGATGTGGTAAGTGCTGAAAAAACACTTACCACATACAATATGTTGACATATAAGATGTTACTTCAAAAAGGGTAAGTGGTAACATCTTTTTGAAGAACTCTCGGTTCTGCGTCAATTTAGTGGCAACCTTTTTGTTCAAAAACGCTATTTATATTATTGAATATTAACGAAATAAATAGCTAAATAAAGTTGCAGGAGTGA
>JAGHUI010000001.1 GCA_018064885.1 Candidatus Minthosoma equi | reverse complement strand
ACTGAACGAGCATCAAATATTTTTTTAAAAATTATATTTTGACGTTCAGCTTAAAGAAATATGTTGACGGTAAAGTTATCGTTTTAGTTTTAGTTTTCGTTATCGTTTTTCAAATGATGTACAGTATTCTCCATTTCCATCCACGACTGGTCGAGCTGTGCCAAAGCCTCGTTGCCCTCTTCTGTCAGCACATAATACTTTCTTGGCGGTCCCTGCGTGCTCTCCTGCCATTCGTAGGTCAGCACACCGTCCTTTTTCAGACGAGTCAGCAGCGGATAGAGCGTACCCTCCACCACCAGCAGATTAGCCTCTTTCAGTTTCTTGATGATGTCGGACGTGTAGTACGCCTTCTCCTTCAGCAGAAGCATGATGCAGTACTCCAGCATACCCTTTCTCATCTGCGATTTAGCATTGTCGATGTTCATATACTTTTTGGGTTTTTAATGATTTCCGCTGCAAAGGTATGTATTATTTAGATACCTTGCAATACATAGTACTAATAATTTGCGGCAAATTAACATTGATTAACAGAAGAAAGCTCTGGGATGAAAGCCATTAGCTAAGGCATTTTGAAGGTTTTATGTAATAAAAAACCTCGCATCATCATCTCTGACAATGCGAGGCTAAATAATTGCTAATTCTTAATTCTTAATCACTTATGCTATTTTACTTTTCATTTATTAATTCTATCTCGTTGTTGTGAACATGCTTTATCTTCATCCAGTTCCAAGGAATGAACAATGTGTCGTCATGAGCTTTCAGGAGGAGGATTTTTATGCCAGAGTCGTCATCGTAGTTTCCTATCTGTATGTGGAAGGTGCCAGATACAAGCGTTCCACCTTTAGCTTCTTTGAAAGATAATTCCATCATCTGAGAATGCATCGAATTGCAATATTCCAAATGGTTTGGTTTTGTGCTGAATCGCACTTCGAGACGCTCATCAGAATAATGTGTGGTGGCAAAATCTACCAAAGCATTCCGCAAGTCTTTAATGGCTTTCACTTTTTCCTTGCCCTTCACATTGATTGTATAAAGAGTTCCGTCAATAAGTGCTTTTTTGCCTGATTTGCAACCGCTTGCATACGACACGCAGCCATCATCATACGTTTTTCCTTCGTCTATTTCATACTTTACAGGTATGCTTTCCGTATTTTTGTAATTTGAAATGAAATCAAGTATAAAAGCTTTCACATCCTTTTCTGTTGTCTTCTTCTTCAGAGCAACGCGCTCTTCCTTTCTGTAAACAACATTCACAAATTCTTCTTTTTCGCGATATTTTGATGTACCCTTATATGATGCGAAATGGAAAAACTCAGGATAGTAGTAAAAGTTTCGGCTGAAATCGTAGCCCTTTCTCTCATCAGGCAGAGAATCTGTCAGTTCCTTTGTTGCAAATGAGATCTCTATTGTGTCTTTGCCTTCTGCATGAGTTTCGTATCTGTAGTATTTCTTTGCTGTTGGGCGATACTTCTCGTTAAGATGGTTGACGGCTCTGGTCAGATAGTCGCGAAGAACTATTTGCTGGTTCATCACGCTATCTTGTATTCTTTTGTCTTCATCAATAGCATCAAGAACTTCTGCAACAGAGTCATTTACCACCTCTGGTAATACTACAGGCTTTGCATTGTCTGCTTCTTCGGGCAAATCTTCAAAAATATGCCAAAAGTCGTATCTGTAAATCGTTTTGACAGAGTCTTGGCTGGTTATAGTTTGTCTGCAGCCGTCAGATGTCATGTCCGTTATATGTTCTACGAGTTCTTCCATTGTTGATGGAAGCTGGCTGCTATTAGAGTCGTTGTCTGATATGTTGCTGTTGCAGGCGCACATGCAACCAAGGAGTGCAGCTGCGATGATTATTTTCTTCATAATTAATAGTTCTGATAATTGTAAAACCTGTTATTTGTTTCTTGCAATTCTGCTCCACGGCTTATCATCCTGCGCTCAATAGATTCAAACGATTCGTTCTGATCAATATTATTTATGAGCATGCTTGCGTGTATTTTCTCATCTTGTTTAATCTTGTATTCACGCAAGAGGCGAGCGTGTAGGGCATGATCTCTTTGTTCTTTTTCTGGAGTGTAAAGCAGCATGAAAACAGCCGCTATGCATGCTGCCGACAGCCATGGCACTATGCGTCGGAAGATTATTTTAGGTTTCAGTTCAATGTCCTTTGGCGCGTCAAGAAGTTCATTCTCTGGCTCTGCTGCTGGCTCAACATCATTGATCTGGCAGAACAAAGTCAGTTCTTCGTCCGTAGGCTCTGGAAGCGGAGTGTCCAGCATCTCGAACATTTCACGGTAGGGGAGCAGTTCCTCTGGCAAGCTGGTGCTTTCGCTGAAGAAAGCCTTCAGTTCTTGCAGTTCCTCCTGCGTGTTTGTTCCCTCCATGTATCGGTCGAGAAGTTCGTGAATTTTATCTATGCTCATATCTTGTCTTTCCTTTTTGCGTCATCAGAGGGTCAGCCCCCTTGATGATGCGAGTTTCTCCAATAATGTTTTTCGTGCTTTGCAGATTGCTGTTCGCACCGTTGTCTCGCTTATTCCCAGTATCAGGGCAATGTCGCTGTTGCTCAAGCCCTCTTGCTGGCTCATCTTCAGTATCTGCATTTGCGATGCCGGCAACCCGTCTATCGTTTCGGCAAGCCATCCAGAGTTCTCTTTCTCTTCCAGCATCCATTGGGCGTTGCGCTCGCTCGTCAGAGCCATTTCTTCGTCAAGCTCTATTGGGATGATTTTCCGTCGCCTGATTTTCGAGATGCAGAGATTCTTGCAAATGGCAATGGCGAGGGCATCGACCGACTTGTAGTTCTGCAGCCGTTCCCTGACGATCCACAGCTTGAGCAGAGTATCCTGGGTGTTGTCCTCAGCCTCGTCTTCGTCTTTCAGAAAGCGAAGGCTGACGGAGGCAATTCCAGGCCTCAAGCGATGTGCCAATTTGCTGAATTCTTCTTTATTCATTTCTTTGTTTCTTTACACCTAAAAGGCGTTGTTTCGGGTTGGGTTTCACTCTAAAGACGCAAATGTAATACTTTTGTTCCCAGCAAATGCAATTTTTTTTCAATTATTTTCAAAAAACCATTTGCTAATGGGGACAAAAGTGGTAGTTTCATAGCATTAACAGGCGTATGCTCGCAATTGCTGTATCGATATGCTCGCAATTGCTGTATCGATATGCTCGTAATTGCAACATGCTTTTGCGAACAAATGCAACATCAATATGCTCGTAAACGAAACGGGACAAAAGCCTTGGCTCATGGGACAAAGCTTTTGACTCGTTGGACAAAAGTTTTGGTTCATTAGACAAAAGCTTTGGTTTGTTGTCTGCTTTTTTGCAGTTGCATGAAAAACAAGAAAAATTTGCAACCATAAAAAAGCACTATGGAAACAAGAGTGAGGTCTTGTTCCCATAGTGCAAAGTTACGAAAAATAAGTGGGTTTGTCAAGAGTTTTGACTGAAAAATCAATTCTTTTTCTTACTGTTGCTGAGCTTGTAGCCGACATGCAGCAGGCAGTAGGATGGGATGACGTTGTAGAATGTTTCCGTCATTCCCTGTGCATTGATTGTTCGGCGCACGTTGGAGAGATTGCCGAGGATGTCAAATCCGTCAAGCTGAATGGTGAGCTTTCCCTTCATGAGCTTCTTGCTGACGCTGGCATTCCACACGAGTTCGTTGGTGTTCATCGTGTTGTCGCTGTAGCCGCGTCGCGAATACATGGTGAGGTCGGTGGATACCTGAATGCTGAGCGGCAATTGAAGCTGTGCGCGAGCTCCGTAGTTGAAGTCATAGACGTTGAGGGTGGTGAAGCCCATGCGCTTGCTGGTAGAGTGCTGGTAGTTCATCTTGCCATCGAGGGCGAACTCAAGCTTGTCGGTCGGATTCCAAATGACGGAGAGTGCATCGTTCAGATAGCTGCTGCCCACGACGGAGCGTGTCGCGCCAAGGGTTTCGTCTGTTCCCGAGAGATCCACGCTGTGGTTGTAGTTGTAGGAGACGCTCTCCTTGAATGTCACCTTCTTCACAGGAAACTCAATGCCTGCATTCGCTCTGGCTGTCCAGTTGCCATCTACATTCTGAGGAGTCACCGTGCGCACGCCCGTATCTTTATTATATATGAATCCCGATGCGATGGCGTTCTCTGTGATGCTTCCATTTGCTTCAAAGTTGAGGAGCACGGTGTGAAGCTTTGTGCTGAAGAACGTGTTGAGGGTATGAGACACGGTATTCTTCAGATTGGGATTTCCCAGAGTGATGTAGAGCGGATTGCGGTCGTCGCGAATGTTGAGAAGGCTCGTCATTTCTGGGGCGGTGATGTTCGTATTGTAGTTGACGCTGAGGTTTGTCGTTGTCTTGCTATTCTGGAGGTAGAATCCGATGAATGGCGATGGGAGGAATGTGGTGCGAGCCATAAGCGTATCGACCACACCCTGCTGATAGTCAAGTCGTTCGTGCTGGAGCGGCATGTTTACACCTGCGCTTAAAAAGACAAACCGTTCTGTTGTGTCGTTGTAGCATTGGTAATTATACTCGGCGCGGAATGTGTTGGTTGTCTTTGTTTTGTCGGACAAAGAACTGTTGTCCTTGTCGAGCGTGTGAAGCATCTCTTTGTACGATGGCAGCGTGCCAAGCGGATGGCTTTCAGCATTGTTCCAGCCTTCGATCTCGTGAAGCAGATAGAGAGGCTTGTCCGACTTGTTCCAATCGTGGCTGAATTGGTATGACACATTCAGGCTGTTGCGCATGTCTTTGTCGAGCCTGAGTGAGGCAGATGTGCCAAATTGATAGATGAGGCCGCGGTCGGTGTTGTCGTTGAAGCGGTTGCGGAAGTCGCTCTTCATTGCTGCATTGCTTGGGTAGTCGAGCAGATAGTGATTGTAGTCGCGGTTGATGTTATCGCTATACTGCACGTGACTCGAAAGGCTGAACATGAGGAAGTCGTTGTGGGCAGGGGAGAACTGGGTGTGGGCGCTGAGTGAGGCATTCGTGGCATGTCCGTTGCCCTTGGCTGTGGTGAGGTTGCGGTTGATGGCATATTTCCTCAGCAATTCGCCAGCATTTGGAGCGCTGATGCTGTCCAGCCATGCCTTGCCAAGATGCGAGGCGACATCGTCGTTGAGAGTCATGCTGGCGCTGTTGGAATTGCGGTTCCACTTGCGGTAGTCAACATACTGCGCTGTGCGGAGCATGGCGTTCTTGAATGTGTTCCACACGTTATTGCCACCTCCCCAGAAGTTATACGCATTGGTCATGTTTGCGCTGAACTCGTAATTCTTGCTGGCAGAGAATAAGCGTCCGTAGGTGTTGCCTCCATCGAGGTAAGTTGCGGAGTTGGTGTATTCGGAATTGCTTGTCTCGTTGTATTTGGCTCCGATAGATGTTCCGTAATCATGGCTTTCCTTGCTCCAGTTGAATGAGGCACCAGCGTCGTAGGTGGAGAGAAGTCCTGTGGCTTGCTGGGAAGGTGTCCACTCGTTGTCCTCGCCAGGAGTGCGGTTGTCGTTCAGGTTGTTAGCATTGGCATATAGAGTGAATCGGTATTGGTCGGTGAATTTCATTGCGAAGAGCTTGGCAAGGAAGCGTTTTTCATCTTCTTTTCCAGAGCCATCGCACATCGGCAAGCCGCCGCCCACGTTGGTGTTGGCAATCCAGCCGCCGTTGTATTCTTTCTTCAGCTTCACGTTCATCACGAACTCCTTTTTGGCGTTCTGCGCTCTGGATGTGCCTTGGTACTCGCGTGGAGTGCGGTCGTATGCCTGCACGTTCTTCACCATGTAGGCGGGCATGTTCTCAAGCATGAGTTCTCGGTCCTTGTCGAAGAAGTCCTTGCCGTTCAGCAGCAGGGCATCGACTTGTCTGCCGTTGACCTTGATTACACCTCCTTTGTCCATCTCCACTCCTGGCAGTTTCTTGATGAGACCGTCGAGCATGGAGCCTTCTGCAAGGTTGAAGGCATCGGCATCGTAAACCATTGTGTCGCCATCCATGTAGAATTTGAGCTTTGTAGCTTTTACGACGACTTCGTCAAGCTCTATCTCTGTTCGCTTTGGAAGCTTCTTCATGTAAACTGTTTTCAGCTGCTGATTCAGCTCTCGCTTGTAGAACTTCTTGATTTCAACTGGCACATACTTAACCTGATAGCCTTGGGCTTCGCAGCGAAGAAGGTAGCTGCCTGGCTTGCTGAGGTGGAAGGTGACGAAGTTCATTCGCCCTTCGCCTTCGCCCCAATACTCTACCTTTGCGCTGTCGAGAAAGGTGCTGTCGGGACGTGTGATCTCGCATGTCAATCCTTCTATGTTCTTGTGTGTGAGGTGGTCGGCTATGCTTGTGTAGATGTCAAGTCCTTTGCCGTATGATGTTGTGTCCGTCTTCGCTTCTTGTGCGAAAACGGACACGCTGAACAGGATGAGGGCTGTTATCGATGCGAATAACTGTTTCATTCGGTTTTATTTGTTATCCTCAATCTTGTCGTTCACCTTCAGGTTGCGGGAATCAACGCTTCCCATGAGGTTATCATTTTTGTAAAGCTTGTTGCATTCGCCTTTGAGCTTGATGTTGCCTACGCCTTTGCAAAGGGCATGGAGTTCGTTGCAGTTCACGTCTATCTTGGCATCGCCTGCACCGTCAATCTCAAGGCGTGTGTTGGCGCTCTTTAGCTTGGCATCGAGGTCGCCTGCACCATTGATCTTAATGTCTGCATTTCCCTGGCAAACAGCCTTTTTGATGTCAAGGTCGCCTGCGCCATCGATGGTGATGCTGAGCTGGTCAACTTCAATGTCGTTTATGTCAAGATCGCCTGCGCCTGCTATGTAGATGTTTAGGTTTGCATCCTGCTTCAGGTCGTTCTTGATCTGGATGTCGCCTGCTCCGTAAGTGGTTATTCCTTCGAGTTTTGGAGATGTTACAAAGACGGTGATGGCTGGTGTGTCTTTGCTGATGGCTCCGTTGTGTAAGCGGTTGAACTCTGCGCCCTGACAGTAGATGTTGAGATCTATGCTTCCTTCCTGATTTGTGTTGTAGGAGAAGAGGTAGGTGTCGATGGCTTTCTCGTTGCCATAGACCTTGACGCTATAAACGCTGTCCTGTGTATATACAATTTCCACGTTGCCATGAGTAGTGAGGGTGTTGAAGGCTTCGCTGCCTTTGTCCTGTTCTACGACCTTGCCCCATTTCTCGGAGTCGCGGTATTCGTGCATCGCTTTCAGGTTTTCACGCTGCTCTTTTGTTGGAAGTTTTATGTTGTTCGTGCAGCTTGTCATTGAGAAGGCTGCAAGGGCGCAGATTACTGCTATGAATATATAATGTTTCATGTTGTTTTCGTTTTCGTTATCGTTATCGTTTTCCCACCGTCAACGTCCCTCAAAACTGAACGAGCATCAAATATTTTTTTAAAAATTATATTTTGACGTTCAGCTTAAAGAAATATGTTGACGGTA
>JAGHUI010000050.1 GCA_018064885.1 Candidatus Minthosoma equi | reverse complement strand
GAATATGCAGACAAATTCACATGTGGACAGCTACTTTATAAACGCTTTTCACCGTCAGAACAGTATGGCTGCTCAACGGGAGGCCATGCGCATGTCATTGCATCCATGCTCGCGGGAGCAGAAGTTGGCACAGATTCAGTCGCTGAAGGAGAAAACGACTTCAAAAGACAGTGCCAACGCGGAGAGGCGCAAGCTCGCATTATAGAGCAATGGGCGAAGGCTACTAGGTGTTGGACAGACAACATTGAGGACACTCTCACCAGTCTTATGGGTGAGCAGATTGCCGAAGGTGGTGAAGCTCACATATATGATCATGGAGCAACTCTTATCAAGTCCATTGGTCTTGACTACTACATTGAGCCTATCCTTGCCCTTGACCGCATATCCCTGCACAACGCCTACTTCCCAGAGACGAAACTATCGGTGTTGGGATTTGGCCGAGACAATGATGGAGCATTCCGCATCATCGCAGAACAGCAATTCATTGAAGGAACTCGCATGACTGACGAGGATATTGCTGAGTATATGAAGCGAATGGACTTTAAGTTAATCAATCCTCGCAATTGGACATTCGCAACATCAGACATCTACTTGAGTGATATGCACGATGAGAACGTGATACAATCTCGTAATGGTGCTGTATTTGTCATTGATTGCGACATCCGCATCAACACCCCCGAACTCCGTTGTGGAGGTATACGAAAACTCTCAACGGAAGTTGAATTTGAAAAGCAATAAAACGGAGTAACATCCGTAAACATACACGCCCAAGGTTCATTATGGCGTTAAACTGATTGAGGAAGACGAAAGTCAAACTGAGTGCAAGCGAGTGCTCATAAAATTCTGTCTTTGTAGCGACAGTTATCGTGCGGATTTGAGGGCTATAACAAAGAGATGTTCTTTTGTCACGTCCTTCTCTATTATTGTTAATCGTAGTTTAGTGTAGTTAAATACGAATACTTGTATTTTTCATATTCGTAAAATACGAATTGCCAAATGACTTTTAATCTAATTTATTTCATCACATCAACTTGATAAAATCAAAAACAAGCAATATTGCTTAATTATTAACACATTGAATCCATGATACAAAGAGGTAAAATTACAGGTCATTATATTATTTCAGAAGGAACTACTGAGATTGCCGCCAATACTTTTATTGGGTATCCTGATATTGTTAGTATTGAGATACCAAATTCGATTACAAAAATAGGTGAAGGTGCTTTTTATAAATGGACAATTTGTTAACTTAAGCCATATTTCAAAAAATCCTAAGGGACTTACGTTTCACTTGTCATTATGTATACAAGGAAACAATTTTGCAGATGACAAAAATATCTATCATAGTGAGGAATTCTTACAAAGTGGCGTTTTTTATCATGGAATGTTGGAAAGGTTAAAAGATGTTCCCAAGTTAGTAATGGATATTGTGTGTAATCGAAGTGTAATAGCAGATTCTTATTTGTATCGTGCCTTGTTTTGTTTTGACACAACAATAATAGACGAAAACACGATTATAAAATATTTATATCTATTGTTCGAAAATAAAGACTTAGTTACAGCGTTTGGGATGCATGCTGACTATGAAAAAGCGGTTAAACATTGGAAAAAAATATTACAAAGTAAGATTTGAGATTGAAATAAGACCCAAAGGGCGGGTAAAGCGAAGTGATATAGGACAGTTGGATAGTTGAGGTAATACAAGAATTGCCTTTACCATATCTTTCTTGTGGGAAATGATTGTTTTTGTGAATACATAAAGATGCATTTCATACATTATCCCCAGAACATTCGTACAGTGGAGCCCGATTGAAGCATTCATATCAAGAAAAAGTCGTACCTTTACATCGTGATTTGAAATAGTATATTTTTTTTACAATAGTAGAGAATATGCCAATGAAACAATTATTTTGTGGTACAACAAGAAAAAAGGTCAGACGGAGGTGGTATGTGTGAAGTGTGGCAATCACATTCAGTTAAAGTTGCACAAGTACTAACACATTATTATATTATGGGAGTAATAGTTCAATATACATGCAAGCAATGCGGATTCGTTGCCGATGACTTGGCAATAGGACCAAGTATGTTTCAAGATGTTAATCACAAGATCGTAAGATGCACAGGGTGTGCCAAGGTAATGACGATGCCTGTAGATGCTGACAATGTAGTATTGGAGAAATACCGGAAGTGTCACATCTGTGGCGGAACGGATTTTGTCTTTTGGAATGGCATCTGCCCCAAGTGTGGCAACAAGGACTTAGATTTTGAACAAACTGGATGGTGGGATTAATTTTGATTCGTGTGTATCTATGATCGATCAAGAAACAAAAGATAGGATACTTGCAGCAGCAGACATAGTGGATGTTGTCGGTGAGTTTGTAGAACTGAAGAAGTCGGGAAGCGGATACGTTGGGTTGTGTCCGTTTCACGATGATAGTACTCCGTCGCTTACGGTTTCACCTGCGCGAGGCACATATAAGTGCTTTGCGTGTGGGGAAGGCGGCAATGTTGTGTCGTTTCTGATGAAGAAGGAAATGATGACTTATCCTGAGGTTATGGAATGGCTTGCAAAGAGGTATGGCATAGATATTCCTCATCCAAGGCAGACTCGCGAACAGTGGAGGGAGATGAATGAACGCGATGGAATGTATGCCATTAACGAGATGGCCATGAAGTATTATCAGGAAAGGCTACAGTATGGGAAGGAAGGCGAAGCGGGACGTGAGTTCTTCAAGAAGCGTGGTATTTCGGACGATATGGTATATAATTTCGGTCTTGGTTATGTTCCGCATAATAGCGGACTTATGAGTTATGTGATGAGTGAGGGACAAAGCATTAAGCACTTGTTTGGCTCAGGTAATAACGTGAAGTTCAAATCGGGCAAGACTCTGCATGTGACGAACGGCATTGGACTTGTATGTCAGCGAGAAAACGGCAGTTTTGTGGAGCGCTATGCAGGACGGGTTGTATTTCCTTGGCACAATATTAGCGGTAGAGTGGTGGCTTTTGGTGCGAGGGTGCTTGATGCAAGGTCAAATGGGATTGTGATGAAGTATGTCAATTCTTCTGATTCATGCATATATACTAAAGGCAAAGAGCTTTATGGACTCTTTCAAGCGAAACGCAGTATTGCAGAAGAAGAGATGGTGTATGTTGTTGAGGGCTACATGGATGTGATTTCGATGCATCAGTGTGGAATAAAGAATGTGGTGGCAAATTCTGGTACAGCAATGACGATAGCACAAGCTCAGCTTCTGAAGCGTTTTTCCAAAAACGCGACATTAATGTACGACTCAGATGCTGCTGGCCTAAAAGCAACCGTCAGGAGTATCGATATATTGCTTTCTGAGGACATGAACGTATATGTGATTACATTGCCAGATGGCGAAGACCCTGACAGTTTCTGCCAAGGGCATAGCGAAGAGGACGTGAAGACTTTCTTCGCAAACCACCGTCAGACTTTTGCAGAATTCATGACTCATGCCATGCTTGATGGAGTTACTGATCCTGTTCTGCAATCGGAGGCTGTGCATTGCATTCTAGATTGTATCAACAAGATACAAGATCCTATCAAACGAACCCTCTTCATCAAGCATCTATCGAACGTTTCGGGATTGGACGAGCAATTGTTGGTATAGAAAAATGGACAAAGGGAAAAGTGCCGTTTTGGTTGCATTTCTATTCGTCCACGCAAATTTTTCTTACGCGAGCTGTCGTTTGATTAGCGACAAATCCTACAGAAGGGGAGTCATATAGATAGGCAGGAATTGAAAGCCTTTCTCTTCTTTGTAATCCATGCAGTGTATGATGTATGGAATGTGTATCTGTCCTGGGAACTTCTTTCTGAACTTTTCTATTGAGGAGAAGGTATAGTTCTTTCCTGACTTTACTTCTACAGGGCAAATGTTGTGAGCATTGGTAAGCGTCGGCTTCTCAACAAGGAAGTCAATCTCCATACGTTCTTCTGCAATGTCAGAGTTCTTGCTGTAGAAGTATAGAGAATGTCCACTTGCCAACAGCATCTGGGCGACAATGTTTTCCACCAACATACCTTCGTTGATTTCCAACTTGTCAAGCATAAGTTTCTGGTACAATTCTTCTCCTTGAATCAGTTTTTCATCGAAAGCATGCGAAATCAGCAATCCTGTATCACTCATGTAACATTTGAAGACAAGGTCATCACGTTCGAGTTTCATTCCGACCTGTGGCTCTGTTACATTGTAGCACGTGTTGACAAATCGTGCATCTTTCAGCCAAAGGAACGATGATTCATAACTTCTATAGCGAGCACCATTCTCAATATCAGAAAGCTTGAATTTCTTTTCATGTCGTTGCAGTTCGCCCGGTATCTGATCCCATACAGCCTTGACCTTTTCTGTATATCCCTTCACGTGCTTATCAATACTCTTGCGATAAAGAGACAATATATCACGCTTTGCCACATCAACTTTCTGGAAATTCTTTGTTTCAACAAATTTCTTCACAGCCTGAGGCATACCTCCCACTATCAGATATTGGCGGAACAAAGTCATCGTCTTGCGATGCATAGGTCCCATTGGCATTTTCTTTTCAAAGCAATGCTTTACAAATGGCCAAGTCATCTCATCACCAAGTGCCCACAAAAACTCCTCGAAATCCATAGGATTCATAGGAAGCGGACGTTCCTCTGACGGAATTAGAATATCCTGAGTATTCTCATTGATACTAACCAAGGAACCTGTCTCTATATAATCATAACGTCGATCTGCTACAAGATGCTTGATGGCTTGCCTCGCCATAGGATATTTCTGAACCTCATCGAAGATTATCAACGACTCTCTCTCGTAGAGTTTTACTCCTGCAACATTTTGGAGAAACATCAGGAAGGTGTCTGTCTCGTTCAAATATTCATCAAATACAGCCTTCATTGATTTGCTTATATGTGCAAAATCAACAAGAATATACGATCTGTATTCCTTCTTCGCAAATTCTTCAACAATATAGCTCTTGCCTACACGACGAGCACCTTCAACAAGAAGTGCTACTGCTCCTTGCTCTTCGTTCTTCCACTTAACGAGGTCGTCATAAATCTTTCTTTTCATGTCAGAATTCAATTTTGTTGGCGCAAAGATACGACAATATCACCAAATGAAGAAATTTATCATAACAATTTTGCACCAAATTGAGATTTTTATTACGCCTTCTTTGCACCAAACGGAGATTTTTATTGCATGTATTTTGCACCAAACGGAGATTTTTTAACACATAATTTGCACCAAACGGAGATTTTTACCACTTCTCCAGTCGGTGTTTTTGTACTAACCAAGTCCACGATGGTCGTTGCCTACTGCATAGCCTAGATCACCTCTGCAAGTGTGTCGTCGTCAATGTCGCGGTATCTGCTGAAGGCTTTGCTACCCTCTGCATGACCAGACATCTTGCTGACGATGCTCTGGTCTTTCACCTGCTTGTAGGCATTGCCAACGAATGTACGACGTGCCATGTGGCTGGAAGCGACATCGCAGATTGGGTGCATCTCGTTCTCGCCAGTGAGGGAGTTGCGGACATTAACCTTTTTTGTGATACCGCATTTTTTCAGTACACGCTTAATGGTATCATTGTAACCTTGTGTTGATATGAAAGGGAAAAGGCGACCTTGCTCGTCAATGCCTCTGTAGCGTTCGATGAGTTGAAGTGCTCTCTCGCTGAGGGGAACACGAGCTGTAACAGGAGCGTGTTCATCTTTTGTCTTGTGTGGAGTATAGACAAGGATATTGCCGACAATGTTGTCCAATGTCAATGAGTACAAGTCACCCATACGGCAACCTATAAGGCACTGGAAGATGAAGATGTCTCGCTGAAGACTCAATGCTGATGAATGCGACAAGTCAAAGTCGGCAACCTTGTTGCGTTCTTCAACCGTCAGATAGAATGGCGTGCCGTAAATCTCTGGTGTAACCTCGACTCCAAAGAATGGATCAACTGTGCTTAGACCGTTCTTCTGCATCCAATGCCAAAATGCTATTTTGTATATATCCATGGATGCTTAACTGTATATAAATACCTATATGTATTAAATAACGACATCGCCACGCAGTCCAATTATGGATTGCGTGGCGATTCTATTCCCCAAACGTAACAAATGTAACATTGTTAGTTTAGAGCGTCTATGCTATTGTTGCTTATATTGCTGGTTCGAGGAATTTGTACTCGAAGTTTGCGCTTTTTGCAGATGGAAATTGTGAGCGTGGATCGACATCCTCTCTCTGCTTGAGGTGCTCGACAACGCGAGTGTATGCGTCCATTGCGCTGATTGCCTTGAGCTTAACACGGAAACGTGTGTCAACGTACTGGAACTTGCCGTTTTCTGCTGGCACGACGCGCTTGAAGAGAAGGCTTGTTTCCCACCATCCTGGCTTCTGCTCGTTGAGGGCTTCGATGATGCTTCTCTTGCGATCTTGTATTGTCTGTGCATGATTGTCGTTCTTCTGCTCCTTGCGGATGGCTTCTTCTTCCTTGAACTGCTCAAGCGTCTCTGCCTCTGTCTTGAGGAACAGCACGTAATTTGAGTAGCTGACTTTCAGACGGAAAGGGTAGAGGTTTGAGGAGTTGAGGAAGGTTGTGATGCGGCTGTTCACATTGTTTTCAAGCTTTATTTCACCAATGCCTGATAGGAATTCTATTGCTTCATCAACGCTTTTGACCACACATTCATGGTCAAAATATCTAACGTATAAGTTCATATTTTATTGTGAATCTTTTATTTGTATTTCAGTTTGCAAAGATAGTGCTATTTTGCGAGATAAAAAAGTTTTCTATGTGTTTTTATTGGTTTTGGGGCACATAAGTGCTTTTTATCTTCCACTCAGAAGGGTAGAGGTTGTTTGCTCTGTTGCCAATGTTCTTGGCAAAGCCGAGGGGATGACCTTGGTAGGTGATGATCACATAGCCTGTTGGTGTGCCGGCAGGAAGTTGCAGGGCTTCTGTGCGCAAGTAAGCAATTGCTTGATTGTAGTCAACTTCTGCCATTGGGAATGCTTCGCCGTTGAGATGTGTGCTCAATGCGAGGCTATGGCATGGCTGCAGGTTCTTGCCTTTCATTGTGGCAAGGTTTATTCCGGAGTGGACAATCTTCAATGTTTGCTTTGCCTGCTCAAGAATTTCGTAATACGATGATGGGAAAGCGCGGAAGGTTTCGTTTTCTTCGTATATGCGGAAGTCTTCGCTGTTGAGAATCCAATTGGATAATTCTTTAGGTATTTTTACAACTGCTTTTTTCTGTTTACCGTCTTTCTTCTTGGCTTTCTTGAAAGATGGGCTTTCTTCTTCGCCATGCTTTCTTAACACGCTGATAAAGAATCCTTCACCTTTTGTCTTGTGAGGATAGAAATGTATGTTCTTGTCAGGAAGATTCCATTCTGTCAAAGGGTGGCAGGAGAGTATTTCTGCACCTAAGGTGTCTGCTATCCATTGAACATTTTGCTCATCTTCAAGGCTGTTGTATGTGCATGTGCTATATATGAAAAGCCCTTCATCTTTGAGTGTGTGCCAGATGTCTTGAACGATTTCGCGTTGACGTTTCCAGCATGTTTCTACGTTTGCGAGACTCCATTCGTCTATTGATGCGGGATCCTTGCGGAACATTCCTTCGCCTGAGCATGGAGCATCGCAGATGATGACGTCGAATATGGAGCCGAATGGCTGGAAGTCGGGGGCGTAATTGTTTGTTACTATGCAGTTTGGATTGCCCCATTTTGTGATGTTTTCTGCAAGGATGTTTGCTCGCTGACGAATTGGCTCGTTTGCTATGAGAAGGGAGTCTTTTGGCAGGGCTGAGAGGGCGAGTGTTGATTTTCCGCCTGGAGCAGCACAAAGGTCGAGGGCTGTTATTGGTCCTGATTCTGCGAGATAGTGTCTGAGAATGTGGTGCAGGAACATTGAGGATGCTTCCTGAACGTAGTAGCATCCTGAGTGGAGCAGGGGATCGAATGTGAAATGTGGACGTTCAGAAAGATAGTAGCCTGTTTTGCACCAACCGACAGGTTCTGCATCTTTCAATGCCTGTATTTCTTCTTTTTCAACTTTGTCTGTGTTGATGCGAATGCTTGTTGGAGATTCAGCACAAATGGCCTTGGCAAGAAGTTCATATTCTTCTTTGCCAAGGTCTTGTATCATCAATTGTTCAAAGTCTGCTGGTAGGTTTTTCATTTTCTGACAAGATCTACGAATGCGTATCTTTGTGCATGTTTCTCGTCTGTGTCATGCTCTTCACGGAAGGTTTCTTCCCATTCTTCACTGTTTATTTCAGGAAAGAAGGTGTCTGCATTCTGTGGGGTGTCGTAAATATATGTGAGGCAGAGGTGGTCTGCTTTCGGCATAGCTTCACGATACACAGATGAGCCGCCAATGATATATACTTCTCCAGTGCAGCTTGCAAGAGCAGAATCAAGGTCTGCATAGAGGTCTGCACCAGGGAAGTCTTCTGCTTTGCCATTGCGTGAGAGTACGATGTTGCGGCGGTTTGGCAATGCGCCTTTAGGAAGACTTTCGAATGTGCGTCGTCCCATAATGATTGTGTTGCCTGTTGTCAATGCTTTGAAGCGCTTGAGGTCGTTTGGCAACCAATAGATGAGCTTGTTCTCAAAACCAATGGCGCGGTTTTCTGCTATTGCTACAATTATGGATATCATACGCTTACTGTTGCTTTAATATGTGGATGTGGATCGTAGTCTGTGAGTTCGAAGTCTTCGTACTGGAAGTCGAAGATGTTCTTTACGTTTGGATTGATCTTCATCTTTGGCAATGGACGAGGATCGCGTGTGAGCTGGAGTTTTGCTTGCTCAAGATGATCAAGGTAAAGATGCGTGTCGCCTGTTGTGTAAACGAAATCACCTGGCTTGAGGTCGCATACTTGTGCAACCATCATTGTGAGCAGGGCGTATGACGCTATGTTGAATGGAACGCCAAGGAATGTGTCTGCGCTGCGCTGGTAGAGCTGGCAGCTGAGTTTTCCATCTGCTACATAGAACTGGAAAAGGATGTGGCAAGGGGGAAGATTCATGTTGTTGATGTCTGCAACGTTCCAGGCTGAGACAATGAGACGGCGTGAGTTTGGGTTGTTCTTGATTTGATCTATTACTTCTGTAATCTGGTCAATGTGTCCGCCATTGTAATCTGGCCATGAACGCCATTGGTAACCGTAGATGTGTCCAAGGTTGCCATCTTCGTCTGCCCATTCGTTCCAGATGCGTACTCCTCTTTCTTGCAGCCATTTGGCATTTGTGCTTCCCTGAAGGAACCAGAGAAGTTCGTAAATGATGGACTTGAGATGAAGCTTCTTTGTGGTGAGAAGAGGGAAGCCTTCTTCGAGGTTGAAGCGCATCTGGTTTCCGAACACAGATACGGTGCCAGTGCCTGTGCGGTCTCCCTTTTGCGTTCCTTCTGTAAGGATGCGATTGAGCAGATCAAGATATTGTTTCATTGTCGTAAGAGTTTTATAGTTAAGAACAAATTAGAATTATGTTGAAATTCTATCCGTTATTCTATATTTTGTCTGTTATTTTATATTCTGTCTGTTATTTTATATTTTATGCAAAGATACAAAAAAAAGAGCGACTCAATGAATGAATCGCTCTTTATTTATTAATTATGTGTTTAGCTTTGCTAACCTTTATGCTTTAATCTTGCTTTTTGTTAGCAGAGTAAACAATCTTGAGTGCATAAGCCTTACGAAGTACCTGCTTCACGTCTGTGATGATACCCATTGGAGTGCGCTGGTCAACCTTGAGTGAAACAGTATAGAATGGTTTATCTGCTTCTGGAAGTTCACCACGATCAGACATTACATAGTCGTAAATCTCTGGTGCTTCAGCGTACTTGTCATTGAGCTGGATACGGTGTGCTGTACCGAACTGACCTCTCAAAGCATCTGTTGGCTGACCAATGTAGATGAATGAAGTACATGACTTACGAGCAAGCTTCTCAAGCTGAGTTCCCACTGGCTTCTCAAACTTCACCTTCAATGTTACCTCACGCATGGTTGTTACCATCATGAAGAAGAACAAGATTGTGAAGATCAAGTCAGGGAGAGATGAGGTGTTCATCTCAGGCATTTCTCTGCCGCCGCCTTTGTTAAATCTACTCATAATTTATTGTCCTCCATATTTCTTTGGCTCAGCCTCAGAAATCTTCTGTGGGTAAACTTCACGGATAGCATCCTGCTGCTCCTTTGTGAGGTATTCGTACTTGAATCCGAACTCCTGCTTTGCAAGTTCATCACGAAGTTCATTGTAGGCTGCAACAAGTGCGTCCTGAACTGCGAAGTAAACACCGTAGTCAGTACCGCGGTCTGTCTGAACTGAGATTACGTGGTTTTCTGTAACCATCATAGTCTTGCCACCGAGACCTTTGATCTTCTTTGCTCTAAGCTCTGGAAGATTTGGCTTGTTGTCTGCATTCTTAATAAACTCTTTAGCTCTCTCCTTTACGTCCTCAACTGTGCAATAGTCGTCACCGATGAGAAGGTAGTTGTCCTTGTTGATACGGACATTGAGGATGTTACGCTCCTTAACCTTGATTTCGTTATTGAGCTGATCTTCCTCTGGTGGTTTTGGAAGTGTACGTGCCAAACCCTGGTCAGTATCCATTGATGTTGTTACAAGGAAGAAGATGAGCAACATGAATGAGATATCTGCTGTAGAACTGGTGTTCAGTCCCGGCATTTTTCTTTTCTTTCCCATATTATTTGCTCTGAGTTAAAGTGTTTCTTACTTCTTGTTTGTAATCATACTGTAGACAGTTGCAATGATTGTAACCACTGTGAGAACAAGGATAGAAATCATTGATGTATCTGTCATGATAATGTCTGTAGGATCGTTCCAATCCTTACCGTTGATGAGAAGTGTCTCATCCTTGCCAGCGAAGCCAACAACTGCACCGATAACGAGTGAGGCAATGAATGTACCCCATGCGATGATGCCTGTCTTGCCAAGAAGACCCTTGTCTTCGTTCTTAGACTTGTTACCTCCTGAAATGAATCCGTAGATTACTGCGCCAACTGTAGATACTGCAGCTGCTGCGATAAGGAAGTAAGTCCAGCAGATGAGGAGGTCTGTGAGCTGTGGATCATAGAACTTTGGATTCTCCTCATAGAGATTATCAAAACCGATGAGGCAGAAAAGTAAAACGATTACTATTGAAAGTCCGATGAGCCCCCAGAGGATAAACTTCGAAATCTTTTCGACCTTATCCTGTGCGCTTATTAATTGAATTTTCTCCATTTTATTTTCTCCTTTAATTTATAATTAGTTAGTGACTGAATTGAAGTCCTCTAATTACTTCTTGTTGCTGTACTTTGCAACGATGTCAAGGAGAGAAATAGTAGAGTCTTCCATCTTAGCTGTAAGACCTTCGATCTCAGCGAGGATGTAGTTGTAGAATACCTGAAGAATGAGGGCAACAACGATACCGAAGATAGTTGTCAAGAGGGCAACCTTCATACCGCCGGCAACAACTGTTGGAGAAATATCACCTGCAGCCTGGATATCATCGAATGCCTGAACCATACCGATCACAGTACCGAGGAATCCGAGAGATGGAGCCATACCGATGAAGAGTGTGATCCAAGAACAACCGTTCTCAAGCTTAGAAGCCTGAACTGCGCCGTAAGCAACAACTGACTTCTCTACTGCATCAGCACCGTCGTTGAGACGAGTGAGACCCTGATAGAAGATAGATGCGATAGGACCGCGAGTGTTGCGTGCAATTTCCTTAGCGCCTTCGAGATCACCCTTGTTGATGAGAGCATTCTCAACATCTTCGATAAGCTTAACTGTGTTTACCTTAGAGAGAGCGAGGTAGATGATACGCTCGATACAGAATGCAAGACCAAGAACGAGAGCTACTGCTACGAGTGCCATGAAGCCTGCAGAACCTTCGATGAACTTAGTCTTGATTGTCTTGTACATACCTGCTTCAACAGGCTCTGAATCTTCAGCTGGAGCTGCTTCTTCTACTGGAGCTGCTGCAGTGTCAACTGCTGCTGAATCAACCTGCTCTGTAGCTGCGCTATCAGCAGCTTCGTCCTGAGCTGAAACTGACTGTGTCATACCAAATGTAAACACACCCATCAATGCAATGATTGCAAAAATTTTTTTCATTGTGTTGAAAATTTTAAGATTAATAATTAATTTTTTGTTATTTCTTAGCGGAGAGACGGAGATTCGAACTCCGGAAACGCTTTTGACGTTTACACGCTTTCCAGGCGTGCCTCTTCAGCCACTCGAGCATCTCTCCTTATTTGTTTCCTTATTAGTTTTTTTAATGTTTGTTTAAGTTTTTTAAAAGGTTTTTATCCGTCAAAACAGAATAGTCCCCTATAATTCGTCACAAAAATAACTATTTTTTTTCTTTCAATCGAACTAATTTGAAGGAAACTTTTAATTTTTGTTGAAAAAAGTCACTTTTTGAAAACTTCGAGAGCATTTTTTGTCGTTTGTCGTGCAATTGTTGTAAAATCAACATTAAATATCTCTGCCAGTTTTTCTGCGACAAGTTTCACGTATGCACTTTCATTTCTCTTGCCTCTGTTTGGCACTGGAGCCATGTAGGGAGCATCTGTTTCCAACACTATTTTTGATAGTGGAATGGCGTTTCTCACGACCTCTCGGAGTGTGGATTTCTTGAATGTCAGCACTCCTCCTATTCCCAGTTTGAATCCAGGGAAAGATAGCAGGTCTGTTGCTTCTTCTTCCGTTCCTGTGAAACAATGGAACACACCGGTTAGGTTGCTGCTTCGGTGTCGTTCCATTATTTCCATTAACTCTTGGTGAGCATTTCGGCAATGAATCATAAGTGGCAAGTTATATTTCTCTGCCCACCCAATTTGTGTTTCAAAAACTTCAATCTGCTCAGCTTTGTAAGTTGCGTCCCAATAAAGGTCAAGTCCCACTTCGCCTATTGCTATTGCTCCCGATGGAAGAATGAGTTTTTCCAGTTCGTCAAGTGCATGATGAAAGCCTTCATCCATTATGTTTTCTGGATGAAGTCCTATCATCGGATATAGATAATCGGGGTGAGCTTTGCAGACATCGAGCATGTGCGGTGTGTCCTTCAAGCAAATTCCTGGAACGAAAATTTTATCAATTCCATTTTCCTTTGCACGAAGAATGACATCATCAAGGTCTTCTGCAAACTCTTCTCCGTCAATATGCGAATGTGTGTCTATGAGCATGGGTTAGTATTTTCTGCCAAGAAGTTTTGTTGCAAAGTTGCGAAGCTCTGTCTTCTTCTCTTCAGGGACTTTAACTTTGTTAAGACTTTCAAGTGAGATTTCGAAGAGTTCTTCAATCTTCTTCTGAGCAAGTTTGTCAATGCCTAATATATTATATATATGTGTAACGGCAGCAATCTTTTCTTCTGGATTGCAGTCTTTAGAGCTTATCCACTTGTCCAGTTCTGCTTTCTGTGTCTCATCTGCTAAGAGAAGAGCGTTGATCAGCATGAATGTCTTTTTGTTCTCAACAATGTCACCGCCAAGTTTCTTTTTGAAAAGTTTAGGATCACCATAAACATCAAGAAGATCGTCCTGAAGCTGGAATGCAAGTCCCATTTTCTCTCCAAAGGTGTAGAGGTTGTCAATGTCTTCGTTATCAGCACCACCAAGAATAGCGCCGATTTTTAGAGCGTAACCAAGCAAGAGGGATGTCTTCATGCGAATCATCTCCATGTATTCTTCCTCTTTGACATCATTACGAGTTTCAAAGTCCATGTCGTATTGCTGTCCTTCACCAACTCCGAGTGATGCTTCTATGAATTCTGTCATTGCTCTTTCGTTCTTGATACCGGAATTAAAGAGGCGATAAGCAAGAATCAGCATTGTGTCACCAGAAAGTATTGCTGTGTTTTCATCCCACTTTTTGTGAACCGTAGGATTGCCTCGACGCACGTCAGATTTGTCCATGAGGTCATCATGGAGTAGTGTGAAGTTATGGTACATCTCAAAAGCTAATGCGTTGTTTATGATGGGAGTTATGTCCTCTTTATAGAGATTGTATCCCATCATCATGAGCACTGGCCTGATGCGCTTTCCTCCAATACTTAGAATGTAACGGATTGGCTCGTAAAGATTTGCGGGCTGATCATTATATTTGATTTTGTCAATTTCGCTGTTTGCTATATTGATAAGCTCTGGAATAGTGAACATATACTTTCTTTTGAAATATTATTGAGAAATAAATGTTTAGAGTATAAAAAATGCCGCACAGCATTGTTGTATTGTGCGGCATTTATTTGATTTATGTACTCTCTATTACTGGAGACGGAATGTTACAGGGAGTGTGAACTTTACACGCACTGTCTTACCACGCTGCTTACCTGGAGTCCACTTAGGCATTGCAGATACAACGCGCATAGCTTCCTTGTCAAGAGCAGGGTCAACAGAACGGAGTACCTTTGGATCTACGATAGAGCCGTCCTTGTTTACGACGAACTGAACGAGAACGCGACCTTGAATACCGTTTTCCTGTGCTGATGCAGGGTACTTAAGGTTCTTTGTGAGGTAAGCCATAAGAGCCTTGTCACCACCAGGGAATGCTGGGTTCTGTTCTACAACCTCGAAGATTTCACCTTCGTCGCTCTCTTCCCGATCAGGTGCTGGAGGGCCAGCCATGACAGGACCAGAAACGTGAGCTACAGGACCAGAAATAGCCTCAGTTGTTGACTCTGAAGTTTCAATCTTCTCTTCAACGATGTCCTCGTTGTTGTCAACGATGTCAAGGATTTCTGCAACCGCTGGAGCATCAGCTGGTGGAGGTGGAGCTGCAGTGAAGATAGGCTGTGTGATTGGCACAACTTCCTCTTCTGAATAGAATGTAGCCATAGCCATAGGCTTCTCTGTCTCGACATACTCGCGGACAGTGTACTCGAAACATGCAAACATCAAAGCAAGAGCAATGATATAGCCGATGAGAAGACCTGTGCCTTTCTCACCTTCGAGATCTGCTTTTTTGGATTTTTTTACTTCCATAGATTATATTTATTTTTTAGTTATTTCTGAGATTGTTGCAAAAGTAATACTTTTTTTTAATTCTATTGCAACAAAAGAAGCATTTTTTGATAAATCTTTTTGATTTTTTTTAATATTACCCCAATTCTACTCCGTTTTTGCAATACTTCTGATGTAAATGTCTTGCTGAGGGAATGGAATTTCAATGTTGTTCTCATTGAGAACTTGATAGATTTTTTCCTTGGCATCTGCGCAGAATTGTATGCGCTGATCAACGAGAACCCATGCAACGAGGAACAGGTCAACGCTGCTTGCGCCAAAATCTGAGAATGCGACAGAAAGTGGTCGGGATGGATTGATTATATCTCGTCCGTCAACAGTTTTCTTGCAAAGAGATTTCATGTTTTCAAGTATAAGGCTGCGCACCTTATTAACTTCTGTTCCGTAGGCAATTCCAAACGGAATTTTTACAAGCTCGTATTGATGGTTCTTAGTAAGATTCTTGAAGTTCTTGCTGAAAAGGTCAGAGTTTAGTATCGCAACAACACTACCGTCAAGCGTGATAATCTGTGTGCTCTGGTAAGTGATGCTTTCAACCTTGCCTATGATGCCGTCACATTCAATATAGTCGCCCACACGCACACGTCCTGACATAAGTGATATTCCGTAGAAGAAGTTTTCCAAAAGGCTCTTTGATGCGAAACCCAAACCAGCTGTGAGACCTGTACCAAGATATGTGATGCCCTCGCTTGGCACATCAAGCATGAGGAAAGCAACCACGGCATAGAGTCCCCATGTGCATAAACCAATGATATTGCGTGAGAGTGTAGCATTGAAATTCTTGTTGCCTTTTTCTCTGCGATAGCGGAACCAAACAGAACGGATGAGATAGTTCACATATTTAAATAAGAAGAACAGCGCTCCAATGAAACAAAGTTTATTTGCAGAAATGGTCATGATTCCAGGGATTGTAATCTGATACATGAACCACTTGAAACACAAATCTCTCAAGTCAAAAATCTCTGCAGCCATGAATACGCTCAGCAAGATAGAATAAACAGCGCATACAGGAACGAGAGCTCTGTTGACAAAATCATACAACCATGTTTTATCTACAAAATCTCCACGTTTCATTCTGAATATAACCTCGTTATCGCTAACCTTATCGCCATACGCCTTCTTGATGCGTTTTTCAAGAATTTTGTTCTCGTACATTTCCATGATGTCGTAACAGCATGTTATTGTTGCGATTGCAGCAAGCTGGAACATCCACCAAACCATGACCTGGACAGCCATGAGAGTATATCCGCTCCATGCCATGATGCACGAAACTACCATAGTGATAAGAGAAATGAAACAGTAAATCTTATCGCTTGTAGGCAAGCTTTTTCTGCATTTGTTATTTATGACAAATTGCCAAATTGTGAAAATCAGAAGGATAGGAGGCAAAATGATATTCACAAGCGTGTTTGGTATGAGACTGATGCGGAAGCAGATAATAACAACAGACATCAGAATGAAAGGTGTGTAAATCCTTGCTCCATCCTTGATGTTTTCTGAGTTCAAACGGAATAGAAGCGATACAAATACAGCTTCAATCAGCCATGCCATTTCAATCATCAGTCCAGATGCCATAATCAGAAGATGCTGGTAGCTCATGAAGCTGCGAGCGATAGTTACTGCAATGGCAAACAGCAATATGGCAAGTGCAATAATAAAGACAGGTCTTTTCTTCTTGAAAGAATCTGTGTTGTATTTCTTTGGAACGAGGAAACGGATTATCAAGAAACTGAGGATTGATGCTCCAAATATATACACAAGCATGAATACGCTGGCAAACATAACTATAGGTCCTCTCCATCCTGATTTGTAAACATGGAATTCACCATCGCTTTTCTTCTCTTCAAGAGGTTTGTATTTCGCCTTGAAGTCGCTTTTCATTCTTATCCAAAGATAAGGAATGCTTTTAAGAGTCTTGAAATAGTTTGAGCCAGGATTGATGAAAATGCTTTGCTGAAGAGATGTGTACTTCTTCTGTGCAAAGTTATTCATTTTCTCCACACGGCTAAGCATATTGATGTAGTGCTCATTGTCATTTTCAAGTCGTTCAAGGACAATCTTCAAGTTGTCTCGAAGAGTTTGAGCATACAGGATGCAAATATCTCTGTCTTCAAGACTTTGCTTGTCCAGTTCGAAAGGCTTATGCTTTTCAAAATCATCATCATTATCATTGAAATCCTTGAACAATTCAGGATTTGCTTTTATGCGAGCAATGAGGTCTTGCTTTGCTTTTCCTTTTATAGGTGGCAGTTGCTCAAGGGAATAGATAAGGCTGTCGTAGCGTGTTATTTCATTGTTGATGGCAACTTTTATTTTGTCAAAAGGGATAATAGAAGCGCCCTTCATTTCGCGGTAAAGGGTTGTTGCCTCCTGACAGGCAAAAGCCATGTCGAAAGTGTAGTTGTCACCTTGGGAATATAGAATGAGACTTGTCATCTCACTTCTTTTCATGTTTTCTATGAGAGCCTGATGCTGCTGTTCACGCGAAGCCTCCAGCATTTTGATATTCTCCTTCTGCGTCATCCACTTGTTGTAAAGCTCAAGTCTCAGCACATGAAGAGTATGGCTGAGGTCACGCTCCTTGAGAACAGCATGGCTCTGGATGGCAACAGCCACAAGAAGCACAAATGTAAATATGATTTTCTTCATTTGAACACTCTGTGATTAAAGTAAATATTCTGTTTTTTTATGTAAAAAGATAAGCAGCTTTATTAAGAGAACATTCTAAATGTCAGTAACTTCCTTTGCTTTATCAAAGATGGATTTGCCAATCTTGCGAGCTCGGCTGTCCTCCTTCACTCTTTCATCAAATTCCTCTTCAATGATGTCATCTTCGGTAATAGCATCAGCAGTAGCTTCCTCCTGGTCTTCTTCCATGAAAATCTGTATGCCGTTCTTCACAGCGTTTGAAGAATCAATCATCAAGCCTTTGATTCCCTTGTTTTGTCTGAAGCGCTGATAGGCGCGCTTTCTTTTGAGGTGAGAAAGCTTTATGCCTCTGCCGCATCGCTTCATCCAGCGAATAAAAAGCTTTACGCCTTTTACCGTGAGTTGCCAAAGATATTTAAGTGTAGGACCAAGATGGATGATGCCCTGAATGGTTGCTTTTGTTCCGAGAATCAATCCCTTCCAAGTTGCAGCAGCACCAATCTTTACACCTTTCCATGTTGCTTTAGCCGCAATAACACACCATTGGCAAAACACCAGCCAGGCATGTTTAATCCAAGCCTTAATTTCTGCAACTTTTTCCTGTGTGCTATTGTCGTTCCACCATTCCTTCAGTTTCTCGCATCCTTCTTGAATGCTTTCAAAAATGAAAAGAAGGAATTTGCAAAAGATGCGGAATCCTGTTTGAATGATTTTCCACAGAAGAAGCATAATGAGTCGGAACAACTCAACGATCAACTGACCTGCTGATTTGTCCTGGTACTCTTCCTTTATTTGTTTCTTTTCTTCTTCTGTCATATATTGATATTTGCCACAAATGCAGCCAGCAGATAAATACTGCTGACTGCAAATGTTTTTCGTTTGCTAAATTCTGCTATTCTAACTGCACAAAAGCAAGATAATAACCTGTGCTGTGATTATTCGCAAGAACATACTCAATGGGTAAACTGTTGAATATCCAACGCTTGGTATGCCGTTATCTGCTGTTGCTGAAGAGAATGCAAGTGCTGGTGGATCGGTTGTTGCACCAGACATGATACCCATGAGGAGGAAATAGTTCATGCCCCACTTCAGTCGTGCAAATACGCCCATGATGATGAGTGGCACCACGGTTATGAGGAATCCCATCCACACATAATGGTAACCGCCATTGACAACAGTCTCAACGAAGCTTCCTCCAGCCTTGATGCCTACACCTGCAAGGAAGAGCACAAGACCAATATCTCTAATCATGAGTGAAGCAGAGTTTGTTGTGTATGCAACAAGCTTCAACTTATATCCGTATGCTCCGAGAAGGATAGAGATTACAAGCGGACCGCCAGCAATACCCAGCTTCACAGGCATAGACATTCCTGGAACAAAGATTTCTAACATGCCGAATATGACACCAACCGCAATACCCAAGAACAGAGTGAGGAGGTTTGGCTTGTCAAGATGCTGCTTCTTGTCGCCTACCTTGTTTGCGAAGCGGTCAACAGAGTCAGAAGGACCTACGGTTGTAAGTATATCACCAACCTGAAGCACAACGCTTGGTGACGCAAATATCTCAATACCAGAACGGAAGATGCGGGTAACATTCACTCCATAGATAGAGCTTGGGTGCAAGCTTCCGAGTGTCTTTCCGTTCACTTGATCCTGAGTTACAGTAAGTTTGCGTGAATCCATTGTCACATCCTGCAATTCCCAGTTCACATCGCAGCGAGGACCAATGAAGGCGATGATTGCTTCAGCGTCTTCCTCTGCACAAACAACATAGAGCTTATCGTCCATTGTAAGTTCTGTGTTCTTGTTTGGAACGGTGATGTGACCATTGTGGAGAAGTCGTGAGATAACGAAGTCACGACCGATGAAGCCACGAACCTGAAGGATTGTCTTGCCAGAGAGCGCAGGGTTAGACACCTCGATAGTCATGAGGTGAGGCTTGACTGCTGCAGAGTTATTGTTTTCAGAATTGTATTTTTCAAGTTCTTTCTTGAAATTGATCTTGAAAATCAATCGTATAGCAATAATACTGCCGATGATGCCGACAACACCGAGAGGGTAAGCGCAAGCATAACCATTGGCAATAATAGGAACACCGCCTTCGAATGGATGAATCTGGTTAATCTGGTCAAGAGCAGCATTGGCAGCACCAAGACCTGGAGTGTTTGTGACAGCACCGCAAAGCGTACCAACCATCATTGGCAGATTTCCTGCCTCCTCGAAGATGCCCGTCTTGCCAAGGCAATAGTAAAGAACGAGCATAACGGTGATGTTGAGAGCCACGATGCCCGCAGCAACGCCATTAGCTTTCAAACCGCCCTGCTTGAGTGAAGTGAAGAACGAAGGTCCCACCTGAAGACCGATGCTGAATACGAACAGGATGAGTCCGAATTCCTGCATGAAAGTGATAACTTCAGTATTTTCTTCCACTCCTCCTTGTTTGAGAAGATGTCCTGCAAGGATTCCGACAAACAAAATCCATGTCACTCCGAGTGAGACGCCCTTGATCTTGACCTTATTGCCAAGGAATACACCTAAGGCAATGACAAGAGCAAAGAGCACCACTGTGTGTGCCAGACCTCCGCCAACTGTAAAAAGATTAATTAACCAATCCATATTTTCTTGTGTTGTTTATAGCTTTGACTCTTTTCAAGAATGCAAAGTTACTGCTTTTTCTCAACACTAACATTTACAGTATTGAAATTTTCCACTAATTCCTTGTTGAAATCAGTATTCTTTGCTGTGATTTTCAAATTTTGGAATGTAAAGTTGCTAAGATGATACTGATCCTCTTGCTGCTTCACGTTGAAAAAGACATTGCAATCGAACGTGATGTTGCGCATTGTGATGTGGTCGCTGTATGACATTGGCACGCTTTCTCTGCCCTTCAAGTCATAGAATTGTGTCCAAGGAGCAACGAGAATGAAGTTCTTTCCGTTTCCTTCAATGTCTTCAACCGTGATGTACTCATACAACTGTGGAGTGTCAGGTCTCATCTTGAGCCAAAGCAGGTTGTTTGCCTCGCTAACCTTAATGCGTCGAAGAATGATGTTGTGGTCATAGACACTTTCAGAGCCCATAGTCAGACATCCGTGGCAGAAACCGTATTCGCAGTCTTCTATGATGATGTTGCTGTTTCCGCCGTCGCCAATGACTTCAGGGAATTTGTTAATGTCAATGCCATCGTATGTTGTTCTCCAATAGTCAGCATAAGGACCTTTGCCGCCCTTGATGGCAACAGCGTCATCGTTGACAGACATGTAGCAATCTTTCACAAGAACATTCTTTACTACATCCAGGTCAATTGCATCCGTGGAAGGCGCCTTGACCGGTTTTGCTGGAGAATAGATGTGAAGACGGAGCAGTTTCACGTTCTCACTATTATATATATGTGTAGTCCAGAAAGCTGAGTTCTGAAGTTTCACACCATCAATCTGTACATTCTTGCAGTTGCTCACATAAACCAGTCGAGGGCGCTGCTCATCCTTGTTGGTACACTTAGGATTCCATGATCTTCTCTCCCAAAAATGCTTCCAGAAAGTGAAGCCGTTGCCGTCAATAGTGCCCTTGCCGCTGATAGTGAAGCCATCCAAGCCATCTGCATTGATGAGGGCAGAGTAGTAGAGGCAAGTTTCTCCTTCCATGCGTGTCTTGACGAGAGGGTAGTCGCTTGGATCATTGCTGCCCATGAGCGTTCCTCCGTCATAGATGTGAAGATGAACGCCTTGCTTGAAGAAGAGTGCGCCAGTCATGTATGTGCCCTCAGGGACAACCATCACGCCTCCGCCTTCTGCTGCAATCTTGTCAATGAGCGCCTGAAGCTCCTGAGTGTGAAGCTTTCCGTCGTTCACAGCGCCATAATCTGTGATGCGATATTGTTTGCCAAGGCTTGCAATATCCACATTATCAGTCTTTTTGAACCATTCTCCTATCTCTGTTCCGTCAGGCCAGAGGTCTGCAGTTTTCTTGGCAAAAGATGGCATGCACATCAATGCGCATGCCATCATTATGATTGTGATTCTTTTCATGTTACTTCACAAAGATTTTCTTTGTTGAACCATCGCTGTACTTAATAATGTTGAAGCCCTTCTGAGTCTGCTGCTTCTTCACGCCATCCATGCCAACAATGTCAACTACATTTGATCCGTTGGCAGAAGATTCGTTCAGGGTAATTGGCTTGATGCCTGTGATAATTTCCTGATATGCTGGCAATTCGTCTTCGCTGATGATAATCCACATCTGGCTTGTGGCTTTGTCAGAATAGTCGAAGGCAGCCTGCTGTGTCTGACCGTATCCAGATACATTAAAATAAGACTTAGCGCCCATAGCTTTGTTGCTGCCGTCATACCATGTCATCCAGTATCCGTGAGTTGTAATGCTTTCTTTTCCAGCGCCTAAAGTGACATTTGTACGGTCAGGCATAAGCTGGAACTGCTCTGTTGCGCTTGGTGACTTGCCAGAAGCAATGGTTTTTACTCCCATGCTTGTATTTCCTGCTGCATGGGTGAGGTACTTGCCGCTCTCTGCGTTCTTGAAGAAATAGTAACCAGTCTTAGGATTGAATTCCAAATACCATGCAGCGCTGTCGTCGATTGGTTCGCCGCTTGTCAGGAACTTGTTCCATGAAGCGCCTGTAGCACCTCTCTGGTAGAGAAGTCCTTCGCCAAAGCCATAGCCTTCGCCCTTGCACATCAGATAGTATTTCTTTGTTTCGTCAAAGTTGTAAGTGTAGCCAGGCAAACCGTTAGAATATGCTGAAGTAGGGCAGAGGCCGTCAATGAAGAGTCCGTAGAGCAGACAGCAACCGCCAAGATACTGAAGTTCAGTGTGCTTGTCCTTGTCAGCACCATTCACGAACCAGTCGTATGTTGCGCTTGATCCCCATCCGTGAGTGTTGTCACCAACCATGCAGAACTCAGAGTTGTATGGATCAGCAGCCTTTCCTTCAAGGAAGCTATACATCTCGTTAGCTTCTCTTCCGAACCATTTCCAGCTATGAACATTTGAATCCCACCAACGGTCGGATGTACCAACGCCGACACCGTGACCCGTCTCGTGAATTACAGTTCCAATTGCTTGATTACCAGTGTTAGGACCAATACGCATCCAGCCTCCGTAGCTGCAATCAGCAGTTGGTGTCTGTGCGCCATAGTGACCGCTAAGAGTGAAGCCCTTGATGCCTGTCCATTCGTTGAAGTATTCAATTGTCTGCTGAATAGCCTCGCGGCAACGCTTGTTGGCAGCATCATTTGGTGCGCCCTCATCCCATGTGCCGATGCAAGTTCCTGCTGGGTGAGTGACAATCTTCACTTCCTCGCCGTATGCTACCTGGTAAGTCTTGTTCATAGCGTATGGCCTGAGGTAATAAACTGTGGCAGGTTCAAGTCCCTTCACATGGATAATTGTTCCGTTGAGAGTGAAAGCCTTTGTTGTGCGGTTGTCCAATACTGTTGGCTCATGCTCTGTGCTCCAGCAGACACCCTTTTCAATAAGGTTGCTGCCTGCAAATGTTGCTCTCATAAGAGCTTCTGTAGCACCTGTAGGCACGTAATGGTTTGTTTTTGTGACGCTTGGCGCTGTGCCAGCTCCCTGAGTGGAGTTAGCAAGGTTGAATGCGAATGTTGCCTTGTCAAGTGTTTCAACGGCTGCCTTCATTTCCTCGCTTGTAGCATCACCATTTGTCCAAACTGTTGAAGCTGCGTCAATTGCAGTCTTCAAATCTTCTGCGCCAGCCTTTGTTTCGTCATAAGCGTTTATGGCTTTGTCGATGGCATCTGCAACAACCTGATGTTCCTTCATGGAAGCGTTAACAGCATCTAATGCTTCCTGAATAGCAGCTGATGCCTCTGCAATTTCTTCTTTTGTATTAGTGTCATTGATAGCAGATGCGCTTTCTACTGCTTTTGTAAGCTCATCTAACGCTGCTGTGCTGCAAGGTTTTTTAGGGAGTTCGTTTGCTTTGTCAATCAAAGCTTTAAGATTGTCCAAAGCCTCCTGTTTGAGTTGTGCTTCAAGCTCCTCGACAGTCATGCTCATGTTTGTGCCGATAATCTGGACATAGTCAATGACGATGTTTGCAGAGTTAGAAGAACCTCCATTGCCTGTTGCAATGTAGCCAATCTGAATCTTACCAGTTGTTGTCTCTGTAAGAGTAAATTCAATTTTGTCCTCAACCCATTTGTTTGAAGGATAGCTGCTTACGGTTGATTTCACCTGTGTTCCTTTTTCTGGAATCCATGCAAGCAAACTTGTACCTGCTGTAGCTGTGAAACCGTTGTAGGTTGGTGCTGTAACTGTGTAAGTACCAGCAGGAAGAGTTACTGTCTGGTAGTAAGGGAAACTCTGATTCCAACCAGTTGATAAAGCAAGACCGCCGCCAGCTTCACCGTTGAAACCCTTGGCAGGAATGGTTCCGTTGTTGAATGTTCCCTTGAAGCCAAACTCATACACACCAGTAATGGTGTAGTCGATTGTGAATCCTGCTGTCCAGCCGTCGATAGGAAGAATCTCCTGAGCTACTGCAGTTGACTGCTTTGCTGTGTAGTCAAAGTTTGTGTCAAATCCAGCATTCTTCAGGAAAAAATCTGTCACATCTGTCTGGGCAACGGCGCCGACAGAGCAGATAAGTGCCAGAATGTTAGTTAGTAAGATTTTTTTCATAAGGTATTTTGTTTAGTTATTTTATAGCTTGATAGCACTTTCCAGCGCGAGAATCATCATTTCCTTGAATGAGTTTTGTCTTTCTTCTGATGAGAGTTCGGCTTTGCTGACGAAAGAGTCGCTGATGGTTAGCAAGCATGCAGCGCGCTTGCCACATACGTTTGCATTGTGGAACAAAGCAAAGCTTTCCATCTCAACACAATCGCCTCCTGTCTTTTCTGCACGTTCCTGCCATGTGGTGTAGTCTGTGTAGAAAACATCGCTGGAATGAACAGTGCTGAGTTTGCAGTTTGTGCCAAGTTCCTTTGCTGTGCTGATAATCACGTCGTTCAGCTCTTTGCTTGGCAGAATCTTACTGTCTGTGCAGCCGCCTTGAACACGAGCGAACGATGATTCGCTAACAGCACTTTCTGCAAGAGTGACATCCATCACATTCAGCCAATCACGGTAGCTGCCAGCGCTTCCTACACGAATGATGTTTTCGACGCCATAGAACGTGAAAAGTTCATAACTGTATATGCCGATGCTTGGCATACCCATACCGCTTGCCATCACCGACACAGGCTTGCCCTTATAGTTTCCGGTATATCCAAACACGTTGCGCACACTCGTCACAAGTTTTATGTCAGTGAGGAATGTCTCAGCAATAAACTTTGCTCTTAGTGGATCGCCCGGCATAAGTACTGTCTTTGCGAAAGCACCTTCTGGTGCAGAAATGTGAGGTGTTGCCATGTGAGTTATGAGTTTTGGGTTATGAGGTTAGAGTGTTATTTCTAATATTACCATAATTTCGTAGCAAAATTAAAGAATATGTTCGTTATATGGAAATATTTTGGCGATAAATTTCTATTTAGCGGAAAAAACATACGGTTAACGGTAATTTATCGTTGTTTTTCTTACCATTGTATGCGCATAACTGGCTGCGCCTATATCTTTTAAGGTTCTTATCCTGCTCCTCACGTATCGTATGCTCATGCATCCTTCTGTTGTATGCCCGCTGGCCTTTATGTTGTCCGCTCGTGTGTCCTTTTACAATATGCTCGTGTATCCTTTTGTAATATGCTCGCAAATCCTTTTACCATTTGCTCGTGTCTCTTGTAATTTCAAGTCGTGAAATGACGATTTTAAAGCTTGGAATGAGCGTTTCAAGTCATGAAATGACCATTTCACGCCTTGAAATGAAATACTTTACGAGCAAATACAAACAGTATATACGAGGCAATCGACATACATATTACCTCGGTACGGATTAGGACAATGCGGAATGTATTATCGTGAACATACAAAAAGCGCCACCACACATTGCTGTGCAGTGGAGCTGGAGTATAGTGGTTATAGCTTAATTGCTTATTCCCAATCGAAAGCCAAATTGCCGTTAGCATCTAGACCGCCGAGACCGTTGATAACATCTTCGAAATCTCCGATTTCTGGTGCGTCTGCTGTGATAGTCTCACCATCTCCAATTGGATCGCCCATGCCGATATTACTTGTTGCAAGCATGTTCTGGTCAGCATTTACATCATAGACTTCAACTGAAGGAATTATATAATTCTTTTTCATTTTTTTCTATTTTTAGTATCAGTTATAATTTATTTTACCATCACCTTCATGCCACCTACTACATAGATGCCACCCTTCTGCATTGACTTAACCTCGCGACCGTTGATGTCGTAGATCTTACCACCTTCGAGTGCTGCATTTACGTTCTTGATTGCAGTTACATCCTCTTCTGGAGCGATAATCATCTTAGCTGATGCCATGCTGTTGTCTGTACACTTAGCAGAGTCGAAGAAGCAGCGGTTTGCTGGGATAGTAACGTTACCTTTTGAAATCTGGCGAAGTTCTCCGTTAGAGATTACGTAGCCGTTACGGATGAAATCGAACCACCAGTCAGCAGGTGTAACTTGTACGTAGCAACCTACGAGACCATTACCAACTTCACTCTTAGTGCAGTCGAAGTCGCCGTGTTCAACAGAAGCACCAGTCTTAGTGCAAACAACCTCGTCAGCTGAAGCTACATAGATGTATGGAGTACCGCCTACCATGTTGCCTTCTACTTCTGCGATAGCAAGACCTTCTGTTGTGCTGAATCCTACAACCTCGTAGAGAGTAGCGCCTGTGATAGTTGCTGGGTAGTCAAGAGCTACTGTACCAATCTTACCGACAGCTGTGTCAATAGTGTATGTTACAGGAGCAGCCTTTTCAACGACAGTGATTCCCTCAACTTTACCACCATCTCCCCAGTTTGTTTTAGCGCAGCTGAGGTAGCAATATTCTTTTTCTGTAGCATCCATAACTGCTTGAACATCCATAACAGCAAAGCCTTCAGCATTAATAGTCAATTGCTGTTCTGTTTTACCTACAGTAACACCGCTGCTACCTTCACGGTTTACAAAAAGACGAAGGCTTAAACCTGGAGTTCCATAGAATTTTACAGACTCGTATGCAGTTACATCTGTGTAGTTAGAACCATCACTCTGGCTACCATATACAACAGCACCTCCACCAACTTTTACACCAATATTATTGTCAAGAAGTGTTCCAACAACAGGAAGAGTAGTGAAGTCAATCTCACCAGTAGGGCAAACCCATGGTTCATCTTCTGGGAGTGGATCACCCTCTACCAAACCGCTGTAGAACTTGAGAACAACCTTTGCATCAGGTTTACCCTGTCCAGAGAAGTAGTTATGGTTGCCACGAGACTGGCTCTGGAGAGTGTAACCGCCATCTTCTGCTACAACATTCCAAATTGTGTTGTACCATGCATCAGCACCAAATTTATTTTCACCGAGGTTCAAACCATTGCAGTTTGATGTCCAACCACAGTGAGAAACGTACAATTCGGAATTTCCCCATAAGCTCCAAGGCTGAAAGTTTTCACCATTAAGAGAACCAACACGGAACAAATAGAAATTGTCATTTGTTGCTTCTCCGTCGAATGCATTTTCTGCAGCATTTCTTGCAGCGTCCAAAGCTGTTTCATATTCAGCGTTACCTGCAATTGCGCTTAACTTGAAGTAGTAAGCATTGCTTGAGTTACCAGCTTCTGTTGGTGACTTAAGAGCTGATTGGTTACCGTTAGTTCCGTAAACAACCACATCACCTGCTGCATTAGCAATGATGAATGGTGTTCCTGCTTTCACTTGCTCCAAGGTGAGCTCTTCTCCGAGTGTGTACTCGTTGTCTGCACTGGCAAATGAGCAAACGAGGAGTGCAGCCAAAGAAAGTAAAATTTTCTTCATGTTAGTAAATAAATAATAAGTTTATAATAAGTATTAACTATTCTTGGTGAACTATTTCGGTGAAATTTGAGTGCAAAATTAGAGATTTCTGTGTTTATGTATGTTTTATTAAGTTGCAAAGGTTTTTGTCTATGTCTTTTTCCTTGATTTATGTAAAAATACTTGCTTTTTTGATACATTTTAACAAATAAATGGAACATTATATGGGCAATCCATGCAATAATCTTGAGCTCATCTGTGTAATTCAATGCACAAATGCGCTCAGCCAATGTGTTTAGATTGTGAAACAACGCATGATGGCTTGAGGTCTTTTCTTGTGATAAAGTTATATGCAGAACCTATAGATTCTGTTTACGAGTTTTGATGTTGCAAAAATTCCTGAAAAAATATCAAAAAAAGCCATGGCAATTGTAGGTGCCATGGCTTGATGCTTTATATAAAGATATGTGTGTTGACTTTATTCTTCTGTCTTCTCTTCTTCCTTCTCTTCGAAGTCTGTGATGCCGTATGCTACGAGAAGGTTGTACCAAGAGAGAACCTTGCGCATGTCGCTGACACGTACGCGATCTGTGTCGTAGTTAGGAAGAACCTTTGCGAAGAAGGCGATGATGTCGTCCTGATCTGCCTTCTTTGGAGAGAGGTCAACCTGCTTGCCATCGTAGTTGTCCTTGATGGATGTGAATACTGATGCGAGGCTTACCTCGTTGTCGTCGTTTGTGTAGATAGAGATGTCGCCAAGAGAGACAACCTTGTCTGCTCCGAATGCAGGCATGCGCTTCTTCTGTTCGTCAACTGTCTCAACGATGAGACTCTTGTTGCCACGTGATATGAGTTTGTAAAGTCCTGGTTTGCCTGAAATGGCAAGAATTTGCTTGATCATAATTATTTCAGTTTTAATATTTCGTTTATTTGAGTTTCTAAGTTTGCTGTTCCGTCATTGATTATGCAGAAGTCTGCTCGCTGACGTTTTTCTTCTTCGTCCATCTGCTGCGACATGCGTGCTTCAATCTGTTGTAGCGTGGCATTGTCTCGCTTCATTGCCCGAGTCAGTCTCACGTCCTTTGGCGCATATACTTCAATGGTTTTGTCAACGGTGTCGTCAAATCCGGATTCGAAGAGTATGGCGCTTTCCTGCGCAACGATGTCTGCTGACTGCTTTTCTGCCCACTTGCGGAAATCTTCCTTGACGACAGGATGCACAATGGCGTTTATCTTCTTGGCATTCTCTGTGCTTGCAAAAAGAAATTGTGCAATGATGGGTTTGTTGAGCGTTCCATCTGCATTGTAGGCTTCGTTGCCGAGAAGATTGCACAGCTGCTCTTTGATGATAGGGCTTTCTATCATTAGCCGCTTTGCCTCGTCGTCAGTGCTGTAAACAGGTATGCCTCTATCTTTGAGAATGTTGCACACGTACGACTTGCCGCTCCCTATGCCACCAGTGATGCCTATTTTCATGATGGTGATGTTCTAATTCTCTTTTTCCACCACAAATTCCACATACTCAGGGGAGATACGGATGTTGCGGGCGAAGTCAGGTTTCTGGCGAAGATATACACGCAGCTTTGTTGTGTTCTCTTTGATTTCCTTGTAGTCAACAACGATCAGGAAATCTTCACCAGTGAGTTTGTTGTAATGTGCTGAGTTTACAAGACATGTGACTTCTACCTGCTGTGGGAAAGTGCGCAAGTACAGGTTACTTGGCATATTCTCGCTGAGAATCTTGACAGGCACGGTCATGTCTGTGAAGAGATCCACGCAGATGCGAGTGAGCACAGAATCAGGTTCTACCTTCACACCTTGTGGTGCATTGAGTGCGAGCTTGACATTTATTGTGTCTTTTACATCTTCCCAGGTTATTTCCTCTGTGGAAATGCTTTGGATACGGTTGTAGAGATTATCAGGAGCATAGATATCTACAGAATCAGGTGAGAAGATTATACCGCAGATGTGACGCTGCTCGCTGGTTTTCACATTGCCTGCAAACTTGATAGGCACACGCTTGTGAGCGCCGTTGGAGTAGTAAACATCTATCTTGGAAGGTTTTGAACTGACAAAAGTGAATCCGTCTGGCGTTCTCTTTGCAACAGCCCTGCGAATAGCATTTCCATCAATTTCAAGAACACCCTTTGATGTGTTCACTTCATTGAAGTTGATTTCGAGTGTGTGGCTCTCTCTTTTTGTGATGAGATACTTGAGAGCTGTCCATCCTTTGCTGTTCAGCTTAACAGACATGTTTTCAGGAACTTCGGATGTGAAGATGACGTTGCTTGGCACGTCAACGATGCTGAGGCTGAACTCTACATCTACCTCGCCTTTGTCCTGAAGGGTTTGCATGCACCAGAAAACTACGCTTATGCCAAGGAACACGAGAAACACAAGAAAGTTGCGGCTAAGTCTTATCATCCGCAACCTTCTGATTATCACATTCCATATATTGGCAATTGCGCCCATACGCTGGTTGTCCTTCCTTGAATGGATTTGTTCTGTTAATTGAGATTGAACCGCTGCTTACTGCTGTTGCTGCTGAGAGCCTTCTGCGTAAACGTAGTTGCGATCAATCTGGATTGTAACGCCCTTTGCTACTTCAATAGTGAGATACTTCTCGCCTTCGTTCAAAGACTTGATTGTGCCGTAAACACCGCTGGCTGTGATTACCTTGCTGCCGATAGTGAGGCTCTTGCGGAAGTTCTCGATTTCCTTCTGCTTCTTTCTCTGTGGACGAATCATGAAGAAATATACAATGGCGAACATTGCCACAATCATGATGATCATGGTCCAGTCGAAGCCGCCTTTTTTTGCTGCAGCGCTTGTTGCTGCCTGTAAAAGTGTAAACATGATTTTATTTACTTGTTAAATGATTATTTACTTATTAGTTCTTTGAAAGTTTGTTTTCCTTCTTAAGCATCTTGGCAACAGCATCAATGATGCCGTTCACATAGCCGGCGCTCTTAGGTGTGCTGTACCATTTTGCAATCTCCACATATTCATTAATAGTAACGGAGATTGGCACGAGAGGGAAACTGAGCATTTCGGCAATGGCTGTCTGCATGATTACAACATCCATGTATGCCAAGCGATTGAACTCGTAGTTCTTAACGCAACGTCCGATGAGTGAGCGATAGTACTCGTCGTTCATGATTGTGCGGCGGAAGAGTCGAGTGGCAAAATCTCTGTCCTCGATGTCCTTATACTCAGGAACGAGCTCCTGGTCGTCGCCATTCTCAGGCTCAAAACGCTTGATTGTCTTCAAAATGAATGTGTCAACAATTCCACGATCATCATTCCAGTAGAGGCTCTGGTCTTCCAGAATGCCGTCAATGCGCTCGTCCTTCATGACAATGTTCTTGTAGATCTTACGCCAAACCTCACGATCGTCGGCATAAGTCACATCTTCCATAGCCATGTATTCCTGGTAGATTTCGCTTGCCACAATATCCTCGTAAAGCTTCTTGATGTAGTCCAAATCGTTGTTCCATGATTTTTTCTTATTGTCAACATATTCAAGAAGCTGCTTGTTGTTTGCCAGCTGGAAGGCAAACTGATTCTCTGCGAAACGACGGTTTACAGGCTCTTCAATATGGGCAATCTGATTCATCTTCTCCTTATGGTCTGCCTGTTCAGAAGCATAACGAGCAACGCTCACAATAAGAAGGAGCATATAATTATAGAGGTCGTATGCTTTGGATAGGCTGAAAAGAAGTTCTTTCTCTGCAGTCTCAATGTTTTTTCCGCCATTCTGATAATATGCATACATCAATTGTATTATCTTCAAACGGATAATGGTACGGTTAATCATAATGCAAAAAACTCTTTTTTTGTATAAATATGTATTTATTAACTCGTATGAGTCACTTTTCGCTTTTATATTATTAAACTTTGTGCAAATTTATGAATTTTCTTTGAAAAGAGCATCATTTTTCACAAATGAAAGTGTTAAAATAAAAAAAATGCTCCAAAATCTTGTGTAAAACAAAAATAATTGACAATTTTGTAGCCAAATAGCGCAAAGGAAATGCAGGTTGCCAGACATGCAGAGTTGAGACCACCGCTTTTCTTAAGCAAAAAACTAAACCAAATCACAAAACAAACGTATGAACGAAACAGACAAAGACTTGATTTTCTCAGAAAGTGTCAAGGCGGGAAAGCGCATCTATTATTTTGATGTGAAGCAGAGCAGAAATGGCGACAAATATCTCGCCATAACAGAGAGTAAGAAGATTAATGAGGGCACTCCAGAAAATCCTCATTTTGTGTATGAGAAGCATAAGCTTTTCCTTTATAAGGAGGATTATGAGAAATTCATGGATGCACTTGTGAAGACTCTTGACGTTGCAAAGGGTGGTGTCATTCCTGAGCCTGCTCCTGCGGCTGCTCCAGAAAATTCAGCTCCTGCGGTAGCTCCAGCTCCAGCACCAGCTGCTCCTGTTGCTCCAGAACCAAAACCTGTTGCAGATGAAGCTAAGCCAGAGAAGAAGAGCTTCCTTGATAAGGTTAAGGATATTTTCTAAATTTCACAATTTATATAAGAAAAATGCCATCCAGAATGTGTTTCTGGATGGCTGTTTTTGTTTTATTTGAATCTTTCTCCCCAAAGCATTTTCATGCGCTCGTGAATCTTGTTCTCAGATGCATTGTTTTGCGGATGCCAAAAGCGGGCATCTGTTGCGCCATCGGGTAGAAATTGCTGTTGAACAAAGTTGCCTTCATAAGCGTGAGCATACTTGTAATCTTTCGCGTATCCAAGTTGTTCCATAAGCTTCGTTGGAGCATTGCGTAAATGAAGCGGAACAGGAAGATTGCCAGTTTGTTGCACATATTGCAAAGCGGTGTTGATTGCTTCGTAAGCGGAATTGCTTTTTGGCGAAGTAGCAAGATATACAGTCGCCTCAGCAAGTGGTATTCTTCCTTCTGGCATTCCGATTTTGCTAACGGTATCAAATGCGGCATTTGCAAGGAGTAGTGCGTTCGGATTAGCAAGTCCGACGTCCTCGCTTGCAGAGATGACTAATCGTCGTGCAATGAACACAGGATCTTCCCCTCCTTCAATCATTCTCGCAAGGTAATAAATAGCTGCGTCCGGATCGCTTCCTCTGATGCTTTTGATGAATGCAGAAATGATGTCGTAGTGCATCTCTCCATCCTTGTCGTAAGCAAGAGGATTCTGCTGCAAAGTTTGCGTTACTATTTCATCGTTAATGACTGAAGATGTTTCTGTTACGAGCTCAAGGATGTTGAGGAATTTGCGTGCGTCGCCACCGCTGAAACGCATCATTGCTGATGTCTCCTGGATGTCTATGTTTTTCTCTTTCAAGAACACATCAGTCTTGAGCGCATGGTCAAGAAGTCCGAGCAGATCCTCTTTTTCAAGACTCTTCAAAACGTAAACTTGACAGCGAGAGAGGAGAGGACGGATAACCTCAAACGAAGGGTTTTCTGTTGTTGCTCCGATGAGTGTTACTGTGCCTTGCTCAACGGCACCGAGAAGGGAATCCTGCTGAGATTTTGAGAAGCGATGTATTTCGTCAATGAAGAGAATAGGGGAGACTCCACCTCTCACGTTGGCAAAGAAACTGGATGCTTTTGCTTTCTCTATCACCTCACGAACATCTTTCACACCGCTTGTGACAGCGCTTAATGTGAAGAAAGGCACGTCGAGAGTTTTTGCGATGATTCCTGCGAGAGTGGTTTTACCCACACCAGGTGGACCCCAGAGAATGAAGGATGAAATGCGCTTCTGTTCTATCATTCGACGAATCACGGCTCCCTCACCAACAAGATGTTTCTGTCCTATGTAATCGTCCAGCGTAAGCGGACGTAAACGTTCTGCTAAAGGTTGCATTTGGGTTTAATTATTATTAAATATGTGCAAAGATAGTGTTTTTCCATGAAAGTAATTTTGAAAATCGGCTTTTAATGAGTAAATTTGCACGCAATTTCGTAAAAATGACAAGAGAAAATATCATAAACTCAATATAATATTAATTTTTTCAGATGGAAAGAGACAACGCAATCTTCTCTCTCATTGAGAATGAACATCAGCGTCAGCTCAAAGGAATTGAGCTCATCGCATCAGAGAACTTCGTAAGCGACCAGGTTATGGAAGCTATGGGCAGCTACTGCACAAACAAGTATGCCGAGGGTTACCCTGGACACCGTTACTATGGCGGCTGTCAGGTTGTTGACCAGATTGAGCAGCTTGCTATTGATCGTGCTTGCCAGCTCTTCGGTGCTGAGTACGCAAACGTTCAGCCACACTCAGGTGCTCAGGCTAACGCAGCAGTTCTTCTTGCTGTTCTTAAGCCAGGCGACGTGTTCATGGGTCTTAACCTTGATCACGGAGGTCACCTCTCTCATGGTTCTCTCGTAAACACTTCTGGTATTCTTTACCGTCCAGTAGGTTACAACTTGAACAAGGAGACAGGTCGTGTGGATTACGATGAGATGGAAAGACTCGCTAAGGAAAACAAGCCAAAGCTCATCATTGGCGGTGGTTCAGCTTATAGCCGTGAGTGGGATTATGCTCGCATGCGCAAGATTGCAGACGAGGTAGGCGCTCTCCTCATGATTGATATGGCTCACCCAGCAGGTCTTATCGCTGCAGGTTTGCTTGACAACCCTGTTAAGTATGCACATATTGTAACAACAACAACTCACAAGACTCTTCGTGGTCCTCGCGGTGGTCTTATCCTTCTTGGCAAGGATTTCGACAATCCTTGGGGTTACACAACTCCAAAGGGTGTGGTTAAGAAGATGTCACAGCTCATCAATTCTGCAGTATTCCCAGGACAGCAGGGTGGACCTCTCGAGCATGTAATCGCTGCTAAGGCTGTTGCATTCGGCGAGGCATTGAAGCCAGAGTGGAAGGAATATGCAATGCAGATTAAGAAGAACGCAGCAGTTCTTGCTGACGAGCTTATTAAGCGTGGCTTCACTATCGTCTCTGGCGGTACAGACAACCACTCAATGCTTGTTGACCTTCGCAGCAAGTATCCTGATCTCACTGGTAAGGTGGCAGAGAATGCTCTTGTTGCAGCTGACATCACTATCAACAAGAACATGGTTCCATTCGACACTCGTTCTGCATTCCAGACTTCAGGTTTCCGTCTCGGTACTCCAGCAATCACAACTCGTGGCGCTAAGGAAGATCTCATGGTTCAGATCGCAGCATGGATTGAGGAAGTTCTCAATGCTCCAGAGGATGAGAACGTAATCGCAAAGGTTCGCGGTGAGGTTAACGAGACAATGAAGAACTACCCATTGTTCGCTTGGTAATCACATGCCTAAGATTCGCTTGGCGTTCTTTCGTCTGCGAACTAAATAATAATAGAAATGGATAAAACACCTCTATTAGGTAAAACGCTTGAAGAGTTGCAGGACTTGTGCCTGCAACTCTCTATGCCTAAATTCACGGCAAAGCAAATTGCTCAGTGGATATACGGTAAGCATATACATACAATAGAAGAAATGACCAACATCTCAAAGGCAAACCGCGAGAAGTTGGCTTCGTTGTATTGTGTGGGATGCTCTGAGCCTGTAGAGATAAGCAGAAGTGTTGACGGTACTATCAAGTATCTTTTCCCTACAGAGAATGGCAAATTCATAGAATCAGTCTATATTCCTGATGGCGACAGAGCAACATTATGCGTAAGCTGTCAGGTAGGTTGCAAGATGAATTGCCTTTTCTGCCAGACAGGAAAGCAAGGTTGGAATGGAGATTTGACAGTAACTGACATACTTAATCAGATTTACAGCGTCGATCAAATGATGGAATGTGAAGGCGGAACGATGCTGACTAATGTTGTTTATATGGGACAGGGCGAACCGCTTGACAATATGGACAATGTTATGAAATCAACGGAGATACTGACTGCTGATTACGGTTGGGCATGGAGTCCTCGAAGAATTACCGTATCAACAGTTGGATTGAAGAAGAACTTGAGAAGATTCCTTGATGAGAGTGAATGCCATCTCGCAATTTCTCTTCACACTCCAATACACGAACAGCGCCAGCAGCTGATGCCAGCAGAGAAGCAGTTTGCAATTAGCGAAATAATAGAACTGCTGAAGGAATACGACTGGAGCCATCAGCGACGCATAACCTTTGAATACACAATGTTCGGAGGTACAAATGATAGCACCCTTCATGCTAAAGAACTCACAAAACTGCTGAGAGGATTGGATTGCAGGGTGAACCTTATCAGATGGCACAAGATTCCTGATGTACCATTGAAAGAGGTAGAGACAAAGTCTATGGAATCTTTCCGTGACTATTTGAACAACCACGGCATTACAACAACTATCCGTGCTTCAAGAGGACAGGATATTTGGGCTGCATGTGGTTTGCTTTCGACAAAGAAACAACTTGAAAATCAGAATATATGAAGATAAAGATAATTGCAATGCTGCTATTGGCAGCTTGCGCCTTTGCAGCATGTTCCGATAACCCTTCGATAGGCAAACGTCATAAGAGAAGCGGCAGTTTGCTCACGCCTGTTTCATCAGGAAACCCTTATGAGGTCATGGTTGTTGCAGAGGATAGCGTATGGAAAGGCTATGCAGGAAAGGCTGTTCAGCAGATTCTTGATAAGCATCTTGTTGGTTTGCCACAGGATGAAGAGCAGTTCCATAAGAGTCATATTGAGCCAAAGCATTTTGATAACATCACTAATCTTTTCCGCAACATTATTAAGATAGAGATTAGTGATGAATACACAATGGCAAAGATGATTGTAGAGAAGGATGTTCATTCTACGCCACAGATAATCATCACAATTCATGCTCCAAACCAGTTTGATGCATCTGTCTATATTACAGAGCATACAAAAGACATAGAATCTGTTATCACCTCAGACGAAATCAACCGTGAGGCAAACGATTTGTACTATGAGCATAACATCAAGTTTGCCAAGGCTGTCAAGGAAATGTTCGGTTGCAACTTCTACATCCCTGTTGACATCAAGAGCATGAAGGAAGGCGACAACTTCATTTGGGCAAGTGATGATGGTCTTTCTTCCATTCAGAACATATGTATATACTCATTGCCTTATGTGAGCGAGAAAATGTTTACGAAGAAGCCATACATCGCATTGCGTGATACCATAATGAAGCGCAATATCCCTGGCGGTCATCCAGGAATGTGGATGCAGACAAATCCAGAGTTCGTATGGACAAAGAACATCAATGTTGGCGGAATGTATGCAATGGAAGCTCGTGGACTCTGGGAAATGCGCAACGATGCAATGGGCGGCCCATTCATCAGCCACTCTCGCATTGACAAGAAAAATAATCGTGTGATTGTGGTTGAGGGATTTGTGTATGCTCCAGACAAGATGAAGCGCACAATGATCAGACGTCTTGAAGCTGCGCTTTACACGCTTGAGACTCCAGATCAGATTGAAGAAGAGGAAAAGAAACAAAACAGCAAATAATATCTATAAATAAGAATGGCACATATAAGAATAGGAATTACACAAGGAGATATAAACGGTGTTGGCTATGAATTAATTTTGAAGACATTCCTCAATGAGGATATGCTTTCACTGTGTACTCCTGTAGTATATGGATCAACAAAGGCTGCAACATATCATCGTAAGGCGTTGAACTATCAGACTGTTTTCCAGACAATCAATTCTGCAGATAACGTGAAAGAGCGTGCATTGAACCTTGTAAACTGTTTTGGGGAGGATGAGCTGAAAATCGAATTGGGTTCATCAACAGAAGAAACAGGCAAGGCTGCATTGGTTGCGTTGGACAGAGCATTGGAAGACTTGCAGAAAGGCTATATCGATGCTTTGGTGACAACTCCTGTGAATAAGGCTACTATGAAGTTGGAGAACGGCGAAGCATTCCCTGGACAGACATTATACATCCAGAACAAGCTTGGTGAGGGGCGCAATGCTGTAAAGATGTTTATCAGCGGTAACTTGAGAGTGGCAATCCTCACATCTTCGCTTCCTGTATCAGAAATCGCAGGAAACATTACAAAGGATTCCATTGCGGAAAAGCTTGTCATTATTCATAATACATTGAAGCGTGACTTCAACATAGATATTCCTCGTATCGCAGTCCTTTCTTTGAATCCAAAGAGCGAAGAGGACAATCAGTTTGGCAAGGAAGAGACTGAAATCATTACCCCTGTTATTGACGAGCTTTTCAAGAGAGGTGTGAGATGTATGGGACCTTATCCTGCTGACGAATTCTTTGGCACAGAAAATTACAAGAATTTCGATGCAGTTCTTGCTATGTATCACGATCAAGGTGTTGCACCATTTAGAGCCATTGCTCTTAATGAGGGCATTAACTATACCGCAGGTCTTCCTGTTGTTCGTACAGCACCAGCAATGGGTGTTTCTTATAACATAGCCGGCAAGGATATGGCGGACGAGCAAGCATTCCGTGAATCAATTTATACAGTCCTTGATGTTGTGAGAAACCGCAACAGATTTGATAATTCCCGCCGTAATCCGCTGAAGAAACAGTATTTCGAGAAGCGTGACGATTCCGACAAACTGAAGCTTGATCAAGAGACAGAAGATTGAAAAATAAGACAAGAAACATATTCTTCGCATTTGGCATTATTGCTATCATCATAATGCTTTTCACTTTCAAGGTGTCGTTCGTACAGCTTTGGGAGGACATTATGACTGCAGGCTATTGGCTCGTTGCCATCCTTGCCTTGTGGTTGGTGCTATATGTGATGAATGCTTTGACATGGCAGGTTATTATCAAAGGATCTGGTGATTGCCCTGTGCCATTCTGGAAACTGCTCAAGATCACTATTACAGGATTTGCTTTGAATTATGCAACTCCAGCAGGATTGATGGGAGGTGAGCCATACAAGATTATGGAGATGAAGCCATACATCGGGGCGCAGAGAGCCACGTCAAGCGTTCTGCTGTTTGCCATGATGCATATCTTCGCACACTTCTGGTTTTGGGCATCCAGCATTGTTATCTATCTTATTCTTGCATTAGTGGGCAATCTGCCTTTAGGAGGCGGAATGGTTGCTGTGCTGATTTTCATGCTTTTATTTTGCTTTGCAGGAATCTATATGTTTATCCGTGGATACAAGAATGGCTTGGTGGTTAAGATCATAAACTTCGTCAAGAAAGTTCCAGGATGTAAGAAATGGGCTGCGAATTTTGCAGAGAAGCATAAGGATGATCTTCAAAAGATTGATAGCCAGATTTCTGAGCTACAGTCACAGAACAAGCGCAGTTTCTATGGCAGTTTCTTTTTAGAATATGTGGGAAGAATATGTCAGAGCTTTGAGATTTATTTCATGCTCATACTCTTTGATGCAGGCGACGGAGGCTTCCTGACATTTATCTATTCATTCCTTATTCTTGCGTTCACCAGTCTTTTCGCTAATCTTCTTTTCTTCATGCCACTCCAGCTTGGTGGACGAGAGGGCGGTTTTGCAATGTCTGTGGCACAGATGGGAATGACAAGTGATATTGGTATGTTTGTCAGCATTATATGCAGAGTGCGAGAGTTGTTTTGGACAGCAGTCGGTTTGTTTATAATGAAGATTGGCAATAATAAACAATAAGAATATGAACGTACTTGGTATAAGCCGTGGAGAAAAATATTCTCCAAATCTGGCAGAAAATGATGCTGCAATCTTCAATGCTGTGGTAGAGGAATTGAAAGCAGGTGGACATTCTGTTACTACCATCGCAGAGGATGAAATGGTGCAGTACGATTACAGACCATTCGACAAAGTGTTCACAATGGCAAGAGATATCTTTTCTCTTGTTATTCTTGAAAAAGATACAGATACTCACACACAGTCAAAGTTTATAAATTCTATCAACGGCATCCTTTCCTGCACAAACAAGGCATCTATGGCAAACCAGATGCTGGACGCAGGCATTCCACAGCCAGAATTTGTCTTTGGACAGAAAAAGGAGATTCTCTATTGCTCAACAGAAGACTTAAATGACATAGTGCCTCCGCTGTGGATGAAAAATTGCGACGGAAGTGCCGTTGTCAAGGAAGATACCATATTCTGTAAAGACAAAGAAGCGTTCCATGTTGCCTTTGCCAACTTTGTGGAGAGAGACGTGAATATGTGGATGGCTCAGATGCACATGGAAGGCGATCTCATCAAGTTCTATGGTGTAGAAGGAACAAGCTTCTTTTCATGGAATTATGCCAGCAAGGGACATTCCAAGTTTGGTCATGAAGCAGTGAATGGAGTGGAGAAGGGCTATGAGTTCAACCCAGAGCGAGTGAAACTTTATGCCGATATGATAGCAAAGAAGCTTGATGTCCCTGTCTATGGAGGTGATGCGATAATCAATGAAGAAGGAGAGTTCTTCTTCATCGACTTCAATGATTTTCCAAGTTTTTCAAGTTGCCGCGAAGAGGCAGCAAAGGCAATAGCTCAAAGGATAACGCAATAATGAAAGAACAGATACAGAGCACGTTAAAGTCTAACGATACAGAAGAATGGCTTGATACCGTATGGACACGACCAATAGGCTATCAATGGGCACGATTCTTCAACCATTTTGACATTCATCCAAATACAGTCACTATACTCTCCATGATTATCGGTGCAGTTTCCGCGCTTTTCTTTGTGCATGGAAGTTTCCGTACCGAAGGCATGGAAGGACTCATATATAATATAATAGCAGTTCTCTTGCTTGCCTGGGCAAACTTCTACGATAGCGCAGATGGTCAGCTGGCAAGAATGACAGGAAAGAAAACCCAGTTGGGCAGAATACTTGATGGAGCAGCAGGAGATGTCTGGTTCATAGCCATTTATGTTTCCATTGCTGTACGCTTCTACATTCATCACGATATGGAGTTTGGATGGCTCGGATTGGAAGATACCCAGCAGAACGCCATCGTTGCAACGCTTGCATTTGTCGCATTGTGCTTCTTCTCTGGCATAGTGTGCCATGCTCACCAATGCGGACTTTCCGACTATTATCGCAACATCCACTTGTTTTTCCTGAAAGGCAAAACTGGCAGCGAACTAGACAATTCCGTTCAGCAGAAAGCGCTTTATGATTCCACGCCTTGGAAAGGCAATCTCCTCTGGAAAGCATTCCTATACACATACGTTAATTATACTAAGAATCAGGAAAGCCAGACTCCTAATTTCCAGAGACTCATGGCGAAACTGAAGGAGAAGTATGGAGCCACAGAGAACATCCCTCAGAGCTTTCGCGAAGAATTCCGCACATTGAGCCTTCCGATGATGAAATGGGCAAACATCCTCACGTTCAATACAAGAGCCATAGCACTCTACATATCTTGTTTAGCGGATGTTCCTTGGATGTACTTAGCTTTTGAAATCGTTGTGATGACATCGCTCTATTTCTATATGCGCTCAACACATGAGTCTTTCTGTAAAAAACTTTTGAAAACATTATGATTCAAGCAATTATATTCGACTACGGGGGTACGATAGACACAAACTCTCTTCATTGGAGCGAAGTCTTGTGGGAGGGTTATCAGTATGCTCAGGTTCCTGTTAGCAAGGAAGAGTTTCGAACAAGCTACGTGTTTGCTGAACGAGCTCTTGCTCGCCATCCTTACATCAAGCCAGAGCATAATATGCTTGATCTTCTTCGTATAAAGATTGATCTTGAAACTGGTGATCTCACGTCTCGCAATGTATGGCAATGTGCTGAAGATGAACGTACAAAGAAGAACGAAGAGATAGCGCAGTATTGCTATCAATATGTTTTGAATGTCTTGAAAGTTGCACGTCCTGTAATAGCGCAGTTGGCAGAGACATACCCTCTCGTGCTTGTCAGCAACTTCTATGGAAATATCGAAACCATCCTTGCTGATTTCAAGCTTGAATACTTCAAGCATATCGTTGAATCTGCCGTTGTAGGTATCCGCAAACCCGATCCACAGATATTTCAGCTTGGCGTTGAGGCTTTGAGAAAGGTTACAGGAAAGAGTGAGAGCGAGCTTCCTTCAAGCGACATCCTCGTTGTGGGCGACAGCTTCTCAAAGGATATTGTTCCTGCAACAAAGATTGGATGCAAGACCGTTTGGATAAAAGGTATAGGTTGGGGCAATGAAGAGATTGACGAAAGCATCCCAACACACATTATTAATAATATAAAGGATCTGCCATCTGTGGTAGATTAAAGATGTTTTTTGGATGAGAAGATTTTTTTCAATAATAGTCACGATAATCTGTGTGCTTCACGCTAATGCTCAGGTGACAGGAAAGGTCATCGACAGCAAGACTCGTGAGGTGCTCGACTATGTCAATGTCTATTATGAAGGAAAGAATGTAGGAGAGCAGACGGACGAGAACGGTCGTTTCGTGATAAAGGAAGACAGCACCTTGCATGAATTGACTGTATCTTCCATGGGTTATCAGATTCAGAAAGTTAAGCTAAAGGAGTTTGGCAAGAACAAAGACATCACCATCAAACTTGTCCCAGATTCCAAGACACTTTCTGGCGTCACCGTTTCTGCACGAAAAGGGAAATACAGCAGAAAAAACAACCCTGCTGTCGAGCTGATGAAGAAAGTGATTGCCAACAAGAAGATGAGCGACCTGCGCTCAAAGGACTTTTTCACTTACACGAAATATGAGAAGATGACCTTCTCTCTCAACGAAGTGAGCGATAAGGTTTTCGACGAGGGCGAGTATAAGCGCTTTGCATTCTTGAAGGATCATGTTGAGGTTCAGCCATTAACAGGTAAACTCACCCTTCCCCTTACTGTCGATGAGACACTTTCGGAAACATACTACCGCAAGGATCCAAAATCGGAAAAGCAGATCATCAAAGGCGAAAGCAACAAGGGTGTTACCGAATTGGTGAACACAGGTGAAATTCTCACAACGACATTGAAAGACGTGTTTACCGATGTGAACATCTACGAGGAAGAATGCCGTCTGCTGCAATATCCGTTCCGTTCGCCAATAGCAGACAATGCCATATCATTCTATCGCTATTATCTGCAGGACACCATTTTCATAGAGAAAGACAAGGTTGTTGATGTAGGTTTCTTGCCAAACAATCAGCAGGATTTCGGTTTCTCTGGCCATCTTTTCATCACGTTAGATCCTGACAGCACATTCCAAGTCCGCAGGGTTGAACTGACAATTCCAAGACGCTCAGATGTGAACTTTGTGGAGAATATGATTATCTCTCAGGACTTTACAGAGCTTGATACAGGCGATCGCATAGCTTCTACCAACGACATGCTCGTGGAACTGAAGCTTACAAAATGGCTTGGCAAGTTCCAAGTGCAGAAAGTCACCCGATTGAGCGATGTCAGCTTTGAAGAGATTCCTCGCTCTCTGTTCAAGCAGATCAAGGGCAATGTGTTCCGCGAACCTGATGCCTCAATGCAGGACGATGACTATTGGAATAAATATCGTGCTGTTCAGCTTACATCTTCCGAAGATAAGATGGATGGATTCCTTGATAAACTTACCCATATCAAAGGCTTCAAGTATGTGCTTTTCGGCTTCAAGGCATTGGTCGAGAACTTTGTCGAGACAGGCGACTCTCTGCATCCGAGCCGCATAGACATTGGACCTGTCAACACCATGATTTCCGCAAATCACTATGATGGGCTCCGTCTTCGTGCTTCGGCTCTGACAACAGCCAATCTCTCTCCGCATCTTTTTGCTAATGGCTATGTAGCATACGGCACACAGCATCAGAATATCTATTGGAAAGGACAGCTCACATACGCATTCAACAAGAAAGCTTATCTGCCAAGAGAATTTCCGCAGCGGAACTTGAGTGTCTATTGGATAGACGACATTGTGTCTCCTTTCGACAAGTTTGTGCCAACCGACAAGGACAACATGTTCCTTGCCCTTAGGTCGTCAACCGTTGACCAATACAATCACACTCGTGAACTGCGTGTCGATTATACCCACGAATATGAGTACGGTCTGAAGCTGAACGGACAATTCACCAGCACTCGCAACCATCCTGTCGATGCTCTGTTCTTCCAGCGCCTGGATGGGGTAGGGGCTCCTATGAACAATCCAGACAAATGGGTTCCGAGCATCACAACTGCTGAGTTCAAGTTTGGTGTTACATACGAGCCGAATGTAACCTACATCAACACTAAGCAGCGCCGCATCAAGGTTAATCATGATGCACCGATATTGTCGTTCAGTCACACCTGCGGCGTGAATGGAATCTTTGGTGGTCAGTACAATTATAATGTTACAGAGATAGGACTGTATAAGCGCATCTATATGAGACAGTTCGGTAAGTTTGATGCTGACATCAAGGCTGGTGCGCAATGGAACAAAGTGCCTTTTCCATTGCTCATACATCCTGCTGCAAACACAAGCTATATCATTGAAGACAACACCTTCTATCTCATCTCAAATCTTGAGTTTCTCAACGATCGTTATGCCTCCCTGCTGTCCGAGTGGGACTTGAACGGATGGCTCTTCAACCGCATCCCATTGCTCAAGCGGCTCAAGTGGCGTGAATGCATAGGTATCAATGTACTCTGGGGACAGCTCACCGACAAGAATAATCCAGCATCTTCTGGCTATACCGATAAAGACCTCTTCTATTTCCCTGGACATTTCCGTGCTGATGGTACTTACGAGCAGAACACCGTATGCATGGACAAGAACAAGCCGTACATAGAGTGGCGAGTAGGTATTCACAACATCTTCAAACTCATAGAGATTGACTATGTTCGCCGCCTCACTTATTTAGACGATCCTAACACCAATAAATGGGGCATACGATTCAAGGTCAGAATGACGTTCTAAATAAAAAAAGCAAGGGAAACGATGCTGTTTCCCTTGCCTTTTTTTATGTCTATGATATGTTGTGCTTGTTAGCACTTGATATTCAGTTCTCTGATGATTGTGGCAATCTTCTCGAATGTGGAGATGCGTGATGGCACAAGTGGCAGACGCAGCTCGTTTTCGATGAGTCCCATAGAGTTGAGCATTGCCTTGACTCCTGCTGGGTTGCCATCTACGAAGAGAAGCTTGAAGAGCTCGGTGAACTTATGGTGAATGGTGAGTGCGTTGTTGTAGTCACCATTCAAGGCAAGGCGAACCATGCGTGAGAATTCCTTTGGAAGAGCATTGCCGATTACGGAGATTACACCTGCAGCTCCGAGGGTGATGAGAGGGAATGTGATGCCGTCGTCGCCTGAGAGCACGTCGAAGTCTGCTGGCTTGTTCTTGATAATGTCGTCAATCTGTGTGAAGTTGCCTGATGCTTCCTTGATGGCTACGATGTTCTCGCAGTCGTTGGCAAGACGAAGGGTTGTCTCTGCTGTCATGTTTACACCTACACGACCAGGAACATTGTAGAGGACTACAGGAACGGGACTTGCTTCTGCAATTGCCTTGAAGTGCTGGTAGAGTCCTTCCTGTGATGGCTTGTTGTAGTAAGGGCATACAGAAAGGATTCCGTCGATGCCTTTGAAATCTGTTGTCTTAACCTGTTCAACTACAGCTGCTGTGTTGTTGCCTCCCATACCGAGAAGGATAGGCAGCTTGCCCTGGACTTTGTCTTTCACAAGGTTGATGACATTCTGCTTTTCTTCTGCAGTCAATGTTGGTGTTTCTGCTGTTGTGCCAAGCACGCAGAGGAAATCGATGCCGTTGGAAAGCTGATAGTCGAGCAATCGTCGAAGTGCTGTGTAATCAACTTGTCCGTCCTTTGTGAAAGGCGTGATGAGCGCAATGCCCAAGCCTTTGAATTTGTTTATTCTTGCCATTATTTATTATTATTTTCGTATTTCGTTATCGTTTTCGTTTTCGTTTTCGTTTTCGTTATCGTTTTCGTTATCGTTTTCGTTTTCGTTTTCGTTATCGTTTTAGTTATCGTTATCGTTTTCGTTATTTTTTCGTTTTGCTGTCCAATTGTCAACGTCGATTTCATCGATGTGATTCTTGGCGTAGTCATACCATTCTTCTGTTGCCATTTCTTCAGGAAAAATTCCGTCATATACAATCCTTACGAATTTTGGAGACTCGTTTATTGCGAGTTTGAAGTTTTCGTAGAACAGGTCAATGTCGCCATTCTTCAGATAGCACAGAGATTTGACTGTAGTGAAGTTCTTTGCAAATTCGCTTGTGCTGTGTGTGTCGCAGATGTTCTGAACAGTATCGAACACAACGATAGAGCATTTTGGGTAGTTGTTGAAGGCGAATGCCATAAGAATATCCAAAGCCACCATCACAGGGTCTTCAGCTCGGACGACGGCTTCGTCGAATGCTTCAAATGCGCCTTGCAGGTCTGCCTTCATTATGTGGCAGGCTCCAACCATGAAGAATGCATTCCAGTTGGTTTCGTCAACTTGTCCAATGACATTATATACTCTTATGGCATCGTCTGGACAGTTGTTCTGGAAATAGAGGTCGGCAGCATCTATCAATAGATGAATGTATGCCTGCTTCATTTCGGCATCGTTGTTGAATGAAAGGTCGATATGATCTCCCATCATTGCGTCTTCAAACTTTCTCAGCTCGGCAATGGCTTCGTCTTTCTTTCCTGCAAAGAACAGACAGTCAGCCAGCGGAACGTATTGCATAGGCTCTCCGCCATTTTCGATGTATGCTTGGAAGTATTCTATGCATCCCTTTTTGTTGTTCAGGGCATACATGCTGTGTGCCTTGGTCAGCAATGCTTCCTTGTCGTTAGGGTTTATGGCGAGAGCGAAGTCGCACGCTTCCAATGCTTGTTCGTATTTGCAGAGGGTGAAATATGCCAAAGCGAGATTTTGCCAGCCTTTATTGACGTATGGTCTTTCTTCTAGGATTTCGTTGAGTCCTTTCACCATCAGATCGGCAAGGTCATTGTCTTTGCAAAGGTCTATGACCTGTATGTCTGTATCGTACTTTCCAAGGGGTGAGAAGTTGCTCATGTATTCCTCTACCCACTTGCGAACCATCACGACGTCCCACAGATTCATGCCTCTTTCATCCTTTCCTCTGAGTTCCACAAAAGATGAGATGATATGCATGTAGATTTCTCGCTTGCCTTCTTCGTCGCTATGCTCATAGTCTTCAGCTTTCATCCATTTGCGGAAGAGCTTTTCTGCTCCTTCCGAGTCCATGTCGTAAGCGTATTTCAGCTGAGCTAACTGATAGCGAATGTCGGATGAATTCTTGTCGAGATTGTTGATGATTTCTATTGCTTGGTCAAAATCTCTTCTGTAGATGAGAATAGCGCTCTTCATAGAGAGAAGCACTTCGCTGTCTTTATGGCATGCGAGTCCCTTCTCAACAGCAATCATGCCAAGGTCGGATTTGTCTAACTGCAGATAATGGTCAGCTATGTCGGCGAAGTCGTCTTCGTCGAAATAGACGGTTTCTTGAGCAATAACGCTTTTTTCGTAAGCGTCCAATATCTCTCGAAACTCTTCTGATTCGAAATAGTTGTTTGCCATTATCTGTTTTTTAAGTTTTTATGTTCTCGTGGAATATCCCGTATGGCATCCTCCCCCCTTGGGGGGAGTTAGAAGGGGGCCTTACTTATTTATCTTCTTCCAAGCATCTGTCAAACCTACAGTTCTGTTGAACACGAGGTGCTCTGGAGTAGAATCGATGTCAACATTGTAGTAGCCAATGCGCTGGAACTGCAGGTAGTCCATAGGCTTTCTTGTAGTGAGCCACTTTTCCACGTATGCCTTCTTGATTTCCAAGCTGTTTGGATTGAGGAATGGGCGCATAGCCTCTATGCCTCTCACGTCTCCATGCTCTTTGCTGTATGCGGCAACTTCATCACGTGGATTCTCAACCATCCAGAGACGGTCGTAGTTGCGCACTTCTGCTTCGATGCAGTGGTTGCAGCTGACCCAGTGGATAGTCTTTCCCTTGATCTTCATGTTGCTGTTAGCCTGCCCTGTCTTTGTCTCAGGAACAAGCTCTGCATGAATCTCAACGATGTTGCCTTCTGCATCCTTGCGCACACATTCGTCGAGGTTTTCGCTGCACTTGATGATGTATGAGTTCTTGAGTCGGACTTCCTTGCCAGGACCGAGACGGAAGAATTTCTTTGGTGCATCTTCCATGAAGTCCTCGCGCTCTATCCAGAGCTCGCGGCTGAACTCAATCTCGTGTGTGCCGTCGGCTTCGTTCTCTGGGTTGTTGATAGCAGTGTATGTCTCAACCTCGCCCTCAGGGAAGTTGTCGATGACAAGCTTAACAGGATTGACTACGGCGCTGACACGCTGTGCCTTCTTGTTCAAGTCGTCGCGAACGGCGCTTTCGAAAAGCGACATCTGATTGAGCGCATCAAACTTTGTGTAACCAATCTTGTCGATGAAAGAAAGGATGCCTTCTGGACTGTATCCGCGACGGCGGAAACCGCAGATAGTTGGCATTCGTGGATCGTCCCATCCATTTACGACACCTTCCTTTACAAGAATGAGAAGGTTGCGCTTGGAAAGGAGAATATGAGTGAGGTTCAGTTTGTTGAACTCTGTCTGTCTTGGACGATTGTCGCTTATTGGGTTGTCTGTGCCATCAGTCTGCTTTGCCCAATCTACAAACAAATCGTAGAGAGGACGATGGCTGACGAACTCAAGCGTGCAAAGTGAGTGAGTTACACCTTCCCAGTAGTCGCACTGGCCGTGAGTGAAGTCGTACATTGGGTAGGCGTTCCACTTGTTGCCTGTGCGCCAGTGTGGAAGATTGAGCACACGGTACATGATAGGATCGCGGAAATGCATGTTGTCGCTTGCCATGTCAATCTTAGCACGAAGAATCATCTTGCCAGGCTCGCACTCTCCGCTGTTCATATATTCGAAAAGCTTGAGGCTCTCTTCTACAGGACGGTCGCGGTATGGCGAGTTTGTGCCAGGCTGAGTAGGAGTGCCTTTCTGCTCCGCAATCTGCTCTGCAGTCTGCTCGTCAACGTATGCTTTGCCCTGCTTGATGAGCGCAACGGCGAAGTCCCAAAGCTGCTGGAAATAGTCGCTTGCGTAATAGATGTTGCCCCACTTGAATCCAAGCCACTCAATATCTTTCTTGATGGCTTCAACATATTCTGTATCTTCCTTCTGAGGATTAGTGTCGTCCATACGGAGATTGCATACTCCGCCGAACTTCTTTGCAACACCGAAGTCAAGAGCGATGGCTTTTGCATGACCGATGTGCAAGTATCCGTTAGGCTCTGGTGGGAAACGTGTCTGAACCTTTCCACCATTCCAGCCTTCAGCCAGATCCTTTACAATCATTTCCTCGATGAAGTTCAATGACTTCTCTTTTCCCTCTTCAGTCTTGATTTCTTCGGACTTTTCCACAATCATATTTATTTGAATTATTATATACGTTAATTATTGTGCAAATTTACAAAGTTTTTTCCATACTACAGTCAAACGCACTTTATTAATTACAAAAAACATTCAAAAAACTTGAATCAAAACTCTTGTCAATCCGAAAAAATGTCGTACCTTTGCACCCGTTATCCTGAAAACAATCTTTTTACCTTAAAAAAAACTGATACCTATTGAAGGCTGAAGGCGTCCCGTTGTGAAACGAGTCGCCTCCGATTTTTTTAAATACATATACAACTACATATACAGCAAAGCCATCCGGAACTCAATCCGAATGGCTTTTTCTTTTGCCCACAGATTTCACAGATTTTTCTCATCCAAAGATGAAGTTATCGCGAAGTGCTTGGCTTGCCAAAAACAGAGAAGAAGAGCTCCGCATGGTCTTACTCAGCGAAGCGTTCTTCTTTCTCTTAGGATGCCCCTATTATAGGTCTGCTTTTGTCCCGCATGGTCTCCCCCTCCACGGGGGAGATACCCCCTTGTGGGGAGAGAGGGTCTTTCCCCCTCCCTACGGGAGAGGGCTTGGGGAGAGAGGGTCTTTCTACTCCTCATCCAGTGTCTTGCTTGCGCTCTGCACCTCAAGGTCATTGAGCATGGTGCGAAATACTTTTCCTGGACGGAACTGGATCTTCTTGATGGTCACAGTGTCAGCCGTAGCCTCCTCAGCAGTCTTCACGCACTTAGCGTTGAACACAGGCTTGAACGAGCCAAAATCGCCCAGACGGATTGAATGGCCCACCTGCATGAACGCCACCATACGGTTGATGAGAGCATCGATCACCGCGCGAGTCTGGCTGGCATTGACACCGCAGGCAATGCTGCACTCATTCAC
>JAGHUI010000095.1 GCA_018064885.1 Candidatus Minthosoma equi | reverse complement strand
GCGATGGTGCGCCAAGAGGGTATGGATGGTTTGCTCATTGTTCGTCGTTGTTGTTTTTGACAGCGAAACTGTCAAACACTATTGTTATGGCTGTTACTCTTTTCCTACCGTTACCTTCGTCGTTCCTGTCACCCTCGCCTTGTCGGGATGTCCATCCTCGCCCTGACCAGCACCGAAGACGTTGCCGTTTATTATTCCGCCGAGGATTGTGACATTAGTATTTCCCTCAACGGAACCGAGGGCACCACCACCGTAGATGTTGCCGGTTTAGGTCCATTCGGGGTCGGTTGGGTTAATGGTTACATTGGTAGTGCCATAGACTTTGGCTACATCAGCAAATTCAGTAGCTATGCAAGAGACGTTCTCTTTTTGTTTTGCCCCATCCCAGACTGTTTGAGTTCCGGCAGACTGAGAAGTTAAACCCTTACCACCGCCAAAGATACCATCATCGCTGATATCGCCACCGTAGATATTTACATGTGTATCACCATAGACAGAAGCCACCGTACTAAAACCAGTCCTTTGAGCCTCTGTTGTTGAAGCATTGAAGTAATTAGATGCTCCCATACCGCCACCAAACACACCGCCTGTGATCGTACCACCATAAATGTTTACTTTTGTCTCGCCCCAGAAGGAGCCTGCGCCAGCTATTGCGCGTTCAGCAGGCATCTCAGGTGAGAATCCGTAACCACCGCCAAATACACCACCATTGACTGTACCGCCATAGATATTCATCTCGGTAACGGTCTTCGTCAGGTCTATTGTTTCGGGTGTTCCATGCAGGGTGGTTGTGAATGTTGGCATCGATATAGTACCGGTCTCATCGTATGGCTGATACTTGATACCCATAAAAGGATAGTTTACATAATCTGCCCCTTCATCCAAATAGGGGATAAACTTATCTGTAGTATGGTATGCGCCATCTGGACTTTTCAATCCCGTAATACCACCGGCTGTAGCAAACACTCCGGATTCAATCGTTCCTCCATACATATTTAGAGTGCTCTTACCATAAAAGGCAGCATTGGAAGTTCCTTTCGTATTAGCATTGTCTGTGTATCGTCCAAAGCATGTAGCGAAATAACGATAGATAGTCACATCTTCGTTCCGATCAGGGTTGATATTAACCTCTGTACGGCCAAAGAAGGATGAGTTGGAGATACCTACCGTAGCAGTTGCCGTGTGAGAGTTTCCCTGCATGGCTGCAACGAGGGTGCCAATCGTACCACGCTTGATATTAAATTGCACATCACTATACACCATACCTTGCGTCATGCCCGCGCAAAGATACGCGATATCGTACACATCATTACGCGTATTCCAAACGCCAGTAGATGTATTTGGATCAATATCTACATTCACCACACAAAGGAATGGAGAACTGGGGCGTCCCATCACATATCTTTTTTTTACTGCATCCGCGTCTACACCGGTGAGACGATTAGTCAATATACGACCAAACTTACCAGAACGAATGGTTAGTGTTACAGGTTTCGTTTGAGTAGGTAAGCCACCGGTGGTTTTTGAAGGGTCAAAATTCTGCGAATTAGCGTATAAGAATACCTGAAATTCCGGTGCCTTACTAACATCACCTTCCACACGCAGTGCACCATTCTCGGCTGTCAAATTATCTGAGATTCCGTTCATAAAGCATCCCACATCAAATGTGCAATCATGCAAATACATAGAAAGCATTCCCTGACCAAAATTCAGATACTTAAACTTTGTATCTGCACCGATGCGAGGGCTACTACTCAAATTTACCTTACCTTGAATAGTTGAAGGAACAGGACTATTGCCTTTGCTATCTACCCATGGCCAAGCACCTGTAATGGTTGCAGGGCGTTTGCCTGTATTTGCATCTGTTATACTAAGTTGTCCGGACTTATCACACACCACAATGATATTCTTATCCCATGCGGCATCGCGGTCGGCATCGGTCTTGCCGGTGTATTTAGGTAGTTTGCCATAAGCAGTTGCCCAATCTTTCACAGCATTAGCAACAGAGGCGCCATCCTTTGAGTTATCACCACTACCCAAATTCAGGTACACCACATTATATGCCTCTTTCACACCATCGCCATCGTAATCGTATTCTTCGGTATGCGTCTGCGCCCACGCACTTCCCACTCCCATAACAACAAATAATGTCAGGAGAGTGATGATGCGAGGAATTAATATGTGATGATGAATGTATTTTCTGTACATTTTGTTAAGAGTCAATTTGAGGTTCTGTAGTAGTTTCTTGCATAGGTTCTTTTCTTATCTCAGAAGGCAGGCAACCCATTACCTCTTTGAACATTTTGCGGAAGGTGGTCTGGGATCTGAACCCTGAGAGTTCGCTGATTTCTCGGATTTGCATGTCGGGATTTTCCTGCATCAGTTTTACGGCGTGTTCAATTCTGAGAGTGTTGATATACTGGTGGAAGGAGAGTCCTCTGCTGTGGAAATACATTTTGAGGTAGGTGCTGCTGATGGAAAGGCGAAGGCATAGAGTCTCGCGTGTCAGGTCTGGTTCAAGAAAGAGCAGTTTCGCCTCGCAGAGCGATTCCAGTTTCTGCTCAATGACGGAATAGAATGCTTTCTCTCTTATATCCTCTTTTGCTGCAATGTCTTCTGTGGGTTCTTCTTCCACCACGTCATTGTCCAGAGGGCGCTGTCGGTAGGTGCAATGGCAGAGATAAGCAGCATTTGCCAATGAAAGCACTCCGTAGATTATTTCCAGCCAAGGTTCCCAGCAGTACTGATAAATGATAAATATTATCGCTTGTACGGCAAAACCTGCAAAGCATGACCATGACCAAAATATTTCGCGACCAGAGATATCGCTATATTCTGACTTGATGCGACTGACATAGATGCGGTATTCTCTGGCATGTCTGATGATGAGGAAAAGAATGATAGCCACATTGAGAACAGAGGCTATATGTATGGGAAGTTTTCCGCAGACGTCTTCTGAAGCAATGATATGCCAAATGACAATACAAAGGAAAGGCAGTCCCAGAGCTGATGTTCTGTACGGAGTGTTTTCCTTCTTTTGTATTACGGCATGCATTACCATGTAGATTAGTGGGGCATCCAGCATCAGAGTGATGAGGTAGCATATTTCATAGCCCTTGTCTGTGATGTCATTGCAGTAAAACATGGGGAAAAGGTATATCATACAGTCAAAGGCCCATGTGAACATGAAGATAGCTACACTCTGCGTCATGCGGCGTTTTGCCATCAGTTCGCCGTGAGTGCTGATGATATTTTCTCGTTGTGTAAGCATTATGCAACCCAGAACGATGAAATATGAGGTTGCGAGTAAATACAGTATAAGATAAATGAATTGACTTAATTCTTCTGTCATTGTGTTTTGTTTTTTCCGCGTGCAAAATAAATAAAAATACACGAAAAATACAAAATATAATGTCACCTACGGACAAAAATGTATGGTTTGACCATAGGTGATACTGTTTTTGGCAAAAAAAGAAAACAAAAGTAATATTATGGTTGGTGAATATCACTTTTGTTTTCTTATAGCTCAAATAGGAATTGTGTTCCTGAATGTACTTGTTTATTGATGTGTCTCTGCGTATTTCAAGAGTGCGACATTCAGGGATTCTAAAGGACTGAGCTTGACCTTGCTGTTGTCCGTGCCTGGTTTGTACCATGAGCAAGAACGGAAGTATTTGTCAAGTTTGGCGTCGCTGAACACATAGCCCTTGCTGGCGTAGATCTCGTTGCGCATGAGACGGAGAACTTCTGGAGCGGCGTGAGTGAATGAATTGTCAATCGCAGAAATAGACATGAACTTCCAGCGGCGCTCGCTCATGTTGACTTTCAAATCCATGAAGAATGCTCCCTTCTCGTAGCTTTCAATGTCTTTGTTCCAATCTGCATTGTAAAGCTTGATGCCTTCTACTGACTGCTCGTAATAGTATGCCTTCTTGTTTGAGAGAACAAAGATGTTTGATGGCATGACTTCCTCTGCGCCAATCTCGAACTTCATCTGTGTGCCGCCAAAGTTGCAAGTGCCGTCGGCATTGAATGTGTATGTCTTGCCATTGGCGGAAGTGTATGTTCTGCCGCCTTCGTAGAATGAACCGCAGAGAATATCCATCATGTTGTTTGTCAACCTGCTTTCCATTGTCTGGTTAGGATCGAGCGGAGCATACACCCTCATGATCTCACCTTTCTCGTTTTTTACGACTACTACATCCACGCCTTCGTACATCTGGCGCTGCCATTTGTTGTCGTCTGGCTCGTTGATGCCCATGTAGCCATATTTTTCTTCTGGCAATTTCACGGAATTGGCAGGAAGGCTCTTGAGATCGTAGTTGCCATAGCCTGTTTCCTTTACTTCGAACAGCCATCCGTAGCCTGCATCAAAGAAACCTGCTCCAGACATGAGTATTTTCTTGTTGTCAAGAGGTTCTGCTGCAATAAGGTCTTCACCAGAGAACCATCTGCGTTCCGTCCATTTGCTGCTAACCACCTGTGCGCTTGCTGCTGTAGTTGCCAGCATAGCCAATGCTGCCAATAAATTTCTTGTATTCATAACTTTCTAAGTTTTAGGTTTGTATATTTTGTGCAAAGTTAAACATTTCTTTGTAATTGCGCAAAACTTTTTATTTTCTTTTTCTTCTTGCTCGTATCGTTTGTGCCTGTATGCTCGTGTTTTTCTTCTCAATATACTCGTCTTTTTCATGTCAATTACCTGCATATTATCTACATTTCATTGTTTGAAACATACGTTTCAAACAATGAAATGTATATTTCAAACAATGAAACATACGTTTCAAACAATGAAATGTAGCTAAATACGAGCGTATTCTGCCCGATAATACGAGGCAACCGACTTGGTGATTACGAGCGATTACTTTCAGCAGATTCGCTTATGTTGCAGATAACCAGCAGTATGGTGTGATACGAAAAAACGCTGCTTGATGTAATGTTTGTTTCATTACTCTAAGCAGCGTTCTATTTCTGGAATGCGGAAATGCAGGAGGTGGACTATGGATGGACAGGAGCGGAGGGCTCGGCGGTTCATCTCTGAGAATTTTGCGATGGGGCGACTGTTGTGCCGCTGGAGGACTGTGCGTCGCTCGCTGAGTGTCCATGGTTTCGGACGGAAGGCGAAACCGGTGTTGAATGCGAAGATGCTTCGGTTCATCTTGTGTATGAACGACATTGGCACTCCTGACCTCTGAAGGATGGTCGATGTGCTGGTGTTGCAGTTGCCTTCGGCATGGAGGAGAGGAATGAAGTTGTAGCGAAGCATGTCGGTGGCATCGTACTGGTCGATGGCTTCGATGAGGTCGTGGATGAACTGTTCTTCTGTCTTGCCCTGAGGCACGGGAATCTTGATCTTTGCCTTGAGGTTTTTCTTGTCTTCGCCTGTATAGACTTTCTGATCTTGCAAGAAAAACTTGCGGGCAAGCATGTTCATTCCGAAGAATGGCACGTTGTACTGAGGACCATAGGCGGCATATTTCACAGTCTCGCACTTGTCATTCTCGATGGTGATGAAAGTGTGGGCTATGAGTCCTGCAAACTTGAGATTGCTGGGCAAGTTGGTTGCATATAGATAAGCCGTCATAGTTAATTCCTGAAATTTCGTGCAAAGGTACGACTTTTTCATAAATTGATATTCTTATGATGAAAAAAAACTTGTACCTTTGCAAAGATTTATGATTACAAGATGTTAAAAGTATGATTTTTAGACTGATTTTGACCAATTTGATGGTGTGCTTGATGGCTGTTGTTTGTATGGCGCAGAAACCTGACAGCCTGGGGAGAATAAGATACAAATACGATTTCATTGTGCCTCGTGATGGCAGTTATGTTCAGGCTATCCATGCGGCTAATAACCGTCCGGATAAGTCGAAGAGATTTAGAATTTTCCTTCATTCGAGCATGTACCGAACAAGGGGCGAGGGCAACATGATAAAGATTGAAGAGAACGGAAAGACGCTGGAGGTGCCAAGTCCGATGACGGTGCTAAGGGCTCCGAACACGAGCATCATTGGCGAGGGTATGAAGAATACGCAGATTGAGTCGGAGCCGCAGCATGAGGGCATTGCTTGCACTTCTACGCTGTTTGTGGATCATGCTGACAGCACTTACATTCAGGATATATGGCTGTGGTCAAACTACAGGAATGATTTTAATGCGCATGCTAATCGCTCGGTGGCTCTGAACGAGAAGGGATGCAAGGGTAATATTTTGAAGAATGTGTGGCTGATGAGCACTCAGGACACATATTATACTAATGATGGTGGCACAACTTACTTGGAAGATTGCATGATTGGCGGCACGGTTGATTTTATCTGTGGCGGCGGTACGGTGTATTTCAATAATTGCGACATTGAATTGCGTCCTCGCGGCACTACTGGAAACAGGGATGTTATCTGTGCGCCTGCAACAGAGGCTCAGAGAGAGTATGGATATGTGTTTAACAGTTGCAGGATTTTCGGTTCGCAGGAGCAGAATGGCAGGTTCATGCTGGGTCGCCCATGGAAGAATGCGCCAAGGGCTGTGTGGCTAGGCACGGTGATGGATATGGCGCCAAGTCCGCTGGCTTGGGATGAGATGCATGGCATGGTGCCAAGGCTTTTTGCGGAATATGAGAGCATGGACAAGGAGTTTCAGCTGTTGCCTATGGAGGGAAGAAAGAAGGTGTTTAAGAATAAGGATAATGTTGATACGCCAATCAATTACAATCCTGAATTGGGAGTTAGTGAAGCTGAAAGGTATGATGTTGATCGTGTGTTTCCTGGCTGGCATCCAGACATGAGGGCGGCACAGGTATTGCCTCCTGAACTGAAGATTAGAAACCGTGGTGAGATATATTGGGAGGATGTGCCGGAAGCGTGCTTGTATGCTATATGCAAGAATCGCGATGTTGTGGCATTCACGACTGAACCTCGCTATGTTGTTCCAAAGGGAACTAGTGAGGGGTCTTGTTTCTCTGTTCGCTGCGCTAATTACTATGGAGGACTGGGGGAGAGAAGCAACGAGGTTGTGTATCCAAATCGATAGAAGCGGGTTGATTGATAGGAATTCAGAATTAAAAGTTAAATTGTTGTCGTGCGAGACAAATGTATAAACAAAAAAAGTGCAGGCGTTCAAACCTGCACTTTTTTGTTTAACTTATATCTTTAGAACTTTTGACTCTAAACTTACTTGACGCTCCACTCGAATACGCCGGCGCTGTATTCGCCCTGAACGATTTCGAGCTTCATGCCTGTTGTCTTGACTGGATCGAAGTTGACAATGTTTGGCATGCCCTTGTCGGTGCTGTAGCCTGTTGGGTTCTTAACTTCTGCCCAGTCGCCAGATTCTGTCTTGTAGTAGAGTTTCCAGCTTGTTGGTACGCGGCAACCGCCCCAAGGACCGTCGTCGAACCAGAATACTGTAGAAGAACTTACTGTCTCAGCCTGCTTGAACTCGTATGCGAGCCATTCTGTGCTGTTCTTTGCTGGCCACCAGTGTGTGTATGGAACAGAACGGTCGTTACCGTCGGCTGGCATGAGGCGGTCGTTGATAGCAGAGAGGGCAGGAAGGCGGCGTGTGGATGCTGTGATCTTGCTCTCAGAAGCTATGCTGGCTGGGAGGGCAGGTGTAGTGGCGTTGAGATCTTGTGGAATCCATACTGTCATCTTACCTGGACCGCGGTGAGCCCATGCATAGTATGGGATGAGTACGAGTGACTCTTCCTTTGTCTGGAGCTTGCCTTCTGTGTTGAAGTTGAGAGTCTGCGCATCAGTTGTGAGGGTCTGAACTGTTGTATTCATGATTTCCTTTGTGCCGAGCTGGAACTTAGGCTCCTGGTTGATGAGAACAGAAAGGACATCGCACTGGTTGTCTGGCCATTCTGCGCAATATACGATAGGACCGCGCTCGATAGCAACTCGTCCCTTGTCTGCTGCTACGTTTCCGTTAGCACGAACGACACGTGGTTCCATATCAAAGTGGATGCTTACCTTGTCGCCATTCTTCCATGCGCGGTCGATAACGAAGTAGCCCTGCTTGAGGTCGCTCTTTACTTCCTTGCCGTTTACCTTGATTGTGTAACCGATACGCTTGCCATCAGAGTATGTGTAGAGGTTGCTTGGAACAACTTCGTTCTTCACCCATCCTGGGATACGGATGTTGAGGGCGTACTTGCCAGCACCGCTCTTGATGTTGAGAGTCACGTCACCATCCCATGGGTAGTTTGTCTGCTGCTCGAGTGTTACGTTCTTGCTGCCAACCTTAACATTAACAGTGTTGCTGTTGAAGAGGTTGATGTAGAGACCGTTGTCCTTAACAGCGTAGATGTACTGTGGGAGAGATGGAATGAAGCGTGCTGCGTTTGATGGACAACATGCACAGCCGAACCATGACTGGCGCTGGTGCTGACCCATTGACTGGAGTGGGTTAGGGTAGAAGAAGTTTCCACCGTCGATTGAGATACCTGAGATGACGCCATTGTAGAGAGAGCGTTCGAGGGCATCGTAGTACTTGCTGTCGCCATGAAGGAGGAAGAGGCGGTAGTTTAGATAAACCTGTGCGATGGCTGCGCATGTCTCACAATATGCAGACATGTTTGGCAGCTCATAGTTTTTGCCGAATGCTTCACCGCTGGCTGTTGCGCCCACACCACCTGTGATGTAGAACTTCTTGCTTACGATATTATCCCAAATGCGGTCGATTGCGTCGATGTAAGTCTTGTCGCCAGTAAGAGCGGCAACATCAGCCATACCTGCATACATGTATCCTGCACGTACAGCATGACCAACAGCTTCTTCCTGTTCAACTACAGGCTTGTGGGCCTGAGAGTAGTCGTTGAGGTGATGGTAATAACCGCCCTCGTCGAACATTCCGTCGTGAGTGCGCTTCCATGTTGGATCTTTCTTGCCGCGCTTGTCAAGGAAGAACTTGGCTTGGTCGAGATACTTCTTGTCGCCTGTGGCGATGTATAGCTTAGCAAGTCCCATCTCGGCGATCTGGTGACCTGGGACAACGCTTGCCTGTCCTGGCTTGTCGCCAACTTCGCGGCATACGCAGTCAGCGTATTTGATTGCTACATTGAGGAAGTTTTTCTTGCCTGTTGCATAGTAGTGTGCTACGGCTGCTTCGCAAAGGTGACCGAGGTTGTAGAACTCGTGAGAGAGGTCTTCCACACGCTCCCAGCGCTTAGAACCTGCCCATTCGTGTGGGTGCTGTGGGTTCTGTGTGCGTGATGTGTAGAGGTATCCGTCTGGTTCTTGACCTGATGCGATGACAGCGATGACGCTATCTACATATTTGTCAAGACGACCGCCCTTGAACTTGGCGTTAGGGTAAGTCTGGAGAAGGTAGCTGGCTCCTTCAATTGTTTTGTATGGGTCTGTGTCGTCGAAGGAATATGTGCCTTTCTTGACTTCAAATACTTTGCTTGGATCTTTGATGTGCTCAGCAGAGTTGGAGAAGTTTGTGTAACGTCCAGTCTCTTCGCTCTTAGAGAATGCGAGTGGAATTGTTACGTCCTGGCTTGCCTGGAGACGCTGTCCCCAGAAGGTGTTCTGTGCAACCTTGACCTTTGTGAAAGGTACCTGTGTTATTGGGTAACCGCCATTCTTGTCTTGGGCTACCATTCCCAGCGTAGATGCTACTGCTAAGGAGAGTGCGATGAATCTCTTCATTAATATAGAAAGGTTTTAGTTAATTATTTGTTTTTGCAAAGGTAGTGTTTTCTTTTCTTATTGTAATATAATATAATGTGAAAATTTGGATATTTAGACTGTTTTGCGAGAATTTTGGACAATGTTAGTATGTAAAGCTTACAATTTGTTTCGGTTATTGTTGATTTAAAACAAAAGTATTTAAAACAAAAAATGCAGGCTCGTAGTGAACCTGCATTTTATTATTGTTTATTGTTCCGTTCGGATTAGAGCTGTGGACCAGCAGCAACGAGAGCCTTACCAGCTTCGTTGTTAGTGTACTTGCCGAAGTTCTTGATGAAGCGAGCAGCAAGATCCTTAGCCTTCTCTTCCCACTGGCATGCGCACTCGTAAGTGTCACGTGGGTCAAGGATAGCTGGGTTTACGTTTGGAAGAGCTGTTGGAACCTCGAAGTCGAACATTGGGATCTTCTTAGTCTCAGCCTTGAGGATAGAACCATCGAGGATAGCGTCGATGATACCACGAGTATCTGGAATAGAGATACGCTTGCCTGTACCGTTCCAACCAGTGTTTACGAGGTATGCCTTAGCACCGCTCTTCTCCATCTTCTTAACGAGTTCCTGAGCGTACTTTGTTGGGTGGAGCTCAAGGAATGCCTGGCCGAAGCAAGCAGAGAATGTTGGAGTTGGCTCAGTGATACCGCGCTCTGTACCTGCGAGCTTAGCAGTGAAACCAGAGAGGAAGTAGTACTGAGTCTGTGCTGGAGTAAGGATAGATACTGGAGGAAGTACACCGAATGCGTCAGCTGAGAGGAAGATAACGTTCTTTGCAGCTGGAGCAGATGAACCTGGCTGGATGTTATTGATGTGGTTGATTGGGTAAGAAACACGTGTGTTCTCAGTAACTGACTTGTCGTTGAAGTCAATCTTGCCGTTAGCATCAACAGTTACGTTCTCGAG
>JAGHUI010000027.1 GCA_018064885.1 Candidatus Minthosoma equi | reverse complement strand
AAAAAAACAGTTCAATTATTGTTTTTTCTTGTTTTTGTTCTGTTTCTTCAATGTTTTTCTAATTGGCGCTTGCGCACCTTCACACTAATTTCTGTAATACCAATTAAATAAACACTACAATGAATAACGATATCAAACATATTAAGGAACTTCTTGACAAGTTCATGTCAGCACAGACAACAGAAGCAGAAGAGCTGGAATTGTCTGACTATTTTGCCAATAACAAAGATATCCCTACGGAATGGAAAGCATATAGTGTGCTGTTTGGCAGTTTCAAAACCGATGCATACGACTACGATGAGAAATACCTTGACGAGAAGTTTGAATCTTCTGATGAGCAAAATGTAGTTCAACTCCATTCAAACAGAAAGACTCTTTTCCCAATACGCAATATTGCTGCTTCGATTGCATTTTTCCTTTTGCTTTCAGGACTAAGCTATGCCTTAGTGCGTACATCTTTCTTTACACGTAGTTGGAATGCCCCAACCGAAGAGGTGACAACAGAACAAATGCCAAAGATAGATTCTTCACCAGTAAAAGCAGAGATAAAGACTGTAGGTGACAGCATCGTACTCTTCAAAGATGTGCGTCTTGACTCTATCATGATGCAGATGGATCAGCACTATAATGTGGAAAGCCGATTTGCCGATGAAGAGGCAAAGGCAATAAGAATGCTGCTGAAGTGGAACAAGCGAAAGTCTTTGGACGAAGTCTTGAACCTGCTGAATGGCTTTGATCGCCTCAATGTGCGCCGTGAGAATGATATCCTGATTATTGAACAGACAAGCAAATAGTCATGAAGCGACTTCTCATACTGTTCGTAGCATTGTGGGTGTGCGTCTCAATACATGCCCAACGCATTACCGTTTCCTTCCAAGACACTCCTTTGCCTGAGGTCTTGGAGCAACTGACATTGATGCAAGATGAATACCAGATTTGTGCCATCAACAACGATCTGGAGAATTTCATCATCACTGCCGACATTGCTGATGCAACCATTCCTGAAGCATTGGAACAAATCACAGCATACTATCCAATACGATGCATTGTGGATGAAAACATTATCCATGTTGAAGCACTTCGCAAGCAACTCACCCAGTATCGCGGTACCGTGATGGGACAGGACAGCACCTTGCTCTCTTACGCAACCGTATCCCTCTTTCATGCAGCAGATACCACACTCATCCAACATGCAGCTTGCAGCAATGCAGGAGTGTTCGTTGTGCCTTGTGAGGAACAAAATATATTGATGCGAATAACGCATGTGGCACATGATACGCTTTGGGTTAGACCTACCACCGATGACTTAGGTACGTTGGTATTGCACGAACGCAATGTGAAACTGGATACCGCTAAAGTTGTTGCTCCACCATGGACAGGTAGGAATGTAACGTTATCGTTCCAGTTCATTGACGAATTCACATCGTTGGACCTGCCAATTATCAAAATACGTGAGATTCAAAAGTTGGTAGCAGAGAGTGATACGGCCAAGGAATACCCTGTATGGCTCGCAGATACTTACAATGGTGCGTCGCATGCTACCAACTATCGCTTCGATGTTCCTGCCCGTCCTGGTGACTACATACTGAGTGTACGCTACGAGGGGTATGAACCTCTGCGAATGCCTTACCATGTTGGAAAGACAGGGCGTAGAAATAAGATAGACGAAACAATCCGCATGAAACGTCTGATGCCAAAAGCCACAAAGCAGTATATAGAAGATCCCGATGGAGACATCATCATAGAAGGCAAGCGTATGCGTGAAGTGGTGGTTACTGCTACCAAGGTTCAAATGTATTACAAGGGCGACACCATCGTTTATAATGCCGATGCCTTCACATTGCCTGATGGTTCCGTACTGGAGGACGTTCTGAAAGCAATGCCTGGTGTGGAGGTCAACAGCAATGGCGAGATAAAGGTGAACGGTCGCAAGGTGGATGTGTTGCAGTTGGACGGCAAGGACTTCCTCAAGGGTGGCACGGAAATGCTGCTAAAGAATCTGCCTCACTATACAGTGGATCAGGTAAAAGTCTTCGAACAGGACGAACTGGGTGCACGCCTTGTAGGGGCTCATTCCGCAGAGAAGGAATACACGCTGAATGTGACGCTGAAGAAACAATATAAAATAGGATGTCTGGGTGAGGTAGAGTTAGCTGGCGGTCTTCCAACTGGCAAGCGTGATGATGCTCGTTATCAAGCTCGCGCCTTTGTGACTCGATTCTCAGAGCAGTCACGTCTGATGGCTTCTGCCATGTCCAACAACATCAACAACAACAGCTTTAACAACAGAGAATCGTGGGACGACGACATAAACCCAACAGGTTTGCAGCGTCACAACTACCTGTCGCTGGTGTACAGTGTCTATGACCGTCAGGAACGCTATGAGGACAATGTCTGGTTGCAGACAAAATGGACGCGTTCGGAAAGCGAGAGTCGTCAGTCATCACTTACTTATCTGACACATGGCGATACATGGTCGCGACTGCACCAGACAGGACAGAGCAACGATATTGAAGGCTACTTCTGCAACCGCTTCGTCCTCAAGAAGCCGTTTGCCCTCCACCTCATTACCGAACTCAATTACAACCATCGCGAAAGCAATGGGCTCAGTCGGTCGGCTCAGTTCAACGCCGATCCTTCGTCCTACGGAGATGTGGTAGCGGTGATGGACACGCTGATGCAGAATCCTTTCCAATCCGGCATTTCCAGCATTGCCCTCAGCAAGACCCGTTCCGAGAGTCTGCAAAATGGCACTAACTGGAGCTTAAGCCAAGAGGTTGATTACAACAAGAAAACAGCCTCTGGCGATCGTCTATTCATCTCTCCTAAATTCATCCACAAGCAGCAGAGCGGTACAGAGCACAACGCCTACCAGTTGGACTACATCCAGGGGCTGGGACAGAATGACTATCGACATCGCTACAATCTGTCGCCAAGCCATAGTAATCAATTAGAATTGCACGCTAATTACACTTACAATATCCATAGCGAACTGTCTATACAATTCGGAAATAATCTCATTTGGAACCAGGCACACAAAGAGCATGAACGATACCGATTAGATCAGACGGATGGATGGTCTGCAGACAAGGCTTTGGGAGCATTGCCTTCCACACGCCAGCTCCTCATGCAAGGCTTCGACCGTCAGAACTCGTACGTTGAGGACAATAACAAATTGTCAAGTCGCTACTTTGTCAACTTGAGATACTATCACAAACGCGGCAACATTCGCAATGAATTCAGATTGGCTCCTGCCGTGACGATGTGGCACGAGCGCGAGCAGTATAATCGTGATGCACTCGACACTTGCTTCAGTCGCAAACTGTTGTTGCCGGAATTGCAAGCCGAATTCGAAAACGAACTGAAGAAGAAAAATGACGATGGTCTCAACATCGAGCGTAGGACTGGTGGATGGTACGATTTTCGTGGCAAAGCTCCCGACATGCAGATGCTGCTACCTGTGCGCGATGCTTACAATCCGCAGGCCATCACGTTGAGCAACCCCCATCTGCACCGCTCGTACAACCATAGCCTTACCACTCAATTTGACTATAATAGATACCGAAACTGGGATGCCGATGGCATTTACGAGCACATGAGAGCTACCTTCAACGTGCAGCAGAATGCCATTGCTACGGGCTATACCTACAATCCCACCACAGGTGTCTATACCTACCAGCCCACCAACATCAATGGCAATTGGCAGGCCAACATCTATTGGGGGCACCATCATG
>JAGHUI010000011.1 GCA_018064885.1 Candidatus Minthosoma equi | reverse complement strand
TATGGTTGTCCGTCTGGTGTCCAAACACCTGTCGGGGATGCTATATTTGTGGTCTAACATATTAAAAATGAGATAATAAATTAAAAAATAACTAAGTATTGAAAATATTATTTATTTCTATATTTCAGAGTTTTGTAATTTATCATTTGCATGCATCCGGATGGTCTCCCCCTCTACGGGGGAGATGCCGAGGAACGAGGCAGAGAGGGTCTTTACCATCTTCTGCCGCCACCGCCGCCGAAGCCGCCACCGGAATAGCCGTGAGAGCCTGATGAATAGCTTGAGCTTGAGTGATAGCTGCTGCCAGACGATGAGGAGCTGGCGGCTGCGTTGCGTGCAGCTTTCTCGGCATTGATGCCTGCTTTCATTTCCTTAGTGAACATGCGGTTGGCAAGGGAATTGGCTATTCCACCTGTAATTAAGCCTGAGGCAGATGAGCCTACGAAGTTATCGGATGGGGCAACATGGATGTCCTTGAATTTCTTTTCCCAGCGTTCGGCAAGTCCGAAGCACATGGCATAAGGCAGGATGTCATAGAAGTATTTCTCGTCCTCTGCCTGTAGTTTCTCAAGCTGATCTTTCTCGGCTGTTCGGATAAATTCTTCCAAACCAAGTATTTCGCCAAGAACTTTGCTGCGATAGTCTGTCATGTAGGTGAGATTGATGGCAAAGATAGATGTTACACCAGCTCCTATGACGAGTGCATGAAGATACTCAACAGGGACGTAAGTGTCTATAGTGGCATCGGAATAGCATACAAGGAACATCATCGTTCCTATAGTGATGAAGAAACCAAGGAAGCATTTTGCCAATATGCCCTTCATCTCACTCATGAAAAACAGCATGCATACGGACAACCCCACGAAAAACAATGTAGTAAAGCCTCCATGAATCCAGCTATCTGGGTCGGTGCTGCCAAAGCATACGGCAAAAGATGCAACGAAAATACCAAGAATCAAGATGCCGAGAGTCTTCGTGTCGGCATTGTCGAGCTTGTCCTTGAACAAGTTATTCAACTGACTCTCACAGTTCAGCCATGCCTTGCCGAAAGATGTCGTGGATTTCTCGCCAGTATCGAACACGGTAGTGCCATTTGGGAAAAGTCCATTGAAGAGTGTCTCTTGAAACTTTGGCGCACTGGCAGGAAGGTTTTCTTTCTTGATAAGCACTGGATGCTCTTTGCTATTGTCTATGGTGAGATAGCCCTTGGATGCAAACCAAGGAATAAGAGACAAAATGTCTCGTTCATCAATAGAAGCATCGATAAGCGTTCCGACATGGGCACTTGACATTCCCTTTGGCGGACGGAACGATATGACCTTCGTGACATGATGTTTGTCGCCCAAGAGTTCGCGGAACAAGACGTATGCAAAAATAAGGGCGGCTATACCAATAAGCACAAGAGTGGCTGTAGTCTGCCATGGCTCTGAGCAAGTGAAATAGCCTTCTGGCAATGGCAGCCATACTGTCACGCCACTGAAGGCAGGAATACCAGAGATGGATGCTGACATCCGTGTGCGTTCTTTGTTGAAATACAGACAGTCAGCCGCTTTGTTCTTATGATCGCCTTCTGCTCCAACGTAAAGCTGGACGTCATTTATTGCCGATTGGGGCAATGGCTTGTCAAAGTCTATCATGAAACGGAAGGTGTCAACATCGCAATCCCAGCCTGTGCCAAGAACGGAGTAGAAGAAGATGTCTGACTGAGGCACGCGGTCAGCTGGAATCTTGAGAGTGTAATTTATGTTGTAGCGATGAAGTCCCTCAACATAAATATCGCGTGAACCGATCTTCAACTCATGGTTTCCTTCATACTCATCATAAGCGAACTCATACCCCTGAACTTCAACGTCTTCCATCTCCACAGGATAATGCTTCATCGCTGTCTCGCTGCCGTCCTGTGCTTCGGAGATGTCACGCTTTATCCATACATTGTTAGGAATGTCGCGGAAGAAACCGTGACTTGGCTCGGTGTAATACACATCAAGGGTTTCCATAACCGTGTATGTGTTGTCTTCGTGAATGGTCATCAACACCCAATAGCTTTGTATGTAATAGCCGCTGGGTGCTTCCTTAGCAAAGACTGCTGCAACGGAAAGAACAGCAAGGACAGACAAGAGTAAAATACGTTTCATTGAGTTTCTGAGTTTCTGAATCTCCGAAGTTACGAAGTTCTGAGTTTCCAAATTTCCGAATTTATTCCTTTACCTGACCTACAGCCTGCTTAATATCATCGATTGTGATGAGCGACAGCTGTTCTTTTGTTGGATTAGAAATCTTGGAAATTCTATTTGCCTGACAAGTGATGGTCATTTCAAAGAGGTTGCGAGAGTAACGGCCGTTACCGAAGGTACGAGTCTTGTGGGCGACAGTATTTGTGAGACTCTGCATGAGGTATTCTTTTGCTTCTGGAGTGATGTCGTAGTTGTACTTCTCCACTCTCTGCATGAATATCTCATGAAGCTCTTCTGGCTTATAATCAGGGAATTTGATGTAGCGTGTGAAACGTGACTTGAGACCAGGGTTGCTGTCGATGAAGCGCTCCATCTCCTTATCGTAGCCTGCAACGATGACAACAAGACGGTCGCGATCGTCTTCCATGCGCTTGAGGAGTGTGGCAATAGCCTCGTCGCCATAGCCGCCCTTGCCTTCTTCTGTGATGGCATAAGCCTCATCAATGAAGAGGATACCATTGAGGGCAGAATCGACAATAGCATTGGTCTTCACGGCTGTCTGTCCCACATATTCAGCAATAAGACCTGACTTATCAGTTTCGACAAGATGTCCTTTCTTCACAACACCCAAATCTTTGTAGATGCGGGCAAGAAGGCGAGCAACAGTAGTCTTACCTGTACCAGGGCTACCTGTAAACACACAGTGGTAGGTGATACTTGGAACCTTAAGTCCCTGAGCCTCACGCTGCTTCTGGATGCGGACAAAGTTTGCAAGCGACTCCACTTCCTTCTTCACTGACTCAAGACCAGTGAGGTTGCGAAGTTCCTCGTATGGGTCGCCCTCAACAGGCTGATTCACAACGTAAGGATTATCTTTAGAGAACTTATTCTCTGCGCTCTGATCCACTTCGCCTGACTTTTCAAGAACAACATCCACAATGCTCTTTGTGGAATCAGCAGATGAAGCATCTGAGTCCTTTTTGGAGTCGTCATCCTTTCCCAAATTATATGTGGCTCCTGCTAAAAGAATGAAAACAAGAGCAATGACTATTGCCCATGTCTTATTATTGCTTGATGATTGTGCCATAATTTATTTTTTTACTAATAATTTCTTCTATAATATAAATAATGTATGGTGCAGCAAAGCACACAAGATCCCAAACATCGAAGGTTCCTGGAACTAAGCCAATGGGTTGAAGGAGTTCGGAAAGAACGCCAAGTACAGGAATGAATCCCACCATTGCGAATCGGAAGCCTCTGGAGGCATTTCGCAGAAGCCAACCTACAAGGATGACGTATGATGCGGCATAGAGTCCGTCTGGCAAGCTGTAGAGGATAAACTCCGCAAGATGAACGCCTGCCACATCTTCGCGAAAACCGTCTATCATCTCTCCCATGCCCATGGCATCTATAAGATGGAACACCACCATTCCCCTATCACGAAAGAGGATATAGATGCCAATAGCCACCAACAGGCAAAGAAATGATGCTGTGACAGATGCAGCGGCAGCAAAAGAACTGCTGCACTTATCACTGCATGTAATTCTCATCCTCTATAATATTCTTCTCCAAAACCTTTCCGTTGAAATCCATTTCTTTCAATATACCATATCTGCCACCCTCTTCATGGTAGCCATAACTGCCACCAAGTATGTGCTGGCTATCGTCGTCAAAGCCGAAATAGCCATCAGCACAGCAAAGGAAGAGAGCCTCTTTGCTATCAAAAGACGCTGGCATGAGATAAACAAACTCATTGCGGGCATCAGGACAGCCAGAGAGGACGATATACGTTTTCTTCTCAGCCTTATTGTAGATGAAGTCAGCCTTATCTACAGCCATGATTTGCGTAATTGGATACTTCTTTGGAGTTTCCCAATCCATATCCTGCCACTCCTCATTAGTTGTAAACATCTTCTTTGCATTGCCATCCTTATCCTCAAGCCAGAACTCGCTCAAAGTCTCGCCATCGCCATCGTGCATCACAGAAAGATTGACAACATACGCCTTCATGCCCGTCAGTTCATCTTCAGCAAGAAGTTCTGCATCATCGGGAACACTGCTGACAATAGCCTCATCAGTAGCAACTTCAATAATGTCCAAAGAATCTTCAAACTCGCCATTAGCATTGTTAGAACTAGTGTTGACGCACGAAACGAGTGAAAGTGCAGCAACAGCTGATATCATAATCTTTTTCATTGGAAATATATTTTACGTTATTGGAAATTTTCAAAACGAACAAGAGGCTCTTTTGGAATTGCGTCCCAATGCTCCTTAGGCTTAACTTTATCGTCAAAGCAATTGCTTGTGATAGTCTGCTTCTTATTTGTCAAATAGTTATAGCTCACTTGAACAACCTCGCCACTCATGCGGCTCTGCGACTCTTCGTCCCTGCCGATAAGATAGAAATCGTCATTCTGGAAACGGAACACCACCTTCATGGAGTCATTGCTTGAGCTTCCTGCTGAGTAGAACAAGCTCCATGAGAAAGTGACAACAGCCTTGGCATTGACTGTCATGCCGTAATCAACAGACACAAACTCATCCTCGGCAGGAATGACATTATCATTCTGCTTCCACAAAGTGTAAACGCCATTGGCATTGCCACGGTAGAACGTGATGATTGGTTTATTGCAATTTGTCTCGTAGCCATCATCTTCACGCACAAGGATATTCTCCCGATAGTCTGGAGTAGCAATAATGACAAGATCAGCTATGCCATCCTTATCAAAGTCAGCCTTCTCAGAGCGAATGCCAACCCATCCTTTTGGGACGAGCTCTTCCACAGATTTTCCCTGCTTAGCCATTGTCGTCTTTTCAGCAGCATTGGCAGACAGAGAGCAGCACACAAAAAGAATAAATACAGAGAAGAAAAGTATCTTTTTCATTTTCAGTTTTCGTTTTAGTTTTTTTTATAATCCGAATGGTCTCCCTCGCCCTTTACGGGAGAGGGCTGGGGAGAGGGTCTTTTAGTTTCCGCAAAAGTCATCCGCCATCTGCTTCACACTGCCCACTTCAGGAAGAACAAGGTCGTCAACGAGCCATTTACCTTTTTCTGCATCATAGACAACGACACAGCCAACAGTATGCTCTTTGCCAAAATTCATGAATGCCACATCGGCAACAGCCTTGTCATCAGCATACTTAACAATTTTCACACCAACAAGTTCAAGATCTTCGCAATCCTGAGCATCAATCCATGGATCGCAGTCAAGCCACACTTCATCAATTGAGAGCTGCTTGCTTTGAGCCATGCAAAATATCTGATTGAACTCATCGGACACAAACTGAGTCATGAAGCCGAATCCAGAGATGTCGCTTTCATCCTCTTCCTCCTCGTTGGCATAGCCACCTGGATTGAAATAGATGTTATAGATATTCTCTATGGCTGCCTGTGCGCCAGCCTCACTATGGTTGCTGCTTTCAGTCTGAACAGCAGTTGAATCATTAACATCTTCTGCAGAAGCATCTGCCACCTGAGATTTATTGCCACATGCCACGAACATAAGCGCAGCAAGAACTGGGAAAAGTATCTTTTTCATATTTCATTTTTTGTTTTAGTTTTCGTTTTCGTTTAATTTATCATCTTGCTATCCAAGACTTTTCGTCTCCACGTACAAACTTCATGTCCTTCTGAGGAGCTTTTTCCTTGTACATGGCCTCGTCCACTTGGTCGTATGCGTCGCCAACACCAATATAATATTGTGTACTTGTGATTTCACCCTCTTCGTCCAGTTCCATCTCGCACTTCACACAATCTCCGATTCTTCCATTCTCAAGTTTGTAAGACCAAATGACAAAACCTTCCTCAAAATCGAATGTGACACCCACAAATCCGTCTTCAGTATAGAAAAGGTTATCTTCCATAGTTTCTGTCTCAACAAGCTTATGATATTTGCCATCATAATAAGAGAATGCCATCTGTGCACCATCTTCGTCTTCGGCAAACACCTCAGCAACACCATCCTTATCAATATCGACAACAAGATATTTCACGAAATCCATACTCTCCTTTTCTGCCGCCTTGGCGAATGCATCAAGAGAAGTAGGAAGTTTTGCCTTTTTAGGAGTTTCCGTTGCATCATTATCTGCAACAGTCTCTGTTGACAAAGAATTATTTTCAGCAGCTTCTGCCGAATTGCTTGTATTATTGCAACATACGAGCATCATAGCTAACGCTGGTAAAAGTATCTTTTTCATTTTTTTCGTTTTAGTTTTAGTTTTTATTCCACATAGTCGAACGTCATGCCATTCCACTTAAGCGTGTGGTAAGTATAGCGACTGTCATCAAGAACGCCATCACGCACCTTGATGTCCTTGCCTTTCTTTGGAAGAATAAGGAAACGGTTAGTCTTGCACTCACCCCAGCCATTGAAAGGAGGTTCATGAAGAGGCTCAAGTTTCTTTGTTTCTGAATTGTAGATGAAAGCTGCAAAACCTGTATCATAATCAATGAATGTGTTTTCATCAGCCTCTGGCCACTTGTTTGCACTGGCATAGTAGAATTCGCTACCTCCTGCAAGGCAATACTCTTCTGTATGTCCTTCATGTACAGAAAAATCGCAAGTATCATAACTTACTATGAAAAGTTTTTTGCCATCCTTACGATTCCAGCATGCTCCATACAGTTCCAAATGTCCGCTTCCTTCTTCAAAATAATGGAAATAGCCATTTGCTTTATCTATTTCAGGGTCAGTAAACCATCCAGCCTCCTTATCATATACAGGAAGAGCCTGCATGAAAGATTCTATGTTTGGAGTGCCTTCTATTTTATATGTGTCAAAAAGAGAAGCATGCATCACTTGATAAAATTCATTATCATCTTCTTCCTCCTTATTCTCACATTCTTCAGCATCACCGCAACAGTCGGAATGATCCTCATAGTTCTTTATGAGTTCCTTGATAAAAGGCTTAATGACAGCATCAGGAACCTCATCTCCTTGTTCCCATACATAAACCTCTGAACGTGGAGTACCCATGGCATAAGGACCAATCTCGTAAGCTTGATACTGGAAAACAATATAAGATCCTTCAATCCAAGGATCATTAGCAGGAAGAACAAGACCTTTACCCTCAGCCTGGATTGTTTCCATATAAATCTCACGCTCTTCCGAGAAACCTTCCTCAATGTAAGGAACGAGTTTATCAGGGTTGTCTGTGAAATCTTTCAATGTCAAGGCATGGCCATTTTCTCTAAGGAAAGTGTAACCGCTAAGGAAAGGCATTCCATGGGCACCGCCCCTATAGTCATAACCTTCCTGATAGATAGTGAAGAACTTAGGTGACTGTGAGACGAACTCGTATGTAGCAGTAAATTCCCAAGGATAAGGATTGTGGTCTTCACCATCAGCCTCAACCTCAGCCTTATGCTCATCGAAGAACTTCTTGCACATCTCCTGAGCCATTTTTATGTAATCGTCCTTCTCCTCACATTCCATCAAGTCACGTATTTTAGCCTTGATGCTATCTGTGGCAATCTCATTGCTCTTAGGCACAATGAATGTAATATCATAAACATCGTCAAACTCTTCGACAATCCTAACACTGTCACGGAAATGGATAGTATCAGATTCCACATACTTTTCGTAATCAATCTCGTCATATCCAGATGCCGAACTTGCCGTTCCGTTGCAAGCAACGAAAGCAAGAGCGATTACCGCAAATGAAGTCATAAATAGCTTTTTCATTTTTCAGTTTTGGGTTTTAGGTTTTGAATTTTAGATTAATAATCAAACCATTCAAGACTATCCTCGGAATACCAATTGTCGCCAATCTTATTCTTTTCAGCATTGTATTCCTTTTCGGTGATAACAGCAGTTTTTCCTGTTGACTTATCGAGTTTCTTGTAAGCGAATTTAATCTTATTGCCTCCTTGCGGATCTGCACTATAAGACAAGACAGACTTCACTTTACTCTTTTCTATAATATAAACATTTTCACGCTCATAGCCAATAGATACCCCTTCGTATGTCACCACAGCATGCCCATTTGGTATGAGATGAACGCCAGAATTGTCAAAACAAGCAACAAGCTTGATCTCATCTGTGGCAATACCATCGTTATTTCCATTTGTGAAAACCGCTGTCTGACCGCAATCTGTGCGAGCTATACACTCCAAGGTTGCATCTTCATCTATGTCAAGATAAGCACATTCCGTGATTTTCTGAGTCTTTCCATCACACTTAGGGAGCAGAGGTTGCATTTTCGAACGGTATTCACTCCACATCTGCATGCTGTGACCCGTATAATCGTCACCCATTTCTTCGTCATCGTCCTTTGCTATAGACTCATAGAAATGAATGCATTTCTCACTCAAACCCACTGCACAAGAGTAAGCGCTACTGATTGCATATTCTTTGTCACCCTCAGAAAGTGTTACAGGAGTTTTCTTTCCATCAGCAGAAACCGCTTCACGAGAAATATAGCAAACTGTCTTTCCATCAGCGTTCCAATAGATGCGAGTATCTACATGACAGCCTTCGTCCTGATAACTGCGATTCACTTCAAAGTAAAAAGCTGGAGTGCCATCAGTATTATAAAGAACCTCATACACATCGGCAGGAAATACCGTCACAGTACGCTTCATGCGGGCAAAATCACCGACATTTGAACCTCCCACATAAGATGCAATATAATACTCATATTTGTAATTGACAGGACCTACAGCACTCTCATTCACTACAGCTTCAGCCTTAAAGAACAAATTAGGCAGGCCTCCCTCAGCCATATCCTTTATCGTTGATTGAGTCAGAGCATTCAACTCACGAATCTCTTTGATACGTGCATTTTGCTGTGCATTCTGTGCAAAAGAGCTTACAGAAAGCAGCAAAAGAACAAAAGCAAATAAGGTTTTCATAATAGGAATTATTTATTATTCTCCAAAATATGTGATCTTACGAGTTTCTGTATCTTTCTCTTCAATATAACTGCGTGTACGACTTATCCAATTGCCATGACTATCTTTCTTGTAATCAGAATAGGCAACATAATCACCACTATTGTCTTCACATTCGCCCTCCACTTCGGCTTCTTCCTCTTCACCATCGCTTTTCCAAGATTCTGCAGCATAAGCAATAGTGCCATCTTCATTATGTGTATATACCGTCATTCCAATCATGCCTTCGCCTGCAGACTCTTCTCGAATAACTTGACCTTCGTCCCAAATAAACTCTGTTTCACCCTCCCAAGTGCTTGCAGACACGATGTAGCCCTCGCTATTTCGTTCATAGCCAATAAGTTCTTCGAACGAACCATCTTCATGAATCTTACGGTCAGGACCTTGGAATGGATCACGTCCATCAACTGTGAGAAGCGTTCCTTTCTCATCAAAAACATATTCACTGTATTTTGTCTTGAGGATGTGTACAGGACCTTTAAGACCAAAGAAAGCAAGGTCTGGGGACACGAAATCATCACCTTTTGCTGCTTCTACATTTGTAGAATCATTGGCTGTTTCGTCTGAGGCTGTTGTCTTGCTGCCTGTGCATGCTGCAAGTGTGAGTGCAGCAAATATAGAAATTAATAATGTACGCACGGTATGAGATGTTAAAAGTTATAAGTTAAAATTTAAAAATTATTTGCCGCAACAGCATTTTCTCATGCGATTATGACGGCGAATGTCCATAAGTTTTTCCATATTGAAATAGGAATCACCCCAAATCTGATAGCGCGCATTGCCGTTCTTGTCTTCCTTGAAGAGCATGAGAGACTCTTCGCCCTTGTCAACGAATGTCACCCATCCGCGTGGAGAGAGGTTGTATGCCTCATCACCATACACAGCCTGAACAAGACAGTTGCTGTCCCACATGCGCTGGCCTGTGTCGCACTTATAGTTTTCATATACAGCCTTGATTGGATTGATTTCAACATCCTTGAGATCGGCAAGGACATCCTCTGGCAAATAGTTCATACCATCGCCCACCATTGATGGTGACATGTTGAGATCCACGTTCTTTGGAAGCATGTCGTAGAAAATCTTTGACTGTGCTGATGCTGCTCGCATGTTATATCCGCAAAGACTGTCAGTAGGTTCAAAACGTCCACTCTGGATATACACTCCCTTAACTTTCTGCTGAACAAGCTCTGCTCCTGTAAGGCTAGAGTATTCGTCTGCACCTGATTTCATAAGTTCTGCGAGTGATGTCGCAAAACCGATAGCAACGATTGAGATAGAGTTATTTTCTGCTTCGCTGAGAATCTTGCGATAGAGTTTGTAGTCTTCAAGTGAATTTTTCAGTTCATCGTTTGTCTTGGTTCGCTTGAAAAGCAATTTGCCATCTTTGTCTTTGAGATTGCAAATTCCATTGTATGGAATGAACACACGTGGCTTCACAACACCATTGCGTTCAATACCTATAGGAATATCTGGATGACCATAGTATGTGTTGAAAATATCCACAACTCCAGCATTGTTGATATCCATACGATCAACTATAATACCTTTCAAATCCACAAGACCCTCATCGATATAATGATGGAGCATCATGAGAGTGAACAAGTCATCGGTAGAGCTTCCGAAGTCAGCATCGAGAATCATCTTCACAGGTTCCTTCTTTTGTGCATTCATACCGGCACAGCAGCAAGAAGTCTGATTAGATTTTTTATCACACAGATTAGAATGGCTTTCGCATTGAGCATTCACGTTTGCTGAAACGCTCCACAGCATGACCGCTGCGATAGCAATAAATGTCTTTGTAATTGATTTCATTGTTATTTTGTTATTAGTTTTTCAATAATTCCGTAAATGAATATTTAATTAATGAGTAAAGAATTACTCGCCTTCTTCATATTCATCTCCTTCGTAATAGTCACAGTTACCTTCATATTCTTCTCCATATTCTTCACCTCCCAAAGGGGAATAACCATCGTCCTCGCCTTCTTCGTCTATCTGAACATCGCAATTCATCATCTTCACAAGGCTCATCTTGTTGCCAAAACCTTCGTGATGAACGATTTTGCATTTATTCATAGTGATTGGGTTGTAGATGGAGTATTCGTCAAAGAGTGTGCCGTTGGTGTTGCGGAGAGTGCAGTCGTTGAAGACTACGTCGCTTGTCTCCACATTGATGAGCATAAAGCCTGCATTGTGGTGGAAGTCGCAACCGTTGAAAGTGACGTGATGTCCATGAATATGAATAGCATCCCAACTGCAATGATGAATCTCTGTCTTTTCCACGAGCAGTCCATCAATGCCTGATGCTTCAATGCCGCATACGCCGCAACCGAATAGGCTGCAGTTTCTGATGGTGATATTTTGGCTTTTCACAAGTGCAACAACGTCGCCATGACACCACCCCATGTCACCCTGTGCAGTATGTCCAAGAACAAGATTTTCAAGTGTGATGTTTTCACAATTCTCCAATTTAAGAACATCAGGGAAACGTGGATCAATGACAATCTCGGCTGGTTTCTTTGGGTTCTTTCCCTTGATAGTAATATTTGAAAGACCTATCAACACAAGACCAAGTCCATCTTGATCGTCATTGACAAAAATATCAGACTGCACAACGCTTTCCGCAATGCGCTTGTCCTGTATCTTGCCATTTGCATACCATCGGTCGAGAGTTTCTGTAAGATTGATGGTTTCCTTGGCAGTGATAACTATTGTGGAAGCATCGCTGCGAAGTGCATAGAGGAGTTCTTCTGCTGTGTTGACCTTCACTTCTTTTTTCTTCTGTGCAGATGCTGCAAGTGAAAAAAGCATCAATACAGATAATGTGAATATTATTCTTTTCATAAGGATTTATAAAGTAAAAATGAAAAAACAAAAACTGAAAATAAGAAAAACCAATTAACGGATTCCTTTATAATCTTCTTTGGCATCAAAATCCACTTCTTTGCATTGAACATACATAGAAGGACAGTTGCTGACCTTGTAGAAGTTATTGCCTTTTTGCTTAACAACCTCACAGCCACGCCATGAGGTGTCATAGCCAGTGCTGAACACTTCAAGATGAAGCACATAACCTTGAAGTGACTGTGAGCGCTCATATTGATGCACCTTGCTTGAACGCACTTTGATGGTGTAAGGTTTCTTCGGATTGAAGCCATTGTCAGGAGTAGCTCCTGCAAAATATGTTGCCACAAGATGTGGGCGGGCATAAGAAACATCTGTCTTGCTGAAGATATCCTGCATGCGTCGCATGACAGAAGGAATATTTACATCGGTGTTATTCAAACGGATGCATTGTTCACCAACAGCCTTGTTCTGATTGTACATCTCGAATGCCACTAATTGCAGCATCACGCATCCCTCTGGTGTTGTTCCGAGTTTCTGCTGAAGGGACTTGAATGCATCTACAGAAGTAGGAATACTGCTGATGCTAACTTCGGCTGTCTGTCCTGCTGACCATGTCTTTGGGTCAATGCCTCCCTTAGTCTTTACTGTCTGCGCAAACGAAAGAATTGATATTGCACAGAGAATTATGCTCAATGTTATCTTTTTCATATATTTCACGAAACAATTATTTTTTACTTATACTCCGCATGGACTCCCTCGTCCTTTACGGGAGAGGGTTAGGGGAGAGGGTCTTATTCTTCTTTCCAATTAATATACATCCAATCTTGCTCGGTGAAGTCACTGGTGTCGTCCTTGTAAGAAGGATCTGGCATGTACCACCATAACTGTGAGAAATACTTCTTCAACTCTGGATCCTTAAACACGTGGCCTCTGTTTGCGTATGGAAGATTCTTTGCGATGCGCTTGAACTGCTCAGGAGTGAGCTTGTCAGCTTCATCAAGTTCAGAGTATTCGCTTTGCGAAGATTCCCACCAGAGATAAAGCCAAAGACATGAAGAGCGGTCGTAGTAAGAACCGAATTGGCCGCTCGCACCGATATTCCTGTCGGCAGAAACAATATCGAGCTCATGGTCTGGAGAAGGGCGGAAATTGAGTTTATGGAGGGTAACTGCGCCATTACGAAGCACGATTCGTCCATCCTGAATCTTTCCCACACCTTCTGTAAGGGTGAATTTTGCGCCCGGGAAAGTACTCATATCAACATCAAAATATTTCGCAGTCTTGTCTGCTCGGATAACAAGAGTGAAGTCATCTATCTGCTTGTTCGCCCAGCGTCCTGCAGGGGAGAGTTTGTATGGCACTGTATAAGATGTAATTACATCGGCAGATGTATTATATTTATATGTGTGATGAATCTTGTTGATACCAGGTTTAAAGGTGGCGTTGAAATAATACACATAAGAATACTCGTGTATCTGCTTTGAATGGTCGCCTTTTTTGTAGAGCGCAGTTGGATCTCCACACTCCTCGTGACCTGGCTGATCACATTCGCCGCAACCTTCTTGCCATGCCTTGGCATCAGCCAATGGATTGAACAGACCTGCTTTGTCGAGATTGCTGATAGCATTCTTGTGAGATTGTTTCACTCCGTTTATTTCCACAGTGAAGTCCTTTATGTTCGGATGAATGCCGCTTGGATGAAGTTCATAATCATCATTGTAAGATGGATCTGCCTCAAAGCCCATCAGCACAGACTTTGAAGAGTTGCCTGGATTATAGAACTCATAATAGACGTCAACTTTGGCAAAGCCATTGTTCGTGAGAGAGATTGTGAGAATCTCTTTCTTTACACTGATGTCTGTTTCCTGAAGCGGAACGAGTTGATTGCCTGAAGTGAAATACACACCATCGTTGGCTGTAGCTGTCAATGCCAGCACCATTGAAAGAAACGAAAATAAAACACGATTCATTGTTGTTTATCTTAATGCGATTAAAAGTTCTAATTTTCCTTATGCAAAGGTAAGGAAAAATAAAAGCATAACGATGGACTATCATGGCAAAATGTGCGATTTAATGTTCGTTTTATTGTTTTTAATCAGCATTTTTCGTACATTTTGTATTTATATAGTAGGATTTACTCAACATTTTCTTCCATAATAATTGTTACTTAGCGAAATTAGGCGTAACTTTGCACCGATTTTACACAGGGGAAGAGAGGAGCGATGATGAGATTTATGGCTCTTCTCTTCATAAGTTTTTAAGTAAAAAGAATATATATATGAATTTTTATAGCACTAACGGCAAGGCTCCTATCGCTTCTCTTGAGAAGGCTGTTGTTAAGGGACTTGCTGAGGATAAGGGACTTTATATGCCTGAGCGCATTAAGGCTCTCCCACAAGAATTCTTCGATAATATTGAGAATCTCTCTTTCCAGGAGATTGCTTACACCGTCGCTGATGCTTTCTTTGGCGAGGACGTAGATGCGGAGTCGTTGAAAAAGATTGTCTATGACACTCTTGCTTTCGACTGCCCTTGCGTGAAGGTTACCGACAGCATCTATTCTCTTGAGCTATTCCACGGCCCTACCCTTGCTTTCAAGGATGTTGGCGCACGTTTCATGGCTCGCCTTTTGCAGTATTTCCTGAAGAAGGAAAACAATGGCGCTGAAGTCAATGTGCTTGTTGCCACTTCTGGCGACACAGGAAGCGCTGTTGCCAACGGCTTCCTTGGCGTTGACGGAATCCGTGTGTATGTACTCTATCCTAAGGGCAAGGTAAGCCCTATTCAAGAATGTCAGTTCACAACTCTCGGCAAGAACATTACAGCTGTTGAGGTTGACGGCGTGTTCGATGATTGTCAGGCACTTGTAAAGAGCGCTTTCATGGACGAGGATCTGAACCGTCACATGAAGCTAACTTCTGCAAACTCTATCAATGTGGCTCGTTTCCTTCCACAGGCATTCTACTATTTCTATGCATACGCTCAAATGAAGAAGGCTGGTCTTGCTGATCAGCTCGTTGTTTGTGTTCCTTCTGGCAACTTCGGCAACATTTGTTCTGCTTTGTTTGGCAAGAGAATGGGACTTCCTGTTAAGCGTTTCATTGCTGCCAACAATGCCAACGATATCTTCTTCAAGTATTTGCAGACAGGCAAATATGAGCCAAAGGCTTCTGTCCAAACTATTGCCAATGCAATGGATGTGGGCGATCCAAGCAATTTTGCACGCATCTACGACCTTTATGGTAAGGAGCACGCAGCTATCTGTGCCGACATCAGCGGTGCTACATACTCAGACGAGATGATTGCCGAAACTATCAAGGAAGTTAAGGCAGAAACTGGCTATGTATGTGATCCTCATGGTGCTTGCGGATTCCGTGCATTGAAGGAAGGCTTAAAGGCTGAAGAGATTGGAGTCTTCCTTGAGACTGCTCATCCTGCAAAGTTCAAGGATACTGTTGACGGCATCTTAGGTGAAAGCATTGAGATTCCTGCCAAGCTGCAGGCATTCATGAAGGGAACAAAGCAGAGCATTCCTATGTCAAAGAATTTTGAAGATTTCAAAGCATTCTTACTGAAAGAGTGAAACTTACGAAACAGCAGAAGCGGAGCTACATGACGCGCCTTCTCATGAAGATTGCGCTCGTCGTGTTGTCAACGGCATTGATAGTCTATTTCATGCCGAGAGGGGATGAATTTGGCTATTCCTACACCATCGACAGTCCTTGGAACTATGGTCCGCTGATTGCTAAGTCGAAGTTTCCTATCATCAAGAACGACTCTATAATGAAGGCTGAGAGGGACAGCGTTATGTACAAATTCCAGCCTTATTACAACCTCAGGAAAGAGGTGAGAGACAGCCTTATCAAAAAGCTTTATGATGATTCTGCAAAGGGATGGAATGGTCCCAATGCGACAATGTACGTTCATCATATCGCTGCATTGCTCGACACAGTGTATCGCCACGGTGTGATGTCAACTGCCGACTACGACCTGATGAAGGAAGAGAAGCACTCTTCCATCCGTATTGTTGATAAATTTCAAGCATCGTCAACAAAGCTCAAATCCGTATTTTCCACTCATCAGGCATACGAATACATAATGGGAGATCAGCCAGACAAGTTCTCCCGACTCGTGATGCAAGACTATGGTATTCACGAGTATATACGTCCAAACCTCTTCTACGATGAAATGAAATCATCCTCGGAGATGCAGGTTTCGCTTGACGAGATAACCGCATCCAACGGCCAGGTGTTGGCTGGCGAGAAGATAGTTGACAGAGGAGAGGTGATAACTCAAGAAGTGTTCGACAAACTTCAGTCTTACGAGAAGGAGTTTGGCAAGTATGTAGGGCAAGAGAAGGAAATTCCTTACCGCCTGATTGGTCAAATTGTGTTTGTTGTCATCGTATTCACATCACTCATCACCTACCTTTCTCTTTTCCGTAAAGACTATTTCGAGAACTACCGAAGTGGCATCCTGCTGTTTGCCCTGCCTGTAGTTTTCTGTATAATAGCATCATTGATGAAAAGTCACATGATTCTTAACGTATTCATGCTGCCATGCTGTATGGTGCCTATCATCATACGCGTCTTCATGGACTCACGTACAGCCTTCATGTTCCACACAGGCATGGTGCTCATAATTTCCACTTTCCTTACAAGCCAATACGAGTTCATCATTGTTCAGCTGGCTGCAGGCATGGTGGCAATCCAGACTCTCCGCGAACTTTCCCAGCGTTCTCAGATCATCCACACTGCAGGTATTATATTCCTTGTTTATGTAGGCTTCTATACAGCATATTCTATCTATCACGAAAATGGCATAAACATGGACACATGGATGTATGTCTGCTTTGCTGTAAACGGCATACTTCTCCTGTTCACCTACCCTCTGCTCTGGATGCTTGAGAAACTGTTTGGCTTTGTCAGCGACGTTACTCTTGTGGAACTCACAAATATCAACAACCCACTCCTGCAACGTATGACAGAGACAGCCCCTGGCACATTCCAGCATTCCATGCAGGTGGCAAACCTGAGTGCTGAGGTGGCAAACAAACTGGATGCCAAAGCCCAGTTGGTTAGAACAGGTGCGCTGTACCACGATATTGGCAAGCTTGAGCGTCCAGTGTTTTTTACTGAAAATCAAAACGGTGTATCTCCCCATAAGCATCTCACACCTTTGAAAAGTGCCGAAGTTATCATAGCTCATGTCACAAACGGTGTGGCAATGGCAGAAAAGAATCATTTGCCAGAAGCTATAAAGAGATTCATCCTCACCCACCATGGCATTGGTAAAGCAAAATATTTCTACATCACTTATAAGAACGAGCACCCAGATGAGGAAATCGATGAGAAAGCATTCACATATCCAGGACCTAATCCAGGTACAAAGGAAGAAGCAATACTGATGATGTGCGATGCCGTCGAAGCCGCCTCACGCTCCTTGTCTGAATACACAGAAGAAAGCATCAACACATTGGTTGACAGAATAATTGACGGTCAAATGTCAGAAGGCTTCTTCAACGAAAGCTCCATCACTTTCAAGGAGATTGCAATAGCAAAACAAGTATTGAAAGACAAGCTCAAAACAATTTATCACACAAGAATATCATATCCAGAATTGGAAAAAGCAAAAACAGAGCAAGCATAAAAACTTGAATCTTGAAAAATCGAAAAAACAAAAAAAGATTGTTTAACAACGGATTAAATTAACAAGAGAAATGAAAAGTAACATTTGGAAAGCTTTCTGGTTGACCTTGATTGTGTTGGCTGTATTGACAGGACTATTCTTCCTGCCAAGAATGTCTGTTGCCGACACAGACCTTCGTCGTGTCAACATTCTCAGCGATGTGCAGCGTCGTGACTCTGACGGTCAGATAATTGCAGAAGTGAAAGCAGACGAAGCCGAGGGTTTTGTTGAGCAGAAAGTCGATTCCCACGCTATAGAAGTCAGGCAGTTAGCTTATGTGGACACTATACCTAAAGGTATGGTTGCCATTGAGGATTTTGCTGACACAAAAGGACTTCATCGTGAGATGGACAAATTCTACAAAGCTTTGGGCGAAGCTCATTCACGCAATGTCAGAGTGGCATATTTTGGCGACTCATACATTGAGGGCGACATTCTCACAATGGACCTGCGCGGCCTTCTCCAACAGAAGTTTGGCGGCAAAGGCGTTGGTTTCATAGAAATACAATGTGTATCTTCAGACTTCCGCCGTTCTGTCACAACAAAGCGCAATGGCTGGAACAAGTATCATGCCAACGAGAAAGGCAAAGGATTCAACGCATCCTATCAAGGACCTGCAGGAAGCTACTTCATTCCATACGGAACAGCAACATTCGAGGCACGAGGACAAAAGAACGTATATGCCAATCTGCTTGACACTGCGGAAGTTGCAACAGTATTCTACACTCCAGGCACAGGCTTGAATATTGACTACGCACTCAATGGCGGAGCATTTGAATCGCTCTTCTCCAACGGTGGCAGCTCAGAGCCTGACACATACGAAGAAACCGTTGAATATCTTGACTCTGACTCTGTAGTACGTTACAAGACCGTAACACGTCATGTTGAAGGATCACAGCAGGGAGCAGGCAATGTTGTTGCAAAGACAATAAACGGCAGAATCGGAAAATTCAACCTCTCAGTCAAAGGCGGCAGCGGAAGCCGATTCTACGGCGTTGCGCTTGACGGAAAGAAAGGTGTGGCAGTTGATAACTTCAGCATGCGCGGAAGTGGCGGCCAGCATCTTTCCACCATACCTCAAGAGACGCTGCACAGTTTTGCCAGAGTGCGTCCTTACGACCTGATTATTATCCACTTCGGTCTCAATGTGGCCGGTCCTAAACAAAAAGATTATGGCTTCTATGCCGATCAGATGGGCAAGGTCATCGACCATTTCAAAGCAGCATATCCTCACGCCAGCATCCTCGTGGTCAGCATGGGCGACCGCGGCTCAAGAGGATCTGACGGACAGATCCACACCATGGGCGGCGTGAAGGAGCTCATCTCATTCGAGAGAAAGATGGCAAGCGACCACAAGGTTGCATTTTGGAACCTCTACGAAGCAATGGGAGGCGACGGAAGCATTGCCAAGTTGAAAGAAAAGAAAGAAGCAAATCTCGACTACACTCATATCAACTTCAATGGTGGCAAGCATCTGGCAAGCCTCCTCTACGAAGTTCTTATGAATGGTAAAGAAAACTACGATAATAGAGTGAGGTAACCCCTAAACACTAAACAACAAACGCTAAACAACAATTACATTAGGTGCTGAAAATTAGAAACATATTGATGCTGACAACGGTTGTCATGTTTTTCATCTTTACAGATGGAAACATGTTGCATGCCCAGTCGTTAGGTACACCTTTCCCTGCCAGTTTCAGGAACACACGCAAGAATGAACTCACAAATGGAGGCTCCCTTCGTCCTGTGTTCAAAAAAATCAAACAAGGCAAGAGAGTCAAGGTGATGCAGATTGGAGACTCGCATGTCAAGGGCAACTACCTTCCACGTTCCCTGGGCAATACGCTTCAAAGCTATTTCCCGCATGTGGAATTCACATACTATGGCATCAATGGCGCCTGGGCTCGCCGCTTCTACGAAGCAGATATGATAAATCGCGTTGCGATGGAAGATCCTGATCTTGTCATCATCTCTTTTGGAACAAACGAAGCTCACGGCAACCCGATAGACGAGCATGTCCATGCAGAAACCATGAATCTCCTCACACAGAGAATCGCCAATCGCTGCCCTGGTGTATGCTTCATTTTCACCACCCCTCCTGGCAGCTACATCAGCCAGCGCACCGGAGGAACATACGTTACAGGTCGCGGACGCAGTCGCCGCGTTCATTACACAACGTCAAAGGTTGAAAATGTGGCAAATACAGCGAGGGTATCGCGAAGCATCGTATCCTTCTGTCACTCACACAACATGGCAGCATGGGACATCTTCACAATAGCAGGCGGTGCTGCCAACTGGCATAATGCCGGAATGATGAACACCGACCAAGTACACTACCTCGTTGCAGGATACAACCTTCAAGGAAAACTCCTCGGAGAAGCAATATACAATGCATATATAGGAACTCCTACTGGCAGTCAGCTGCGCCCTATGCACGGTTCTACACCACAGGAGCAGAAACCGTACCGCTCGGTTAAAGGCTTTTAAATGCTATCCAGGACACCTCTCTCATAACTCATAACAGATAACTTATAACCCACAACTCATAACTCACAACTGATGTTCGACATAGATTGGCAAAGGGTTTTAGACCAACTGACATACCAGCCAGATTCACCAATGATCTTCTCTTCGGGAATCTTCCTGTTCTTGTTTTTAGGATTCACACTCATCTACAATCTGCTTGGAAAAGCAGACACATTGCGTATTCTCTTTGTTACGCTTTTCTCCTACTACTTTTATTATAAGAGCAGCGGATTATTCTTCTGCCTCTTGGCACTCGTAACCGTAAGTGACTATTTCATAGCAAAGGCACTCGATGGACTTGGAAAGTGCGGAATGGCAAAGACTCTCGTAGCGCTGTCCCTCATCCTTGATCTCGGCTTGCTTGTATTCTTCAAATACACCAATTTCCTTGGCGACACCATCTGTACATTCCTTAGCAGCTGCGGAGTTCACATACCTGCAAGCATCTCAGGCAGTTACCACCTCGGAGTGGCATGGCAGCCTCGCGACATCTTCTTGCCTGTGGGAATATCATTCTTCACATTCCAGTCGCTCAGCTACACAATCGACGTTTATCGCGGCAACATCAAACCGCTTAACCGCTTGATCGACTATGCTTTCTACGTAAGCTTCTTCCCTCAGCTTGTGGCAGGCCCTATCGTCCGTGCTCGCGACTTCATTCCACAGATTCGCCGTCCGCTGAATGTCACCGACGCAATGTTTGGCACAGGCGTGTTCTACATCATTGCAGGTCTTTTCAAGAAAGCTGTGATAAGCGACTATATCTCAGTCAATTTCGTAGAGCGCATCTTCGACCAGCCAGACCTTTACAGCGGCATTGAAAACCTGCTGGCGGTTTATGGCTACACGCTTCAGATCTACTGCGACTTCTCTGGCTACAGCGACATGGCTATCGGCATAGCTCTTCTGCTTGGTTTTGAGTTCCCTAAGAACTTTGACAATCCATACAAATCCACCAGCATCACAGAATTCTGGCGTCGCTGGCACATCAGCCTCTCCTCATGGCTCAAGGACTACCTATACATCAGCCTTGGCGGTAACCGACATGGCAAGATCCGCCAATACTTCAATCTTCTCATGACAATGCTCCTCGGCGGTCTCTGGCATGGCGCATCGCTCAACTTCATCCTTTGGGGAGGTCTCCACGGACTTGTGCTCTGCTTCGACAAGATGTGGCACAGCATCTGTCCAAAGCTCAGCCCTCTCACATACATGCCAAGCAAGAAAGATCCAAATCCAAAGAAAAACTGGTTTGTAGTGTTCGTTGGCGGCATCATCACATTCCACATAGCTGCAGCCTGCTGGGTGCTCTTCCGCGCACAATCCTTCGGCATTGCCAACCAGGTGTTTATCCAAATTTTCCACAAGTTCGAGCCACAGATATTCTTCCAGTGGTGCGAGTCATATTGGGGAGTGGCAAGCCTGATGCTTCTCGGCTACGTGCTTCATTTCCTTCCAGAAACCTTCTCAGCAAAAGCGAAGGCTGTCGTATCAAAATGTCCGCTTGTGGTCAAAGCGCTCCTCATCGTCATTGTGATATACATCGTTATCCAGATCAAGTCAAGTGACGTTCAGCCATTTATCTATTTCCAGTTCTAAGCAATTTCCTAAAGGACAGTCGTACTTTCGGGCAAAGGACAACTGTCCTTACGAGCAAAGGACAACTGTACTTTCGGGCAAAGGACGCGAGTACTTACGGAAGTTTCTCTGCGAGGACGAAGCCGTAACATAACATGTCATGCCCCACATCTGTGGGACTTAAACACCAGCAAGAGTGATGGAAAAAGAAAAAGTGACAGCTTGAGCTATCACTTTTTTTCAACCTGTCACTCAACCTGTCACTCATTATCTGCATGAAAATCTATTCGTTATCTCAAAAAGTGACAGGATGACAGCTTTTTCACGGAATTCTTTTCATGTAAGGTTTTGCAAAGCCGAAACAAGCACAGTTTGCAATGCGCACACAACGCATTGCAAACTGTTTTTTTGTGATATTATGAAAAAAAAGAAAGAAAAAAGTTTTGCTAATTATATATAAATGTGTACATTTGCACACAATCTAGTTATTAAGACTGAGAGATAACATGGACTTTGCCCTTGTTTTTGTAGAATATAGGTTAAATGCAATAAATCACAATAAAAGAAAATATGGAAGCTGTTTTTTCAACATATCAAATGCAAATATTAGATAGTATATCAAGAGTGCAGGACGAAAATGAAATGCGCGCCATCAGAGATCTTATAGCAGAATATTTCTCAAATAAAGCTCTTGACGCTATGGATAGATTATGTTCAGACGGAAAACTTAATACTACAATAATTCAGTCTTGGTCAAAGGAACACAATCGTACACCGTATAAATACTAAGTCGATATGGATAACATCGTCCTTGACACGAACTGTCTTATAGCGTCAATAAAGCGTGACAGCATTTATTTCCCAGTATGGAGAGACTTCATGCTGGGAAAGTATTGTTTATGTTTTACCGACGACATTCTCAACGAATATCAAGAAATAATAGCAGAGCGTACTGGCTCAAAAGAAATCGCCAACAACATCATATCAGCCATACTCAACCGTTCTAACACCAAGCATATTGAGGTGTATTATCATTTTGAATTGATAGACAAAGATAAAGACGACAACAAGTTTGTTGACTGTGCCATTAAAGCGAATGCAAGATATATTGTGACAGAAGACAGACATTTCAATGTGTTGAAGACCATAGATTTTCCTCACGTTGATGTGATAAATTTAAATGATTTCCTAGAATATCTAAGACATATTCAGTAAAGACCAAATATAGTATTAACAAACTGACTCAAATTGTTAATATTGCGGAGATGACTATATTAGCAGTTTGCAAAGCGCACACAACGCATTGCAAACTGCTTTTTTAGTGATCTAATGAAAAAAGAGAGAAAAAAAGTTTTGCTAATAATATATAAATGTGTACATTTGCACATATCAATAACTATCGTCTTTTTTGCAACTTTGGAAACGTAATAGGAAGGACGGATGATAAAGAATATGTTGAAATATAATGATATCTAATATGAGTATGAAATACAGGTTGGTAACAGCAATAGCGTTTGGCTTGTCTGCATTAAGTCTTTTTGCTGAAAGTTGGGTGTTTTATAAAGGTCGCTATTATAAAGCAGAATCCAATGAAATTGACTCTGTCGTGAAATTTCATACTGTAGATGAAAACAAACTGGCACCTGCACTGTTGTATAAGGGGGAAAAATTCAAAATTCCAGTAGATCGTCCTTATCAGAAACAGCAGTTTCCGTATGTTGAGTTTGAAATTAAGCAGGTTACATATCCGATGCTTGAAGTGAGGAATGTTGAAGTTGATGACACATTGTATAATCAATCATTGGTTTCAAGAAAACTGGAGTATGCTAATTTTAGAATTGAAGTTATACAAGCTTTAAGGAAACGTTCAGAGTATTTGAAGTCTCTTTACAAACAAGAGATTACGGAATCGAAAGATTTGTATGTCTTTTCTTTGATTTTCAACATAAAATATATTGATGATTATAAAAAGAAGAATAAAATCAATACTTAGTTATTTTTTAATTTATTATCTCATTTTTAATATGTTAGACCACAAATATATCATCCCCGACAGGTGTTTGGACACCAGACGGACAACCATAAACAATGACTCTTGAAATAGACGGAAATAATAGC
>JAGHUI010000070.1 GCA_018064885.1 Candidatus Minthosoma equi | reverse complement strand
TTAGAAAAACATTGAAGAAACAGAACAAAAACAAGAAAAAACAATAATTGAACTGTTTTTTTATGTTTTTTATGGTTGATTTTTTTGTTTTTTCAATTGGCCCGAAGGGCACTTTCATTGGAACCTAATAAGAGAATAGATAATGTAAATGAAAAAGATAATACTGTTAATAGCTTTGTTGGTGATGGCATTGCCAACAATAGCGCAAATAAAACTGGAGGTGACGAACCCAAACGACACAGTGCTATGCATGGAAGAGATTTCTGATTCTTCTTGGACTGTGACTCTGCCAAATGAGAAAGTAGAAGACAGGTTTCTTTTCCTTCTTACAGCAGCCATTGGAAATGACTATTTTGCCCTTGCATACAACATGACACGAGGCAACATCTACCGTCTCAGCAATGGAGAGCATATGCGCAATGTGTTTGGCGAAAGAACATTCTTCGACCAATTTGAAGGCATTGCGATTGATCCTTCAAGCGCTGCTGCCGACACATTGGGTACAGGCTACTACGCCCATGCCAATGAGATTTATGACATGACAAAACGCAACTTCTTCGTGCATCTTGACTTTGCCACAAACGACACGATAGAAGTATTTAATGTGGAAGAGCAGAATATACGCATACCTTGGTTCGGCAATGACACAATTGTTTACGGCAATGGTCACACTAACGATTATGCAGGTCTATGGGCGGAATACGATTTCTCCAGCATCGGCAAAATACACGAATACCACCAGTTCGGCAAGTCATACCTGTACATCGCCATTGAAAACAATAACAGGTACATACTCAACACAAGTAATGGCAACCTCAAACACATTACTAAGCTGACATTCAATGGTTCCGAGTATCCTGCCAAGCATCTTATAGGTTTCGGTCCAAGGCATATAGCTATTGTAACCAAACAAGATGGTAAAGTTCAACTAATCTTTTTCAAGCTAACACAATGAGAACAACACTTACAATCATTTTTGCATTCATTGTCACAATGGCATCAGCGCAAACCATTGAGGTGACAGGCACCGTTAAGGACATGCAAAACAAGCCTCTGTCTGATGTGATCATCAAAGTCATGTCTGGCAAGATGACGCTTGCCTTCGTCTCTTCAAATAGCAAGGGAGCATACTCGCTCACCTTCGACAGCAAGAGGGTGAAGGAGCCTGCGGTGCTCAGTTTCACACATATTTCATACGTGAAGGATGAGATTGTGCTTCCAACAGACAAACGAAAACTCGTTCAAGATACATGGCTGGAACAGAAGACCATAGCACTCAAAGAGGTGAAGGTCAAGGCGCCGCCTCTCACTCTGCTTGGCGACACTCTCACTTACAATCTCGCATCGTTCTTGAAGAAAGGCGATGTGACACTTGAAGACGGATTGAAGAATCTGCCAGGCATTGACATTTCGGAGAATGGAGCTATCAGCTATATGGGCAAGGGCATATCGAACTTCTACATCGGTGGTCTCGACATGCTGGGCGGTCGCTACAATCTTGCCACAAAGAATATCCCTGCTGAGTATGCCACTCAAGTGGAGATTATGAAACACCATAAGCATCGCAAGATAGATGCTGACGAGGAGAGCGATGCGGTTGCCATCAATGTGAAGTTGAGCAACAAGGCGAAGTTCAAGCCATTCGGACAACCTGAGTTCGGAGTGGGTTTGCGAGAAAAGGAGGTCTTGTATGCCGCAGGCGCAACAGAGATGATGTTTACAGACAACTTCCAGTTGCTTGCAGCTGCCAAATTTAGCAATAACGGCAGCTTCGGTCTTTACGACATGGTCAATCATTATGGTGGCGACAACTTCGGCTCGTTGGCTACCGACAAGCTTCCTGCTTGGGGACAAGAATACGCTGGTGGAGTAGGGGAATCTGTCTATCGCACAAATGGTTACGGAAGTCTCAATGCCATACAGAAGATAGACAGTATCAGGCAGATAAAGGTGAATGCCGACTATACCTACGAGCGCATGACAAGCACTGGAAGTTCTGAGTCCTTCTACTTTGCCGGAGGCGAGAACATACATATTGCAGAATCTACCAATCCGCTTGACAAGACTCATCGCCCAATGCTCAGCATAAAGTTTGAGAACAACGCCAGCAATCACTATTTCGCTGACAATTTCAGCGCAAAAGCTCAGTTTCTCAGCAACGAAAGCCCTATCCTAACCATCCCCCAGGGGGGGACTGAGATGCTACTGATTGAACAGAAAAGGAAGGCTACATCTATAAATCTGCATAATAACTTCTGGGGAACTGTCCGCATGGGAAAGAAGAAACTGTCCTTCACCAGCGACATCGGCTTCACTCGCACGCCAAGCGTTTTGATGACGATGAACGTTATTACACAAAGTGGTCAGAGCACTCAGTTAAACACTCGTCACAGCACCTCGCTTCAAGTGAAGCTTGGCAAATGGAAGATTGACATGCCTCTTTCGCTTGAGGCAAACTACAATTTCATTGAGACAGATCTCGTAAAACATGGACTTGACGACCAGAGCCAGCGCATGAACGGATGGAAACTCGTGCCTCAAGTCAGTCCTTCAACCTCTTGGACTTCAAGGGACAAGAAGTTCTACGCCTCCATGGGTGTGAGGATGAAGTGGCTCAACCTCTCGTATTTGTCACATTACGATGACAATAGAACCACACTGACAGAACTGTTCGCAGAACCAAATCTGTCAATGCGCTACACATTCAGCGGAACATCTGAACTGAACTTCAGCAGTGGCTTCAACCATTCTGCAGGCGACATGATGGACTTGCTCACCACACCTGTGCAACTCAACTACCGCAATACCTCTGCAGCCTCAGGCGTGATAGGCAAGAGCCAGTCGTGGAGCACCAGCCTTCGCTACTCCAAGCAAGTGCCATTCAGCTACTTCACCTTTGGCGCAAATGCCAGCTACAATCAGGGCAAGCGCAATGTGCTGCATTCTCGCAACGTAAGTACTTCATCTACTGAGAATATGTCCATCTTCCATGATAGCCACACTCGTTCTGCAAGCGGAGGCATCAATGCTTCGAAGAATATCCTCTCGCTCTTCACCAAGCTCTCTGGTGATGCAAATGTGTCGTGGAGCAGCAGCGAATATATGATGCAGAGCAAGTTTGTCACTGCCTACCACACAGGATATAGCCTACATTTGCAAGCAGATATCACTCCTATCTCGTGGCTTGAGCTCAATGCAAATGGCAACTATGGCAAGGACTTCTCTCGCACAGTAGGCACGCGCCAATCGTCCGACAATCTTCGCTGCTCAGGTTCTGTGGCTGTGTTCCCAATGCCAAAGTTAGAGATCCGCAGCACATACAACTTCATGCACAATATGGTAGAGCCAAGCAAGTACAAGGATGCCTCAATGCTCTCTGCCTCAATGCAGTACAAGACAAAACACGCTATTTGGAAACTCACAGGTGACAACCTTCTAGATGTGCGTCAATACACACGCACCTCATTCATGGACACCGACCGCTTTGTGCATACAACTCATCTCGTAGGTCGCACAGTGATGCTGACATGCAAGGTTCTGATGGCTGGAAAGAAATAAATAAAGCAGAACAACTTTTTATTAGAAAAACAGTTCTGCCCGTCGTGCAGTCAATACCTCTCTAAAAAGTTTATTTGACATACTTCATTCCATCCATTATGTAAATTCCTTTTTCTGGAATATCAGGCAATGGGCGGCCTTGAAGGTCATATATCTGATGATTGAAGGAATGGTCCGCACCGTTAATGGTAACGTCCTCTATTAATGTAGGGAATGGCCAGCTGGCAGCAGCGCAACCTTCAATGATGCCGTCGTATGCTCTCTGACAGTATATTGACAAGTTGTTGCGGTCAATGATTGTGCCCGATGGTCTTTGTGAGTAATTAGTATCCCATACCACAGGAATGATGCCATTGCTGACAGCATGCTGAGTTACAGTCTTATACCATGCATAAATTGATGCATTATGCTTGTTCTGGCTTTCTCCCGAAGGCATTGTTCTCCACAGCGCGCCAAATTCTCCAAGATATACAGGAATGCCCTTTGATGTGAACTTCTCCTTCATCTTCTCCAGTTCAGAGATCACAAAATCCTCTTCGCCCCAATATGGATTATGTGTGGATGAAGGGAAATGATTGCTAGCACCCCAATAGTAGAAGGCGTTGCCCCACGATTCATCCTTTTCCATCTGGCAGAAGTTGTATGGAGAATAGAAATGCACCTCAAACATAAGTGCTGATGGAGTTGGATCTATAGGCAGTTCAGCATAATCGTATGAAACGCTAATGTCAGTGCATGGACCTTGAACAACAAGCACACGAGTGGCATTGTTGCCGCCAGTAGCTCTGACGGTATTGATGAAAGTCTGCTCATATTTGACAAGAGCATCAATCTCAGCCTTGCGGTTATTATCGTCACGGCCAGCATCAGGCTCGTTTAGTCCTGCAAAGAGGAGGTGATGGTCGTAGTCGCGGAAACGAGTGGCAATCTGCTGCCACATATTGTCAAGCATTGCGCAGTTCTGCTCGATGGACTGAGGAGTCTGGGAGTCGAAAGAACGCTCAATCCAGCCGTTGTCGTAGTGGTCGTTCAAGACTACATAGAGGCTATCCTTGATGCAGTAGTCAACAATTTCCTGTACGCGATCCATCCATTGCTTCTTGATCTTGTGGTTGGAGTCCATGTGGATGTGCCATGAGCATGGAATGCGCACGGAGCGGAATCCTTTCTCCTTCACATAGTCAATGATCTCCTGCGTGGTCTTTGTTCCCTGCCACCCCGTTTCATAATCAACATCGTTGCTCAACCATGAGCATGGCCCAGCCTCAAGTGTGTTGCCAAGGTTCCAGCCAGGGTACATTTTAGCAGCAATATCCATTGCTGTCTGCGCGCTTGCAGCATTGCTGTTCAAAACGAAAAGCAAGGCAAAGAGAGTGATAAGTTTTGATTTCATATTAAAACTAGGTCTTTATTGTTTTCTGCAAAGTTACACTAAAATGTCATATGATATGCGGCAAAAAGTACATATTCTACGTTAAAATGTTGCCTCGAAAACATAAACAGCCCCTTTTGGAAACATAAAGTGCGAATCATATATATAAATATTTGTACTTTTGCATTAAAAGAAAATAAATCTCAATCCGCACTAATCCGTTATGAGACAGCTCATACTCTCTATCATTCTTATTCTTTCAACATTGATTGCACAGGCAGTTAATCCTTATCGCCTTCAGTTGCTCACCACATCTGATGGTCTCACAAACAGCACCGTGAAGTGCATGCACATTGACAGCAGGGGCTTTCTGTGGATTGGCACGGATGATGGTCTGAACAGGTATGACGGCTACAGGGTGAGCCTGTTTGAGAAGACGATGGGCAAGCCGATGGAGCTGCACACCATAGATGACCTGCAGGAGGATGGGAATGGTGTGATGTGGATAGACAGCGAGTTCAAATACACGCTTTATGATGTCAACACGCAGCAGATCATTCCAAGTGCCGAAGACTATCTCAAGCATCTTGGTATAAATATAGGAAAATCAAAATACAAAGTCAAGATAGACGATATGGGAGCCCTGTGGATACTCCAGCAGGGCAAGCTTATGCGCTACGACTTCATCAAGAAAAATACAGAAACATGGAACAACTCGCACTTTAATATTGAAAACACATACTTGTCGTTGAGCAAAGCTACAAAGGACATGATGCTCCTATCGTGCAGAGATGGAGTGTGGCAATTTGTGCGCTCCAGTGGAAAAATGACCAAGATGCCGCTCCCAGTCATAATGGAACACTGTGACAACATTCTTGGAACGTATGTTGACACAGACCATTCTGTGTGGATATATTCTATCTTGAACGACTGCCTGTGCCTATATAGCTCAGGTGGAAGGGTAGTGAGAGAAATCATTGCCTTGCCCCAGAGCGAGAGCAGGAACAATGCTATCCGCGACCTCATGGACGATGGCAATGGGAACCTGTGGATTGCTACTGACCATGAAGGCGTGTTCATCTACAGCAAGCAGACATGCAAGATTGCTACGACGATCAATAAGTCGGCAGATGCAATGCCGCAGCTGGCACACACGAAGTTCACCTATGAGGACAATGGCTTGAGTTCGAACAACACCACGAAGCTTGTCAAGGATCTGCAAGGCACGATATGGATTGGGCATTTCAAGACGGGCGTGTCATACGCAATTCCCGACAACAGATTCTTTGGCAGCAAAGGGCAGCAGTATGGCGATGTGAATGTGCTTGAATATGACAGCAATGGCAATCTGTGGATTGGAACGGATGGCGACGGACTGTACATTGAGCATCCAGACGGCACATACCAGAAGACTTCACTCCCCAACATCACCATATCGTCGTTAGAGAAAGACTCCGACGGCACCATGTGGGCTGGTTCGTACAGCGAAGGATTGTTCCACATAACTAGTCCTCAGCATTATGAGCAATTCTGTACCCGAAGCGGTAACTTCTGCACCGACAGGGTGTGGAGCCTCATTGACGACGGATGTGGCAATCTGTGGTGTGGCTCTTGCATCCAGCCTCTTGTGAAGTTCAACAAGCAGACAGGCAAGTGCAAGGTAGTGGGCGTGAATAAAGATGAGAATATACTTGCCACGGATTTCTGCCTGTACAAAGAGGGAAAGCTGCTGATAACATCCACCTATGGATTGATTATCTGCGACACTAAGACGGATAAATGCCAGCGCTTCGTGACCAATAAGCGCGGAACGCAGGAGATGCGCCCCAAAATGGCGATTCTGGAGTCGTATGACAGCAAGAGAGACGTCCTGGTCATGGGACATAGAAGGGGCATCTCCATATTCGACATGAAGCGAGATACGATCTATTACATTGATGATGAGGCAAAGGAGGTTACGCCAAGTCCAAAGAGCATCGTGAAAGACAGCGATGGTAATTTCTGGATAGCCACATCAAGAGGCATAGAACATCTGCTGCTGTCAAGAATGAAAGATGGCACTCTGGAATGGCAGATCAAAAACTATTCCTATCGTGACGGCATGCAAATTCCATTCTTCAACCAGCAAGCCATAGCCAAAGACAAAGACGGAAACATACTTATCGGCAGCACAAAAGGATATACAGTTATCAGCACCGAAGTTACTGACCAACAAAATTATAACAAGCTCATTCCTTTCATCACTAATATTTATGCAGATGATAAGCGCATTGATTTTGCAGACAACAGCATTGAGCTGGCACACGATGCTTACAATATCACAATACATTATTTTACAGGCAATCTGAACACACTCGGCAGCATCCGCTATGCTTATAAGCTTGAGGGAATGATGAATGGATGGACTCACACTGAGGACAATCGCATCACTCTTGTAGGGCTTAGTCCTGGCAACTACAAACTATTGCTCAAGGTAGAAGATGACATGAATGAAGACGATGCCATCTGCACCCTCAATATACGAGTTAACAATCCATTCTATCTAACGGCGTGGGCATTCCTCGTGTATTTCATACTGCTTTGCTGTGGTGCTTATCTTTTCTGGAGATACCTGCGCATGGCACAGCTGGAAAAGTTGAAGAAGCAGAAAGATAATCTTGAGAAACAGAAACTTGTGCAGATAACAGACATGAAGCTCAAGTTCTTCACAAACATCAGTCACGATTTGCGCACACCGCTCACGCTTATCATATCTCCTGTTGATACCATTATCCGCAAACTCGAACAGGGAGAAACTCCATCATTACTTCTGCCACAACTCAAGAATGTCCACAAGAATGCTCAATTACTGCTTGATCAGGTAAACTCACTCCTCGATTTCCGTCGCCTTGACGTTGGTGTGGAAACTCTTCAGTCATCCACATCCGACATTGTTGCCCAACTCAACAGCATCTATCTATCCTTCTGCGATTATGCTGAGGAGCGTGGCATATCTTTGAGTTTCAATTGTGCAGACAATTCCTATCTGATGCAGTACGATAAAGAGAAGATGAACAAAATAATCTATAACCTCCTTTCCAACGCATTCAAATTCACCAACAAAGGAGGAAACATCATACTTTCGTTTTCAACAGACGAAAGCATAGCGAAGATTGAAGTGTCTGACACAGGCAAAGGTATCTGCGACGAAGACAAGGAACGCATATTCCAGCGTTTCTATCAGTCATGGACAAATGAAAGCTCGCAAACGGGTAGCGGAATAGGTCTGCATATTGTCAACGAATATGTTTCCATGCATAACGGAACTATCTCCATATCAGACAATACCCCTCAAGGCAGCATCTTCACCATCACAATGCCTATCGTGAATGCTATTGAGAAAAAGCAAGATGCTGAAACGGCGGTGAATGTGGAAGCTGAGCAGAAGGGAGAGGGAGAGAATGCCGTGCCAACCATTCTTGTGGTAGATGATAATAATGACATAGTGACTTTCATATCGGGCAATCTTGCAGAGAAATACAAAGTGCTGACTGCCAATGATGGTCAGAATGCTCTCGATCTGCTTAAATATAATAATGTGTCACTTATCATCAGCGATGTAATGATGCCTGGCATTGATGGATATGAACTTTGCAGAAGAGTTAAGAGCGACATCTGCACTTCTCATATACCAGTGATATTGCTTACTGCACGAATTGCCGACGAAAGCAGGCTGGAGGGTTTGCAGCTTGGTGCAGATGACTACATCGCCAAACCTTTCAACATGGATGTGTTGCTTCTACGCATTCAAAAGTTCATGGAATTGACGGCAAAGAGTCATAGTGAATTCCAGAAGAAAATTGATGTCAGTCCAAGCGAAATAACCATCACGCCGCTTGATGAACAGTTCATAGAGAAAGCTGTAAAGATTGTGGAAGAAAATATGAACAATACTGATTTCACGGTTGAGGCTTTTGGCAAAGAACTCGCTATGTCACGCTCTTTCCTTTACAAGAAACTTATGGCGATAACGGGGCTCGGTCCTGCTGAATTTATTCGAACCATACGTTTGAAGCGAGGTAAAGCATTATTGGAGCGATCACAAATGCATATTAGTGAGATTGCATATACTGTAGGCTTCAATTCTTTGAAGAGTTTCACTATGAATTTTAAGGCTGAGTTTGGCGTGACTCCGAGCGAATATAGGAAAACAAGGGAGTTAAAGGGCTGATTTTGATTCCCAAACACATATTTTCCTTTTTTGGAAACATCATTTCTTGTCTTTTTACTATAAACAAGGTAACTTTGCCAACAAGAATTACAAGACACTAAAAATATAACCAAAACTAAAACAAAATTTTATGACTTCTATCAAAAAAGTGCTGTGCGTGATCACGGCTGCATTTGCGAGCCTTTGCGCTTTTGCGGCGCAGTGGGACAAGCCTGTCCCTGTAAGCTGCATGCCTCAGAACGGCTCAAGCTATTATCTTTACAATGCTGATGCTGGCAAGTTCTTCACTTCTAAAGGCGTGCAGGCTTTGCTCGGTTCTGAGGGTATAGCAATTGAAATGACTAAACTTGACAATGAAGATTGGCGCATGACATGCGGTCTGGGCTGCTTGTATTCTGATGTTGATTATGTGGGATGCGATGGCGATGCTTCCTACACCAACAAGGATTGGTGCATTGAGGAGCAGTCTGGGGGCGTGTTCCATATTCGTCCTTCAAAAATGGATCCTGACTATCTCTGGGAGTCTTACCCAGACACTTGGATGGGTGTTTTTGCTGAAAACGGCACAATCAGACCTTTGATCACGGTGGATGAGGGTGCGATCGATTGGTACATCATCCCTGAACAGGATTATGCTCCATTCCTCAGCAAGGTGAGTCTTCATCTCTTAATGACTGAACTGCAAGGCTATGGTTATGACGTGAGCGCTCTTCTTGATACATACAATAATACTGCTGCCGACAAGGCTGCTTTTGATGCTGCCATTGAGAGCGTTCAGGATGTGCTTGCCGACCTTCGTATTCAGAATGCGTCAGAGAACAATCCTTATGATGTGACTGGCTATTATCTCCGCAATGCTGACTTGGCAGAGGATTGGGTTGATGGCGGTCATGACGTTCCAGGATGGACAATGGTACCTGCCAGCTTCTGCGGCATGGGTGAGTTTGACAACGATGGATTCTATTCTGACATAAAGACTCTCGGCTCATGGGCAAGCGGCGCTTTTGGCGACAATAAGATTTATCAGAAAATCACGGGTTTGAGGAACGGCAAGTATAAGTTTGGAAACTATGGTTTGTGGATTCGTCACTTGGGCGAAGAGGGAGATCCTATCACTGGCGGCTATATCTATGCTAAGGTGGGCGACAAGATTTACAAAGAACCGCTCACTGACACAGGTTGGTGGCGCGGTTTGTCGGAGGTGACTTTCGAGTGCCGCACAGGCGAGGCTGAGGTTGGCATCATGTTCGAGGCTACAAACATTGGCCAGTGCATCATTCTCGATTTCAAACTGGATTATCTTGGAGAGAAGGCAGCATCTGTACGCTTGAGTACTCTTATAGAAAACTCAACACCTCTTGTTGAGGAAAATGCTGTAAATGAAACATATTCAAGCAAACTTAGCGAAGATATCAAGAATGCCAATGCTCTTATAGCTTCGGGTGATGTTGATGCTCAGGAGGTGCTGTTCGCTGTCTTCCTGCAGGATTATGAGGATGCTGTTGCCAACAAAGAGGCATACGAGAGGCTTTCTGCTCTTGTTGATGATGCTGAGCGCATTATGAGTAAGGGCGAATCAGATGCAATGGGTGCGCTTTCCGATTTCTTGCTCGAGAATGAGTTCCCTGAGTCGCTTGACAAGCGTGCTTTTGACAATGCTAAGATTCAGGAAATTATAAAGACTCTTGCAGAACTCAGTGAAAAGGCTGCAAACTCTGTAGTTGAAGCTGGAACTGATGTTACCAGCTTGCTTGTCAATGGTCATTTCGACACAACTGGCGGCTGGGTTGCCACTCTCAACGATTTCAGCATCGATACAAGCAAGAAGGTTATGGACAAGATGTGGACTGACTGGAAAGCTGAGCAGGTGATCAAGAATGTTCCTAACGGCACTTACCGCCTTGAGGTTCAGGGCTTCCAGTGGTGCTCATGGGATTGGGCACAGTCTGAGAAGGATTGGGCTAATGGTGACAAGAGTGCTACTTTCAACGTTCAGTCAAAGATTCGTCTCAACAACGATGAGACTACTATTCATAATGTGTTTGCCTGTGGACCTACGGATCTTGAAGTGGGCTATAAGTCAGCTGACTACTATGTGCCAAACGATGTGAATTCTGCTCTCAAGTTCTTTGAACTCGGTCTTTATGACAATATGGTAGAGACAACTGTTACCGACAACACTCTCAAGGTTGAGTTTGACTGTTCTAAGCAGGGATTCTGGAACTGTTTCTACAACCTTCGCCTCACATTCATTGGTGCTAACACAAAAGAAGCTGTTGCTAACCTCAAAGAAGCAATGAAGCAGGCTGATTCTTACCTTGAGAAGAAGATTGCTGGCGACATCCGCAAGGAAATTGAAAATGCCAAGGCTGCTGGCGAGGAAATCATTGCAGACAGGAAGGCTAAGTATGACGATATCAATGCTGCTGCAAACGCTATCACTTCTCTCTTCGGTGAGGCTGAGGCAAGCATCAAGACTTACGCTCGTCTGGAGGTTGCTCTCAATGCTGCAAGCGAAACATTGCAGGATGGTGCCATAGCTGCAACCGAGACTGGCAAGCAGCTCAATGAGATTTACACTTCTGTTAAGGCTGACTACGATTCTGATTATCCTTCTCTCGATGCAGAGAGCGTTTCTTCTGCTGTTGAGCAGATTGAGGATCTCATTGCTAAGGCTAAGGTTTCTGGAGGCTTCAACGAAGGTGATGACATTACAAATCTTATCGCTAACGCAAGCTTTGAGAACACATACGGCAATGACGAGGCTCTTGGCAATGGCGCTCACACCGTTCCTTATGGATGGACAATGAAGGTGGCTGGCAAGGATTGCCACACCGCTCAGGAAATCTCCGATGCTGGCATCAACAGCTGGACGGCTATTGAGAAAAATGATTACACAACTGATGGCAATTATTCTTATTGTCTCCTCTCTGCCCCAACTCCTGACGCTTATCTCTATCAGGATGTTAAGGGATTGCCTGCTGGCACATACAGGGTTTATGTGGATTTGACTGTTCCTTTCGATGGCGGTTGCTCTCGTCTCACTACTCAGCGACTTCTTGTGAACAATGTTGCACAGTACTATGGCAAGGCTGAGGACTACAAGTCTGATGTTCTTGACAGTTCTTATCCTGAAGAGAAGTCACGCACTTTTGCTGGGTGCGAAGAGGTTAACTCTACGCTGACTGGTGATGCAGGCGACATGGGTAACATGTCAACTCTCTCTGTTGAGGTTACTATTGCTGATGGCGAAAGCATTGTGCTTGGCGTTCGCACCGACAATAACAAGGCTGCTACTAACTGCAACTATGACAACAATGGCTGGGATTGCTGCGGCCGCTACAAACTGGACAATTTCCGTCTCGTCTGCGTAAGCCTTAATGGCACAGGTATTGAGAGTGTCAAGAACGGTCAGTTGGAAATCAATGGCGAGGCATACAACCTTATGGGCATCAAGGTTGATCCATCTACGGCTCGTGGCATCTACATTATGAATGGCAAAAAATACATTAAGTAATGAATAGTTTTCTGAAGGTAATTATAATAGTAGGGGTATTTGTGTTGGGCAGTGATTGCTCAGCACAAATTTCTCCAAAGCTTAGCACAGGATTCAACAATCCTCTCATCGACCATCTTTTCACTGCTGATCCTACTGCTGTGGAGTATGAGGGCAGGCTTTATGTGTATGGCACAAATGATACCGAGCAGTATGAGCAGACTGATAAGAATTCGTACGAGAAGATCAAGACGCTGGCTATGATTTCTACTGACGATATGGTCAACTGGACTTATCATGGCACGATTCCTGTTGGCAAAATTGCGCCATGGATCATCAACTCGTGGGCTCCATCGGTAGTGTCGCGCAAGGAGGCAGATGGAAAGACGCATTTCTATCTTTACTTCTCAAATAGCGGTTACGGCACTGGTGTGCTGACTGCTACTTCGCCTGTCGGTCCTTGGACTTCGCCTTTGGACAAGAGCATTGTGGATGCGAAGACTCCTGGATTGGGAGACTGCAACGTGCCATTCGACCCGGGGGCTGTGATTGACGAGAACGGAGTGGGATGGCTGGCTGTTGGCGCTGGCAAAAGCCGCATAGCGCGCCTGGGCAAGGACATGATTTCCATTGACAGCGAGTTCGTGAATCCTCGTCCGCAGCATCATTTCGAGGCTAACGAACTGAATTGCATCGGAGGTAAGTATGTCTATACATATAATATAGACTGGCAGGATCATTCTGACTGGAAACTCTCTGACGAGATTCCATCCACTTGCTGCATGTCTTACATGACAAGCGAGACTCCTCTCGACTCTATGTCGTGGAAGTATGGCAATAACTACTTGAAGAATGCTGGCGATTTTGAGGGCTTCACTTACACTAACAATCACACTCATCTGCATAAGTATCAGGGCAAATGGTATGTGCTGTACCATACCGAGATGCTTCAGGACGACATGAATATGTTTGATGGCGGCTTCAGAAGCATGCAGGTGGCAGAGATAAATGTGGATGAGGAGAATGTGCATATCTATCCTGCTACGGTTGACAAGAAGGGTGTTAGCCAGATTCATCCTCTGAATCCTTACGTGTTGCAGCAGGCTGAAACTGCTGCTGCCACCGAGGGCATAAAGTTCATTGAAGGTGAGGACATAGGCAATATGATTGCTACTTCGGGCAATGCCTTCATCAAAGAGCGCATGCCAGAGCAGAGCATCATCCTTGTCCGCAAGGCCGACTTCGGTAAGAAGAGCAAGGCTTTGCAGGCATTGCTGAGAGGCAGTGGAACTCTTGAAGTCCACATTGACAATCTCGATTCTCCAGCCGTGGCAAGCATCACATCAGCCTCATCCGACTGGAAATCACTTAATGCTAAATGCCGCATTTCTGGCATTCACGATATTCTTTTTATTCTCAAAGGCGATATCCAGTTTGATTCTTGGCAATGGAAATAAGGAGTTAACGGAAGTTGACTGATGAATTTCTGAATAAAAAAAGAGCCTCGCACTATCATCACTGACGGTGCGAGGTTTTGAGCTCATAATCTTAAATCTTAGCTATTTACACATGTGTTTTCTTATTTACAGAATCACGTTTTCCACAATCTCACCATCATACAGGTTGATGATGCGGTCGGCATAGCTGGCATCATGCTGAGAGTGAGTAACCATGATTACGGTTGAACCTTCCTGATGCAGCTGCTTGAGGAGACTCATAACCTCCTTGCCGTTCTTCGAGTCGAGGTTACCTGTTGGTTCATCGGCAAGGATAATCTTTGGATTAGGAAGCACGGCACGGGCTATTGCCACACGCTGCTGCTGACCGCCAGAGAGCTGATTTGGGAAATGCTTGCGGCGGTGTGAGATTGCCATGCGATCCATCACCTTCTCGATGCGCTCCTTGCGCTCATGTTTTGGTGTGTTCATGTAGAGGAGAGGCAGCTCGATGTTCTCATACACGTTGAGTTCGTCGATAAGGTTGAAGCTCTGGAACACGAAGCCAATCACGCCTTTGCGGATCTCGGTGCGCTCATTCTCTGTGAGCTTGCTCACGTCCTTGCCATTGAGGGTGTAAGTTCCATCTGTTGGGGTGTCGAGCAATCCCAAGATATTCAGCAATGTGGACTTGCCACAACCTGAAGGACCCATGATGGCAACGAATTCGCCTTCCTTCACTTCGATGTTCACTTCGCGGAGAGCCCATGTCTCCACTGTCTCGGTACGAAATACCTTCTTGATGTCTGTTAATTTGATCATAATGACATTTACTATTTAATCATTTACTATTTACTATTTGTCTTTTTCCCGCATGGCCTCCCTCGCCCTATGGGGGAGAGGGTTGGGGTGAGGGGCTCCTACTCCTTCGCTATCATCTCTGCAGGATTTGTGCGCATCACCTTTCTGATGTTCCACATCACGATGAGGGCAATCATCACGATGACGATGAGCGAGCCGAGGATGCATGGAGCGGTTGGTGATAGAGTGCCTTTGATGGAATCTATGATTATGTTATCCATCAGCATGTTGAACATCACAGAGGCTGGAACGGCAATCAGGAGCGAGAGGAACACGAGGATGATGTATATGCGACCGAAGAGGCGGTAGATGTCGCGGCTCTTGGCTCCGTGTACCTTGCGTATCGCCACCTCCTTCTTGCGTGAGCGTGTGTCGAGGGCTATGGTGCTGTAGATGCTCATGGCGCAGATGATGATGGCTACGGCTCCGAGAATCCATGCCACGGTGTGGATGCTCTTTATGGCTATGGTATCGTTATTGTGCTCAACGTAGTTTTGAGCAATCTTGTCGCTTTGTACCTGAGGTTCGAGTCGTTGGATGGTCTCCTCCACACTGCGCATGAGGCTTGCATAGCGTCCTGGCTTTGGCACGATCACAAAGTCATAAGTTCTGTCGTTATTATTTGGATGAATAAAGACGGACACCGTGCCTCGTTTATACGGCACACCACTTATTGTTCCGGCAATAGGTAACGCCACAGGCATTCCGTCAAAATTGTTTGTTTCCAGAGTGCCACCAGCCACAACGCCTAAATCCTTGAGCTGCTGGTACAGGCGTTCATCAAGCAAGAGGCATTCGCTGACATCTACATTCCTTTTTAACCATTTGATTTTAACATTGTAGAACGATAGTTGCGCAGTGTCAGATATGCAGAGGAAATTCTGATAACACTTACCCTGCAATGCCTCCATTGCTTCCTCATCGTTTTTGATGCTTGGCACCTCAAAAGTTGCAAGGAAGACGTTCTGCATATAGTCAATATCAGGCAGACGCTTTACCTCTTCAATGAGCTCCTCTGGGTGTTCGGCTAAATATCCGTTAAACTGGATGCACTCTTCGTAGAAGCTTTCGTCCTCAGGCACATGGTAGGCAGCTGCCATCTTGTCCGTCCAGTTCACTGCAATCAATGTGCCGCTTACGAATGTGATGCTGATGGCTATCTGAATGCCTAACATTACGTTGCGGAAGATGTGGTTGCGGCTGCGTCGCATGTTGGCAGCGAGTCCTTGCTCTGCCTTGCAGATGCGGTAAAGTGCAATCCATATCGCTACGCCACTGATGACAAGCAGAATGATGCCTGTCTGCCAGCTGTAATGAATGAGATTGTGTATTGGGATTTCTCCGTCAGACATCATACCTCCTAACTTCGTGTACATGAAGTTCTCTATCCAGCTGCCCATCTGCATGGCTACTACCACGGACAATCCTATGGAAATCAGCACCTCAGTCATGAAGAGCCAGAACAGATGTCTGCGCTTGGCTCCGTTGACAATGCGAAGCGACACCTCTCGTCGGCGGCTCCAGAACAGCTGAATCTGTATGCGCAGGAAACCGATGATGGCTGCTATTAGGATGAGCGAACCGATAAAGTGGATGAGGGAACTGATGGCAAGGGCTATGTTGATATTGCCTTTCTCTGATTCCTTATGGAACGTAGCTTTCAGCCCAAGAGGCTTGATGCGAGAGTTTACCTCGTTGATGAGCTGCTGCTCGCTGCACCCTTCCTTCAGTACCATGTTTATAAAAAGGGCATGGTTCTGAATGTCCGACCCGCATCTGTCACCTTCTATCGGTCCGTAAGACACATACAACTGACTATTGCTTAGCAACATGTCAAATTGGGAGAAGTCTTCACAAACATCGACTATTGTGACTTGTGTTGTCAGCAGGTTGTTAGTATATGCCTGCAGCGCATCGGCAGGTTCATCAACACCTAACACCAATGATGCGAAGGTCTTGGACACAACAGCTTCGCCCGCCTTGAGTGTTTTGATTTTCTCGCCTGTTATGGCAGAGCGAATGCCGTGGTAAGTAAGGTATTCAGGGTCGATTGCCGTATAGTCAATCATGATCTGCTGTACGGACGAATCGCGGAAGTGAAACTCAAACTGATTGCCGAAGATTATAGTGTTTGGCACAGCAATCTTCTCTGCGCACTTCAGCCCTCCATCCTGCTTCACGGCACGAATGAGGTCAAAACTCACATCTGCCCATTCCGCAACGGCATCAGGTGCATGGTTCAGCGAGTCGAACCATACTTCATACGCACGATCATAATAAGACTGATGATAGAGCGATGGCAGCTTTGCACTCTCGGCAGCCGAATGGGCAAACGCCAGGGTGACGATGCCTATGGCAATGCTCAGCACCGATATCACGGTCTGCAGCTTGTACTTGGTCATGTTGCGCAAGGCAACTTTCAGGTTGTGTATAATCAACATAACATTTACCATTTAAAGATTTACTATTTACCATTTGCCTTCCGGACGGCGAGGTAGTTGTTGTTTGTTTTCTATTGCAAAGTTACGCCTTATATATAATAAATGTATAAGAAAAATGGCACGAAAATGCAAAGTGTAAAAAAATCATACAGTTTTGTGTATGATTTTCATACACTTTTTGGAGAGAGGCAAAGAAAAAGAGTGTTTTTCCCGATAAAAAACGAGCGTGCAAAGATTTCTCCTTGCGCGCTCACTTTGTTTATAGCGGATCTTTATAGTATTTCTTTCCTGCCACCAAGACCTCGCACAGTCAGTGATGATAGTGCGAGGTTTTTATATATTTGCCTCCAAGACAATTCTACTAATCCATTATTCAGTAGCTTATATTGCCACAAGTGGTGTGACTCACAACGGTATAGGTGGTGTGACTCACACCACCACCATAGGTATGAGTCACACCACTTATGTAAAGATTTCGTGTCTTGCTCATCGCCTTGGCGCTTTCATTAGAAAGAATCGCTAAAGCGATGATTCATTGCATGCTTGCTTTCTTTTATTCCTTCTTTATCACATCAGCAGGATTTGTTCTCGCCACTCTGTATATCTTCTCAACAATGGTGAGGAGGGTGATGATGGCGACGATGATGAGGCTCGTTGCTATCCATTGACAACTCAGCAAGAGTACGTTTGCATGAACGTGCATCATGTTCATGCCAATGGTGCCAATAGCTATTCCTACTGGTGCGGCTATGACGGCTGAGATTATGAGGATGCGCAAGTAATAGCGCCCGAAGAGACGCATGATGTCCCACATCTTTGCGCCATTCACCTTGCGGATTGCCACCTCTTTCTCACGACCACGAGTGTCAAGCGAGACGGAAGAATAGACACTGAGGATGATGCTGAGAAGGCTGATGATGGTGAGCAGCAAGCATAGTTGCTGTAGCATCTCTGCCCAGCGCACTTGAGTGAACCATGTGTCATAGACGTTCTGTATTGTCAATTGCCTCAAGTCGGCAGGAGTCTTCTTATGATGGAGATTGTTGAGTTCATCTGCCAAGTTGTTGTAGCAATGAGGTTTAGGACGAAGAATGAAGTAGAAAGTGGACGCGCCTTCAATATAATTTGGGAACATAGCCCGGGCATCAGCAAAACTTACCTCTGGCACAACAATGAAATAGGATGGAGAACCAAGCCTATTCGCCCATATTGGCACATAGCCAATGCTGACGTAGTTCTTGCCGTCGCAAAGCACTTTGCTCTGCTTTTGTCCGCCTTCTGCCTCTAATGTTTTTGCCACACGCTCAGCATCTTGAGGACTGACATAAACAGGAATCATGTTGTGCTTGTCCATACCTTCGTATTGAGCCACAGGATGAATGCCCAGAGCAAGGAAGTATTGCACGTTTGCCAATGCCACGTTGTACGAGTACGCCATAACGGTGTCATCATCATTCATCAAAGTAGCGTAGTTTACATACAAGGTTGTGTCAATCTCTTCGTATGACAAAGCATTTGCAGAAAGAACACATCCGTCCAGGTCCACGCTTGGCAAAGAGGCTACCTCATCGTTGGTGAAGCCAAAATGCATTCGGTCTATCATCATACATTGTTTGATGCTGCTTGAGTCTTCTGGCACTTGATATGCCTGAGCCGTATGCTTGACGAAGAAATATATGCCAAGTATCACAGCCAGCAGAAGGATGCAGAAGACATGCTGAATGACAAGCATTGTGCTGCGTCCAGCATGGGTGGTGCGAGTGCTGCGACCTACGGTCATGCCGAGTGGCGCATGGATGCTGCGACGCACAGCCAAAGCTGCAATGCCCAGAGAAAGCAATGTGACGCAGATGGAAATCCACACCTCACGCTCGTAGATAATCTCCATGTCGAGATAGAAGGAATAGTTCGCCATTGCGTAAACGACAGGAAAGGCATAGTCGGCAACTAAGGAAGTGAGTCCCAAGGCGATGAGTGATGTGATGAAGAACACAATGACCACCTCGATGGCAAGAAGGCTGAACAGCTGCCAAGGTCGTGCTCCGACGCAACGGCGCAAAGCCATCTCACGAGTGCGAAGACCGAACAGCTGTAGTTCCATTTTCAGAAAACCTAACGTACCTATTATGAGCACCGAGCTTCCTAAGAGCATAATAAGCGCAAGCATCCCGAATAGCGTCATGCTCTTACTCTTATCGATTACTCTTACATAAGAGAATCGCTCAGGGAACAATCTGTTGAGGTCTGTCGAAAGGTCGTCTTTTGACTTTCCTTCCGCAAGAACAACAGTCAGTTGAAGCAATCCGTATGAGTCAGACTGCAGAAACGGAGTGTCACTGACAACAAGCATGCCATCAAGCGTCTCGCGCATGTTGGAACAAACCACATCGCTGATAACACCAGAGATGGTACGCTCGCCTTCCTCTGTCGATACCGCTTGTCGCCCTATAGGATTCACTCCTTCGCCTACGGTCTTTTTCCAGAGCCAATCGCTCATAAGGATTGTGCCTGGCTTAAGATGCTGGATTGGTTTGCCTGTAATGGCAGAACGAAAACCATAGTAATTGAGGTAGTCAGGACTTACTACACAAGTGAGCGTAGCAAGTGCTCCCTCTGTCCCATCGGGTTCTGTAAGAGTCCAAGCTCGCACCCATTCGTCATCACTCTTTTTGAAAATCAGTTTGTCAACCGATGACGGCTTCTGTTCCTTCAAACGCTGAAATTCCGCTTCTGTGAGTGGTGCAGACTCACGGCTTTCTGCATTGTCCAAGAATACCACATTGGCACTCTTGCTGTCCAAATCGTATGAGTAGAGTTTCCATATCTCCACCACGAAATGGAAGGTCACGGTGAAGCAGACAACTCCCACAGCCAGACAAAGAATGCTGATGATGTTCTGCACCTTATACTTTAGCAGATTGCGAACTGAGGTGCGAAGATTGCTTAGAAATAGATTGATGTTCATTTTCATGTTCTTTAATTTTTCTGCTGCAAAGTTACTCCTTATATATAATAAATGTATAAGAAAAACACCCCGAAAATGAAAAGTGTAAAAAAATCATACAGTTTTGTGTATGATTTTCATACACTTTTTGTCAATCCTTGCGTTTCCTTAAAAGAATCTAGACTTGTTTCTTACGTTTCTCGCAAAACACTTAATCACTTACTATTCCCCTTCTAACCTATTGCTATACACTCTATTACACATAGTAAGTGTCTGCCCACACACTTACTATGCTAAACCTATTGAATGCAAGTGAGTTACGAACAAAATAGTAAGTGTTAAGTGTCATACAGAATTTCTCTGTTAAAATCACTCGCACTATCATCGCTGACGGTGCGAGGGATGAGCTCTAATTCTTTAATCTATCTACTAGTGTACCACGGAGTGAGTGGGACATGGTGGGCATAGTCCTGGATGTGGAAGTGGAGAGCATTTATTGCTAAACTATATTGTTTTTAATCATCTATACCATTTTCGCTTATCTTGATAACCTATTTTGTACAAAAATCGTTTACTTGAACAATCTTTTTTACTAAGTTTTTGGTTATTCGAGTAACCTTTTATACCTTTGCGTATAATTTTATAGATAGGAATATGGAAACACTCTTTAAGAAACATAGAATGTTCATATCTCAGGTTACAATGAATATCGTACGTGAGATGAGTAGCAAGATAAACTGGAATAGCCAGCTTGTTGCAATAAAAGGATCAAGAGGTGTAGGCAAGACAACGATGATTCGTCAGTACATCAGACAGACATACGGTGTCAATGCAGGCGATGCCCTATACTGCGTGATGGATAGTATATACTTCACAAATCATTCTTTGCTTGACTTGGCAGAGCGTTTCTGTCTGATGGGAGGCAAGCATCTGTTTCTTGACGAGGTACACAAATACCCTACATGGAGCAAGGAACTGAAAGAGATTTATGACCTTTATCCAAAACTCAAGGTTACGTTCAGCGGTTCCTCTCTGATACAGATTCTGAATGCTGATGCAGACCTCTCGCGCAGAGTACTCTCTTACACAATGGAGGGATTGTCATTTCGTGAATATCTGCACTTCTACAAAGATATCGAACTTCCCATTCATAGCCTTAATGAGATACTTGCTAATGCAGACAACATCTGTGATGAGGTGTGCAGTGTGTGCAGTCCTCAGAAGATGTTCGAGGAGTATGTGCGTGTAGGATATTATCCATTCTATGATGGCAACGAGACAGAATATTATAGCCGTATTGAGAATGTGGTAAACTTCATCATCGACCAGGAAATGACTGAATTCTGTGGAGTGGATCCCGCTTACACAAGAAAGCTCAAAGCAATGCTGTTGTTCTTATCCGACAATGTCCCATACGAAGTGAACATTGCCAAGTTGGCATCTTATCTGGAACTGAACAAAGCAACGGTGCTTGCCTATCTCAACGCTATGCAGAAGGCAGAATTGCTGCATCTTATTTACACCGACAATAAGTCTGTAACCAAGATGCAAAAGCCAGACAAGATATTCATCCATAATACCAATATGCTCTGTGCCTTTGCCGAGCAATATACAGTAGGTACTGTGAGAGAGTGTTTTGTAGTAAACCAACTGAGCGTAAACCACACCGTTGAATATGGTAAAACAGTTGGCGACTTCAAAATAGATGGCAAGCTGACATTTGAGGTTGGAGGTGAAGGCAAGTCTTTCGAACAAATTGCGGACATCCCAGATTCCTACATTCTTGCTGACAATCTTGAATTTCCTGTAGGCAAAAAGCTCCCAATATGGCTTGTGGGATTGACCTATTAGGAAAAAGAACACATATTAGATTAAAACATAGCATAGAGTGCAGATAGACTTGCCCAATGGACTTCCATTCCTGAGTACCTGCTGGACACATGCCGCTCTGCACAGGATGAGTTCCGTACCTTGCTTACATATTTCAGAATCAAGGAATAGGAAAAAACGAGCGTGAAAAGATTAGTTCCTTGCACGCTCGTTTTCTTTTTCACTCACTTTTCATCACATCAGCCACATTCACCCTTGCTGCCTTCTCCAGCTGATAGATGAGGGTGAGAAGGGTGATGATGAGCACGATGCCGAGAGCCTCAATGTAGATGAGAGGCGTGAGCGGAGCATGCTCTACGAACTGCGCTGTGTATTGATGGATGAGCATGTAGGTGACAGGTATGCTCAGCAGGAATGTTGTGACAATCACATAGATGTATTTCTTTCCAATCAGTTTGTAGATGTCCTTGCGCATTGCGCCATGTGCCTTTCGAATGGCAATCTCACGATAGCGCTGGCGAATGTCGAAGAACGAAAGTCCCAGGAGACCAAGGCAGCTGATTGCCACTGCTATTGCCGAGAAGAGCGAATAGACATCTGCCATCACGCGGTCGGATTCGTACTGATTCGCCACTTTGTCTGCCATCCACTGCGTCTCAAGATCGAAGGCGGGGAAAAGCTCTTTCTGCAGCTTTTCAAGGTAAGCCATCAGCTTCTCTTTGTTTTCGGGACGGAAACGAATGGCGATGTAGCCGTCTTCATCATAATAGCTAAGCTCTTCGTTTTCTATACAGAAGATGCAAGCCGAGACACCAAGTGTGCGATGACCAGCATAGTGCTCGTTCACAATGCCTGTGATAGGATAAAGTTCATTGCCATATTCGCCTCCGTAGGAATAGATGAGTGGCTCTTCGGCACGTGCGTATGCGCCATCAAGCGTCTTATATCCCAAGCGTTTCAGTGCCGATTGGTTGGCTACGTAGCCTGTGATGATGCCATTCTTCTCATAATTCAATCCATACTTACCCCATTCCACAGGAACCTCTTTAGGGAAAGAGCCTTCAAGCAATCTCACGCCGAACACATCGAACCATGTGCGAGGCACCCATAAGGCTCTCAGTTGGCATTTTTCGTCCTTGTCGTTGTAATAGATTTTCTCCTCCCAGGTGTGCAGAGGCAGTGTCATTTCGGAAGTGTAGCAGAACTTCTCAACCAATGGCGACTGCTTCAGTCGCTCGGTATATACCTTAATTTTGTCCACCACCTCATCACGATTGCTTATGATGTATGGGTTGCCATCATTGTCTATGCCATAAGATGTATTGATGAAGGCAGGACGGACTAGCATCACGCGGTCGGCATCGAAGCCTAATGGAGAATTGAGGAGGAAGTCGAGGTGACTGCGCATCCACACGGACATTATCACTAAAGAGAAGGTGATGAAGTATTGGAAACCAAGCACTACGGTACGTGCCTTGAGGCTCTGCACCGAACCCACTCTGTACTGTAATGCCTTGAGTGGTGTGGCGTGAAGCTGTAGCACGAAAGGATAAACCATAGCGAGCAACGGCAGGAGCAGGAGAATGCCTACTGTGAGCATGATGTCGAAGCTTGTTCCTGCACTCGTATCGCCCAACATCTCTTCCGTGAAAGGCGCACTCAATGAGACAATTATCCAAGCTAAGGCTGCCGATACTGATGTCACCATCATCTGTTCGCTCCACAGTTCCATGAAGAGATGGCGAGGCTGACGACCGAACACTCGTCTCACTCCCGACTCTCGCTGGCGACGCTGCCACAGCACCATGTAGAGGTTGATGTAGTTTACCACTCCCACCACGATGATGAGCACAAGTACGGCCGACAGAATCCAGCAGAGCGATGCGTTGCCATGATGACGCGATGTTTTTGCCCATTGCTCATCGCCTGTATCTGTATCGAAGTAGTAGTCTTTCCAGTTTACAAACTGACTTCCCGTGAATTTGCTTCCGCCCCAATGAATCTTATGCTGGTCGGTCTCGCCAAAGGTGGTAAGTTTGTGGTTTACAGAGTCAGCGTCGAAATCGGGACGCACTCGTACCACACCGAAAGGAATGCGGTCAAGCCGTAAGAAGCCATGTTTCGGAAGGATGAAGTCGGTGTCGAGCAGTACCTGTCCTTCAGGATTATGGAAGATGCCAGCAATGCGGAACGTCTGGTGCAGAATTTCCACGTGAGCGCTCTTAGCCTCCTCGGCTGTGAGGCCTAACGACTCAGCACATTCGGCTGAGATCCAGCAAGCATCCGATTGTGTCAGGGCATTGACATCGCCATCCACATCGTAGTGGAAGAAGTGGGTGAAGGTGCTATCCACCATCACCATCCTCTGCGCCTGTTCCTGTTCGCCAATCTTTGCAAGCTCCTCTGGATAAAGGCATATATCGCAGGTCTCCAGCACCTGCTTGTCAATGTATTCCTTTCCTGCATCTTCGTACCACTCTCTTATCACATCGAGCGACATTGTGCGGTGGCTGTCCTCGGTGTTGCGGAACATGACATACATGGTTTCTGGCTCAATGGCGTGCCTATCCACCGTCATCTCACGGTAGAGGTAGCGACCGAGCACTATGCTGCAGGCAAGGCTGAGAGCCAAGCCCATGACGTTGATGAGTGTAAATACTTTCTGTCGCGACAGGAAGCGAAATGCGTGATGCAAATAATAGTGTGACATAATGATAAATTGTTTTCTTTGTTGCAAAGTTACGCCTTAAATATAATAAATGTATAAGAAAAACACCCCGAAAATGCAAAGTGTAAAAAAATCATACAGTTTTGTGTATGATTTTCATACACTTTTTGGTGAGAGGGCAAAAAAAGGAGGACAAAATGCCCTCCATACATGCTCGTGTCTAAAATAGCTACGGATACAAGTTGAAACATTCAGACGCATCTCATAGAACCGCAAAAAGGTCTTTGGCAGTAAGCTGACTGTGTAAGAATGATGAGTGCGTGTTCCGTTTTACGCCCTCCAATGTTATGAAAGTGTCAAGAAGTCCATGACTTATGCCTGTAACGGAAGCGAAAGTCATCCGCCTTACACGAAGCCGTTCTTCATACTCCTTTGTAATTTCGTACGGAAACTCGCTAAACTTCATTTCCACAAGATGCGTGAGTTTATCAGCACGCCTAATTACTAAGTCAACTTGAGCGCCTTTGCGGTCGTCATCTTTCTGAGGAACAAATCTCCAGGCAGAGCAATCTGTTGCCATACCACTAATCCCAAGCCCGTGTTTAATATGTGGGAGGTGAGTGAGGCACACCTGTTCAAAACTGTAACCTTGCCATGCTGCTACATCTCGGTCGTGGTGATGGTGTGCCCAATACTGTTCGTCACGGGTATTATTGCTATCCACATATCTGAAATAAAACAGCAGGAACATGTCTGTCAAACGGTATAGCATGCCTCTTTCTTTATTTCCCATCTGAGCATATTTACTGATAAAATCACAGTCAACGAGATTGTCAAGTATATTTGTCAGGCCTCCCCCACCTCCAATTTTAGCTTCAATCTCCTGGCGAGTGAAACCTTCACGGCGTGTACTTAGCATCTTCACGATTTGAATGTATTTGTCCGCTTTGTTGAAGAGGGCAGGGAAGAGTTCCTCAAATTCGTCCTCCAACTCCCCGTTGCGACGGAATATCATTTCATCTATGTTCTCGGGAAGGCTGAGCTGCGGGTTCAGAAGACTTAGGTAATACGGTATTCCTCCAAGGAGCATATAACACTGCACTATCGTATAATCGTCCCAGTCAATTCCACGGTATTGCAAATAATCCTTCACTTCATTGAGATAGAATGGACGAAGGTGTATCTTGTGAGTGATGCGTCGGTGAAGCCCTCCACGGTTCTTCTCAAACTTCTTGCGCATCCAGCTTGTAGCACTACCACATGCTATGAGTACAATATCATCCCGGTTTGTCACCCACGTGTTCCAGAAATCATCGAGTTCCTTTATCAATTCGTTGCCATGCCTATCCATCCACGGAATCTCATCAAGGAAAACAATCTTACGTTGATCGGGACATTTTTCCAAATATAATTCTAATTGGCGAAAAGCTTCTTTCCATGTTGTTAGTTCAGGAATATCAGTGTTGCTGGAATAACGCGACAATTCATAACGGAAAGACTCCAATTGCTCTGATTTCTTTTTGCGATACCTTCCTACAAAGTGAAATGTGTACGTGTCTTGGAAGTAGCTGCGCACAAGAAATGTTTTTCCCACACGTCTGCGTCCTTTAAGAAGTATAAGCTCAGATCTGCATGAATTAACAGCGTCGTCAAGTTCTTTCCATTCGCGTTCTCTTGCAATCAATTTGTCCATAACCCAATGCTTTTATATAGTTGCGGATAAAAATAAAGGCTGTTTTTGTCCGTAAGTGCTATTTGTTTTATTGTTACGGATAAAACACGTTGCAAATGTATTGTTTTTTCTTTTTACGACAAAGAGAATGCTTTAGTTTTTTCACATTTGCATTGATAATTTGTACAATATATAATAAATGTATAACAAAAAACAGCCCGAAAATGCAAAGTGTTAAAATCATACAGTTTTGTGTATGAAAATCATACACTTTATGGAGAGAGGCAAAGAAAAAGAGTGTTTTTCCGATAAAAAAACGAGCGTGCAGGGATTTTTTCCTTGCACGCTCGCTTTTTCTATTCCAACTTCTTCAAGAACTCAACCATGCTGTCAAGTTCGAGAGGGTTGGCATCCACATCGAGGATGTTGCCCTGCTTGTCAACAAGCTTGTAGGTTGGGTACTGATAGATGTTCATGAAGTTCTGGATGGCATATTGCTGAGCATCTGGCAGGTTGTAGTGAACGATGTTGTCGCCCAGAAGGTCGTACTCCTTGATGACATTCTGCCATGCATCTTCAGGACTTCGGTTTGCCAAGTAGAGATAGACGATGTCAATATCCTTCAATGCTTCGCGCATCTCTCCTGCGTGTGAGAGGGCATCCTTGCATGGACCGCACCATGTGCCCCAGAAGTCGATGAGCACTAACTTGCCCTTGTATGGCTCGATGATCTTGCGAAGCAGCTGTTCGCCATCGCTCATGCCCTCAAGGTTGTCGTTCTTCTTCAGGCTTGCCAACTTGCTGATGTCGCGCCGCTCTAAGGCAAGATACTTCTCCTGCTCACGATTGATGATGTCCCTTGCCATTTGCGATTTGACATTCTCATTGAAGAACTCCATCACCTCATCGCTGAAAGA
>JAGHUI010000096.1 GCA_018064885.1 Candidatus Minthosoma equi | reverse complement strand
TCAGAGAGAAGGACGTTGACTTGAAGGTCAGAACCGAAATTAAGGTTGTCGGTGAGCTATGGGATTGCAACACCAATTCCTTTAAGCGCACACGCAAGCTGTCTGCCGACGAGCAGAAGAAAGTCAACACACTTATCGCAACCATCATTGACACCATTACTGATGAATTCGACTACACCACGGCTACTGCCGAATGGGTAAGGGAGGTCGTTGCCAATTGCATCAACCCGAAGAGGAAAGAATCTTACTTCCCTACCTTCGCAGAAAGGATTGAGCAATACCGACATGAGCATCCTATGGAGATAGGTTCTTCAAAGGCATTCATTCCCACCATTAACAAACTGAACAGATTCGTTGCCTTCAAAAGAGAGATTGAAGGGAATGAAGAATACGAATTGCACGTTGAGACCATACAGGCTGATGACTTTGAAGACTTCCGTGACTATGTCGTCAACGAATGGCATCTGCGTGAGGAATATCCAGAGTTCTATGCTCAATTCGACTTTGGCACCCGAAAGCCAAGGGAACTGTCAAGAACAGGAGTCATTAACATCATGCACCATCTACGTATTGTCCATCATTGGTGCATAAGGCAAGGCATCACCACCAACAAGGCATGTGATGCGTTCACCATTCCTGACCCCACATACGGCACCCCATATTATCTGACCTTGGAGGAACGCAACATAATCTATGATGCAGACTTCAGCGACAATCCTACACTTGACCTCTATCGTGACATGTTCATCTTCCAGTCCCTTGTCGGCTGTCGTTTAAGCGATCTGTTCAAGTTCACCTTCGAGAATATACATAAGGGTGTTCTCTCTTTCGTACCACAGAAGACAAAGAAGAAAACGACCGTATCTGTCCAGGTACCGCTCAACTCCAAGGCTATGGCAATCCTCCGTAAGCACAAGGTGGGCAAAAAGGATTCTGATACTATCTTCCCTCGTAAACAGACTGGAGAATACAATAAAGGCATCCGTAAAATATTGAAGAAATGCCAGATAAACCGAATTGTTACCATCCTTAACAGTAAGACCAACGAGAATGAGCAGAAGCCTATCTGCGATGTAGCATCAAGCCACATGGCAAGACGTACATTCATCGGTAATCTCTACAAGAAGGTAAAAGACCCTCTTCTAATCAGTTCCCTTACTGGTCATGTGCACGCCAGTCGATCATTCGCACGATACCGAGAGATTGATGAAGAGACCAAGCAAGAACTCGTAAACATGATAAACTAACGTAACACCTTATGTATAATATACTATACACTATATGAAAGTAACAGCATTTATACGCAGTACCTCTGCAAAAAACAATACTTCCGACAAGGCACACGTGTTCTTCCGTGTGCGTGACGGAAAGACCGACATGAAAGCGGTAAGCGAACTTTCCATCAATCCTAATCATTGGAGTGCAGAACTCCAGGGCTACAAACCTCGTGTATCTCTCGTGTCAGAAAGCAAACGACTTGCCTTTGACAAGGCTGTGCATGACATCAAGAACCAGATTTCGGAGAAATACTATCGCGGTGCTGATGGTGCATGGCTCAAAAGTGTCATTGAGGAATACCATCACCCAAATATCAACAAGCTTCACGGTAACAAGTCCGACAAGAACCTGTTTACAACACGCATCTTCGAGTATGCCGATAATCATCCGTTGGAAACCACCACATCCAACAAGTTGAAGGGTATCGCCCGAAAGGTGGAACGCTTTGAGAGATACAAGCGCGAGATTCTGAAGCAGCGTGGCTATGTCATGAACATAGAGCTTATGACTGTTGAGGATTTGAGAGACTTGCAGGATTTCATCTCTCATGAGTGCGTATATTTCACTCTCTTCCCTAAGTTCTATGAGGTCTACAAGTTTACCAAGCCTATGCTACCGCTATGCGATAACTCCCTGCGTGCCGTGTTCCAAAGGTTGCGTACGGTTATAAACTGGTGCATCACGAATAAATACACTCAGAATGATCCGTTTGCCACATTTGAAATGCCGAAGGAGATTTATGGCCCTCCTTTCTACCTTACACTTGAAGAGCGAGACAAGGTCTATTACGCAGACCTTTCTGATTGTCCCGAATCCATGCGCGTCTATCGTGACATCTTCATGCTGCAATGTATGATTGGCTGCCGTGTCGGCGACCTCCACTCAATGATGAAAGCCAATGTGGTGAATGGAGCTATTGAATACATTGCACGTAAGACCAAACATAATCTGCCCCGTACCATCCGTGTACCTCTCAATGAAAAGGCAAAGGCTATCATTGCCATGTACGAGAACGTGAAGGACAGACTCGTTCCTGATTTCAACCTTGCGAAATACAACGAGAACATACGCAAGATACTCCAGCATCTTGAAATTAACCGAAAGGTCGTACTGCTTAATAAAGTCACCCATGAGCAAGAACTGAAGCCAATATGCGATGTGGCAACCAGTCATACCGCCAGAAAGACTTTCATCGGCAACCTATACAAGAAAGTGAAGGATCC
>JAGHUI010000061.1 GCA_018064885.1 Candidatus Minthosoma equi | reverse complement strand
TATTAACTTAAAAAACTTATTAAAACAATGAAAAAGGAAAATCTCTATGTATCTCCAGAGGTTGAGGTTCTCAACGTCATGGTAGAAAAGGGCTTCGCAGCATCTGCTCCTAGTGGTATTGAAGATCAGGAAGACGGCGGCGACGCATAATGTGAACTAACTTAATTAATCATTAATAATTTTTTTCAAGACATGAAAAAATCTCTCTTATTCTTGTCATCAATTGCACTTCTTGCAAGCTGTACATCTGATGATATGTTTGATCAGAGCGAGTCTGTTGCTCCAGCTGAAAAGGGAATTGTTTTCCAGATAGATGAGCAAGGAACTCGTGGTCAGTATGCTGACAATGCTCTTAGTTCTTTCTTCTATGCAGAGAAGGATCGTGTAGGTATTTATGCAAACAATGTAAAAGAATGGAAGACATCATCTCCTGTAAACAATTTCGAAAAGAAGTTTGAGTACAAGGCAACTCAGTCAGGTCCTCAGAATCCACAGCTTACTGGTGCAGATGACTATAACATCCTTGACTACAAGGGAACAAATCCTGTTACAGACAAGGCTCAGTTCTTCTTTGTATACCCTCTCAATACTGTTGCAACACCAAACTACACAGCAGGTGCTCTTCAGTCATTTGATGTCGTGCCTTATGAAACTATTGAAAATCAGACAATGAGCGCTGGTATGACAATGAACTTTGACAAGAAGTTGATGTACTGGTACTCTGGCGACAAGTTGGCAGAAAACAAGTATGATGGTGTTGGCGAGACTAATAAGGTTGCCTTCAAGACTCCATTGTCAATGTTGTATTTCTCACTTAAGGATGTTGAGGATTACAATGATTTCGGAAATTTGCTATATGTTAAATTGACAGGTACAAGTGCAAAGAAAACATCTGATGGTACATCAATCGCTCCAAGCGCATTGTCTTACGCAATTAATAATGCTGGAAATTACGAAGCTGCTGATCTTGCAATTGTAGGAGGAACTTCTTATGTAAAGTCAACATTAACTCTTGTTTATGATGATGTGTATGCTGATGGAGATCTCATTACTATTGACGGTAATACCTACGACAAAAATACTTGTGCTTACTTAGGTAGTGGTGTGTATGCATTGACAAGTAGCTCTGTCCGTGCAAAAAAGGGTGATGCGAAACCAGGAACAGAATCAAATTATCATTATGAGATTAATACTGGTTCTATTCCAGCTGAGCTTGGAGATCCTAAGCCATCTGATGGCGACATTTTCCGTGTAAGCACAGATAATTCTGCTAAACTTGTTAAGGGAACTGCTGTTCAGCCAACTACAATTACAACTACAGTAAATCAGAAAATTCAGAATGATCAGAAAGTTAATATGTTTGTTTTGTCAAATGATCGTGTAACAAATGATGTTACAGATGCATTTGCTTTGACATATAGCTTTGATAATGTGGATCTTACTTATACAAAGAAGTCTACAGGTGCATATTGGAAGCCTAATGCTTCTTACGGTTTCCCTGCAAAGGATGGTCTTTCTATTGCAAGTGAATTCCAGTACATTTTGACTCGTGGTGCATATGGTACTGACCGTACGCTCTATATCAATAGCGGTACTGTGGCTAGCATCCTCAACGAAGGTGGTGCAACTATTAAGTGGACAGATAATAGACAGCCTGATGGTAAGGTTCCTTTTGATAATGTTAACAAGATTGTTATTAAAAAAGATGTAACTAAACTTACAGATGCAGACTGGGCAGTACTTAACAAACTTACAGCTGCTAAAATTTTGGAAATCCATAATGCAACAGATGACGTTAAGGTTAAGGGCATGACTGCACTTCAGGAACTTACAGTTGACAATGCAGTTAAGGTAGAAAAGTCTGCAGGTGCTACAGATCTTTCTGGTTTCGGTGCTAATGCGGCTAATATCAAGAAGGTAATTCTTCCTAAGGTTACTTCATGGAAGGACAACAATGCATTCGCAGCTCTTACAGATCTTAACATTGCTTCTTATGACTTTGTTCAGGCTGGTGAGGAAGTTGCTGATCTCTTCTTCAACAACAACACTAAGGCTACACTTACGACAGTTAATATCCATGCTTGTGCTTCACTTGCTCCAGTATTCGGTCACGCTCGTAAGATTCTCTTCACAGACTACACAGCACTCAAGGAAATCACTGTTGCAGACAACTGCGTTCTCAACCCTTATGAGTTCTCTGGTTGTACTAACCTTGACAAGGTTACCGGTATCGTTGATATCACAAACGGTGAGCATGCATTCCAAAACTGCTACGCTCTTCGAACTATCAATATCAACGGAAGAGAAATCCCAGACTGGTGCTTCGGCAACGATGCTCAGAACACAGGTGTTAAGAATGTTCTTTACAATGGCAAGCAGGTAGCTCCAACATCAGTAGGTGAGCGCGCATTCAGCCGCAACTCTTCTATCGAGGTAATGGATCTCAAGGAATGTACAGAAATTGGCGCATTCGGCTTCAACCGTGCAATCAACTTCGTAGGTAATACAGACGCTACTCCTGTTGTTAAGATTCCTGTTGAAACTGCTAAGGAGTGCATCTTCTACAACACTAAGGTTGATCGTATCTTCGCTAAGAACGTAAAGACTGTTGAGGTTAACGCATTCAGCTCTTCAACTCTCAAGCAGGTTAAGTTCGGTACTAAGCTTGATGCAGTTGACGCAGGTGCTATCCAGTCTCCAGCCACTCCAGCTAACGTTGACATCTTCGTTGTTGATAACGCTGATAAGGCTCTCTTCACTGGTTTCGCAAGTGTAACTAAGGAGGCTGCAGATAAATGGCCTTGGTAATAATTACAACGAATTGAAATAAATTCATAATATCAAGAGGAGTCCTTTTGGGGCTCCTCTTTTTTGTACACACTATATGAGCATTGGCTAACGGATATGTGTTCTTGAACCGCTCGCTCAGATAGGTAAGCGAAAAGAAGGAAAGAACGTGGCTTGTGTTGTGTAGTTTGAGATGAAAGCGGTGTGAGTCACACCTGTATAGGTGGTGTGAGTCACATCTGTACAGGTGGTGTGAGTCACACCGCCTTTGCGATTGTTACGTAGAGCTGCATGACCTGCTTCCTGTCTTTCTCTTTGCTATGCGAGCGTATGAGTTTGACGAATTTGTTATCTGTTTTTTGCGCTTATCGCGAAGCGCTTTGCTCGCAAAGAACAGCCATGTTAAGAAAAACCTTTAAGAAACATGAAAAAATAATGGCGATAAGTTGATAAAATAATACGTGAAATTTGGACGCTGATAAAAAAGTGCGTAACTTTGCACATTAATATAAAAAAAGGTAATTTGTAAAAATCATGAAAATAGATAATAGCTTCAAGATTAGAACGGTTTGTGGTGAGAACATCGTAATGCGTCAGGGACATGTTGATTCGGACATGACGCAGGTGGTTTCCTTGAATTCTACAGCTGCTGAGATGTGGAAATTCTTTGAAGGTAAGGAGTTTACGGCTGCTGATGTTGTCTCTTACCTGAAGGATACATACGGCATAGATGATGAGCTTGCTAAGACTGATGCTGAGAAATGGATAGCTAAGCTGTCTGGCTGCGGTTTCATTGGATAATATTATAATATTGTGTGCTTCAATGGATGTGAAGGAATATAAGATAGCTGGACATACAATGCGCATAGAGGGTGCATCGCTTGTCAATGTGATGTCTGCTCTTGAGGGTTTTGCTCCCTTTGCTGTTGAACCTGGCATGGAAAGTCCTGTTGTTACTGTTACATGCCAGGGTACGGATATGATGATCGTGCCAAAGTGTGAAAGAGAATGCTTCGTTTTTGATTCTGATGATGTTCTCAGCACTTTTGGCGAGACTTCTGATGGATTCATATTCCTTATGGCTCCTCAGTATGGCAAGGATGAGCCTTTGTGCCTCTGGTGCAAGAGGGGTGACAGCATAATGTATGTCAAGGGGCATTTAGAAGGCGGACCAATGACAGAGCGCTTGGTCAGGTTTGCGTTGTGGATCGCTTACGGTCTTGCCACGGTGCGCAAGCAGACTATTGCCATTCATACAAGCACGATTCAGTATAAGGACAAGGCTGTGCTGTTTTTGGGCGAAAGCGGCACGGGAAAGAGTACTCATACGAGATTGTGGAGGGAAAACATTGATGGTGCCATTTTGCTGAATGACGACAGCCCTATTGTCAGATATGTTGACGGCAAGATGTGGGTGTATGGCAGTCCTTGGAGCGGTAAGACTCCTTGCTATAAGAATGAGCAGTATGAGCTTGCTGGATGTGTGAGGTTGTCGCAGGCTCCTTATAATAAGATTCGAAAGCTTAGAACAATTGAGGCTTTTGCTGCAATTCATCCTTCTTGTCCACCTGATTTTGCATACAGCGACTATTTGTATGATGGCATCAGTGAGACCTTGGATGTGATGCTGCAGGTGTCTCCTTTCTATCATTTGGAATGTCTGCCAAATGCTGAAGCTGCATATTTGTCTTGCAAAACGATATTTGGTGAATAATAAACGCATAGAATGAGAACAATTTCTGTTTCAAATAGATTTTTTGCTCTGGCTGCAGAGCATCTTGCAGATGGGCTGACGGTACGCATCAAGGTGCAAGGGGAGAGTATGTACCCTTTCTTGCATAGTGGTGATGAAATAGAAATTGTTCCAGTAAAGGATGGAGAGGATATTCCTCTTTGGACAGCAGTCTTTTACGAATGGAACGGCAGTTTCATGGTTCATCGTCTTGTGAATAAACGTGGCGATGAATATGATATGCTTGGCGATGGCAATCTTGTCAGAATAGAGACTTTAAAGCGAAGTGAGATAAAGGGTGTTCTAAACCGATGCTTCCGCAAGAATGGCAAGGTTGTGGATTGCAGAAGCGAAAAGTGGCTTAACAGGGGTAAGTTCTGGTTTAAGATACGCAGAATCAGGAAATACGTTGCAAAGCTTCTCAGAATGCTTGGCGTATGAAAGTGATTTTTATAGTTTTATGAACCATTTCATCTTCCACATTCCCCAGGCAATGAGGAGCATGAAGGAATCAAGCAGGAGGGCATAGAGTGTGGATGACCATTCTGGCGAAATGCTCATGCTGAGGAAGAAGGAATAGACTGCTTCGGGAATGCTCATGCGCCATAGAATTGCTGCAAGTGCTTCGCTCAGGACATAGAGGAAGAGTGCGTTCATTCCGAAAATGCGGAATGGCAGGCACCAGCGGTCGTGTCCTGACTTGTCTATGATCTGGATGAGCAGGGCAAGGATTCCGGAAGCAAGGGAGCAGGTGACAAGAACGTAGCTTGGCGACCAGATGCGCTTGTTGAGTGGTAATCCGAAAGATACGAGATAGCCGATGATTCCTATTGTGAAGGCTAGGGTGAATATTTTTGTGAGCCGGCTGTCGAAATCAGTTTTCTCTATCATGAATTTACCTATGACAACTCCAATAAGCACGTGCGCAACAGATGATATTACACCGAGCAAGCCTTCTGGATCAACTGGAGACTTATGGTAAAGATGCGCCTCGCCAACAAGAGCTCGGTCAATGATTGCTGCAAGGTTTGTCTCGTCCTGAGCATAGCCGTTTCCACATATTATAATAATAGAGTAGAGTGCAAGAAGTACAAAGGCAATGGAAAGAAGCTGGCGCGGCTGGTGGACAATGAGCAGGATGAAGGAGGCGATGCCGTAGGCAAGGGCTATTCTGCCAAGCACGCTCCAGATGCGAAGATTCTCAAGTATGTTTTCCTCTCCCCAAATCCATGCGTCCCATGCATGAAGCAATGTTCCTAAAGCGAAAAGGATTATTGTTCGACGAATGATTTTCCATACAAGAGGCATTGATGGCTTGAATTCTGTCTTCTTCATTGACAGATACATGGACACTCCTACGATGAAGAGGAAGAATGGAAACACAAGGTCGCATGGAGTCATTCCGTTCCATGCAACATGCTGAAGTGTGGAGAATTGCTGTTCGCCAACGCCGTTGTTGACGAGAATCATTCCGAAGATTGTAATGCCTCGGAGAACATCGAGCGATATGAGTCGTTTCATCTTATTTCGCGATTTGAGATATTATGCGTTTTGCGGTTTCTATTTCATTGCCTTCTGACTGGGAAGGGTATGTGTTGTGCTGAAGAGTCCAAGGCTCTTCCATAGCGTACCAGTCAATGGTAAGTGCAGGGTTGTCAGGCGTTTGCCATGAAGAGTTGCCTACTGGAAGAACAGGCAATTTTCCATTGAGTTCGTCGCTGAGAATGTCAAGGTAGTGCTTCCATCGTGGATAGTAGAAGTCTTTCAGAAGTCCGTTCCACTCCTTGTGTGCATAGTCGCGAAGTCCACCTGTGTCTGCGCAATAGCGATTGCCCCAGGTTGTGATCTGCACTCTTGCATTCCACTCGTACAAGTCTTTCTCTTCCGTTGTTTTGCCGATGGAACGAGCCTGATTGATCCATCTGCCTACACGGAATTCGGAGCGTGTGGCAAGGAGAGAATCTTGCTTCAAGATGAGATCGAGGAACTCTGCCTTATGCATCTCAAAGGCTTTCTTGTCGAACGATTTAAAGTCGGCAACCAGCTGATTGTAAACAATTCTTCCTTTGTCGGCAATTGCCTGTCGGCAAAGGTCAACGAGGTCGTATCGGAAGTTCTCATTGTCCTTTAAGAAGTCGGCAAAGGCAACATACATGATTGCCGCATTCATAGTTGAGTTCGGGTCGTAGTAGTTTGTCATCTTGCTCCAAGAAGAAGCTTGGAAGCAGTCGAGAGAAGGACGTGAGCAAAATACTGATTCGTGAGGCCCCTGCTGGTTGTTCCCATCAGGACAGTTGTAGATGCCATTGGAAAGAAGATGCCATGCGCCCAACATCATGTTGATTGGGGAGTGGTGATCGACGACATGCGTCAGTTCGGGTTTGCTGTTAATGCCATATCTTGCATAAACATAATTCATCACCCATTTATCTTTTGTTATCTTTTCCTTTATCCAAGGCAACTCGCTCATCAACTCATACATGATAGGATTTGTCTCGCTTCCTTCCATCGTGAAGCCCCATCCTTTCATGTGTGTGGAGAAATCCTTTTGCGCTGTATAATAATTGTTTATAAGCTGATCCATTCTGCCATGCATACCAACGTTGGCTCCAAAGTTTTCAAGCATGCAGAATGCCCAGTCATGCTCTCCGTAACCATTCTCGCGATGCCAGATTGAGTTCTTTGCTCCGTACTGAGGACGACATTCGGAGAAAAGGTCGAGCACAAGCACGTCACCATTTGGAAGCGCATCAAGCATCTCTGGTCGTGGATTCTCGCTCCATCCCTGCACAACCCAAGTGGAATGCTCATTGCCATATAGCTTCATTGCCTTGAGAATTTCCTTGCCAGCTTCACCAATGTCCAAGTCTTCAGGAAGATTGCTTGCTTCGTGGAAAGGGTCAATGGAGTAGTAATCTGCTGTTCCATAAAGCTTTTTTGTTTCTTCGTAAAAGACCTTGGCGTATTTTTCAAAGCGTTTGTCGCCTGGATAAAGGACACCAGGGCGAGTGAAACCGTTCCACAGCTGAAGAGAACTCTGATTGCTTTCGCCAGAGCTTGCTGCTCCCTCTGCTTCGGATGCTGTGCTTTCAAAAGAAGGACACATTCCGCTGTAGCCAGGAAGAACTGGATACATTCCAAATTCCTTCATTCGCTTGAGAATCTGCTTTTGAAGCTTTTCCTGCTGACTGTACCAAGACAAAGGCAACGGTCCTCCCCATCCTTCAAGATTGTTCATTTCCCACCATGCAAGAAAGGCTGGGCCGGCAATGAACTTGCCAATCTGCTCCTCGCTGTAGCCAAGGCGAAGCATCATGTTTCGCCACACGCACTCATGACCAACGGCAGCAAGAGGCATATTGATGCCATGCAGAGCCATCCAGTCAATCTCCGTTTGCCAGCGCTCCCAATCCCAGAACGCCATAGAATAGGAGAAGGTGCAGTAGTTAAAGTCGTAGCGAAGCTTCAGGTCGGTCTCGTGTCTTTCCTTGGTCTTAACGGATGGAAGCACGGCAGGCAGCTTTGCCTTCATGCAGTTCCATGAGAGGTGAATGCCGCAGTTGTATTTGAAATACCAGTTGATTCCTACGGCAGCATTGACGTAGTTGTTGGCACGAACAACGGGACGATTTCCTTGCTGATCAAGTTCGAAGAAATCAGTATTGCCAGGCATTATTTGTACAGCAATTTTCCGTGAAGCTCCCTTGTCGATGCGTTCAAGCAAACCTTCGATTGGTGTTGCAGCTTGACAGAGAAAAATGTTTATAGATAGAAGCAGAATTGTTATGTGTCTTTTTAACATAGGTGTCAAATGCTTTATTATTTCATATAATTGTGTTAATCTGGCTGTAAAGTTAATGAAAAACTGTATCTTTGCAAACGATTTATTGAAAAGAATAGACAAATGGCACTTATTTTCGATATAAAGAGGTTTGCAATCAACGATGGACCTGGTATCCGAACCACAATCTTCATGAAGGGGTGTCCACTTCGCTGTGTGTGGTGTCACAATCCGGAAGGACTCTCGGAGCATCCTGTGAAACTCTACACAAAGAAGAAATGCATAGGTTGTCTGTCGTGTGTGGAAGTGTGTCCGCAAAAGAACCTTGAGCTGACTCCAGATGGCATTCGTGATTTGGGCAAATGTGTCTCTTGCGGTAAGTGCACAGATGAGTGTCCAACGCTTGCTCTGGAAATGGCAGGCAAGGAATGGAACCTGGACGACTTGATGGCAGTTGTTGAGAAAGAGAGAATGGTGATGGAAGAGAGTAGGGGAGGCGTTACTATTTGCGGAGGCGAACCGTTGATGCATCCTGATTATCTGCTTGCACTATTGAAGGAATTGGGAAAGAGAGGGCTGCATAGGACGGTTGACACAACGCTCTTTGCTTCAGCAGAGAATGTTAGAAAGGTTGCGGAAAATTGCGAACTTTTCCTTGTGGATTTGAAGCACATGGGCAGCGATAGGCACAAGCAGTTCACGCGTGTCAATAATGAACAGATTCTTGACAATATCCGAATGATAAGCGAAATGGGACATAAGTTCTGGATTCGCATTCCTCTCATTGTAGGTGTCAATGCAGATGATGAGAATCTTACTCGCTCGGCTCGGTTCCTTGCATCGCTTAAAACAAAGCCAGAAGTTGTTAACATACTTGCTTATCACGACATTGGCAAAGGAAAGCATGCTCGCCTCGGAACGGAATATAATCCAGAAGAAATCAGCATGGAAGCACCGGATGAGGCTCTTCAGGAACATGCTAAGGAAATACTGGAGGCGGAAGGACTGAATGTGCGGATTGGAGGCTAAATGCTATCCTCTATAAAATAACACTTGGTACTTCGATAATTCGGAATATCGACCATTAAAACATAGAACCCCCAAACTCAGAACATAAATGAGAATTACAATTAAAATTGGCAGCAATGTGCTTACAAGAGCAGACGGCAGTCTTGATGTTACAAGAATGTCGGCTCTTGTGGATCAGATTGCCGTGCTGCGAGGAATGGGACATGAGATAATTCTTGTGTCATCTGGTGCTGTGGCATCAGGACGAAGCGAAATGAAACATATTCAGCATGATTTGGATAGCGTGGATCAGCGCCAGCTCTTCTCTGCTGTTGGTCAGGCAAAGCTGATGAATCGCTATTTCGGTTTGTTCAACGATTATAATATATGTGTAGGTCAAGTGCTTACCACTAAGGAGAATTTTGCAGATAATGAGCATAGAAAGAATCAGGAGAACTGTCTTCGAGTGATGCTTGAAAATGGTGTTTTGCCTATTGTGAATGAGAACGATACTGTTAGCGTTACCGAACTGATGTTTACCGATAATGATGAGCTGTCTGGACTTATTGCTCAGATGACACAATCGCAGATGCTCATCATACTCAGCAACATTGACGGAATCTTCACAGGCAATCCTTCTGATCCAGAGTCGCGCCTTATCAGCATTGTCAAGCCAGGCAAAGATCTTAGCGATTATATACAAACAAGTAAGTCAAGTGCGGGACGAGGGGGCATGAAGAGCAAGACATCCGTAGCTTCCCAAACAGCGGCAGCAGGAATCAGCGTCATTATTGCCAATGGAAAGAAAGATGACATTCTTGTTCGCCTGATGAATGACAGAGACAACACTCCATGTACGGAATTCTTGGTTTAGAACTGCTTTTTCATTCATTTCTTTTGCCCTTTGGAAATAAAGGCGTAATTTTGCACTCAAAATAGAAAATCATTAAGAAACAATGGAATACAATTTTAGAGAAATCGAACAGAAGTGGCAGAAGGCTTGGGTGGAGAACAAGACCTACAAGACCACAGAGGATGAGAACAAGCCTAAGTTCTATGTGCTCAACATGTTCCCTTACCCATCGGGTGCGGGGCTTCACGTAGGACACCCACTCGGATATATTGCAAGCGACATCTATGCTCGCTACAAGCGCCTACAGGGCTTCAACGTGTTGAACCCAATGGGATATGATGCATACGGACTCCCTGCTGAGCAGTATGCCATCCAGACAGGACAGCACCCTGAGGTGACAACTGTTGCCAACATCAACCGCTATCGTGAGCAGCTCGACAAGATCGGCTTCTGCTTTGACTGGGATCGCGAGGTGCGCACTTGTGCTCCTGGCTACTACCACTGGACACAGTGGGCATTCCAGAAAATGTTTAACTCATTCTTCTGCAATGAGACTCAGAAGGCACAGCCTATCGAGGCTCTGATTAAGCACTTCGAGGAGAAAGGTACTGAAGGACTCAACGTGGCAGAGACAGAGCATCTTGAGTTCACTGCTGCAGAGTGGAACGCAATGGACGAGAAGCAGAAGAGCGACACGCTGATGAACTATCGTATCGCCTTCATGGGCGAGACAATGGTGAACTGGTGTGCTGGTCTTGGCACAGTGTTGGCAAACGACGAGGTTGTTGATGGCGTTTCGGTTCGTGGCGGCTTCCCTGTAGAACAGAAGAAGATGCGCCAGTGGTGCCTCCGCGTCAGCGCATACTCACAGCGTCTGCTCGATGGTCTTGAGACAATCCAGTGGAGCGACTCAATCAAGGAGACTCAGAAGAACTGGATTGGTCGTTCTGAGGGTACTGAGATTGAGATCAAGGTTGCTTCGCCGGATGGAAAAGACGCCGAGCGCATGGGCTCGTTCACTATCTTCACCACTCGTGCCGACACAATGTTCGGTGTGACATTCTTCGTTCTTGCTCCTGAGAGCGAGCTTGTTGACATGGTAACTACTCCAGAGCAGCGTGCTGCTGTGGATGAATATATCAAATATGTGAAGGGACGCACAGAGCGTGAGCGCATGATCGACCACACTGTCACAGGTGTGTTCTCTGGCGCATACGGCATCAACCCTATCACTGGCGACAAGTGCCCTATCTATGTGGCAGAGTATGTGCTTGCTGGCTACGGCACAGGCGCTATCATGGCTGTGCCTGCTCACGACTCTCGTGACTACGCATTCGCTAAGCACTTCGACCTCCCTATCGTGCCACTCATCGAGGGTGCCGACGTGAGTGAGGAGAGCTACGACGCAAAGGAAGGCATCGTGACAAACTCACCTGCTGAGGGCAATCCTGCTGTTGAATATGATGGCGAAGCACTCATCCTCAATGGCAAGACAATCAAGGAAGCTATCGCAGCAACCAAGGTGTTCGTGAAGGCACACAACCTCGGTCGCGTGAAGGTCAACTACCGTCTCCGCGATGCTATCTTCTCTCGTCAGCGCTACTGGGGCGAGCCATTCCCTGTTTATTACAAGAACGGCATCCCAACAATGATTCCAGAGGAGTGCCTCCCAATCGAGCTTCCTGCTGTGGATAAGTTCCTTCCAACAGAGACAGGCGAGCCACCACTCGGCAACGCTACTGTTTGGGCTTGGGACGAGGCAAACAAGAAGGTGGTTGAGAACGCTCTCATCGACAATAAGACTGTGTTCCCTATTGAGCTCTACACTATGCCAGGCTTCGCTGGTTCTTCTGCCTACTACCTCCGCTATATGGATCCACACAACGACAAGGGTCTCATCAGCGAAGAGGCTGCTAACTACTGGCAGAACGTTGACCTCTATGTAGGTGGTTCTGAGCACGCTACAGGTCACTTGATCTACTCTCGTTTCTGGAACAAGTTCCTTTTCGACCTCGGAATCTCGAAGAAGGAAGAGCCATTCCAGAAGCTCATCAACCAGGGTATGATTCAGGGACGAAGCAACTTCGTATATCGCATCAAGGACACCAACACATTCGTTTCGCTCGACAAGAAGGAAGGCTATGACGTCACTCCTATCCACGTTGACGTGAACATCGTATCTGCTGACGTTCTTGACGTTGAAGCATTCAAGCAGTGGCGTCCTGAGTACAACGACGCTGAGTTCATCCTCAACGACGAGGGCAAGTATGTGTGCGGCTGGGCTGTTGAGAAGATGTCGAAGTCTATGTTCAACGTCGTAAACCCAGACATGATTGTAGAGAAATTCGGTGCCGACACTCTTCGCCTCTACGAAATGTTCCTCGGTCCTGTGGAGCAGTCAAAGCCTTGGGACACAAACGGTATTGACGGTTGCCACCGCTTCCTCAAGAAGCTCTGGAACTTCTTCATCGGCAAGGATGACCAGCTCGTCGCTACCGACGAACCAGCTACAAAGGCAGAGCTCAAGGCTCTCCACACTCTCATCAAGAAGGTGAGCGGCGACATTGAGCAGTTCTCATACAACACTTCTATCGCTGCCTTCATGATTGCCCTTGGCGACCTCACAAAGGCAAAGAGCACAAGCCGCGAGGTGAAGGAAGCACTCGTTGTTCTCCTCGCTCCATTCTGCCCTCACCTCTGCGAGGAACTCTGGCAGATGCTCGGTCACGACACATCGGTTTGCGACGCTCAGTGGCCTGCATTCAACGAGGAGCACCTCAAGGAAGACTCAGTAAAGATGATGGTTGCTTTCAACGGCAAGGCACGCTTCCCTATGGAGTTCCCTGCTGGCACAGACAACGACACAGTGCAGAAGGCTGCACTTGAGAATCCTCAGTCGGCTAAGTGGCTGGAAGGCTTCACTGTGGCTAAAGTCATTGTCGTTCCTGGCAAGATGATAAACGTCGTACTCAAGAAGTAATATGACTAAATCGTATATCATACATGAGATAAAGGATTATGCCCTCATTGCTGTGGGCGTAATCCTTTATGCATTAGGTGTAACCGTGTTTATGCTGCCATACGGTTTGACGACTGGTGGCGTAGCAGGTATCTCATCTATCGTATATTATGTCACAGGCCTTGAGGTGCAAGTCACATATATTGCTATCAATGTATGTTTCCTCCTTGTGGCTGTCAAGGTGCTCGGCATAAGGTTTTGCTTGAAGACCATCTATGCCGTGTTCCTCATGACCTTCGTGCTTTGGCTCTTGCAGCGTATCGTAGAGGTGCCAGACCCTACCAATCCTAACCAAATGATGCTTCCAAAACTGATTGGCGAGGAGGCACACTTCATGGCATGTGTGCTCGGCGCAATCATTTGCGGCATAGGGCTAACCTTCTGCTTTGAGAACAACGGAAGCACTGGTGGCACCGACATCATTGCTGCCATCGTGAACAAGTATAAGACCATGTCGCTCGGCACAGTCATCATGGCTTGCGATGTGGTCATCATATCATCATGCTACTTCATTTTCCACGATTGGTTCCGCGTCATCTATGGCTTCGTGATGCTATTCATCTGTTCCCTCACGCTCGACTATTGCATACGCCGTCAGCACCAGTCGGTGCAATTCATGATTTTCTCTCGCAATTACCAAAAGCTTGCCGATGCTATCAATGACACAGGTCATGGTGTGACAATCCTCGAAGGAGAGGGCTGGTACACAAAATCGGAGCGCAAGGTGATTGTCAGCATTGTGAGAAAGCGCGACTCCAATGTCATCTTCCGCATGATCAAGAGCATTGACCCATATGCTTTTGTGTCGATGAGTGAGGCACAAGGAGTGTATGGCGAGTCGTTTGACAAGATGAAGGTGAGCGATGCCAAGGGCGAAAACCGCCTGAAGAAGACCATCATAGTTCGTGCCATTGACGACAGAGCCCTTGTTGATGAGGCTCAAGCAATGCTTGGAGATGATTATGATGTTCGTTCACTTCTTGATGTTGGTTGCGACGTGTCAAAGCCTTTCAATGCGCAGATACTTACAGAGAACGCCCTGCGACGTGCCTCATTCGTGAAGAAATACTACGGCTTCGATGCTTTTGCCATTGATCCTGAGGATGGTCACATAGTGTATGTTCAAGGAGACTACGATGCACCGGAGTATGATATCCATCATTTCAACTCGCTTGAAGAAATGAAACAATTCCTTTCAGGAAAGAAAAAAGCATGATAGAAATTTTAGGTACATTAGTTTCACTTGATTTGTTCAAGGTGATGTTCTGCTGTGACTTGTCTAAATGTCATGGTATTTGTTGCGTGGAGGGCGATGCTGGTGCTCCTGTGACTATTGAGGAAGTTGGATTGCTGGAGGATTCGCTTGACGTTGTATGGGACGATCTTTCCAGGGAAGCGCAGAAACAGATAGACGCAGAGGGAGTGGTCTATCCAGACAGAGATGGGGAACTCGTCACTCAGATAGTCTGCGGCAAGGATTGTGTTTTTGTAAAATATGATAATATCTCGCTTGATGGTGGCAAGACACGTGGTCCTCGTTGTGCTTTGTGTGCTATTGATTCTGCTTTCCGCAATGGCAAGTTCCATTGGCAGAAACCAATATCGTGTGCTTTGTATCCGGTAAGATTGTCGAAGGTTGGTGACATGACTGCTGTAAATGTGCATAAGTGGGATGTGTGTCAGCCAGCACGTGATTTGGGCAAGAAATTGCAACTTCCTGTTTACCGTTTTTTGAAAGATCCGCTGATAAGAAGATTTGGTCAAGAATGGTGGAATGAGTGCGATGTTGCATTCGGAGAATTGAAAAAAGCGGGATATTTAGACTGATTTTTAATGAATTTATAAAAAAAACGAATAATTATCATTATCATTTGAAATAATTATTCTAAATTTGCAATGCTATATGCATAGAATTATAGATTTTGAGATATGAATAACTACATTGCACCTGGAACTGATGTTGACAGTTTGTCTGTACTTATCGTCGATGATGTTCCTTTGAATATACTTCTTATAAAGAAGATGCTGTCTCAGTACACATTCCAGATTCGTACTGCCAATGGTGGTCAGGCTGCTCTTGATGCTATTGCCCAAAAGATGCCTGATTTGCTTTTGCTTGATCTTATGATGCCGGGAATTGATGGATTTGAGGTTATCCGTCGTCTTCGTGCAGCTGAAGCGACAAAGGAACTTCCTATTATCATTCTTTCAGCCCTCAATTCAGAGCAGGATATTGCTAAGGGGTTCCAGCTTGGTGCTAATGACTTCATCAATAAGCCTATCATCATGGAGAAACTTTTGAGCAGCGTGACTACTCAAATAAATCTTCAGGAAGCAAAGAGAAAGTTGAAGGGATAAAGTGAAGTGTGTCCTCAAAGATAATAAAAACGCACAAACAGCTATTTCACGATAGCTGTTTGTGCGTTTTTAAGTCCTTCTCCTTTGACGAAGAATGCCTTGGCACTTCCGAATTTCAAAAAGAAATCGATACGGACAGGCAGGTGGTTCTTGTCGTCAGTGATGTAAAAACGGAGGAGTTCCTTGTCCTTTGTACCTTCTTCGTAATCTAATAATGAAAATACAAGGCAGCGATAGGTCTTCTTGTCGTTGGCTTTCCAGTTCTTCTTTCCTTTATAAATCAGTGTTTGCTGTTCCACCTTCTTACCGGTTGTCATTGGGAAGTTGATTTTCTGCCCTACATAATAGTTTTTAGGGTCGAAGGAGCGTGCTAGGGAAAGGATAGAGAGCATGTCGTAGTTGCAATCATCAGATTCGTATTTATGCTCTGACCATTCTCCGTGGCGATTCAGATAGTGCTGCTTTACATGGCTTTTGCCATTAGGATAACTGTACCAAACTTCATCGACAGTATAGTTCTTTCCTTCAAGGGAACCTTTGCGGAAATAGAGTGGAACTAGCTTCGGAGATATGTAGCTGATGAGTGTGTCACGCATTGTGAACACAGCATCGCAGCGCTTGTTAGACGTAAACAACAGATCATTGCGAAGCGCTGGCTTGCCTTGATAGTTCTGTGAACGGAAAGTGTAGTGAGCTGCTCCACATTTCACCCAAACAAATTGCCAGTTGAAATACAAATCATACGTGAGTGTTTCTCCTGCTTGAAATGCTTTGTTCTCGGATGGACATTGGGCAAAACAGCAAGACCCTAAATAGATGTTTGCTGTGCAAAAAAGAAGGAATATAAGATAAAACCTTTTCATCATGCCACTCCAAGTTCTTGACATTTAACTCTCAAATTATTCATCCTCCAAAAGCGTTGAATCGTTAACTATTATGAGAACGCTATCCTGTGCTCCTGCTGTTTCTTCCGTCTGCTTTGGAGCAAATGGGTTGTCTTCCTTGCTTGTTGACATGTATAGGAAAGCGAAAACACATCCGAGCACGACGATTCCCAGAAAGAACATTCCAAACATCATGTATCTGTTCAGCTGAGCAGCTTTGTTGTTTCTTAAACTCATAATTCAATGTTCTTTATTTTTCAAGGATTTTCTTGTATTCTGCTGTATTGCTTAGCACTTCAATGGCTTTCTCAATATCTTTGTCGCCCTTGAGTGATTGTTCCACTTGTCCTGCTTGGAAGTAATAGCGCTTGATAACTTCGTTTGCCATGAGCTTGCGGATATCGTCCTGTTCACGGTCAAGCTCACGATCGAGGTTGTGAACGAGTTTCTTTTCGAGTGCGGCAAACTCATCCTTTGCGTCCTCGTAATATCCTTCCAGCTCAGCAGTTTTCTTCAAATCTGCCAAACGCTTCTCGCTGAGGCGGTCGTATTTGAAATCCTTATCCTTGAGCATCTGCTTGAACTCGGCAAAGTCTGCATCAGTGATATTGAAATCCTTTGGTTCTGCAATAGTTGCATGCTTTTGGCAATATTGTGTTCCCCAGTCAATGAGAACATCATCGAGAGAGATGTAGGCAACGACGTTTGCCATTGTGTCGCGCTTTGTCACAACGTCAGGCATGATGCCGCTTCCTTCTGTAACCTCACGACCTCCTGCTGTGTGGAAAATCTTGGCATTGATACTGTCTTTGTTTTCCATCTTTTTGCCTGTTTTGCGATATACTTCTTCCTGTTCACGTTTTTTCTTGTAGTCGATAGCTTGGATGCAGCGTCCTGAAGGAATGTAGTATTTTGCTGTTGTGAGCTTTATACTTCCGTTGAATGGCAATTCGCGAGGGCTCTGTACCAAGCCTTTTCCGAAAGTCTTGCTTCCTACAACGATGGCGCGATCAAGATCTTGAAGAGAGCCTGAAAGGATTTCTGCAGCTGATGCTGTCTGTCCATTCACGAGAATAGCAAGAGGAATGTCAAGGTCAAGAGGTTCATTTGGTGTCTCGTAAGTGCGCTCAGATGCTGTGATCTTGCCACGAGTTTCAACAATCTTCAATCCCTTTGGCACGAACAGGTTTACAATATCGACAGCTTCATTCAAAAGACCACCGCCATTGCCGCGAAGGTCTATGATGATATTCTTTGCTCCCTTTTCTTTGAGGGAAATGATGTTCTTGCGAATCTCCTTGGCGCAACCTTCGGTGAACTGTGTGAAGCTAATGAAGCCAGTTTCTCCGATAAGACCAGAGTAAGGGATAGGGCTTACTTTGATGTTTTTGCGAGTGATTTTGAAGTCACGAGCCTTTGTCTCTCCAGGACGCATAACTCTAAGGAGGAAGGTTGTTCCTGGTTCACCGCGCAGAAGATTGCTGACTTCGCTTGTTGACATTCCTGTAAGATCCTTGTCGTCAATCTTCTTCAAAACATCGCCAACCTTCAATCCGACTTCAGCAGCAGGCATTCCTGCGTAAGGCTCATGAATGATTACTGTGGAATCCTTTCTCATTCGGATTACAGAACCGATGCCGCCGTATTTTCCTGTAGTCATCATCTTCAAGTCGCCCATGTCCTCCTCTGGATAGTATTCAGTGTATGGGTCAAGACTTTCAAGCATTGCATCAATGCCGATGCGAATCATCTCGTCAGAGTTGAGCGTGTCAACATAGAACACGTCCAGCTGTCGGTACAAGCTGTTGAAGATGTCGAGGTTCTTGGCAACTGAGAAATTGTGATCTGAATTTTGAGCGTTGGCAGACATCATGCTGACCAAAGCAGCAAGTATAAAGAATGTTCTTTTCATTTCTTTTGTCGTGATTTTTGGCAAAATTAGGCAAAAAACTCGAAACATATAATATAAGTTCTGTGAAAAATTGCGAAAAGACAGAAACTTTGCCTATCTTTGCCGTATGGATACGAAAGAACAGCAAAGAATAGTACGACGTTACTATCAATATTTAAAATTGGAAAAGGCATGTTCGGGTAATACCGTAGATGCCTATATGCGCGATTTGGACAAGTTTCTTCGGTTCATAAAAGATGAGGGCAAAGACTTCATGGAGGTGAAGTTGGAAGACCTTCATAACTTCTCTGCCCTGATGCGAGATCTCGGAATCATTCCATCTTCGTTGTCACGTATTCTGTCTGGAGTACGCAGTTTTTACCATTTCCTGGTTGTCAGTGAAGTGATGGAGATGAACCCGACCGAACTGCTTGAATTCCCCAAGAAACCACAGCATCTTCCTGATGTTCTCACCGTGGAAGAGGTTGATGCAATAGAGAGCGTTATAGACTTGAGCGAACAGGAAGGTCAACGCAACAAAGCAATAATAGAAACGCTGTTCAGTTGTGGACTTCGAGTTAGCGAACTAGTCAATCTGAAGATAAGCAATATGTATCTTGATGATGAGTTTATCAAAGTGGAAGGAAAAGGTTCCAAGCAGCGTCTTGTGCCAATATCCGAGAAAGCCATTCATGAACTGAATCTATGGTTCATGGATCGCAATTTGTTGCCAATTCCACAGGAATATCAAGATTATGCTTTTGTCAGTCATCGTAGAAAGAAACCGCTTACTCGCGTAATGGTATTTCTTATGATAAAAGGACTTGTGGAAAAAGCCGGAATAAAGAAGGAGGTGTCGCCTCACACATTCCGTCATTCCTTTGCTACCTGTTTGCTCGAAGGTGGCGCTAATCTTCGTGCCATTCAGGCAATGCTTGGCCACGAATCAATAGCAACGACACAAATCTATACTCATATTGACACATCGCATTTGAGGGAAGAGATTCTTGAGCATCATCCAAGAAACATGAAGTGATAATTTATGTGTTTGGCGGTCATAATACAAAAACTATTGCAATTTTGTTGACGCATATCAATAAATGATGTCAAAGTGAGATAATTTTTGTTTTTTCTCTTGACAAATTGCCAGAAAGCGTCTATCTTTGCAACGTGTTTTTCATAGTATTAGATTTAAGGTTAACAAGGTTGGGATGCGGCGGCATCCCTTTTTTATTTTTAAACGCTTAAATCATCTTTTCAGAATGTGATTTTTTCTCTTTGTATTCCAAGTGAATGGATCATTTCTCTACATAATCTTTCATCTTCTGCAAGTTGCCCTTGCAAGGCTTTAAGGGATGAGAAGGTGCGTTCGCTGCGAAGATGATGAAGAACCTGAATTGTGAGAGGTTTGTTGTAAAGGTCGCCTTCGAAATCGAAGATGTTTGTTTCAATGCTTTTTTGTGTGCCGTTGGCAAGAGTAGGGCGTGTGCCGATGTTGAGCATTCCGTAACCGTAATCGGTGTTGACAAGATAAACTCCATTTTCAGGAATTACCTTATGCTCATCCACCTGAAGATTTGCTGTCGGATAACCGAGTTTTCTTCCATTCTGGAATCCCGGAACTACGGTTCCTTGCATGGTATAATTGCGTCCAAGGCAGGTGTTGGCTGTCTCCATGTCTCCAGCAAGAAGAGCTTTGCGGATAACTGTTGAGGAAATCTTCTGTTTACTTTGCAGTTCCTTGTTCAGCAGAACTTCTATGCCCAATGTTTTTCCATATTCTACGTAATCGTCAAAGGTTTTGCCATCGTGCCCAAAGTGGTTGTCGTAGCCGATGATAAGCACTTTTACGTTCAGCAGTTTGGAAAGGATTTCCTTCATGAATTCGAAAGCCGTCAGTTGGGAAAGTTCCATTGTGAAAGGCAAGAGAGCAACTGCATCCACACCAGTATGGATGAGCAGGTTACGCTTCTCGTCCGCTGTTGTCAGCATTTGGACGGACAGCTCGGGACGAAGCACCTGCAGGGGATGGTTAGGGAAAGTGACAACAAGCGAGGCAAGTCTTTGCTGCTTTGCCTTGCTGATGACTTGACTCACCACGAACTGATGTCCTCTATGTACTCCATCGAATGATCCGATGGTTGCCACGCACCCTTTGTTCTTTATGTCTTTTCCGATTATTTCCATTTACAAGATAGTCATAATTTCTTTCAGCGCATTCACGGAGAATGTAGGTTTCTTAGGAGGCATGAAGTCTTTCTGCCAGCGATTGAAAAGCATAGTGTCCAATCCAGCATTCATAGCTCCTAGGATGTCTGTGTCGTAATTGTCGCCAATCATCAGGGTGTTCTCTTTCTTTGCTCCAGTTGTGCGCAGAGCATAATCGAAGAACACTTGTGATGGTTTGTTTGCGCCAGCATCTTCGCTGAGTACAATAGTGTCGAAATAATCCATCAATCCGCATGAACGCAGTTTCTTATACTGTACTTCGTGGAAACCATTGCTGCATAGGTGCATTCTGTAACCTCGACTCTTCAGATAATCCATCAATTCGTGAGCACCCTCAACAACACCCGGTTTCACAGAACATAACTCCAGGAACTGATCGCTTACATCGAGGCAGTATTCTCTTGTCGGGTTAAGTCCTTTTCCTACACTCAATGGACGACGGAAGCGCTCAACCATCAGGAAGTCTCTGTCTATTTCTCCATTAGCGTATTGTCTCCATAAATCAACATTTGTCTTCCAATAGCTGTCGAAGAACACCTTTGGAGTAGGGAAGTTGTCTGCCCATTTCCTTGCTTCGAAAAGTTCAAAGAGGGCAATGATGGCGTTGCCGCGAGTGTCGTATAGAGTATCGTCAAAGTCAATGAAAAGATCTGAATACATGATTTGTGAGTTATAAGATTATCATTCTGATGATGGCAATGAACGCTACGAAGATGATTTCGCTGATGAGAACATTGCTGATGCTCAGTTGCATATCTGCTGTGTTCAACTGTCGTGGATTGGTGCCGATGAAAGGCTTGTAGAAATACTCGCCAAAGTAGTTATGCGGCCCTCCGAATCGGCAATCGAGGATGCAGGCGAGTGCTGCTTCTGGCCATCCTGAGTTTGGCGATGCATGCTGGGGACCATATTTGCAGACGAAGGCAAACATTTCCTTCAGGGAAAGCTTCCTGCTTGTCTGACTCTTACTCACCTTTCCGCATATCCAAGCAACTATGATCATGAGGAATGCTGTGATGCGAGCAGGAATGAAATTGGCGAAATCGTCAATCTTAGCTGCCCAGCATCCGAAGTCTTTGTAGCGAGCATTCTGATAGCCAATCATGGAATCGAGCGTGTTGATCATCTTGTATGTTAGCATGCCAGGAACACCGAATATGAGGTACCAAAAGAGTGGGGCAATGACTCCGTCGGAAAGGTTCTCGGCAAGTGTCTCAAGTGCTGCTGTGCGAATCTCTTGAGCATCGAGCTGACTGGTGTCTCTTCCCACGATGCGGCCAACTTGAGTTCTGCCTTCTTCTACACTTCTGTCAACGGCTTCGAACACCATTCTCACTTCCTTCCTTAATGTGTGTCCTGCAAGGCAGAAGAAGATGAGGACAGTTTCAATAAAGGTGCTTATTGGTGCAGGTATGAAGAAAAGTATGAGGCTTGAAAGAATGAACACAGCCAAGATGCTGCTAACGGCAAATAGTGCTCCATGCGCTTTTCTTTCAGAGCCGTTGTTCCATTTCTTCTCACCAAAAGCAATCCATTTGCCAAAGCCGACAACAGGGTGAGGCAACTGTTCTGGATCTCCAAAAAAGAAATCCAGCAGCCATCCTACAATCAAGGCAATTGGTATGTGAAATTCAAAATTCATAACTCATAAATCAAAACCACAACTACTCTATTATCCACTCAGCAATTCTTTCAATCAGTTCTTCATTCTTTTCCTTTGTCTGTACAGCAATGCGGAAATAACTGCTGTCCAATCCCTCAAAGTTTGATGCGTCTCGGATGAGGATTCCATGTTTCTCTGCCAGATAATTCTTCAGCGCTTCTGCCTTTCCCATTCGCAGACGGCAAAGCATCATGTGAGTGTCGCTAGGCCAAACCTCAATGCATCCTGTTGCTTCAAGCAGCTTTGTCATTCGCTCTCGCTCCCCAATAAGGAAATCCAATGGCAATTCGTATTGGTCGCTATTTCTCAGCAAGTAGTGTCCTGCGTCAATAGCAACGGTGTTCACCGACCAAGGCATTCTTTGCAGACGAACCTTTGTCAGTATGTTCTCATTGCCAACAAGATAACCCAGACGGAGTCCTGGAATGGCAAATTCCTTTGTCATGGAATGAATCATCAGCACGTTAGGCATTTCCGCTGCTTCGTGCGGTGTGATGACAGCCTTCTTTGTGTAAGGATCGTAGCTTGCGTCAATAATGAAAAGCACATCAGGATGACTGCTGATGCACTCCGTCAGCACCTCTTTGTCAATCGTGATTCCAGTCGGATTGTTAGGATTGCAAAGCCAAATCATCTGCGCTCTTTCTGGCAGCTGCTCAAGGTCATAGATGGAACACATCTGATGTTCATGGAGTCGGCAAGCATCAGCATATTCTGAGAATGTAGGTTGCAGAATGGCTGTCTTGCTTCGGCGGAAAGTCTGTGCAATGAGATAAATAGCTTCTGTAGCTCCGTTCGTCACCATCACCTGTTCTGGAGTCAGCGAGAGAATGCCTGCAAGCTCCTTTTCCAGTGTCAAAGGTGAAGGCTCAGGATAGTTTGCAGCAGCATCAAGTCCCTCAGCCAAATGGCAGAAGAGGTCTTCATGGTCGAAGCCCCCATAGACGTTGGACGAGAAGTTTGCCCAGATGTCCTTATATTTATATGTGTCGTCTCCGTGTCCGAAAACCATCTATTCTTTATTCTGAGTTAGTATGCTGTAAAGTTTGTCAATATCAACGTATTTGCGCACATGCTCTGCCAGCAAGTCATACTGCTTGTTCCTGAATGTGTCAATATCCATTGTCTCGGCAGTTGCTTTTGTCTTGTCTTTCAAGATGAAATCAATGACGGCAGGATTGTCGAGAATGCCATGAATGTAGGTGCCAAGGCAATTGCCCTGTTGCAGAATCTGCTTGTCCGTTGTGCTTCGTCCCTGATGAATCTCATACCCCTTGCACTTAGCTCCATTGAACTCAAATTCCACAAGCTGCGTTGTTTTCTCGCTTGTCATGACCGTCTCAATATCCAGCAATCCGAGTCCTGGCAATGAGGCGATGCTTCCTTCGATGCCATCAGGATCGCTCACCGTTTGACCAAGCATCTGATAGCCTCCGCAAATGCCCATAATGAAAGTTCCGTTCCTGTGAGCGCGGACAATGGCTTGTGCCACTCCGTTGCGTCTCAGCTCCAGCAGATCGTCCAGCGTGGCTTTTGTGCCAGGGAGAATGACAATGTCCGCCTGTTCTATGTCTGTCGTGTTGCTTGTGTAGAAAAGATTTACTCTCTCGTCCCTTTCCAATACGCTGAAATCGGTGAAGTTGCTTAAATGGCGAAGCAGCACGACAGCAATGTTAACCTTCCCTTCTGCCAATGTGCGTCGCTTCTGCTGCAGCTGCATGCTGTCCTCCTCATCAATCACAATATCCTTGAACATAGGCACAACACCCAGTACAGGCACTCCGCAAATCTCTTCCATCATTCGTCGTCCTTCCTCGAACAAGCGAATGTCACCCCTGAACTTATTGATTATAATGCCCTTTATCCTTGCTTTGTCCTCTGGCAGCTGAAGCATGATGCTTCCATAGCATGACGCAAACACACCGCCTCTGTCAATGTCGGCAACGAGAATGACATCGGCATCAGCATGGCGAGCCATTGGCATATTCACAAGGTCTGTATCCCTCAGGTTTATCTCCGAAACGCTGCCTGCACCTTCCATCACTACAGGGTTGTATACCTTCTCCAACCTGTCAAAAGCAGCGTGAACCTCCTGCCTCAATTCCTCGCGTCCTTCCTTTCTGAAATATTCGTAAGCGCTGCGGTTGCCGATAGGTTTTCCGTTCAGCACAACCTGAGTAGTGTGCTCTGAATTTGGCTTGAGCAGCAGCGGATTCATGTCAGTGTGAGGTGCCAGCCGGCAAGCCTCAGCTTGAACAGCCTGAGCACGGCCAATCTCCATTCCGTCGGGCGTGGCAAACGAATTGAGCGCCATGTTTTGTGCCTTGAAAGGAGCAGGACGATAGCCGTCTTGCAGGAATATGCGGCAAAGGGCAGCGCAAAGCACGCTCTTGCCAACATCGCTGCCTGTTCCCACAAGCATCAGAGGATGAAGTTTCATTTGCTGTTTATTCATTTTCGTATTCAAATCTCAACTTGCAATACTGAGTGTCAAGAGAAAAGCCGCCTCAGTAATTATGAATGTCGCTCCGCAGCAATCGCCAGTGTAGCCTCCAATGCGCTTCTTCATCAGCAGGAACAATGACGTTGCTGTGATTATTGCAATGCAGATAGCCGCCACAATGCCGATCATGAAAGTCATGCCATATCCTGCAGCTATGACAGCAAGCGGCAGAACGCCAAGCACACAGCTGATGATTCGCTCGCCGACAGGAGTGGAAGTGTAGATGAGCCTATTCTTCGACTCCTCTTCCTTTCTTACGTATGGCAGATAATAAATTATTGTAGAACTCACATACTTGCAGAAAGCGTCAGCTCCGATAAGTATGAAAGGAAACCCATCAGCAGAACGTAAGTCAGTTATGACGCAGCAAAGCAGCAGATAATAGAGAATAAGCCCAAGCACTCCGTATGTGCCAATGTGGGAATCCTTCATTATCTGCAAGGTGCGCTCTGGCGAAGTGCCTCCGCCGAAACCATCGCAGAAATCGGCAAACCCATCCTCATGAAGACCGCCTGTGAGCAGCACACGGCTTATGAGAGCCAGAAGTGCAGCAATGGCAACAGATGCGCCGCATAGTGTGGCGCACCAGAACACCAAAGCCATAAGTCCTCCCGTCAGCCATCCGACCAATGGCCAGAGAGGTACCACACGCTCAAAGTATTTCTTGTCCACGTATGCAATCTTCCATAGTGGCAAGCGCGTGAAAAACATCAATGCTGCAAGGATCCTCTTCAAAGCTAATAGTTATAAATTAATAGTTAGTTCGATGAATTTGTCATATATTTTTATGCGCATAGCGCCAACTGAAAAAACAAAAGAAAACATGGGAAAACAAAAGAAAACAATTATATTTTTCTCAAACAAATGAAAACAATTTGGTTTTTCTCGGGTTTTCTTTTGTTTTTCTAATTGGCCCGAAGGGCACTACTACAATTCGTCGAACTCACGTTAAATTAATAGTTAGAAATACTTAGTTATCTCTGCATGACTGAAATTGTCCATCTCGTTTATCATGTTCACAGCGCTCTGAACGATAGGGTAAGCACAGATAGCCCCTGTTCCTTCGCCAAGTCGCAAGCCAAGATGAAGCAGAGGCTCTGCTCCCATAGCGTTGAGCATCAGCTTGTGACCGCCCTCGTCTCCGCAATGCCCGAATACGGCATAATCCAGCACGCCCTCGTCCATGCGGCTTGCAGCAAGAATACAAGCGGTCATTATGAAACCGTCAACAAGAATTATCATCTTATGCTCAGCAGCGCGAAGCATACCTCCAATGGCAGCCGCCATCTCAAGACCGCAGAAATATCTTGCCGTATCTTCAGCGCTGACATCCTCAGGCATTGTCTTATGGAAATTCTCAACAGAATCCTTCAACACCTCATACTTATGGCGTATGCCATCGTGGTCAAGTCCGCTGCCAGCACCCACACACCTTTCCAGAGGAATGTTGAGCATCAAGTGCATGAGCACACTGGAAGGCGAAGTGTTGCCAATGCCCATCTCGCCAAAGCTGATGATGTTGCACCCCTGCTCGAAGCACGCATCCACCTGCTCCGCCCCTATGGCAAGAGCTCGCCTCCATTCGTCAGCACTCATTGCTGGCTCGTGAAGGAAATTGCCCGTGCCGTGCGAAATCTTGCGGTCAACGATATGAGGATATTTCCCCCTGTCGAAATCAAAATCAACGCCAACATCCACAACGCTCAGCTTGAAACCGTGCTGACGGCAGAACATGTTCACGCCGCCACCGCCTTTGCCGTAGTTTATCATCTGCTGCCATGTCACCTCGCGAGGCGACAGCGACACACCCTCTCGCTCAATGCCATGATCACCGCCAAAAAGGATATGGCATGGGTTGCACAGCTCGGGAGTGAGCGTATGCTGTATAAGTCCAATCTGCAAAGCAAGCGACTCCAGTCTGCCCAAAGACCCCTTAGGCTTGTTCAGATTGTCAATCTTGTCCTGCAGAGCACCTGCAAAATGTTTGTCCGTTCTCTGTATCATTTTATTCTAATCTTTATTCCCGACACCATCAGTATCACCTCGTCAGCCCTCTCCGCGATGTATTGGTTCAGCCATCCCAGCAGATCTGTGAATTTCCGCTGAACATCATTAGCGCTCACGCCGCCCAAGCCAATCTCGTTCGTCACGAAGATGAACGTAGCATCCTGCGATGTGAAACGGTCAAACTCAGCCTTGACAGCCGCAAGCGGATCCATCAATTCCTCAGCATGCGCCCCAGCCCTCTCCTCGTCGTTAGGAAACATGAAATTTGTCAGCCACAACGTGCAGCAATCCACCAGCACCACCCTTCCAGCCACATCATGCCTGCTCAGCCACATCTCCTCCTCAATGTTTGTCCATTCAGCCCCTCTGCGCTCCTGGTGCATGCGCACCCTTTCCCTGAACTCATCATCCCAGATATGAGCCGTAGCCATATACACAGGATTGTTGCTCAGCGAAAGAGCCATCCTCTCAGCCTCGCAGCTCTTGCCCGAACGCTGTCCGCCAGTTATGAGAATTATGCGTGTCATGATGCCTTGTTATTGAAACTTGGTACAAAGGTACGATTAAGCGAGCGAAATGCCAAATTTATTTGAGAATTTCCGAGCGTGAGTACCTTCGGTGGGTACCAAAGGTACGATTAAGCGAGCGAAATGCCAAATTTATTTGAGAATTTCCGAGCGTGAGTACCTTCGGTGGTGTTATAAGGCAAAAGGTTTTATATAGCATTTCTTTCTTAAATTCTCTCTGGTTTTGTATGGTTGCCTGAAATGGCAGAATCCTAGAGAAATGAAAAGCACTCTTCACTCTTCACTGATACAATATAGTTTGCTGATAATGTGATGTTTAGATGAGTGAAGAGTGAGTGAAGAGTAGTGAAGAGTCAAAAAGCACTCTTTACTCATTTAATATGCTGTAATTCATTAACTTACAAGCTATAAATGAAGAGTGAAGAGTTTGTGCATAAATTCATTTTCATTCGCCACAGTCACTATATAGAAGGATATTGGAAAGCGGCTTTTCATATCCCATTAAACACATTTTTCACGACTTTAGCATCTCCTGATATTCACGCTAAGTGGATGCAACTATTCAGTTAGCACTCATGCTGTTATTCACACCGTATGAATGCACATATTCATATCTTATGCATAGGTGCATTCAGTTGGCATGAATAAACGGGTAGTATTTCAGTATAGAGCAAAGAAAGTTTCTGATTGTCCTATGATTAATATTGTACACATTACGGGCGCAAGTATGAGCATAGTGTCAAATTGATTCATTATTGAAAAACTCCTCCAAATGGTGTGAGTTTCTCAGATTTTATTGCTATCTTTGCCATGTCATATTAGAATGAACGCTGTATTAAATAAATGAAAGTATGTGCAAAAGATATTTTTTGTTAAGAATACTGATGATATTCCTCTGTTTGCTGCCTTGCGTTTGTGCATTGGGCGACGAAGAGAGTAAGCATTTCTATACGCTGAATGTCCAGAACGGACTTAGCAGCAATCATATCCAACAGATGCTGCAACTTCGCGACAGTCGAATGGTGGTGATGACAGATGTTGCTGTGGATGTGTACGATGGGGTGCGCTTTGCTTCCATACCTGTCGATGGTTCTGCATGGGTGCCACTGTCCAACTACCAGGGTGAGTTGCATCTCTTTGCCGACTCGCATGACAGGATATGGGCAAAGAGGCACAAACATTTGTACTGCTTCAATCTGCGCACAATGCAGCAAGAGAAAATTTCCGACTTTTCTGCCGATGACTTCTTTATTGATGCCAATGGAGAGACATGGACTCTTGATGGGAACATTTTGACAGGAGATGTCTCGGGACGGCATTTGAGCATCAAGCCTGTTATGGGTTTGCTGCAGGATGTTGAGGCAATGGGAGATAGCGTAATGCTGTTTTTCGACACAGGGTGCATGGTTGTTTATGGCAAAAGTGGCAATATGATTTACAGATCGGATGCCTATGACAAAGAAACGGTAGGTCGGTACAGCAGCACATCGCTTGTGGTGTGCGGTTTTGACGGTTGTCTTTATCAAGTTCGCACAGGTACTGGAGGAGCCATACTTTTGAGTTGCAATCCGAAAAAGCGCGAGTGGAAGCAGTTGCTGAAGAGTGAGAAGTTGATGCACACACTTACAGCCACCCCCACTGGTTGGCTGTATCTAACCACTCCCGATGGCTATCTGCGCATAAAGCCATCGACAGGTGAAAGCGAGGCTTTTCACGACCTTTACCTCCCTGACGGCACGTCACTTACCACGGGTATCAATACGGTGCGTCTGGATCATGAGGGAGGTGTATGGCTGGGTTCGTACAGCAATGGCATACTCTACACGTCACCTCTCAGTGGCATTTTCGACACTCGGCCAATTGATATAGAGGTTTACCCCATCCTTACCACCATTTATCTGCACGGCCGCCCATTGCAGATAGGCAAGAAGTATGACGGACGTCAGTTGCTCAATGTTGCTCCGCCGTATGCCGATGACTTGACATTCGACTACAATCAGAACTCGCTGGCATTTCAGTTTTCTACCATGAACTGCGTACGACCTCGCAGCACATGCTATCGCTACAGGTTATCTAAAGAGGCCGAATGGCACACTCTTTCTGCTGACTCCATAGAGCATCTTGTAGATGACAAAGGTATTTTCTACCTTCCATTGGTGGGACTATCGCCAGGCGAATACACCCTTGAGGTGATGGCGACAACCAACCCAGAGCATTGGAATCACGAGCTGATGCGTTCTGTAAAGTTTACAATACGTCCTCCTTGGTGGCAAACTCCGATTTTCTATATCCTGTACGTCGTGCTGTTTGTCGTGATAGTAGCCCTGGCGTTCTGGCTTTATCGTCGGCGCTTGCAGAGGAGAAATAGGGAAGAGATGCTGTTGCTCCGCATTCAGAACCTCGTGGAACAAGTGAACAGGTATGAGCATTCAGAGGCTATGGTGGTGCTCAGTGAACCCGAAACTGATGACGGTGACAGTGCCGAGCCAGAACCGACGCAGCAGGAGAAGGAGTTCATGGAGCGTGCCACTCGCCTTGTTGAGCAGCACATGTCAGACCCTCTGTACAATGTGGAGCATCTTGCTGCAGATTTGTGCATGGAGCGTACCGGATTGTACAAAAAACTTACTGCCATGATGCAGCAGTCGCCAGTGGCTTTTATCCGTTCCATACGTCTGCATCGAGCAGCAGCCATGCTTAAGTCTGGCGATAAGTCGATAGCCGATGTGGCTATGCTGACAGGTTTCAGTTCGCCAAGCTACTTCAGCAAGTGTTTTCAGAAGGAATTTGGTTGCAAACCATCGGAATATGCTGATTCTTAGTGTTATTTCAACATATTTACTATTGCTATCTTCATTTGTGTTATATATAACTATGCTATAGTTCGTAACTTTGCACCAGAATTTTTCTTAATCAATCAACTAACACAAATCGTATGAAAAGTAAATGTATTCTGGCTATGCTTCTCATTGCTTGCACTGCCAGCGCACAGGACTACAAGAAGACTCTGTCGGATATTACGACAGAGGTGAGTTTCTACTCTCCAAACATCGTGAGGGTAACTAAGTATCAGAGCAAAGACAAACTGGCAAAGACTGACCCTAAGTTGGTGGTGACAATGAAGCCTCAGAGCGTCAAGACAGCCATAGTCAAGGGGGCGACAGCGGACACAATCAAGGGCGCCAATGTGTCTGTTGTATATAATAAGGTGAACGGCACTCTCTGTTTCCTTCGTGCTGATGGCACACCACTCATCAAGGAGCGCAGCAAGTCGGTGTTCACTAAACGTACAGCCCACACTGTGGATGAATATAATGTTTCGCAGTCTTTCACCCTGGATGCCAATGAGGCTATCTATGGCTTCGGTCAGGTGCAGGATGGCAATCTCAACCACCGCAACACGTCATATTCCCATATGGTGCAGAACAACATGAGCGTGTGGATGCCATTCTTCCACTCAGTCAAGGGCTATGGCGTGTATTGGGATTTGTATGGTCCTTGCGATTTCAAGGACTCGGCAGAAGGTGGTGCTACATTCAGCACAGAAGCTGCTCATGCTGTTGATTATTATGTGCTTGTTGGCTCTCCAAACGATGGCGATGACGTGGTGCGCAGAGTGCGCGAACTGACAGGCAAGGCAACAATGGTGCCAATGTGGACATACGGTTATGCTCAGAGCAAGGAACGCTACAAGAGTGCCAAGGAGACACTGGGTGTGCTGAAACGCTACCGCTCGCTTGGTGTGCCTATTGACTGTGTGGTGCAGGACTGGCAGTACTGGGGTGGCAACAACCAGTGGAACGCTATGGAGTTTCTCAACCCTGAGTTCAAGGACGATTACCGCATGATGCTTGATGGCATTCATGCCGATGGTGGCAATGTGCTCATATCTATATGGGCTAATTTCGGTCGCGACACCAAGCAGTTTGCCCACTACAAGGCTCACAATCAGCTCATGAAGATGGGTGACAAGATTATGTCTTCCACATGGCCAAACAATGAGGGCGTGGGAATATACAATCCATACCAGAAGTCTTCGCGCAACTACTACTGGAGCTGTCTCAACTCTGGACTTGTCAACAAGGGCATTGATGCCTACTGGGTGGACTCGTCAGAGCCCGATCACTATCAGGGTGGCGAAGACTGGGAGACAACGAGCGACTTCATTGTGCTGGGCAAGAAGGACAAGGACAATGCAACTTTCAACCCTCGCTCGTTGGACGCAGAACACACATGGCGCTCTGTTCGCAATGTGTTCCCATTGATGCATGCCAGTGGTGTGTATGAAGGTCATCGTGCTGAAAAGTCGGAGTTTACGGAGGCAAAGCGTGTGATGATTATGACACGTTCAGGATTCCTCGGTATGCAGCGCTATGGTGCAGGTACTTGGAGCGGTGATATCACAGCGAGCTGGCAGACTCTTGCCAATCAGATTCCTGCTGCTCTCAACTATTCTGCTTGCGGTATTCCAAGCTGGAACAGCGATATAGGTGGTTTCTTCAATGGACAGTACAAAGGTGCAGGAGAGAATTCTTACAATGAACTCTATGCACGCTGGATTCAGTTTGGTACATTCTGCACCATCATGCGTAGTCATGGTTCAGCTGCTGACCGCGCTATCTATCAGTTTGGTAAAGAGGGCGAAACGTATTTCGACAACATTGCCCGCTACATCAATCTTCGCTATGCCCTCCTTCCTTATATTTACAGCACAGCACGCAAGGTGCATGCAGAGGACTTCTCGTTCATGAGAGCTATGGGTATTGCTTATCCTCAGGACGAAAATACTCACAACATCAAGGATCAGTTCATGTTTGGTCGCAACATTCTCGTGGCACCAGTTGCGTCGGCAGGTGCTGAAAGCCGCAAGGTCTATCTCCCTAAGGGCAATGGATGGACAGACGTATGGACAGGCGAATGTGTGGCTGGCGGCACTACAGTTGACCGTGCTGTCAACATTTCGCTCATGCCTCTGTATGTGCCTCAGGGCACTATCATGCCATGGGGACCAAAGGTGCAGTATAGTGCTCAGAGCAACTGGGACAATCTTGAGATACGCATCTATCCTGGTGCTGATGGCACATTTACCTTGTATGAAGATGAACGCAACAACTACAACTATGAGGCGGGTAAGTATTCCGAGATTACCTTCCATTGGAATGATGCCTCAAGCACTCTCACCATTGATGACCGTAAGGGAGCTTTTGAAGGTATGCTGCAAAGTCGCAAGTTCCGCATTGTGCTGGTTGATGCAGCAAAGAATATGGGTTTAGGCATTCGCCAGTCAGGTCGTTTCAGCAAGGAAATCAATTATTCGGGCAGTTGCCTTTCTGTCAAAATAGACAATGAGAATGTATCGACCGAACAGCATGTAGCATTGGAAAGCATTCTGACCTCCACATCAGCCGTTTCTCTCCATTGCGGTCAAGCTCAGAATCTTGCTGTCAAGGCGATGTTCAAGGATGGAACATCGCAGTTTGTTACTCTCGAGTCTGCGTTCAGCACATCAAATGCTCAGGTGGCATACGTGAGAGATGGCATAATTCATGCTGGCAGTACTGCGGGCCATGCCGATATAACGGTCAGTTTCTCAGATATGTATGGCAGCACTTCTTCAACGGTAATTGGAGTGGATGTTACCGTGCCAGCAAACCTCTATGTGTGGAATGCAACAGATTGGGCAAAAGACCGTGTAGCCGACCGTGTCAACGCTTCCGACATCGCTGTGGACAGCAAGAACAACTCCATTACCATCACAAAGACAGGTGCTCAGAACATAGCACTCCGATGCAACGATAGGAGAAAGTTCATCGAACCAGGCATGAAATACTTTGTTGTCGTTGCCTCGGATGTCTCAAAGGACAAGAAGGATTCACAGCTCTGGCATATCAACGGTCAGTGGGTGAATATCGCCAACCCGGCAAATGTCATCACTCTGCCTGATGGACGCATCCTCATTGCTTGGTCGATAGAAGAGACCAATTCATACAAGGAAAATGGTGAGACAGTCTTTGGCATGACTTCCACTTCATCAACAGGCAAATCCACAATAAGCTACGTAGGCTTTGCTGCCGATCTGGACCAGTTTGTGAAAGCATTATGATTGCGTACCTCGAACAGTATCAAACAAATCTTGTTGATGGATGAAGTTTAGAGAATGTCAAAAGAGTAACTGACAGCTCACATATAAAATAAAAGTGTTTCCCGTCAAGCATTTGTCCCTCATGGACGATGCTTGGCGGTATTTTTTCTTCCCCCCCCGTTTCTCCCGCTATTCTCGTTTTCGTTCTAATCATTCTCTAACGGCATGTTTCAAAGAATGGGTGTAATCACTATAAATGGTGAGTGGCGAGACATAAGAATACTGTTTTTTAGGTATTGCGGAGTTGCGAAATTGACCGTAACTTTGCACTCGCAAAATCATGTATGTTATAATATGTATAGAAAAATGAAGTTGGCAGTATTGGTTGTCTGTTCGTGCTTTGCTGTAAGGGGTAGGGCGCAGGAGGTGGGCAACGCTCCAGGACGTCTGCATCTGGGTGGCTATGGTGAGGCTGTGATGGCAAGAAATTTCTACAGCCAGAGTTTTAATAGGTATAATGCGCCTGCGCGTTATAAGGATGATGGGAGTCACGGTCGTTTTGACTTGCCGCACATCACTTTCAATCTCGGCTATGACTTCGGAAACGGATGGTCGCTCGGCAGCGAGGTTGAGTTTGAGCATGGCGGCACGGAGACGGCTGTGGAGATAGAAGCAGAGGAGTCGGGCGAGTACGAGGCAGAGACAGAGAAAGGCGGTGAGGTGGCTATCGAACAGTTCTGGATCAACAAGGAATTCTTCCAAGGCAAGTTGAACGTCAAGGCAGGTGAGATTATCGTGCCTGTGGGGTATGCCAATGCGCACCACGAACCCATGAACTTCTTCACTTGCTATCGTCCTGAGGGCGAATCGACCATCCTGCCCAACACCTGGCATCAGGTGGGCGTGTCGGTTTGGGGACGCGTGAGCGATTGGCGATACGAGGTGCAGTTCCTCTCAGGATTGAACTCGGAAAGCTTCACGGGCGAGAAGTTTGTGCATCAGGGTGCTACAAGCCCATACGAGTTCAAGGTGGCAAACAACTATGCCGTGGCTGCTCGCTTGGACAACTATAGCGTGAAGGGATTGCGCATGGGTGTGAGCGGCTACTACGGATATACGTTCCGCAACTCGATAAAAGATCCCGGTGCTTCGTACAATGACGTGAAGGGTGCCTTGGCAATCATCTCTGCCGATGGCGAACTGAAACGCCGGAACTGGATAGCGCGAGCAACCGTCACCTACGCATCGCTCTCGGACGCTGATCGCATCTCGGAGTACAACAAAGCTAACTCAACCCATCATAAGTATCAGGATGGCAATCCCTTCCACAACACCAACATTGGCAGCAATGCCGTGGCATGGAGTGTGGAGGCAGGATATGATGTGTTCTCGCAGATCGGTAAGCTGAAGAATCTTCAACAGCTGTACCTCTTCGGACGCTATGAGCACTACAACACGATGGCTGCAGGCACATACAAGAGCCAGTACAAACAATGTGCTCCCTATCGTGCCACCGTTGGCTTCAACTATCATCCAATCAAGCAGATAGTGGTGAAGGGTGAGTATGCCTACCGATATTTCAAGAAACCCAACAACCACGGATTGCATGCCGATAGTCCGCTGTACGTTCTGCCATTCAACAATGAGCCAAGCGTGAGCGTGAGCGTGGCTTACCAGGGGTGGTTTCTGTAAAGGGACGATTAAACTATTAGACGATTAAACGATTATACGACTAAAAAACAGTAACAAATGAAACAGATTAAATTTCTTTCAAAGGCCTTGATGATAGGCTTGATGGCAGGTGGTGTGTTTGCTTCCTGCAGCAATGACGATGACGTGAACACAGAAGTTGTAGGTGGATCTCAGGCAGCTCTTGAAGCTGCTTGTGCTCAGTGGAAGGTGGCACGTGCCGATTGGGAAAACTCGGAGGCTTTCCTCTTTGGTGCAGCCGATGAGTATAGTATCGACCCACACACCGACACTTGGCCTGTGGATCAGTCAGCCCTTGCTGGAGTGCTTCGCGACGGAGCTATCATGGCAGACATAGAGAACAAGGTGAAGCAACTCAACTCCGGGCTTCTCGGCTATCATGGAGTAGAGTATGTTCTTTTCCGCAATGGTAATCCACGCGACATCAACCAGTTGACAGAATTGGAATACAACTACGTGTGTGCCGTTGCCAAGGATCTCTACGAAGCAACCTGCGTTCTTCAAACTACGTGGGAGGGTGCAAAGAGCGGAACTCGTTACGACAAAGCAATGAGCTATCTGAGCTCGCACAATACGCTGGACGATGACGGCGACGTAACCAACGAAGGCTTGAGCTACAAGAATTTTGGCTCCAACTTCAAAAACACACCTTCTGCTGACTACGACAGCAACCTCGATGCGACTATCCAAATCATCGAGGGCGCACGCGACATCATCAGCGAGGTGGGAGGTTCGAAGATAGGCTTGCCATGGACAGGCGAGGACGATTCCTACATTGAATCACCTTATGCCTACAACTCAATCACCGACTTCTACGACAACATCGTCAGCTGTCGAAATGCAGTCTATGGCGCAGTCGGTGCTACACAGCCAAACGAGCAGTCGCTCATCTACTTCTGCCTAAATGCCAACAACTTAACACTGAAGACGCAAGCACAGAATGTGCAGAAGAAGTTGGAAACTGCCCTTTCGACCATCAACTCAATGAAGGCGCCTTTCGCTCTATACTATAAGGATGCAAGCGCCAAGGCAGCCATCGATGCGCTCGACGAGCTCGACGGAGCAATGGACGAGATGGAAGAGACGCTCAAGACGTATGCTGGCAACTCTACCGTAGAGAACCAATGCAAGGTAATCAACGCCAACTATGTGGACAACGTGGTGGTGAAGACTTACACCAATCTTTGCAACAATGCAGAAAAACTGTATAACGCTATTCGTTCGATAAAAAAATAAGGCTCTATCATGAAAAATAAACTCTTCATTTTGGCATCAGCAATGTTTCTCTTTTCTTGTTCAGACGATAACACGGATGTGCTGTCGTGGGACATTGGCGAGGGTACAGCAATCGACTATCCAGAAGATTACTATGCAGGCGGCAAGCTTGGCACTACGACCAACAACTCATCCACTGCCTACAAGCAGCCAACTCTCGCTGTAGAAAATGCTGGCATGGTGACAGCCTTCAACGAGGGTGAGTACCTCTTCGAGAAAGACTTCAACACCAATACATCGGGAGCCTTCAAAGGCTTGGGCCCTGTGTATGTGCGCCCTGGCTGCCTCTATTGTCATCCTGGCTATGGTCACGGAGCACGCCAGAATACCTACGCCGCCAATCAGCAGCGCAATGGATATCTGCTTGTGGTCTATGACAAGAAGACAGATGCTTACATTCGCTCGGTTGCAGGTATGCCGCAGACGGGAGCAGTGAAGCCTTTCAAGGCTCCTATCGACGAGACACAGATCAAGATTGTATGGAACAACTACACTGACGAGTGGGACAACAAGTTCCCCGATGGCGAGACATACGAACTGACTTATCCTGATGTCACCATCCCTGCCTCGGCGTTCTATGCGCCCGTGGTGGTGCAGCGCGACGGCAAGGATGTGGAGATTGCTGCAGCCGACCACGATGAGAACATCGGCATTCGCTTGGAATCGACCATCGGTATCTATGGCACAGGACTTCTGGATGCCATTACGGATGAGGACATCACCGCACAGTGGAAGGCAGAGTCGCCATACTTGACGCTCAATCCTGCCATGTGGGATCAGACAACTGACACGTGGAAAAGCTATTACTCAAACAGCAAGCAGGGCGATGGCACGAAGTACGTGCGCCGTTTCACTTACGCCATGAGCCGTGGACCTCTGATGGATGCTGCTGGCGCCAATGCTATATGGAACATTACCAACGTGACACGTCCCGACCGCCGTTACCACTATCTTGACTTGGCAGGCAAGTATTATGCTGAGACATCGGCAAAGGACCCTGAGGTGCAGGCAGGTTTCAAGGAGTACATCGCCCTTGTCGATCCCGACAAGAAGCATCCGGAGTGGCATACGGGTAACCTTGAGGCGGACATCAAGACCTACTTGACCAGTCAGACACTGGATGCCGAGATGACTCAAGAGCAGTATAAGAATCTCATGATTTGGCATCGAGGTCTTGCTGTGCCTGCCGCTCGCAACACCACGACCGAGGATTTCAAGGCTGGCAAAGAACTCTTCTCGCAGATTGGCTGTGCTCAGTGCCATCGTCCTTCGTGGACAACGGGAGAGGATAACATTCAGGACCCTAACTTGCTGTTCTCCAATGCCGACATGCCTCGCTATCCTAATCAGAAAATCTGGCCTTACACAGACATGGTGCAGCATCGCCTCTTCATGAAGAACGATCTGCGCACTGGCTGGTGTCGCACCACTCCACTCTGGGGACGAGGATTGGCAAGCAAGTGTGGTTCGGGTGTTGAGCGCATGCACGACTGTCGCGCCCGCAACGTCATCGAAGCCATCATGTGGCACGGATGCACCAGCGAGGGAGGCAAGAGTGATGCCTACGCCACGGTAGAGAAGTTCCGCAAATTGACAAAGAAACAACGCGACCAGATAGTGTATTTCATTGAGTCAATATAATCATTTACTATTTGGCTATTTACGATTTACTATTTCGTTTTTATTTGGCTATTTATTATTTACTATAGTAAATTGTAAATGGTCAATAGTAAATATGAAGATGAACGAGAATAACAATAGCAAATCATATCTATCTTCCTCCCTCTACGGGAGAGCTGGGATTGGTCTTCTGTACACGCTCATCATAGTGTGTATGGGGGTTGCCACTATTGTGGAGAAACTTAATGGCAAGGAATATGTGGGCGAAAACATCTACGGTGCGTGGTGGTTCATCACCTTGTGGGGCTTGCTTGCCGTCGTGTCGCTGGTTTTCCTTGTGCAGAAGAAGGTGCACAAACGGGCGGCAGTTTTTCTGCTTCACATCTCATTTGTGGTGATACTTGCAGGGGCATTGGTCACGCATCTCACTTCGCAAGAGGGAGTGATAGATCTGCGCATTGACGAGGATGTGACGGCGTTCGTGGACAAGGAACATAATGTGTGTCATCTGCCTTTCAAGATGCGTCTCAAGAGCTTTGACATACAAACCTATCCAGGAACGGATGCGACGATGGATTATCGTTGCACAATCGATGTGGAATATGAAGGTCGTATAGAGCAGATGTGTGTGTCAATGAACAACATAGGCAAAGCTGGCGGTTATCGCTTCTATCAGTCATCGTATGATGAGGATGGTCAGGGTACGCACCTCCTTGTAACACACGATCCGTATGGCATCGCCGTCACCTACTTGGGTTATCTGATGCTGTTTGTCTGCCTTCTTTGGACAATGTTTTCCCGACATACTCGCATTCGTCAGCTGTATCATGCTGCCACACGTCCGCTTGCCATAGTTTTCGCATTCGTCTTCGTTGCAAATGCTTCTGCAACCTCACAACCTCACACACTTATCCCTTCACACTCTCAAAGCCTTATCCCTCCGCAACCTCACAAGGTTTCAAGCGAGATTGCCCATGAATTTGGCAAGGTCACAGTGCTTTACAACGGTCGTCTTTGCCCCATCAACACAGCAGCCACTGATTTTGTCATGAAGCTCGCTGGCAAAGCCTCTTGGAGAGGTTATTCTGCTGACGAAGTGTTTGTTGGTTGGATGATTTACTATTCGGAATGGGAGCAGCAGGATATTATCCGCATCAAGAATGAAGAGGTCGGACGCATGCTGGGCGTTGAGGGACAATGGGCGTCTGTTAGTGACTTCTACACTTCCAATGGCGAATACAAACTCAGGGGCAAAGCCAACGATGCAAGCCTTCCCGATGCCACTCGCAAAGCCATTCGCGAGGCGGACGAGAAGATACAGGTTGTTGGCATGTTCTACAGCAGCGAGATGCTTCGCATGTTTCCATTGAAAACGCAACCTCAACCTTCCATCCCCTCAGCTCCTTCAACTTCTTCAACTCCCTTCCTCACATGGCATCCCCCAGGCAGTACAGAGCTTCCATTGGGCACGCCTGCGGCAGAGTTTCAGTTCATAAATCACGCCATGGATTACCTTGTGCAGAGCATTCTTGTGAATGATGTGGCTGGAGCAAAACAGATGATTGCGAAGATAAAACTCTATCAGCACGAGAAGGCTGGTGACGTGCTGCCATCAAAAACGGTAACGGACATGGAGATTCTTTACAACAGCTTGCTCTCTGCACGATGGGTGGTGTTCTTGTGTCTCACGCTGAGCCTTATCTTGTGCTTGCTTCTTTTGTCGGGAAAAATAGCTCGGATTGCTGGTGTAATAAATTATGTGTTCATTGCCTCACAACTGGCATACCTGACTTTGCTCTTCGTTTTGCGTTGGATTGTCAGCGGTCACGTGCCAATGAGCAATGGTCACGAGACAATGCTCTTTATGGCTCTCACGACGCTTGTCATCACCATCTTACTTATGCGTCGCATACCTGTGTTGGCAGCCATGGGCCCTGTTGTAGCATCGTTCTGCCTATTGGTAGCAATGCTTGCCAGTGGAAACCCGCAAATTACCAATCTGATGCCTGTGCTGCAGTCGCCTCTGCTCTCCATCCATGTGGCTACGGTGATGGTTGCCTACGCTTTGTTAGCTCTGATCACGCTCATTGCCATTCAGGGGCTTTTTCTTGCACGAGGCAGAAAACAGGCAGAACTGGAGCGCATCACGGCACTCTCGCAGCTCATGCTCTATCCAGCCATACTCATGCTAAGCATCGGCATCTTTGTGGGTGCGATTTGGGCAAACGTGTCGTGGGGCACTTACTGGTCGTGGGATCCAAAGGAGACATGGGCACTCATCACGCTCATGATCTATGCCATCCCGCTACACCGCTCGTTTATGCCTTCTTCTCCAGCACATTATCATCTTTACATTTTGTGCGCTTTCCTCACCGTACTGATGACCTATTTTGGCGTAAACTATTTCCTCTCTGGCATGCATTCGTATGCGTAGTTGTAAAAAATGGGTATGCTCCTGAATCGATGCCGAACCAAATTCAAAAAAAAAGCACTTGCGATTACTCGTAAGTGCTTTCTTTTTTGAAGGTGGGCCAGCATGGGCTTGAACCATGGACCTCCAGATTATGAGTCTCGCAAAGTGATATTCCATGAGATTTTGTTGTTTGAAAGTAATGCTGATTATCAGTGCTTTACAAAATCTTCATCTTCTTCGAATCTCAAAAAATACCCCTAACTGAAATAGTTCGTTTACGCATTGTTTACGCAGAATTTGAATTTAAGAGTGCTTCGATTAGTTCATTTGCAAGTTTGTTATCCGTGACTTTTATCACATTGTCTTCTTCGGAAGTATAGCCAAGTGAATGGATTGCACCATACCAGACCACAGTCTTATCTATAATAGTAGTACATAGTGACAAGGTTGGGATAATTTTTACCGATAATCCTTTTGCTTGCAGGTATTCAGTTTGCTCGTTTGCTGTCATAGTTAGGATTAGTATCTCTATTCCCTGACTGGACAACTCACTCAAATGTTCAGTTAGGCTATTACGTTCAATATTGTACAATTTTGGAGAAGACAGTACTATGGAGTGTTTGGCTGCTCCGAGATCTGCTCTGTATGGACGGAAGTATGTCTTGCCATTAAATATCTGCCCCTCGTTTATTGAAAAGTCAATGTCATTTACATTGTCAAATAGTGTTGGAGAGCCTTTGATAATAGTCTTATAGCCTATAGAAGCATAACCTTTGAGTCGTTTCCTGTACATATTGTCGCAAATAGGTTCATGGATGTCTATATAATCATAGATTCTCACATCCTTCTTCCCTTCATTTTCTCGATGCAGTCGTCCTGCATACTGAGCAATAAGCCCCTTCCATGAGATTGGCAATGCAAGAAATAGTGTGTCCAGGCGAGGGTAGTCAAAGCCTTCTCCTACATATTTCCCTGTAGCTACGATTACCAAAGGTTCCGTGGCAGGGATGGCTTGTAATTGCAGCAAGGCATCTCGCTTCTCTTTTGTTGTACCAGTACCTGTCAATGTTATGACGTTTGGAATGGTAGCTTTTAGCTTCTCTGCCAAGAATATTACATGCGAGGTTCTATTTGTAAGGATAATCGGAGTACGACCTGTAGTTACAGCCTTACAGACATCATCAACAATGAGATTGTTGCGTACCTCGTCTTCTGATAGCGATTGATACATGGATGTAATAGATTGCTTATCCTCAGATATGGAGCGATATGATGTGAATCGAGGTATGAGGTAACGATCAAAGGATTGTTTGGCAATCTGACTCTTGGCATCTGCAGAGAAACGAATGGGACCACACTGCATGAAGATGATTGGCTGTTGACCGTCTTTACGAATTGGTGTTGCTGTTAAACCATACACCGTGTGTGCCTTTATATTCTTCAATACATTCTCAAAGGTAACAGACGACACATGATGACATTCGTCAACGATGATCATGCCATAGTCCTGTACAAATGGCTTGACACCATCTTCGTCTAGGCAGGATTGAATGAGGGCGATATCAATAACTCCATGCAGTGTATTGCCAGTGGAGTCAAGGCAACCTATAGGAAAGAAGGCTTTTCTGCGACCACGTTTCTTTGCTTCTACTGGCTCTCTATATTCAATATCCAGAAACTCAGTAAGTCGTTCGTGCCATTGTGTAAGCAAGGCTTTCGAGTGAACAAGAATAAGCGCGTTTACTTTCCTGCGTGCAATAATTGCGGCAGCCGTAACAGTTTTACCAAAAGCTGTTGTTGCATGTAAAACACCATTGCTATATGGAAGCAATGCATTGATTGCAGCTGTCTGTTCTTCTCGTTCCGTACCTGTGAATTTTACTGATATCCTTTTCCCGTGACTTGTTTCGTCTGTAATACTGTACTTTACGTTGTTGTCATTCAAGAATGATAAAATGGCATCTTCGCACCCACGAGGCATAGCAAGGTATTCGTCAGTAATGTCGAAACATGAGATGATACGTGGAACATAATATGTTGAGAGTCTAAGTGCTTGCTTACTGTAGAATTCGGGATTCTTGAACGCTGCTATTCGCTTCAGATGGTTAAGAACCTTTGCTGAAACTGATTTTAGTGGGATATAAAGTTTGTCAGCCTTTGTGATTGTGATACTTGAATAAAATTCTGCATGCGTGATAGATAGAGGTCTAGGAGTTACCCAAGGTTTACTTTCGCTTGATGTTGTAAGTGCTCCAAGATCTTCATGAATATGCAAACTCAAAAGATGGTCAACATTGCTTTCACTCACCTTTTTCACATTGTATAGGAATGCCCATTGGTCTTTGCATGCGCGAAACTCATCATCTACGAACACACTGTTCAATCTTTTTCGTGCTTGACCTTGCAATGGCAATGCAACCAGATTGCCAAAACCGCCTTCTGGTATACGGTCTTGATTAGGGAAGAAGCGGTCGTATGAGTCGAATGACATACGACCATCATGATTCATTGCTTCGGTGAGTATGGCATTACACAATCTTCTTGCTTTATATGCAGGCGTTGGCTCCTCGAAGAATATCCATACATGAGCACCATTACCAGAACGGGAACGTTCGATAGCGTATGGAATCTGCCAATCTCTACATGTTCCTACAAAAGCAAGGACATCATCCTTATATCCATGTTTACAGCTCTTGTCATCAAAGTCGGTACATAGGAATGAGCAATTATTATCTGGCATGATAGCATAAAGACCAACCACATCACAACAATTTTCGTCATTACCTTCCAAATGACGATAGATGTCTTTGGATGTTAGCGGTGCAAAACTTCTGTTTGGACATTCCGCACATTTGAATGTCTTCTTGTCACAGACTCCCCGTCTCCATTCGTTGGTGCATACAGGTTGATAACCTCCTTTGCCAGTTGATTTACTGAACCACCTTCTTGCAAAAACATCTTCCCTCCCCTTGAACAATGATTGGAAAAGGGATACCCGCTCTTCAAGAGAAAGTTTTACTGCAGGGAATGAGATTGGCGAATACACAGAGTCGTTCACTTCCTTTTGCTTTGGCTTGTATTCAATGCCATGAGCACAAAGAAGAGATTTCAGTTCTGCGTTCTCCTTGCGAAGTGACTCGTTTTGCGCAAGAATCTGAGCATATTTTTCTTGGAGATCGGACATATATTGATGGTATTATATGCAAAGTATGCGGTAACTTCACAGAATTTCACTCAACTTTCATTATATATTCATCTGAAGCATTGTCTAATTTCATAAAGTGTTCTTCAAGATTTTTACGTAAGGCAATCTCATGGAGCCTTTTGTAATTCTCTTGAGATATTTGACAGCCATAATAAATCGAGTTTGGCTTCAAAACAATAGGCTCAGAATGGCCTTCAAATAAATTTGACACCTCACTCTTTATTACACGCCACTCTTGCTCATATTGCCACTCATTAGATTTATAGAGGAGCAACTTGATGGAACTCATTTTGTCTGTGTTTTTTATAGGAATCTGCATCAAAGAACCAAAGAGATATAACAAAAATTCCTCGGCGTTGTATCTATTATCACTATAGACAACAGGATATAATCCTACATTCATTTCATTTGGTAATAGCAAAGGCCTAAGATCATATCCAAGTGCAAAACCAGTATGATTATATGAATAATGACTCCACATTAATAT